>JBKQPG010000028.1:0-234018 GCA_052145115.1 Bryobacteraceae bacterium
GCTCCACCAGCCGAAACCGCTCTTCCATCACATCGCTCACTTTCCAGGGCATCGCTTTGCAGCTTGCCCTAAATCTGTTACCGATGTGCTTAGAAACTTCTGTCACCTATGTGGTCGGTTCGTACCATCACCCGCGCACGGATGCGGCGGGAATGCGCTTAGTGAGGTCGGTGAACTCGGCGATGCTCTCGCTGCCGATGGTGAAGCAGTCGACAATTTCCGTCGACAGGGCGTATTGGAGGCACTCGTCGGCGCGGTGGCGGAGCTTGCCCGCGCCGAAGATCTTCATGCCCATGATGCCCTTGCCAGAGGCTTTCATGCCCTTGAGAACGGCGCTGACGGTGGCCACGTCGGCGTCCATGATCGCGCCGGCTGGGTTGAAGCGCGCCAGGTCGACTTCGACCCAGGGAGAGCTGGCGGCGGCCTTCAGCGCGCCGAGGGTGTGGCAACTCGTGCCCTTGGTCCTGATGAGGCCCTGCTCCTGGGCTTCACTGATGAAGTCCATCGCGCCCTTCTTGCGCGCCGGCCAGTCGGGGTCCATCATGCAGTGCAGCAGCATGATGTCGATGTAGTCGACGCCCAGCTCCCGGCGGAAGCGGTCGAGGTCGGCCTTCATCTCGTTGTAGGTGTTGGAGTGCGTCTTGGTCAGGATCGCGACCTTTTCCCGCGGGACCTTCTTCAGCGCTTCCTTGATGTAGGGATGCGTGCCGTACTGGTCGGCGGAGTCATAGAAGCACACGCCATTGTCGTAGGCGGTGCGGAGCAGATCGGCCAATCCGCTCATGCCCAGTTTGCGGGTCTGGTTCGAACTGCCGCCCATGCCGTTGGTGCCGGTGCCCATCGCGAGGCGGGTCACCTTCACCTTCTTTGGACCAAGCTCAATCACATCGCTGGCCGACTTTTTCGTAGGGCCGGCGAAAAGATGGTATGGAAAGGCCGAAAGACTGACGGCGCCCCGGATGAAATCGCGTCGCTGCATGCAACCTCCAAGTTCGGATGATCCCAGAATTCAAACTGAACTATTAAGTTCATGATAAGTACAAATCAGGCGGGAAGGGCGGCGGAGTTTACAAACCCGCCCGCTTCCACAATTCGTCGACCCGCTGCTTCACGTCAGGGGACATCGCGATCACATCCGGCCAGCGCCGGGTGAAGCCTTCCGCGGGCACCTTCTTCGTCGCGTCGATGCCCATCTTGGAACCGTAGTCGGCCATGCGCGAAGCGTGGTCGAGCGAATCGACGGGGCCCTGAACGAACTCGATGTCGCGCTGCGGATCGATGTTGTTGAGCGCGCGCCAGGCCACTATAGAGTGGTCCTGGACGTGCACATCCTCGTCCACGACGACGATGACTTTGGTGAACATGGCCTGCCCCAGGCCCCAGATGGCGTGCATCACCTTGCGCGCCTGGCCGGGATAGGACTTGCGGATCGAAACCAGCATCAGGTTGTGGAAGACGCCCGACGCGGGCATCGAGATGTCGCGGATCTCGGGGATCTGCATGCGCATCAGAGGCAGGAAGATGCGCTCGATGGCCCGGCCCATGTAGAAGTCCTCCATGGGCGGCGGCCCGACAATGGTGGCAGCGTAGATGGGATCGCGGCGTTGGGTGATGCACTCGACGTGGAAGACCGGGTATGGGTCGTCGAGCGAATAATAACCGGTGTGGTCGCCGAACGGGCCCTCGGTGCGCGTTTCGCCCAGCGTGACGTAGCCTTCGAGGACGATTTCGGAGTTGGCGGGAACCTCCAGATCGCAGGTTTCGCATTGCACCATTTCCACGGGCTCGCGGCGCAGGAAGCCGGCGATCAGCATCTCGTCGAGATCGGGCGGCAGGGGCAGGATGGGCGCGTACATGGTGGCGGGATCGGAGCCAATGGCGACGGCGACGGGCATGCGCGCGTCTTTGCCGCCGCCCGCCTGCAGAAGCCGGCGGTAATGCTCCGCGCCGTGCTTCTGGGTCTGCCAATGCATGCCGGTGGTCCGGTCGTCGTAGACCTGCATGCGGTACATGCCGCAATTGCGCTTGCCGGTCTCAGGGTTGCGCGTGAAGACCATTGGCAGCGTGATGAACGGCCCCGCGTCCTGCGGCCAGCAGTGCAGGATGGGGAACTCGCGCAGGGAGAAGTTGTCCTTGCGGATAACCTCCTTGCACGGCCCGGAGGAGACCGTCCGGGGGAAGAATTTGGCCATGTCGGCGAACTTGGGGAGCAGCTTGAGCTTGTCGATCAGGCCCTGCGGCATGCGCAGTTCGAGCATCTCGACGATGCGGTCGGCATGCTCCTGAACCGAGGCGACTTCGAGCGCCAACTCCATGCGGCGCGCCGAGGCGAAGGCGTTGATGAGTACGGGGACGTTTGAGCCCTTGGGCTTCTCGAACAGCAGCGCGGGACCGCCGGTTTTCACCGAGCGGTCGGCGAATTCGGTGATTTCGAGATACGGATCCACCTCGAAGGGGATGCGCTTGAGCTGCTGCTCTTTTTCGAGCCGGCGGATGTAGTCGCGCAGATCGGAGTAGGCCATCGGGAACGGATTACCTCTGCAATCTACTATCATGAAGGTTTCGCCAGTTCGAGTGCAGGAGTGAGCATGTTTCAACGAGTTGCGCTGGTCACCGGCGCCAGCCGCGGCATTGGGCGCGCCATCGCCCATACGCTGTGCAAAGCCAACTACGCGATTGTCGTCGCCTCGCCGGAAATCGAGAATAACGAGAAGGTTGCGGGCGAGATCTGCGCCTGCGGCGGCGAGTGCATGACGCTCGATTTCAACGTCACGTCGCAGGAATCGGTGAAGAAGGGCGTCGACGAGGTCATGACGAAGTTTCACCGGATCGACGTGCTGGTGAACAATGCCGGGATCACGCGCGACGCGCTGGCGATGCGCCTCAAAGCAGCGGATTGGAACATGGTGCTGCAGGTGAATTTGACCGGCGCCTTTTACGTCAGCCAGGCTGTCATGCCGCACATGATCGAGGAGCGCTGGGGCCGCATCATCAACATCGCGTCGGTGGTGGGCGAGATGGGCAATCCGGGACAGGCGAACTACGTGTCCTCGAAGGCGGGGCTGATCGGGTTGACCAAGTGCCTGGCGCTGGAGCTGGCCTCGCGCAATGTGACCGTGAATGCCATTGCGCCGGGCTTCATCGAGACCGACATGACCGCCGTGCTGACCGAAGAGCAGAAGCAGAAGATGCTCGCGCGGGTCGCGCTGAAGCGCCTCGGCAAGCCTGAGGACATCGCCGCCGCCGTGAAGTTCCTGGCCAGCGACGATGCCAGCTACATCACCGGGCACGTGCTGAAGGTCAACGGCGGGATGTACATGTAGCGCGGCGCCCCACAGGATTTCAGGAAAAGAGGGTTGAAAAATGTCAGAACGCAACGGGGATAAGGCCCGCCACGACGCGCGAGTGAAACGCCGCGCGCAGCGCCGGCTCAAGTCGCGGGCCATGGCCGCCGCGGCCGCAGAGAGGGCCAAGAATCCACCGCCGCCGGCGGTGAAGCGGGTGAAGAAGAAGCGTGCCAAGCCGGTCCCGGAGCCGGTGGCAGCGCCGGTTGTGGCGGCGGCCGAGAAACCGGCCAAGAAGCCCAAGGAAAAGCCGGCTAAGCCCGCGTCCTAGAACGCTGCCAGCGCCTGCGCCACGGCTGCGATCCAGCCCGCGAACCAGACCAACACAACCAGGGCGGCGCTCACATAGATGACGCGTGGGGCGAGGCATTCCGCGCGTGCGACGAGCGGCGAGGCGTCTCGCCTGCGGATGATCCCGAGGGCGATCACCGTTACGGCCGAGACGAGCGTTCCAATCACCAGCGCCGGCCCGGCGGGCGCGATGCGCCACGCCCGCGTCCATTCGCCGTGCAGAGCGAGAATGACAGAGCGCGTCACGCCGCAATTCGGGCACGGGATGCCAAAGCGCAGCCGGAAGGCGCACTCAGCGCCAAAAGCGTGGCCGAGAAACCAAGTGTGTTGCTCGTCGGCGGAGCAGCACGCTCGCACGGCCAAACAGGCCGCCACGAGCGCAATGCCAGTGGCGATTGGCGGCCAGCGGCGGGGGACGCTAGCGGACATCCGGGTTGTAGATCACGAAGCAGCCGACCGCCTTGTCATGCAGCGTCTGGCGGTACGGATCCCACAGCGGCCACAGCAGATCGAGAAACGGCAGCAGGGGAACGAAGCCGAGGGCGGCGTGGACAATCAGCCGGATGAAGGCAGTGCCTTGGGAGAGCAACGCGCCCTGGGCGTCCACCACCTTCAGCTTCATCAAGCCCTGACCGATGGAGTACCCGCGCAGACTGACCAGGTAGACGCGGTTGTACAAGCCGACCAGGAGCGTGGATAGAGGGAACAGGAAAATGAGGAAACAGCACATTGCGCCTGAAAAGGGGTGGCCATGCCCAAAGCTAAGCGCGGAGGCGAAAAAGAACGAGCCGAGAACCGCGCCCAGCAGGATCATCACGGCGAACACAAACAGGCTGTCGATGATGTAGCCGATCGCCCGGTCGCCCCAGCTAGCGTATGGAAGAGCGGGAGCGTAGGGCGGCGGCTGCGGCACATACGGCGGTGGCGCGGAGTACGACGGCTGCACTGGGGGCACCTCGGGGCCGCCGATCGGCGCTCCACAGCCGGAGCAGAACGTTGTCCCGGCATCCAGCTGACGTCCACATCTCGAACAGAACATGTGGTCACCTTCTCGTACGACCCGACCTCGGACGATTAGAGAAATTGTACAGCGCGGCGTCGCGGGAAGCTACACCGGCCCCGCACTTTCCGGCGGGGTTTCCGCGGCATATGACTCATGCGGAGGCAAAGCGAAACGAATCACGTGCGAGGCCGCTGCCAGCCTATTGTCGTTGCCGCTCGCGCGCAGCAACTGAACGGCCGTCGACTACAGCTCCGGTCCGGTCCCCGAGAGCACCAGCCGCCCGTGCTTTACCCCGCGCGTGGCGATCAGGCGGTCGGCCAGCTTCCGCACATCTCCGGCCTCGCCCTTGACCACGATCACCTCCAGGCAATTGTCGTGGTCCAGGTGCACGTGCAGCGTGGAGAGGATGTGGTGGTGGAAAGCGTGCTGCAAGTCAGTCAGTTTCTCGTTTAACAGGCGGACATGGTGGTCATATAGCAGCGTGATGGTCCCGGTCACCTTGCCCGACGGCCGGTTGGCGGCCTCGTTGACCAGCTCCGCCCGAATCAGGTCGCGAAACGCTTCTGAGCGGTTGGTGTAACCGCGGCGGGCGATCAGCTCGTCGAATTTGGCCAGCAGCACTGCGTCGATGGCAACACCGACGCGCTCCAGTTCCTTGCCTTGGGGCGTTGAAGACATGCGTTCCTCCCGGCGCGGCCGCGGTCACACGCCGCGGCGATGACCATATAGCAGGATATGCAGACGCGGCGCAAAACGGTAGCCGTACTGCTTACAGAGCTCAACCAGCCAGGCCGAACGCTGCTCGAGCGTGGCGGCGTCGACCCCTTCGGGCATCAACAGAATCTTCTCTTCGCTCGCTCCGCACAACGTCTGAATCGCCCTGATCTCGGCCAGATCACCTGGGGATTGCACCACGAATTTCAACTGGTAATCGAAGTCCGAAGTGAGCCTGCGCAGGACATCCGGCTGGAGGCGCCGCTCTTCGTGGCGCGGCCGCCAGACGAGATCGTCGGGCGTCGAATTGGCCAGTTTCGGCGATACGCTCATCAGGTCGCAGGCCACCGCCTGGAACACCGTGCCAGCCGTTTCCATGGTGACGTGCAGACCGGCCGCCTGCAGCTCCTGCGTAAGCGGCACGACCTCGGGAAAGATCATCGGCTCGCCGCCGGTCACGACGGCGTGCCGGTACTGCGGGTATTCGCGGACGCACTCCATAATGCGGTCGAGCGTCCAATCCGCGCCTTCGGGATGCCAGGACGTATACGGCGTATCGCACCAGCGGCAGCGCAAATTGCAGCCTGAGAAACGGATGAACAGCGACGGCACCCCGGCGAGGCGCCCCTCGCCTTGAATGGACGCGAAAAGTTCAGCGATTCTCATTATCGATAGGGCGCTGGGTCGACCGCGCCCGCGGCCGCAAAACCGGCCAGTCGGATCAGACAGGAGTCGCAATGGCCGCACGCCCTGCCGTCCGCGGCAGGGTCGTAACAGCTGTGCGTCAGCGAGTAATCGACGCCCAGCGAAAGGCCGGCGCGAATGATCCCGGCCTTCGACAGGGCAATCAGCGGCGTATGGATCGTGAGCTTGTGCGCGCCTTCGACGCCGGCCTTGGTGGCGAGATTCGCCATGCGTTCGAAGGCCGCGACGTACTCGGGCCGGCAATCCGGGTAGCCCGAATAATCGACGGCATTGACGCCGATAAAGATGTCGGCCGAATCCAGGACTTCGGCCCACGCCAGGGCAAAGGAAAGAAAAATGGTATTGCGCGCCGGGACGTACGTGATGGGAATGCCCTGCGTCATCGCCGCAGCCGGCCGGTCCTTCGGCACGTCGATCTCTGCCGTTAGCGCGGACCCGCCGAACAGGCGCAGGTCGATCACGACGGTCTTGTGTTCCACCGCGCCGAGCGAGCGGGCCACGCGCGCCGCCGCTTCCAGTTCGATGCGATGGCGCTGTCCGTAGTCGAAACTCAACGCATAACCGGTGAAGCCGTCGCGTCGGGCGAAGGCCAGAGTAGTGGCCGAATCGAGCCCTCCCGAAACCAGGCAGACCGCTCGCTTCATGCGTGCGGCCTTTCCTTTCCGCGACCCAGGTCGGGCGGCAAATAGTGCGCCAGCCACCAGCCGAGGAGCGGGAACACGAGCAGCGCAAACAGAGCCGTGTGCAGGGAAGTGTGCTGCGCGACCCAGCCCGTTAGCGGGATAAAAATCAGGCCGGCCGCGCCCCATGCAAAGCCCATCAACAGTGCCGACACCGTCCCGGCCTGCGAGGGCGCCAGGTCTTGGGCGACCACCACGTTCACCGGAATCGTGAAAAGCAGAATCAGTCCGCCGAGAGCGAGAGAGGGAATCGCCCACCAGCCGTTGGTCAGGAAAAAGACGAGCATGAACGGCACGGATAAAGCAAACGATATGAGGATCACTCGTCGCGCCC
Organism: Bryobacteraceae bacterium; assembly: GCA_052145115.1. Lineage (GTDB taxonomy): Bacteria > Acidobacteriota > Terriglobia > Bryobacterales > Bryobacteraceae > CAIVVT01. The sequence continues at coordinate 7,072 of JBKQPG010000028.1, forward strand.
CGCAGCGGTCCGCAATGTAGCCGCCGGCGAACCCTCCGATGGCGCCGGCCGTCAGGTAGAGAGTCAGCGCCCAAGCGGCGGCGGCCAGCGGATACCCACGCTCGCGATACAGATACAAGGCCAGGAATTGCGCGTAGGTGACTTGAACCGCCGAGCGGAAAAAAACGCCGCAATAAAGAATCGCCATGGGCTTCCAGACCGCGCGCAGCGGGGTCCAGTCGAAGGCCTGGCTGCGCCGCGGCACGTGCGCCGGCGGGCGGACCCAGGCCAGCAGAGCGATCGAAATGACCATGCCGGGCAGCGCTGTCCAGAAGATGTTCCGATAGCCGAAAACTCCCACGAAGGTCGAATAGAAGGCCGGGGAAAGGGCGATGCCGAGCGTGCCCGCGGTGATAAAAACGGACATCCAGCGGGATCGATTTTCCTTCATGCCGGCCGCGGCCCAGGCCGAGGCCTGCGGGTGGAAGCTGGCCACTCCGACTCCGCCCAGCGCCGCGAAAATCAATGCCGACCGGTAGCTCGTGGAGGCACCCAGCGCGGCGATGAAAACCCCGGCCACCGCGGGCGCCAGAGCGGAAAACAGGCGCGAGCGATAGCGGTCGGAGAGGTAGCCATAAAGCGGCTGTGTAACGGAAGCGGAGCACGCCAGCAGGCCGCCCAGCAAGCCCGCCTGCGTGAGCGTGATCCCCAGACGGTTCAACAGCAGGGGCTGGAAAATGCCCATCGAACCGTTATAAATATCGACCACAAGATGCCCCAGCGAGAACAGAACGAGAGCCAGCGCTCCGTCGCGGACGGCAGTCCGGACTGGCCGCACACGGGGCAGAGTCTCTGAAACTGAACTCATGGGGAAACTGCGAATTACTTTGGTTTCAGAATAGCATCGCACTGTGGGACGCCCGGTCGTGCCGGCGTTCGGATGCCCGCCAGGAAGGGCCGCCGAGAAGCGCCAATCCGCGTGCCACGATGTTCGCGCCGCGGCTCCATCCCGACGCCCGCCGCCCGGACCGGAGGCTGCGCTAAGCTGGCCAGAGGGATGTCTGCCGTCTCCAACCTGGCCGATACCTTGCGCGAGATGGGCGTCGTGGGCGCCGGAGGCGCGGGTTATCCAACCTCGGTCAAGGCCGCGGCACGCGCGGAATTCATGCTCGCCAACGGCGCGGAGTGCGAGCCGCTGCTGCACAAGGATTTCGAATTGATGCGCCATCACCCGGCTGAGGTGGTCGCCGGTCTCAGACGCATGGCCGAGGCCACCGGCGCGCAGCGGGCTGTGCTGGGCGTTAAGGAAAAAAACAAGGAAGCGGTCGAAGCACTGCGTCCGCACGCCGACAAGGCGGGCTTCGGCTTCTGCCTGCTGGGCGACTTCTATCCCTCCGGCGATGAGTACGAGCTGGTCTACGCGGCGACGGGACGCCTGATTCCGGCGGGCGGCATCCCGCTGCAGGTCGGCTGCGTGGTCAACAACGTTGAGACGCTGGTCAATGTCGAGCGGGCGGCGCAAGGCCGTCCCGTCACGCACAAGTTTGTATGCGTCAGCGGCGCGGTCCACAAGCCGTGCAGTTTCTGGGTCCCGGTCGGCACCAGTTTCGCCGACCTGCTCACAGCGGCCGGCGGCGCCACGTCAGAGGAATTCGGCATTTTCGTTAGCGGAATGATGATGGGCACGCTGACGTTCGATCTTTCGGGCGTTGTCACGAAGACGACCTGCGGGCTGATCGTTCTGCCGAAGGACCATCCGCTGGTGCAGCGGAAAAGCCGCCCGTCCGGGCAGATGGAGCGGATCGGGCGCTCGGCCTGCGACCAATGCAGCTATTGCACCGAGTTCTGCCCGCGCTATCTGCTGGGCTACGACGTGCAACCGCACAAGGTGATGCGCAGCCTCGGATTCACGCTGGCGGGGAAGGACAACTGGAATCAATGGGGCGCGCTGTGTTGCGCCTGCGGCCTGTGCACGTTGTACGCCTGTCCCGAGGACCTGTATCCGAAGGAGGCATGTGACGCGGCGAAGGAGGATCTGCGCGCCGCCGGCATCCGTTTCCAGCAGCAAAAGCCCGTGCGCGTCCATCCGATGAAGGAGTACCGCCGGGTGCCGCAGTCGATGCTGCGGCAGCGGCTGGGCGTGGAGCGTTATGACGCCCACACGCCGCTGCAGGCGCAGGGGCCCGAACCGTCGCGTGTCAGGCTGCTGACCAAGCAGCACGCGGGCGTCGCCGCGAAATCGGTTGTCGCCGAGGGTCAACGCGTACAGGCCGGCGCGCCGGTGGCGAAGATGGATGGAGGCGCGCTGGGCGCCGATGTCCACGCCAGTATTACAGGGCGAGTGGCCAAAATAACGGCGGATTTTGTCGAAATTGAGAGGTAATCAGGAGCGCTTTTTGGCGAAAAACTCACTGGGATTGATCGAATTATCGAGTATTGCCGCCGGCTTTTTGGTGACGGATGCCATGTTAAAAGCCGCCGACGTGGAGCTGGTCCTGGCCCGGACCATCTGCAGCGGCAAGTACATGGTGCTGGTGCGCGGTGCCGTGGCGGACGTGGAAGCGGCCGTGCGCGCCGGACAGTCGATGGGCGATTTCTCGCTGATCGACACTTTCGTCATTCCCAATGTCCACGAGAGCCTGTTCCCCGCCCTGAGCGGCATCTCGCGCGCCGACGCTTTGGAATCGCTGGGCATTCTCGAAGCCTTTTCGGTGGCCAGTCTGATAGAAGGCGCGGACGCCATGGCGAAGGCGGCGAACGTGCATCTGGTCGAGGTCCGGCTGGCGATGGCTCTCGGCGGCAAGGCGTTTGCGACCATCACCGGCAGCGTATCGGCGGTCCGCAGCGCGCTCGAGGCCGGCGCGCAGGCGGTCAGCCGCAAGGGCCTGCTGGTGAACAAGGTCCTGATCCCCAATCCGCGGCCCGAATTGCTGCATGAGATGATCTGACGATTCCAGTCGTTATGGCACTTCATCCGCTGGCCGGCCAGCCGGCCCCCGCAGAACTGCTCATCGACGTCGCGGCGCTCGAACGCGCCTTCTACGAAAAGACGCCCGATCTCGACGACCCCAACCAGCGCGTCAGCTTCGGCACCAGCGGCCATCGCGGCAGCTCGCTGAATGGGAGCTTCACCGCAGCGCACATCCTTGCCATTACGCAGGCCATCTGCGAGTATCGCGCCGCGCAGCACATCGACGGTCCGCTGTACATGGGCCAGGACACGCACGCCCTCTCCGCCCCGGCACAGCGGGTTGCGCTCGAGGTGCTGGCCGCCCACGGCGTTGAAACGGTCATCCAGTCAAATGGCGGCTACACGCCGACCCCGGCCATTTCGCGCGCCATCCTGGTGTACAACCGCGGCCGTACTGCCGGCCTGGCGGACGGCGTCGTGATTACGCCTTCGCACAATCCGCCCACGGACGGCGGATTTAAGTACAACCCACCGAACGGCGGCCCGGCCGACACCGACATTACAGGGTGGGTGCAGGATCGCGCCAATGAGCTTCTGCGCGCGAGCAACCGTCCGGTGCGGCACATAACGTACGAGCGCGCGATGGCCGCTGCGACGACGCACGTGCAGGATTTCGCCATCGACTACGCTCGCGACCTGACGAATGTCGTGGACCTTGCAGCGATCAAATCCGCCGGCCTGAAGATCGGCGTCGATCCGCTCGGCGGCGCGGCGGTGAACTACTGGGGGCCGATCGCCGAGCTCTATGGCCTCGACCTGCGCGTGGTGAACCCGCGCGTCGATCCACGCTTCGCCTTCATGACGCTCGATCACGACGGCAAGATCCGCATGGACTGCTCGAGCCCCTACGCCATGGCGAGCCTGGTGCGCTTGAAGGACGATTTCGACATCGCCTTCGGCAACGACCCCGACTCCGACCGTCACGGCATCGTGACCCGCAGCGCGGGATTGATGAATCCCAACCATTTCCTGTGCGTCGCGATCCGTTACCTGTTGACGCACCGCAGACTGTGGAATGCCGCGGTCAAGATCGGCAAGACGCTGGTTTCGAGCGCGCTGATTGACCGCGTCGGCGCGTCGCTCCAGCGTGCGGTGTACGAGGTTCCCGTCGGCTTCAAGTGGTTCGCGCCGGGACTGTTCGACGGCACGGTCTGTTTCGGCGGCGAGGAGAGTGCGGGCGCGAGCTTCCTGCGGCGCGACGGGAGCGTGTGGACGACCGACAAAGACGGGCTCATCATGGGCCTGCTGGCCGCGGAGATCACCGCCTCAACGGGCCAGGATCCGGGCAGGCATTATCGCGAGATCACGGCCCAGTTCGGCCAGTCGTATTACACGCGCATCGACGCAGCGGCGACGCCGGAGCAGAAGGACAAGCTGAAGCGCCTCTCACCGCAGGATGTCACCGATTCCGAGGTGGCCGGCGAACCGATCGTCGCCAAACTCACGGCTGCGCCCGGCAACGGGGTCGCGATTGGCGGCCTCAAGGTCACGATGAAGAGCGGCTGGTTCGCCGCCCGACCATCCGGCACCGAGAACATTTACAAGCTGTATGCGGAGAGCTTCGTCAGTCCCGACCACCTGCAGCTGCTCGTCTCCGAGGCTCAGGAGATCGTGCGGCGTTCGCTCTGACTGCGCTTGAAAATGCGTTGGCAGCGCGGCTGCCGCTAGCGGGGATCGCCGATCCGCGCCAGCGTCCGGCCCTCAGTCCAAGGCCGCGATCTCGCCCGGAACGATCTTGCGCGTCCGTGGCAGGTGACCTTTATAGCTCAAGGTTCCGACCAACACCAGCAATCCAACGTAGACCACCAGCTCAATGACGTCGGTAGTCCGATTGCGCGGCAGCAGCAGGTACAGGAACCATAGGAGCGGCTGCGCGATGCACATCGCCCAAACCGTGCCGTAGAAGTAGCGCCGCTCAACTCCCTCGCCTTGAGTGGAGCGCTTTACGCGCGGCAGTTGGCACAGCGCCCCCAGAACCCAGATGGGCACGGCGATGGGGAAGTAAGCGTATTCATAGATCTGCTTGAGAATCCACTTGCCCGTCGCGATCGCGACCACCAGCCCAGCCAAATTCAACACGCCGTAAGTGATCGCCGCGCTCCAGGCGAACGTGTAGCACACGCGCCGGTAGATCAGGTTCGGCTTGTCCTCGGTAAAGCGGATAATGTACGGAGCGGGTTCGCAGCCCGGCAGGTTGCCCCTCAATCCCGCGATGCTGGTGCCGATCATCACCGCCGCCAGCCAGATCGCCATGTTGCTGTGAAATCCGTGGGCGAACAGGTCGAACGTCATCGGTCCGGGGATGAGGAAAAAAACGAAGACCCAGATGGGCCAGTGGTTGAAGCGATAATAGGTCTTGTTTCGTGTGCGGATGTTCCGCTCCGTGTCAAGCTGAATTCTTACTCCGGCGGGGGTCGTGGCTCGCATGATCGGAAACACTCAGTTTGGCATACGCGCGGAGTCGGCGCGAAGCCGGGGCCGGCACTCGGTCCAATCCCGGATTCATACCGATCCAATGTTCAAAAGTAGGAAAGCAAACGCATGACGAAGCCGATCGTGGAGGCGCGCGGGCTGTGCCGCAGCTTCGGCGCTGTGCGCGCCGCCCAGGACATCTCCTTCGAGGTCCGGGCGGGTGAAATTGTTGGCCTGCTGGGCCCCAATGGCGCCGGCAAGACGACCATCCTGCGCATGATCGCCGGCGTCCTGACGCCCGACTCCGGGCAGGTGCTGCTCAATGGTGAGGATGTCGCGGCCGACCCCATCTCGGCCAAGCGCAGAATCGGCTTCCTTTCCGGCGACACCCAGATGTACCAGCGGCTGTCGCCGCGAGAGTCCTTACAATATTTCGGACGCCTCTACGGCATGGACGAGCCGCGCGTGCGCCGGCGGATCGATGAGATGATCGCGCGCCTGGAGATGAGCGCCTTCGCCACCCAGCCCTGCGGCACGCTTTCATCGGGGCAGAAGCAGCGCGCCAACATCGCGCGCGCGTTCCTGCATGAACCCGATCTCCTGATCCTCGACGAGCCCACCACCGCCCTCGACGTCGTCAGCGGCCATTTCATTGTCCAGTCGATCCGCGCCGAAAAACAGGCCGGCCGCGCCGTCCTGTTCTCGACGCACGTCATGAGCGAGGCCGAATACCTCTGCGACCGCATCCTGCTGCTGCACGAGGGACGGCTGGTGGACCAGGGCACGGTGGACGAGTTATTGCAGCGCTCGGGCTGCGCCAATCTCACTGACGCATTCCTGAAAAATGCCGGCATCCAGACCGCGCGAGAGCTACTGTCATGAGACCTCACTATGTCTGGATCATCCTCCGCAAGGAGTTCCTGGAAGCGCTGCGCGACAAGCGCACCCTGTTTATCATGGTCGTCCTGCCGATCCTGCTTTACCCGATGCTGGTGACGCTGATCTCGCGTCTGCAGGAATCGCAGGAGGCCGAACAGAAGGCCAAGGCGTCCCGGGTCGCGGTGTGGGGCGAGTTGCCGCCGGAAGTGAAACAACGTCTCGAGATGGAAGGCAAGCTCGTCTTGCGCGAATGGGCCGGCGCGCCCGCGGCGCTGAAGGAGCGCCTCGCCGCCGGCGCCTTCACGCCTCCTCCCAAACCGCCGCTACAGACGGAAGCGGATGAATCGCAGGCTCAGAAGCCGAAGGAACCCGATACCGAATGGACGCGAGCCGCGCAGACGCTCCTCCTCGGCCGCTCGGTCGACGCCGTTCTGATTCCCTGGGCCGGCTTCTCCACGGCGTTGGATAGCGGCGCCGCCGCCAAGGCATCGGTCATTTATGACGCCGTGCGGCCGGACTCGATGCAGGCCCGCGCGCGGCTTTCCGACGCCCTGCGCTCCTACCGCCAGGAGCTGCTCCAGCGCCGCGAGCGGTCGCTTGGTTTGAAGACCGGCTTCACTGACGCGCTCCAAATCGTACCCCGCAACGTCGCCGGCGAGAACCGGCGTGGCGCCCTCATGCTGGGCATGATGCTGCCTTATCTTCTGATTCTGTTGAGCGCCAGCGGCGGCCTCTACGCCGCCATCGACATGACCGCCGGAGAGAAGGAGCGCGGCACCATGCAGACCTTGCTGTGCGCGCCGATCGATTCGCTGGAAATCATCTCCGGGAAGTTCCTCGCCGTGTGGGGCATTTCCACGCTGGCAACTCTAATTAACCTGGCCAGCCTGGCCGTGACCTTCACTCGCATCAAGATGATTCCGGGCGTCAGCATGACCATCAATCCCCTCTCCGCGCTGCTCGCCTTTGTGCTCCTGATGCCTGTATCGATGATGGTCAGCGCCTTGTTCGTCGCGGTCGGCGCGTTCGCTAAGGATTTCAAGGAAGGCCAGGCTTACCTCACGCCGATTCTGATGCTCCTGATCTTCCCGCTAGTCGCCACCATGCTGCCCGGCACCGAGCTGAACGTCTTCCTCTCATTCGTTCCCATCATGAATAGCGCGCTGCTGGTGCGCAGCGTCTTCCTCGGCGACTGGCACGCCGACATGCTGTTTCTCACCGTCATCAGCTCCTTGTCTTACGCCATGCTCACGCTCGTCTTCGCCGCGCGCGTCTACGAACGCAACACTCTGCTGCTGGGCGGCAAGGACTCGGTCGCCAGCTTGCTCGAGTTCACTCGCCGCCCCGGCGACAAGCCCACTGCCGGAATCGCCTTGTTCGTTTTTTCGCTCGTGCTCGTGGTCACCTTCTACGGCAGCCTGGCGCTCCATAACCAGGGCGTCGCGATAACGCTCGCCGTTGTGGAATATGGTTTCTTCCTGCTCCCCGCGATCCTGTTCGCGCAGCTCAAGGGCTACAGTTTCAAGGAAACCTTTTCCCTGCGGATGCCAGGCTGGCGAGGCCTGGCGGGCTCCATTTTGATTGGCTTATCGGCCTGGACTGTTGCCGCCGGCCTGTTCGTGCGCCTGCTCCCGCCGCCGGAGTCCTTCAATCGCGCCCTTCAAAAAGTGGTTCTGATGGAGGACCAGGCCGTGCCGTTGTGGCTCCTGTTCCTGCTCATCTCCATCTCCCCCGCTGTGTGTGAGGAAACGCTCTTTCGTGGGCTGATGTTGAGCGGATTTCGCCGCCTCGGCATGTGGCCCGCCATCCTCGCCACGGCATTTCTCTTCGGCATCGCCCACGCTTCCATCTACCGCCTGCTACCCGTCATGGCGCTTGGGACCTTCCTCGGCTACGCCGTCTGGAAGACCCGCTCCCTGCTCGCCGGAATCATCATTCACATGCTGAACAACGCTCTCGTTGTCGGCATGGCAAAGCTCAAAACAGTCCAGGCGATTCTCGGCCTCCGCGGCACGGAAATCTACCTGCCCTGGGGCTATATCGTCACCGGCGCCCTCGTCGCCGCCGCCGGTGTCGCGTTGATCGCCACCGAGCGCCACGCAGATCAGCCTTCGCCGACTCCCGTTACGGCGGTCGTTTGATCGTCGCGGCCTGAGAATGCGCCGGCGCAGACACGGAACGAAACCCGCTTCCTCGCGCCTCTCCGGCCGCCCGCGCACCAGGCGTCAGAGGGAACTCACTCTGTGACAGCCTCGATCGTCCCCGGCGCGTTGCCCTCCAGCCGGTTGTTCACAAACAGGAACGCCAGTTGCTTCTTCTGCCGCGCCCGTTCCATCAACTCCCGCAGCGCGCCCCGCGCCCCCGGATCCGGCTCCTGCACGCGCTCATAGGGCTGAAACTTCTCGACGGCCTGCTCATAGCTGCGCCCGGCCCTGAGCAGCGCCCGGCTGACCAGGAAATCCGCCGTGAATGCCTCTTCCCACGCCGTCTGCCGCTTTAGCTCCGGCATCCGCGTCCACGCATTGAAAACGTGCGCGACGTTGAAGGTCCGCAGCCGCTCGAAGTACGCCGGCTCGAGGAATTCCTTGTTGCGCACCTCCACCCCATATCGCCAGCCCCGCGGCAGCGCTTCGAGAAATCGCGACAGCTCGTCTGCGAACGGCTGCACTCCCGCGTAGTGGCGCCTGGAGAATGTTCCGAATTCGAAGATCAACGCGCCCACCCGTTCGGAATACGGTTGCAGCGCATTCAGAAACATCCGCTGGAACAGCCCGGCGTTGAGAAAGGACTCATTCTCCGAGCCGCCGCGGCCGCCGTATCGGGCATGCGTCGGCCACGTCTTGACCGTGATCTCCTCAGGCACTTTGAAAGCGAATTTCAGGCTCTGCGGAACGCCCGCGAATAGCCGCGACCAATGACTCGCCGACGGAAATTGATAAAAGGAAAAATCGCCGCAAACCGCGGGAAATGTTTCAGCGTACTCCCGCAGGCACTCCGCCTCGAATCTCTTCTGCGAGAACCGCCCGCGCGTGAAATAGCGTTCTGGCGTATAAATCGAACCCAGCCAGCCGGGGTATTTCCACGAACTCGTCCCGAAGTACACACCCTCGCCGGCGAGCGTCTTCAATCGCGCCGCCAGTGGCGACCGCGCCATCGACTCGGCATCATCGAATAACGGCAGCATTCCCATAATCGCGGGCGGGCGCGAATCTCACTCGCCTGCTTTTCGCGGGCGCGCACAAACGACCCATTTCCATTTGTCGCACGCCGGCAACCGGTTTGCAGCCGCCGCGCCGCAGTCGCGATGACTAATAAACGGCCGCGGAACCGGCCGGCCGCGTCTTCCACCGGCGGTGAATCCACAGCCATTGCTCCGGCGCCTCTCGGATCGCCAACTCCAGCGCGGTCTGAACCGCCTGTGTGTCTCGAAGCTGGTCGCCGGTGGGTTGAATCGGCGGATAGAATCGCAGAACATAGCGTCGTTCGGAATCCGACCACAGCGCAAACCCGGGAATGATCGCCGCTCCGGTGTGCGCGGCGAGTCTCGCGATCCCGCCATCGACACATGCTGGCAGACCGAAGAAATCGACGAAAATACCGCGGTCCCCAGTCGTGTTCTGGTCGGCCAGGATGCCCACCGCTGCATTGCTCCGCAGCATCTCGATGATCGGCCGGATGGACTCGCGCCGGGAAATGATGCGGTTGCCGGACAGGCTGCGGTAGCGGATGGCCAGCCGGTCCAACAACGGGTTGTCGAGCGGCCGCACAACCACGCCCATCGGCTTCGCCATCAGCGCGTGCGCGAACGCGCTCAGCTCCCAATTGCCCAGATGGCCGGTCGCGAACACCACGCCTCGTCCGCGCCGCAACGCCTCCTCAAAATGTTCGAAGCCCTCGTAGCGGATCCACACCGGCACGTTCTGCTTCGTGATCTGCGGGAACTTCGCAACTGCGACCAGAACGCGCGCCATGTTGCAAAAGCAGCCATCGACGCACGCCTGCTTCCTCTCCTGGCTGAATTCTGGAAAGGCGATTCCCAGGTTGCGCCGCGCCACACGCGTGTATCGCGGCACGGCTGCGCGCAGCAGATTGACCAATCCCCCAGCGGCCGCCTCGGACCAGCGCCTCGGCAGAACCCGCAACACGCTGAGCATCAGACAAACTGCGGCCCACTCCACGCGATTCCGCACTGCCGGGCGGGCCATACCTTGAAGACTATTCGATCCAGCCCCCGCCCAGCACCAAGTCGTCGTCGTAAAAAACCGCCGCCTGGCCCGGGGTGACCGCCCGTTGCGGCTTTTCGAAGCGCACTTCCACGACACTCGGGTCCGCGCCGGGAAGCAACATCGCCTCGGCCGCGGCGTGCTTGTTGCGGATCTTCACCTGTGCCGCGCGCGGCTCGCGGATCGGCTCAATCGACACCCAGTTCACCTGCCTGGCCCGCAGCGTCGCACGCCCCAACTCGGCCTCCCGCCCGACCACCACCTGCTGCGTCGCCGCGTTCGTGGCGATCACGTACAGCGGCTCGCCGGTCGCGATCCCCAGGCCTTTGCGCTGTCCCACGGTGAAACCGTGCACGCCCGAATGCCCGCCCAGCCGCCGGCCGGCGGCGTCCACGATCTCCCCTCGCGGCGCCTCGAATTCCCTGCCCTGCTCGCGGAACCACGCCTCGATGAACGCCGCATAGTCGCCATTCGGCACGAAGCAGATCTCCTGGCTGTCGCTCTTACGCGCCGTGGGCACGCCCAGCTCTTCTGCCAGCGCCCGCACCTCCGTTTTTCGCATCCCGCCCAATGGAAACAAAGTATGTGCTAATTGTTCCTGCCGCAGGCCCCACAGGAAGTACGTCTGGTCCTTGGCTTCGTCCGCGCCCTTGCGCATCTCCCAGCGCCCCGCGGAGTCGTTCCATTCCAGCTGCGCATAGTGGCCGGTCGCAATGCAGTCGGCGCCCACGCCCTGCGCCAACTCCAGGAAACGGTCGAATTTCACGTAGTTATTGCACAGTGTGCACGGAATCGGCGTTCGTCCCGCGAGGTATTCGTCGATGAACGGCTGCACCACCGTCCGCTCGAAGCTCTGCTCGAAATTCACGACGTAATACGGGATGCCCAGGACGTTCGCCACCGCCCGCGCGTCGTACACATCATCCAGCGAACAGCAGCGCCCCGTCGGCGAGGCGGGCATCAGCTCCGGCAGCCGCCGCTGGTTCCACAACTGCATCGTCATGCCGACCAGCTTATGGCCCGCGCGTCCGAGCAGTGCCGCGACCGTCGATGAATCCACGCCGCCGGACATCGCCACGGCAATCAGGGCGTCGCTTCTCACCTCACGCATGAGAGTGGACCGTTGCCGCGCTGCGCAGCCGTGCCACCGCGCTCGTCAGCGCTTCGATCAGCGCCTCGACTTGCGCCGCGTCGTTGTCCCGCCCGAGCGAGAACCGGATGCTCGACCGCGCCCCGGCCGCATCCAGACCCATCGCCGTCAGCACATGCGACGGCTCCACGGCGCCGGACGAACACGCCGCCCCGGTCGATACCTGGAATCCCGCCAGGTCCAGCGCGATCACCAGCGCCTCGCCTTCCACGCCCTCGAATTGCACGTTGGTCGTGTTCGGCGTGCGCGGCGCCGACCCCGCGTTGACGTGCGTCCCCGGAACATTTTTCAAAATCGCCGTTTCGAGCCGCTCACGCAGCGCCACCAGCCGCCGTGCCTCTTCCTCCCGATGATCCACCAGCCAGCCTGCCGCGCTGCCCAGCGCCGCGATGCCAGGGACATTCTCGGTTCCGGCCCGGCGTTCGCGCTCATGCCGCCCGCCGAATTGCAGCGCTTGCAGGCTCACTCCATCGCGCACGAAAAGCGCGCCCACGCCCTTCGGCGCGTTCAGCTTGTGGCCGCTGATCGAATATAGATCTACGCCCAACGCCCGGACGTCCGCCGGCAAGCGCCCCGCCGCCTGAACTCCGTCGGAATGAAACGGCACGCCAGCCTCGCGCGCGATCCTGGCGATCGCTTCGATCGGCTGCACCGCTCCGGTCTCGTTGTTGGCGTGCATCACGGAAATCAGCCTGGTCTGGGGCCGCAGCGCCCACTGCACATCCTCCGCCGCGACCACGCCGTCACGACCCACCGGCAGCCGTGTCACGCTGGCCCCTTCGCGCTCCAGCTGCCCACACGCACCCAACACTGCCGGATGCTCGATCGGCGTCGTGATGACGTGCTTGCCCGCCGCTCCGCCCTCGCGCCGCACCACGCCAAAAACCGCCAGGTTGTCGCTCTCGGTTCCGCCGCTGGTGAAGACAATCTCGCGCGCCTCGCACCCCAGCAGTCGCGCCACCTGCGCCCTCCCCTGCTCTACCGCCTGCCGCGCCCGCTGCCCGGCGCTGTGCGCACTAGACGGATTGCCATAGCACTCCCGCAGAACCCGCTCCAGGCGCTCCAGCACCTCCACCGAGAGCGGTGTCGTCGCATTGTGGTCGAAATAGTTGGCCATAGGCCGCCGACGCCAGCGAACTGGAAGGCTGTCTATGCTTAGTTTATCAAGCTATGCCGCAGCGCCCTTCGTCGCCACTGATCACCCTGTTGACTGATTTCGGCCTCCAAGATCACTTCGTGGGCGTGATGAAAGGAGTCATCGCCGCCATCGCCCCGCGCGCCCGCGTCATCGACATCACCCATGCGGTCGAGCCGTACAGCCTCAACCAGGCGCGCTTCCTGCTGGCCCAAAGCTGGCCCTATTTCCCGCGCGCGACCGTTCACGTCGTCGTTGTCGACCCCGGCGTCGGCGGCCCGCGCCGCTCCATTTTGGTCGAGGCCCGAGGCCATCGCTTCATCGGCCCCGATAACGGCATCTTCAGCGATCTGCTCGATTTGCCCGCCGTGAAGGTCCGCCATATCACCAACTCCCGGCTGTTCCTCCCCGCCGTGAGCGCCACCTTCCATGGCCGCGACATCTTCGCCCCCGTGGCAGCGCACCTGGCCGCCGGCGTCGCGTCTTCCCGTGTCGGTCCCCGCATTGCCGACGCACTGCGCGCGTCTTCCCTCGCCGCATTGCAAACCTCGCCCCGCACCTGGTCCGGTCAGGTTCTCCATGTCGACCGATTCGGAAACCTGATCACCAATCTCCGTCTGGACGACCTGCCGGACCTCGCCCGGCAGGCCTTTTCGCTGCGGCTCGGTCCGCTGCAACTCTCCGCCCTGGCGCCCAATTACGCCTCCGGCCCGCCCGGCCGTCCGATCCTGGTTGCCGGCTCGAGCGGGTATCTTGAGATCGCCGCCAATCAGGATTCGGCCGCCTCGCGCCTTGGCATCGGCTGGGGCGAACGGGTTGATTTGACTCTCATTTAAGGCCATTTCGCCACGCCGCCCCGCGCCTCGCCCGGCCTTCTCCGCTCACCCATGACCTCAGTCAAAAATGTCGATTGGAGCCACGTTCATCCGACGCTTACATCTGGGAAACGGTGAGCCCCGGCCAGCTCCCGCCGAAGCCCCGTCGCGCTGATTCCCGACTGTTCCGGGTCCCCCGTCGCACAACGAAATCCTGTTGTCTGGAGGTTTACGCATGGGTGCTAACCCAACTCAGGCGCTCGCTGTTCGTGTGTTCCTGACCGGCTCAATCCTCTTTGTGGCCGGCCTCTTTTTCGGCGGCAGCGTCGTCTTGATGCTTCTTGCGGTCGTCGCCGTCACCATTTCCGTGGCCCTCTTCCTGAAGGCCAAGCCGTTGGAGAATGCCGGCGATTTGACGCCTTGCGGAAGGAAATATCGACATGGTTGCCGTTGGTCTACTGATCATGCTCGCCGGCTTTCTGCTGAGCCTGTTGAGCCTTGCTTTGGCGTCGTCCGTCGGCGCCAGGATGGCCCTCGTCCTGGTCGGCGTCGCCATCACTAGATTCGGCCTGATCGGCGTCCTCAATCGCGCCTATCTGAAGAACCCCATTTGGAAGAGGTAACCCAGAAATGACCAGCCGCCTGCTCCCTGCACTCCTTCTTGCCGCGTCATTGTGGGCTCAAACGCCCGCCTCGGCCCCCGCGGCGGCGCCGAGCGCTGGAAGTTCACCGCCTTCATCGTCTCGTCCTTCCTGATGGGCTGCATCACTTATCCGATGTTCGCCAACTGGGCCTGGGGCAACGGCTGGCTCGCCAACCTCGGCGCCAACTTCGGCCTCGGCAAGGGCTACTGCGACTGGGCCGGCTCGGGCGTCATCCACGCAGTCGGCGGCATCACGGCGCTGGCCCTCGGCATCCTGCTCGGGCCCCGCATCGGCAAGTACACCCGAGAAGGCAAGGCCCTGGCCATCCCCGGCCACGACATCGTCATCGTTCTCACCGGCTGCTTCATCCTGGCCTTCGGCTGGTTCGGCTTCAATCCCGGCTCCAGCCTCGGCACTTCCGGCAGTGGCAACCTGCGCATCGGCAGCATCGCCGTCAACACGATGATCGCCAGCTCCTCTGGCGCTCTGGCCGCCATGTGGTACGTCTGGCTGCGCTTCGGCAAGCCCGATGCCTCTATGTCCGGCAACGGCCTGCTCGCTGGCCTGGTCGTCATAACGGGCCCCTCCGGCTTCGTCAATCCCGTCGGCGCCGTCATCATCGGCGCCATCGCCGGTGTCTTGGTCTGCATCTCGGTCGCCTTCGTCGAAGCCATCTTGAAGGTTGACGACCCCGTCGGCGCGATCTAGGTCCACGGCACTTGCGGCCTCTGGGGCGTCCTCGCCATCGGCCACGACGCCTGCCGCTCCATGGACGCTTTCCAGGCCGCCCGCCGTCTCGATCCGGAGAATTACTTGGCCCAGCTCAAGTACTCCGAGCTGCTCTACCGTCTCCGCGCCCTGCCCCTGGCCGAGGCCGAAACCCTCCGCGCCCTCGACCTGGCCCAGGACAACATCCAGCTCGCCATGGCCCGCCGCCAGCTCCAGGAAATCCATCGCCTCGCCCGTAAGGGCACCAAGAAGCCCGAGTGGAGCAAGTCCCTCGGCTGGCCTGCCATCCTTCTGGTCCTGTGCACCGTCGCCGCCAGTTTCATTCGGTTCTTGCGCCGAAATGGGGCGGTTCTGCGACGCAAATGCCGCGTCTGTCCGATGATAATTCGCTGGTAACGTGACGACCATGATTCAGTATTGCGATGACAACGCGTCCCCGTGTGACGAGAATGTGGTGGTATTTCGATGAAAACCAGAACCCTGCTGTGGTTCAATCTCTCCGCTCTGCTGGTCGGCCTGGGCCTGATCCTGCATGGCGCGCCGCCCGTGCCGGTGCTGCTCGGTATCGGCGTCGCCGGCCTTCTGATTTTCCTCCGGCGCAATAAAGCTCCTGGCCAGCAGGCGCGATAAAGCCTCGCTGGAAGGGCTCTCGCGTTGGAGCGTGAAACATCACCCTCACTCGCTGCTTCCCTCCGCCAGGAGGGCGTCTCTCGCGTCCTGGGAGACTGTCAGAGCGCGATATGGCGGGTGCGCCATCAGCCGGCTGCGTCACCTATGGCTCTCATCTTGTCGCCGCTTGCGCTGGGCGTGAGAGATCCACGCGAACGAAATGGAGCGCCAAGCAAATCTCGCATGGCAGGCACCAACCAGATTAGCCCAAGCGCAAGCACCGGATTCGTGAGCGCCCCAAGCCTGATCCACGGGGAGACCGACAATACTGAAGGCCGCCGTGTAGACTGCTATGACCGCTGCGACGCGCCGTAGGATACGAGGCACCACCTGAAGTGCCGATGCCGATCGCAGCCGGGACGCGCGCTCCAGCGGAGCTTCGTGCTGCCGAACTGGGCACAATTCACATCCAGCTCCGCAAGGCGCGCTTGCGCGTCGAGGGCCGTGCTGACCCAGCGGCCTTGCCCTTCCGCGCCGCATTCCGTTCGAACCAATCAGAAATCGATTGGCCAAACCCTCGATTTTTGAAAGTGGTATCTAAAGTTTTCCCGCTACCAGCCGATGTACTGCTTATGTAGCGTCGTTGCACGGACGAGCAGTAAGTTTCGGCTGAGAACAAGAGCTGCGTAGCGCACTACAAGGGCGGGATCCAAAGTTTGTCGGGTTCGTGGAGGATGTGTGCATGCAGGATCAGGACGTAATTCGAGAATTCTTGGTTGAGAGTCATGAAAACCTCTCGCGCCTGGATCAGGAGCTGGTCGAGCTCGAGAAGCACCCGAAGGACGCGTCTCTGCTGGCCAGCATCTTCCGCACCTTCCACACCATCAAGGGCACGTGCGGCTTCCTCGCATTCACGACCCTGGAAGCGATGACCCATCAGGCCGAGAGCCTTCTGAGCCAGTTGCGCGATGGTCAGCGCGAGCTCGGTCCCGCCCTCGTATCCCTCATTCTGGAGACGGTCGACGCAACTCGCAAGGTGCTGGCCTCCATCGAAGCCAGCGGCGAGGAGGGTCCCGAGCGCTTCGGGGATCTGACCGAACGTCTGCGCGTGGCGGCGCTGTTCACGGCTAGTCCCGATAGCCAGCCCGCTCCGGATATGCTGCTTGGCGCCACAACGGACCATGTAGACAAACTTGGCGCCTCGGAGCCTCCCGAGGGCAAGAAGATCGAGGAGGACGCCATTAAATCCTCCGCCGTAGCGGAAGCTTATATCCGGGTCGGAGTGGGGCCGCTGGACAAACTCATGGACCTGGTGGGGGAACTGGTGCTGACGCGCAATCAGATCCTCCAGTTCAACACGGAGCGCGAAGATGCCGCGCTCAACGCAACCTCACAACGTTTGAACCTGATCACGACCGAGTTGCAGGAAGGCGTTATGAAGACGCGCATGCAACCCATCGGGACGGTGTGGAACAAGCTGCCTCGCGTCGTACGTGACATGTCCGTGGCCCTTGGGAAGCAAATACGTCTGGAGATGGACGGCACCGAGACTGAACTCGACCGGACGATCATCGAGGCCATAAAGGATCCTCTGGTTCATCTGGTTCGAAACTCGTGTGATCACGGCGTCGAACCGCCGGAAGTCCGCGTGCGTGCGGGGAAGCCGCCCCAGGGAAGATTGACCCTTCGCGCCTATCACGAAGGCGGGCAGGTCAACATCGAGATCGCCGACGACGGCGCGGGGATTGACGTCACGCGTGTCAAACAGAAGGCTGTCGAGAATGGACTCCTGCGGCCAGAGCAGACGGAGAAGTTGAGTGATCGCGAGGCGCTGAACCTGATCTTCGAGCCCGGGTTCTCGATGGCGCAAAAGGTGACCAACGTTTCCGGTCGCGGCGTCGGCATGGATGTCGTAAAGTCCCACATTGAGAAGATCGGCGGCGTTGTCGATGTCTACAGCAGGCCCGGAGAAGGTACGACCGTCAAGCTCAAGATCCCTCTCACCTTGGCCATCATTCCTGGCCTGGTGATTACCAGCGGCGGTGAACGATTCGTGATTCCCCAGGTCAGCCTGCTCGAGTTGATCCGCCTGGAAGGAGATTCCCGAGAGAAGCACATCGAGCGCGTGCACGGGACGCCGGTGTATCGCCGACGTGGGAGTCTGTTGCCCATCGCCTACCTGAATCACGTACTGGGGCTGCATCCGGCTGAACGAGCTGAGGCGGTCAGCATGGTTGTGCTGCAGGCGGAGGACCGGCAGTTCGGGCTGGTCGTGGACGGTATTAACGACACCCAGGAAATCGTCGTCAAACCATTGAGTAAACAGTTGAAAGGACTGAGTGTGTACGCCGGCGCGACGATCATGGGCGATGGCCGGGTGGCCCTCATCCTGGACGTACTCGGCATTGGCCAGCGCTCCGGGGTGCTGGCGGAATCCCATGAACAGGCCCGCGCGGCGGCGGAACAAAGGGTGCAGACGGGGACCGAGCAGCAGCGGTTGCTGCTGTTCCGCGCCGGCTCGTTCGAGCGCCTGGCCGTTCCACTCTCTCTCGTCGCCCGGCTCGAGGAGTTCCCCCAAAAATCGATCGAGCGTGCGGGCGGATGCCAGGTAGTTCAATACCGCAACCGCATCCTGCCCCTGGTTCCCCTGCGGGCCGTGCTCGAATCGGGCGGACCCGACCGGGACCCGGCCCCCGATCCGGTGCAAGTGGTCGTTTTCAATGACGGCGACCGCAGTGTGGGTTTGGTGGTCGACCAAATACTGGATGTCGCTGAAGAGGCAGTCACCGTGCGACAAAAGTCGGGCCGCAAGGGCCTCCTCGGGTCGGCGGTGGTCGGCAAACGCGTCACGGATTTCCTAGATCTTAACCATGTCATTCACGCGGCCGCGGAGGACTGGTTTCACGCTACGGCCGGCCCAGCGAACGGCAAGCGGGTGCTCGTTGCCGAAGCCTCGGCGTTCTCTCGAGGCCTGATCCGGAGCGGCCTGGACATGGCGGGCTACCAGGTCTTTGAAGCAGCGAACCTGGAGGAGGCGATTCGCGGACTGGAGCAACATCCGGTGGACGTCGTCGTGGCTGCATTGGATCTCCCGCTCAATGGCAGTTCCGCTTTATTTGAGGAGATGCGAAAGCGGCCGGAGTGGAGATTGGTCCCGGTCCTGGCGCTGGCCGAATCAGCCGAGCAGGTCCGAGCGAGCGCCGGCCAACCGTCGGAATTCCAGGATTGCCAGGTCAAGTTCGACCAGCAGGCGATGCTCGAATCGGTGTCCCGGCTCGCATCGGCGCTGGCTTCGGCAGAGCCAGCGCTAGTATGCGCCGGAAAGGAGAGATAGCAAGTGACTACTGGCCCTGCGACCCCGAAGTCCGACCTGGCACAGACGAGCGGACAGTTCTCTACGTTTTTCGTGGCGGACCTGTTCTTCGGCGTGGATGTTCTCCGCGTCCAGGAAGTGCTGCGCTTCCAACAGATGACCCGCGTACCTCAAGCTCCCGAGGTCATCGAGGGGCTGATCAACCTGCGCGGGCAGATCGTCACGGCCATCGACATGCGGCGCAGGCTGAGGCTGCCGCCACGCACCGGGGACCAGATGCCGATGAACATGGTGGTCCGCACCGAGGATGGCGCGGTCAGTCTGCTGGTCGACGAAATCGGCGACGTGCTGGATGTAGACGCCGCCACCTACGAGCGGCCGCCGGAGAACCTCGATCCCGCGGCGCGAGATCTCATACGCGGCGTCTACAAGCTGAAGGACCGGCTGCTGCTGGTCCTCGATGCGGAGAGAACGGTGGATCTCGCCGCTGGAAGGGCAGCTTAATGCCGCGGACGTGCTCACGACTGCGTGGGAGAGTCGTCGGGCAACCGGTGCCACGCCAGAATATGGGGAGGCCCTGAAATTGGCCTTCACATTCTTCTTTCGAGATCAACAGGTGCTGGAGCGGGTCGTGGAGCACAGCCTCCCCGCCCTGGCGGGGCGCAGCCACCCCCGCATCTGGGATGCCGGCGTGGCGATGGGCCAAGAGCCTTACACTCTCTCCATCATGTTCGCCGAGCGAATGGGACATTTCGCGTTCAATAATCTGCGCATCGATGCGACCGACGTGGAGATCACGGGCCAGTTCGCCCAGATGATCGAGGCTGGCCTGTACCCGCGGGAGGAATTATCACGGCTGCCTGACGGCATCCTGGAAAAGTACTTCGAGACTAACGGCCAACCGGGATACTTTCGCGTGATTGAGAAGATTCGGCGGCGGGTCGTCTATCAGCGGCACGATCTTCTGTCGTTCCAGGAAGTCGGTCATGGATACGCGCTGGTCTTGTGTAAGAATGTTCTGCTCCATTTCCAACAGTCGGAGAGGATCGAGGTGCTCAGAATGTTTCACCGGGCGTTGGCGCCGGGCGGCTTGCTCGCAACTGAGCAGACACAGGACATGCCACAGGAACTGGCCTCGCTATTTCAGCGGGTGATCCCTGACAGCCCATTGTTCCGTAAAATCGAGAACCCCGAATGCGGATCGTGATGTTGGAAAACAGCGGCCAGGTTTATACGTCCCAGGTCTACCTGGTGCTCGGCGGCACGAGCCGGCTGGAGGACGTCAACACGCTCGTGGATGTGGGCCAGGATCCGGCCATCCTGACGAGTATCCTGCGGGCACCCACAGGGGTCGGCAAATGGCCCGTGGAACAGGTTGTACTGACGCACAACCATTCCGATCACTGCGCACTGCTGCCGCGTGTCCGTGAGGCGTTCCATCCCCAGGTGTTTGCATTTTCTCCGAGCATCGATGGCGTCGATTGTCTGTTGCGCGACGGCGACACGATCAGAATGGGCGACGAAGCTTTTGAGGTGATCCACACGCCGGGTCACAGCAGCGAGTCGATCTGCCTCTACAACGAGACAGAGGGCGTACTCTTCGCGGGCGACTCGCCCCTGCTGATCACTTCACCAACGGGGACTTATGAGGCCGGATTTCTGGAGGCACTGGAGAAACTGTGCGCCCGCGACGTCCGGCGGATTTACTTCGGGCACGGTGCTCCGCTGACGGAGCACTGCAATGAGAGGCTGCGTGAATCGCAGAGAATGGCTGGCGAATGCTCAGCGGCCGGCGGAACGCAAGAGCGGACTGAAGACCGGGCGCCGGCGACGGCGTGGTCGATTGATAGGAATACAAGGGAGCGATGACAATGGCAAGACAAACAAGCAACGGCCGGAGCGTTGGCTCCGGCCGAAACCAGTCCACCGGCACCGCCGTTTTGGACCACGAAGAAGCCGCCCTCAATCGTCTGGGGGTTGACAAGACAGATCTGTTCGACCTGGTGCCGCAGTCCGTCGTGGTGATGGACCGGGATCACACGATCCTGCACCTGAACGAAGCCGCCGCGCAGGCTGCCGGGAAAGCGCGCGAGGCGTGCGTCGGCGTCAAGTTCTGGAGCCTGTTCGACAATCCCGACTGCCGCGCGGGGACCTGCGCAGCGGCCCAGGCGGTGAACACAGGCAAGGTGTGCACGGGCGAGGCGCTTCGCGTCGTGCAGGGAAGGCAGATCGCTGTGGTTGTCACAGCAGCTCCCGTGTTCGACGACCGGCGCCAAGTCGTCGGGGTCGTGGAGTTGATCGTTCCCATCGATCCTGAAAAGGAAGCAAAGATTACCGCCATCGGCAAATCTCAGGCGGTGATCGAGTTCCAGATGGACGGGACGGTCATCACGGCCAACGACAACTTTCTGAAGGCGCTCGGCTACACCCTCGATGAAGTCAAGGGCCGGCATCACAGCATGTTCGTGGATGAGGCCTACCGGCAGAGCGGCGAGTACCGCGAGTTCTGGGCCAAGCTGAACCGGGGCGAATACCAGGCCGCGGAGTACATGCGCATCGGCAAGGGCGGAAGGGAAGTCTGGATTCAGGCCTCTTACAATCCGATCCTTGATCCCAGTGGCAAACCCTTCAAGGTGGTCAAGTACGCCACTGATGTGACGCAGCAGAAACTCGTCAGTGCCGACTATGCCGGCCAGATTGCGGCGGTAAGCAAGTCGCAGGCGGTTATCCAGTTCCAGATGGATGGGACGGTGATCACGGCCAACGACAACTTCCTGAAGACTCTGGGCTACACTCTGGATGAGGTCAAGGGCCGGCATCACAGCATGTTTGTTGATGAGGCCTATCGGCAGAGCGGCGAATATCGCGAGTTCTGGGCCAAGCTGAATCGCGGCGAGTATCAGGCGGCGGAGTACAGGCGCATCGGCAAAGGCGGCAAGGAAGTCTGGATCCAGGCCTCCTACAATCCCATCCTGGATCTGAACGGCAAGCCTTTCAAAGTGGTCAAGTACGCCACCGATGTGACGCAGGAGAGGGTGGCGATAAACGCAATGTTGGCGGACGCTGCCATGCTTTCGAAGGCGGCGGTGGAGGGCAAACTGGCGACCCGCGCCGATGCCTCCAAGCACCAGGGCGACTACCGCAAGGTCGTCGAGGGCGTCAACGCCACGCTGGATGCGGTAATCGGGCCGCTGAACGTGTCCGCCGAGTACGTGGACCGCATCTCGAAGGGCGACATACCGCCCAAGATCACCGACACCTACAGCGGCGACTTCAACGAGATCAAGAACAACCTGAACG
This sequence comes from Bryobacteraceae bacterium, assembly GCA_052145115.1. Lineage (GTDB taxonomy): Bacteria > Acidobacteriota > Terriglobia > Bryobacterales > Bryobacteraceae > CAIVVT01. The sequence goes on from JBKQPG010000028.1 coordinate 29,231, forward strand.
TCTGTATCGACGCCATCAGCCGGGTGGTGGCCGACGGCGTTGCCCTGACCCAGGCGGCGGTGGAAGGCAAACTGGCCACCCGCGCCGATGCCTCAAAGCACCAGGGCGATTTCCGCAAGGTCATCGAAGGCTTCAATCTGACGCTGGACAACGTCATCAAGCCGTTGAACGTCTCCGCCGAGTATGTGGACCGCATCTCGAAGGGCGACATACCGCCCAAGATCACCGACACCTACAACGGCGACTTCAACGAAATCAAGAACAACCTGAACAACTGCATTGACAACATCCGGGCGCTGGTGGCCGAGGCGGCGTTGCTGGTGAAGGCGGCGGGCGAAGGAAAGTTGGCCACCCGCGCAGACGCCACAAAGCACCAAGGCGACTATCGCAAGATGGTCGAGGGCATCAACGAGATGCTGGACGCCATCCTGTTGCCAATCGGGGAAGGCAACCGTATCCTAGCGCAGGTCAGTGCGGGAAAGATCGACGAACTGATTGCGCAGACCTACAGCGGCGACCACGAGAAGATGAAAGTGGCGGTCAATAACGTGGCCGTTGTATTGCAACGGCTGCAGAAAGAACTGGTGCGGCTGACCGAGGCATCCCGCGAAGGGCAACTCTCCGAGCGGGGCAAAGTCGACCAGTTCCAGGGCGCCTACGCCGGGATTGTGTCAGGCGTGAACGAGATGCTCGACGCCATTCTGCTGCCGATCGGCGAGGGCAACAGAGTTCTCGGGCTAGTCCGCGGAGGCAACCTGCGAGAAAAAGTCGAGATTGCCTGCAGAGGCGATCACGAAAAAATGAAGAATGCTATCAACGGCGTGCACGGTTGGCTGACTGAGTTGGTCGCCTATGTAACGAAGATCGCCAACGGCGACATGACGGCATCGGTGGCCAAGGCTTCCGATCAGGACCAGATTCATGAGTGGCTCGTGCTGTTGAAGAACAACATCCACGCGCTGGCGGCAGATGCGGCGTCGCTGGCCGAGGCTGCTGCTGACGGAAGGGTGGGGACCCGGGCCGACGCCACGAAGCACCACGGAGACTACCGCAAGATCATCGAGGGCGTCAACAGCACGCTGGATGCAATCGTAGAGCCCTTGAAGGTGACGGCGCAAAACGCGACGACGTTAGCCTCTTCTTCCGAAGAACTGACGGCAGTCAGCCAGCAGATGGCTGGCAACGCTGAGGAGACCGCTACGCAGGCCAACGTCGTCTCTGCGGCCAGCGAGCAGGTTTCGAAGAACGTCTCGTCGGTCGCTTCGGCCTCCGAGCAGATGCAGTCCTCAATCCGCGAGATTGCCAAGAACGCCAACGAGTCGGCTCGGGTCGCCAAGAATGCCGTCAGCGTGGCGCAGTCTACCAATGTAACCGTGAAGAAACTGGGCGAATCCAGCCAGGAGATCGGCAACGTGATCAAGGTGATTACTTCGATCGCGCAGCAGACCAACCTGCTGGCCCTCAATGCGACTATCGAGGCTGCCCGCGCCGGCGAAGCGGGCAAGGGATTTGCCGTGGTGGCCAACGAAGTGAAGGAACTAGCCAAGCAAACAGCCAAAGCCACCGAGGATATCGGCCAGAAGATCGATGCGATCCAGGGCGATACCAAGGGGGCCGTCAAGGCGATCGAGGAGATCGGCACGATCATCAACCAGATCAACGACATCTCCAACAGCATCGCCACGGCGGTGGAAGAACAGACAGTGACCACCAACGAGATTGGCCGCAGCGTGACCGAAGCTGCCAAGGGAGTCGACGACATCGCCAAGAACATCGGCGGCGTGGCGGTGGCGGCAAAGAATACCACACAAGGCGCGAACGACACGCAGAAAGCGTCGAAAGAACTGAGCCAGATGGCGGCCCGGCTACAGACGGTAGTGGCGAAGTTCACGTTCTGAACGATTCCAGGGTTTGGGGCTGGCCCGGCGCGCACAACGCATCCGCCGGGCCAGCCTCAATCGACCAATACAGGTGAAATGATGGCGAAAGCGCTCATCGTGGACGATTCGAGAGCCGTTCGAATGATCCTCTCCAAGACCCTGAGGGAACTTGGGTTTGAGGTTTGTGAAGCGGGCAACGGAAGAGAGGCGCTGGATGTAATCGAAGCTGAAAAGAACGCGGTGACGCTGGTTCTCGCGGACTGGAACATGCCCGAGATCAACGGACTGGAGCTACTCAAGCGGTTGCGCCAGAACCCTGGACTGTCCTCTCTGGTGGTGGTCATGGTCACCACCGAGACCGAACTGGACCAGATGGCGGCAGCCTTGGAGGCTGGCGCCAACGAGTACGTCATGAAGCCATTCACCAGGGACATCCTCGTGGAAAAGCTCCAGCTTGTGGGGGTCCATCCCTGAAGAGGGAGTAGACATGGCGGCGCTGATAAGACGGTTGCTCCGACCAGGGGAGCGAATCCGAGTGCTGGTAGTGGACGATTCGGTGGTCATCCGGCGCCTGGTCACTCATGCCCTTGAGGAGGATGCGGCGCTCGATGTGGTCGGGGCGGCCGCGAACGGCGCCATCGCACTGCAACGGATCCCGCAGTTCAATCCCGACGTTTTGACGTTGGATATCGAGATGCCGGAGATGGATGGTTTAGAGGTGTTGCGGCGGGTGCGGCGCGACTATCCCCAGCTGCGGACCATCATGTTCAGCACGCTCACGGAACGCGGCGCGGCGGTGACCCTGGAGGCATTGACCTTGGGGGCAGACGACTACGTGACAAAGGCTTCCAACGAAGGGTCGCTGGATCGTTCGATGATGCGCTTGCGGGAACAGCTGGTGCCGAAGATCAAACAGTTCTTCCACTTGGCTGGAGAATCCTGCACCGCGGCCCGACCGGCGCCCCTGGCTGTCGCTGCGAAAGCGACGGAGAGGTGGGTCGCGTCGATCCCACCCGGCGCAAAGGCGCGGCCGAAGGCAGTGGTGATCGGAGTCTCCACGGGGGGACCGACGGCGCTGGGAGCGATCCTGCCAGAATTGCCGGCCGGGTTTCCGCTACCGGTTCTGGTGGTGCAGCACATGCCTCCGCTGTTCACCCGGCTGCTGGCCGAACGTCTTCACTCCACCTGCCGGCTGCCGGTCGAAGAAGCGCGGCAGGGTGACCTGGTGGAAGCGGGCAAGATCCTGATTGCCCCTGGGGACTTTCATTTGAAGGTGGCCACCAGGAGCGGCGGAGTGCATGTGTCTCTAGATCAGTCGCCGCCGCAGAACTCCTGCCGTCCTGCCGTCGACGCGCTTTTTGCTTCAGTCGGGGACGTGTATGGCGGCGCAGTCATTGCCGTGATTCTGACCGGCATGGGGCAAGACGGGTTGAGGGGCGTGGAGATTCTCAGGGCACAGGGGGCTAGCGTCCTGGCTCAGGATGAAGCTTCGAGTGTGGTGTGGGGCATGCCCGGAGCGGTGGTGAATGCGGGCCTGGCCGATCGCGTGCTGCCGCTCGAGCAGGTTGTCCCGGAGATCCTGCGGATGACGGGCCGAGCGTAAGGGGGCCAGGTGCAGTTCGCAGCGTCCACGACGGAGATTCACTCGGAGAACTACCAGTTCCTGCAGCAGCATGTCTATGCCCAATCGGGCATTGTAATTGAAGCGGACAAGCATTATCTGATCGAGAGCCGCCTTTCGCCAATCGTCCGGCAACTTGGCCTTGAATCCATCAACGACTTGTGCGCGCTGCTGCAGGCTGCGCGCACGCCGGAAGTAGGCCGCCAGGTCGTCGAGGCGATGACGACGAATGAAACTTACTTTTTCCGCGACCCCGGGCATTACGATGCCATACGTTCGGCTCTGCTGCCCAGGCTGAAGGAAGAGCGGCGAGATTCAAAGAAATTGCGTTTCTGGTCGGCCGCATCGTCGACCGGACAGGAAGCCTACAGCCTGGCCATGCTTCTTATAGAAGCGGGGTTGGGCGATTGGAACATCCAAATCCTGGGCACCGATTTCTCCTCGCACGTTCTGGAACGCGCCCGTTCTGGCAAGTACCAGCAAATTGAGGTTAATCGGGGTCTGCCGGCGGCCCTTCTGGTGAAACATTTTCGCCGCTCCGGCGTGGACTGGCAGTTGAGCGAAACGGTGCGCCAGATGGCCCGCTTTGAAACGATCGACCTGCGCAAGAGCATGCGCGCCCTGGGTCCGTTCGACCTTGTGTTTTGCCGCAACGTCATGATTTACTTCGACGCCGAAACAAGGAAGGGCATCCTGAAGGAACTCCACGGCACGTTGTTTCGAGGTGGCTGGCTGCTGCTCGGCGGAGCCGAGACGGCGTTCGGCGTCGAGGAATGGTTCCAGCGCGAGACCGTTGGAACTGCGATCGTATACGTTGCCCATTGAGAAGAGAACCATGTCAATAGACTCCAAAGTTGAGGTAGTGCCGGGCGAACTCGCGCAGATCGTAGACTCAGTATTCAGGACCATGTTGAACCTGGAAGTGGACGCCTGCGAAGCGTCCTCCGTCCCTGGCGACGATCGGTTGACATCCGTGGTCCACTTGGCAGGCGATTGGAACGGCGCGGTGCTCATGGAATGCAGTCGAGGGCAAGCTCGCCGCTTCGCCGGCCATTTCCTCACGATCGATCCGCCCGAAACGGTTGACGACGACGTGCGCGATGTGCTCGGCGAACTGGCCAATATGATCGGCGGCAACTTGAAGTGCGTGCTCGCGAGTGGCATCCGGCTTTCCAGTCCCTCCGTAGTGGATGGCGGCGACTATAGCCTGCGGATCTGCGGGGTCGAGGGCCGGCAGCGGATGGCCTTTCAATGCGCCGAGGGCCTCTTCTGGGTTTCAGTCGTGACCACGCGAGCGTGAGGCGGAAATGAGGCTGCCTTTGTGATCGACCATCCCGGTGTAGATGGCGTTGGTGAGGATCCCATGCATCGTCCCCTTTGCAATGTGCTGACCTCCCTGGACATTCCCGTCCTCCGTGGTCCACCGCGTGGTCCGCAAGCCGCGCCGGTCCGCCTCCTGCAGGACCGGCAGTAGCGACCCACGCTCGAGGTAAAGGCCTAAGAGGGTTCGCACCTGCTCCGCCTCGTCCGGATTGACGACCGGCCGCCCGCCCTTCGGATCGATGTCGTACCCCAGGACCGGATGGCCACCGATCCACTTCCCCTTGCGCCGAGCGGCCGACATCTTGTCACGGCTGCGTTCGGAGATGAGTTCGCGCTCGAACTGGGCAAATGACAGGAGGATGTTCAGCGTTAAGCGGCCGATTGAGGTTGTAGTGTTGAACTGCTGCGTGACCGAGAAGAAGCTCACGCCATTTTGAACTACTGACTCCCGCATAATATAGCTGCAACCTTCAGAGCGATCCTGCGTCTAATCAGGCATGGGCAATGCTGCTGGAGTGCGACGCGATTTTGATGCGCTGGAGAAGCGCCGCAGGGAAGCGATCCGGCTGTGGGAGAGTGGTCTGAATCAATCCGAAGTGGCGCGCCGCGTCGAAGTCGTTCGGCAGACGGTGGTGCGCTGGGTGGCGCAATACCGCGAGCGGGGTGAAGCGGCACTGCGTAAAGCCGGCCGGGCCGGTCGCACACCGCTGCTCAGCCCGAAGGACCGCCAACACCTGGAGGAGTTGTTGCTGCGCGGTCCGGAGGCGCTGGGCTATGCAACCCCGCTGTGGACCTGCCCGCGGGTCGCGCATTTGATCGCGCAGGAGTTCGGAGTTCGGTATCACGAAGGCCACGTCTGGAAAGTGCTGGTGAGCCTGGGATGGAGCCCGCAACGTCCCACCGGCAAGGCGCGCGAGCGCAACGAGGAACAGATCCGCAGATGGAAGAAGAAGACCTGGCCGGCCACTAAGAAAAAGCCCGCCGGGAAGGCCGCACGATCGTCTTCGTCGACGAAAGCGGACTGAGCCAGCGTCCCCATCGCTGCCGCACCTGGGCGCCCCGCGGGCAGACGCCGGTGCTGGAGTACAACTTCAACTGGAAGAGCTTGTCGGCGGTGGCGGGACTGACGGCGTGGAACTTCTACTTCCGCCTGTACCCGGGCTCGGTCAAGAGTCCGCAGGGGGTGGACTTTCTGACGGCGCTGGCCCGCCACATCCACCAACCCATGATCTTGGTTTGGGACCGCCTGGCGGCCCATCGCAGCCGCATGGTGCGGGATCACATCGCCAGCCTGAACGGGCGGATCCACGTAGAGTACCTGCCGTCCTACGCGCCCGAACTCAACCCGGTCGAGTACATCTGGGCGTACTGGAAGCAGCATGAGCTACCGAACGTCTGCCCGAAAGACTTCTGGCAACTGAGCGCAGCGGCACGCCGGACGCTGCGCCACATGCGCCGCCGTCCCCGACTGATTACCGCCTTCTGGCAGCAGGCTTCTTTGTGGCCGTAATGACTTGCTATTATGCGGGAGTCAATAGGTGGCTTTAGCATAGATGGTCAGATTGAGACCCGCAATTTGGTCCGGTCGTTCGGCGCGTGAACCAGATCCCGCTTGGTGCCAAGATATCGTTCGGTCGTCTGGACCGACGAGTGGCCGAGACGTAATTGGATCTGCTCAAGCTCGCCACCCGAGGCGCGGCACATCTTGGCGCAGCTGCGCCGAAGGTCATGCGGGGCGATTCCGGGCACGCCTGCTGCCACCGCGTAGGGCCGCAGCAGCTGCCAGACCACCTTCTCGCTCATGGGCTCGTTCTGCACTTGATCTCCGCGGGCGATCCGCCGCAGGACGCGGCCGTCGGTCACGCCCGCCACCTCCGTCCACGCATCGATGGCGACCTTCACCCAGGTCGGCATCGGAATCGTGCGCACGGGCCGTGCTTGCCGAGGATGTCGACGATGCACCAGCGGTTGTCGCGCTGTTGGATGTGGCGCAGGGTCAGCGCCGCCACTTCCGACCGGCGCAGCCCGCAGCCCAGCAAAACAGCCAGCATCGCGCGATCGCGCAGTCCCTTTTTCGTGGATACGTCCGGCGCATTCAACAGCGTCTGGGCCTGCCGGACCGAGAGCCAGTTCCCAACACGGACCCCCTTGGACTTGGCGCCCTTCACGCGCGTAATGCCTGCGGCCAGCAAACGCTCAAGAAGCTCGTAGCTGGGGAATTGACTGCTGGCGGGGTTGGCTCATGTTCGGAGGCGCGCGGAAGGCCATCCCGCCCATCAAGACTTTTGATGCCAGATTCGCCCATCTTGTCCTAAACTAGGACAATCCCCACAGTGGAAGTCCTGACTCAGCCCATGGTCAAGCGCTGATCAGAAGGGGGAAAGAGAGCGGCACACCCATGAACCATCTGCTGACTGGCGAGCAACGGAGCGACTTCGTGCGACGCGGTTTCTCGCGCCGGATGTTCGGCCGCTTGGCGGCGCTCGCAGGCGCCGGAGCCTCGCTGCCGTTCTATAGCGAACCCGTGCTTGCGCAGCTTTCCACCTTCACGCGCATCCCACCGGGCGCCGTGCGGCTGAATGCCAACGAAAACCCGCTCGGACCCTGTCCGGAGGCGCTTGAAGCGATCCAGGCAGTCGCACGCAACGGCGGGCGCTATCTATTCGAGATGACCTGGGACCTCGCCGAAAGCCTCGCCGCACAGACTGGGCTGAAGCGCGAGTATGTCGAGGTCTACGGCGGTTCGAGCGATCCTCTGCACCACACAGTGCTCGCCTTCTGCTCGCCCACACGGCCCTTCGTCGTCGCTGACCCGGGCTACGAGGCCGGTGCGCGCGCCGCCGGGTTCATCCACGCACCCGTCATTAACGTGCCGCTGACAGCCGGATACGCCCACGACGTGAAGCGCATGGCCGCGGCGCACGCCTCGCCCGGCGTCATTTACGTCTGCAACCCCAACAACCCGACCGGAACTCTCACGCCGCGTGCCGACATCAACTGGCTTATTGCCAACAAACCCGCGGGTTCCATCGTGCTGCTTGACGAGGCTTACATCCACTTCACGACTGAGCCGCAGTGCCTCGATCTCGTCGCCCGCGACCAGGACTTGATCCTGCTGCGCACATTTTCGAAGATCTACGGATTGGCTGGCATGCGAGCCGGCGCCGCGCTCGCTCGGCCCGATCTGCTGGCGAAGATCAAGGGCTTCAAGGGCGGCCCGCTGCCCACCACGGGCATGGCTGGCGCGGCGGCCAGCCTGAAGGTGCCCGGCCTCATCGAGCAGCGCCGCACATACCTGACCGACATCCGCGAGGAAACCTTTGCGTGGCTGCGCAGCCGCAACTACGACTTTGTCCCGTCGACTTCTAACAAGTTCATGCTCAACGTCCGTCGTCCGGGCCAGGAGGTCGTGAAGGCGCTCGCCGCGCGCAACATTTACGTCGGGCGCTCATGGCCCGTGTGGCCTACGCACGTGCGCGTCACCGTCGGCACGCGCGAAGAGATGGCCAAATTCCAGGCCGCACTTCGCGAAGTGCTTGGCTGAAGCAGTCGGAGTTCTCCCGAAAGTTCTGGGTCGTAATCACGAGCTGCTCACTCTAGGCCTCTGATCTACAAGTCCCGATCAACACGGTTCGTCCGGTCAGCCGCGCTGGTCTTGGGCGGGGCGTCGGGCACGCGCAGTACTGGCGAAGCCTCTTACCCTCACAAAGCGACATCGAGCTTCTGGTATGGCTGAGCTTGATCGCCTACAACCTGGGAAACCTGTGGCGGCGGTTGGTGCTGCCGAAAAAGATCGAGAACTGGTCGCTGACCAGCTTGCAGCAGCGCTTGGTGAAGACGGGCGGGAGGCTGATCAAGCACGCTCGGTACTACTGGCTGATGCTGGCCGAGAGCCATCTCCCACCTGACCAGGCGGCTATTCGGAAGCATGGTACGGCGGATCGGGGCGCTGGCGGTGGCGACCGGGTAGCAGGAGGGCGGTGACACCTGCGAAATCAGGCGACCAGGACGTGGAGGTCGGAGACGTCTTTATGGAAATCACTGAAAAGAGGTTTCACGGTTTTCGGTCTTTCCGGCGGGGATAAATTGGAGTTTCGCCGAGCCAAAAGACGAGGCCAGGAGAAAAGGTCCCAAAAAACTGCAGCTTGGAGATAAACAGTTGGCACCCCGTGATAATCTGACTGAAGATCAGGGGCCAAAATGAAAATCCCTCTGTAGGAGCTTGGGATGGGAAACTTCGATTCGTATGTGCGTGAGCACCGTGAAGTCGCGCGGCGGTACTTCTTCGGACTGGGTGGCGCCGCGGTGGCGGCGTGGGGTACTTCTTGGCTGGCGGCGGCAAGCGCGGAAACCGATCCACAATTGCAGGAGGCGATCGCGAAGCTGGAGTATCTTACACCGCTTGAGCGCGGCCGATATTCAGACAAAGGGAAAGCCGGTGTTCTGACGATGCCCCCGGAGAAACTGCGCGAGGCTGGACTCGTTCCGGAGACTTGGTCGCTCGAAATAGTAGCGGACGCCGAGAGCAGTAGCATCGTGGAACAGCCCCGCACGTGGGCGCAGGGGAACGCGCTGGACTGGAAGGGGTTGATGGCGCTGGCCGACATGCACTCGGTTCGCTTCCTCCACCCCTGCTTCTGCGTCAATGTGGACGACCCGCTCCACACGAGTGTGTGGGAGGGTGTGCCTCTGCGCGAAATCATCTGGCTAGCAAAGCCCAAGGCCAACATCCGGCGGGTCTATTACCAGAGCTACCACCCGGAGGGAGTCGCTCCGTTCCAGGCATCGCTGCCGCTGGGGCAGGTTCTGGAAACGCCGCCGGGGCAATTGCCGGTCGTGCTCGGCTTCAAGATGAACGGCCAACTCATCCCGGCCAGCCGTGGTGGTCCGACGAGAATGATCGTGGCGGGCGCCTATGGCGACAAGGCCATTAAGTGGGTGAATCGCATCGTTCTGACCAATGACTTCAAGGCAAGTGATTCCGATGCAGCGAATTTCAATGCCGATGTAGAGACCGCGATGAAGACCAAGGCGCGGTTCATCAACGCTCCCAAGGAAATCCCGGCGGGGAAGCCGGCCGCCCTCACAGGCTTCGCGCTCGTCGGCATATCGGGAATCGAGAGGGTCCAGTATTGCGTGCACTCCCAGAAAGAGCCGTGGCCGGCCGACGATCCGTACTGGACGAAGGCTGATTGGAAGGACGCTTCCATTTTGCCGGCGCCGAAGGACTGGGGCGGCGGGATGCCTGGAGGAAAGATTCCGGCGAACACGGACCGGATCGACCCGGTAAAGGGCACTCCCCTCGAGTGGCCGATGCGCTACACCATTGCCCACTGGGCGGCATTGCTCCCGGCGTTGCCGCCCGGAGACTACGACCTGTGCTGCCGGACCATCGATCGGAACGGAATCGCCCAACCGATGCCACGACCGCTCTTGAGGACCGGCGCTAACTCCATACATCGCGTCACCATGGCGGTCACTGGGTGACACGCATAGAGAGGGCCGTTACGAGTGCTTCCTGTACGCGGAACGTGATTGCCGTCTTAAATCGCCTGCCGGTCGATTACGTACAACGCAATGACTTCGAGTCAAAAAATCAAGAACCTGTGAAATAGTCTTTGGGTTGCTCAAGCTGACGAGCCAGGAGTCGAGGACCGCGGATGCGTCGCGCGTTGCTCGCACCTTACTTGTTTGCCTGCCATCCGTGTGCGAGCGGAGTGATGTCTGGTGATATCGGAAAGAGTCCGCTATGTTGCGGGCCCGATGTTTTCGCACACCCTGCCGAATGATTCTTTTCTCTTCAGCGCAATCGCGCGACTGCTGCTGCCCAACAAGCTGCCCTTCACTGGTCCATTGCAATCACTTCGTGATTAGGAATCGAATCAATCGTCAGAACCTCCCATCCATTTGTTTCCCGCACTTGTGGCGTATGCCCCTGATGAGGAGAAGAACGGCTTTCTCTCGGTGTCTCTTGAGAAGCCGGACCCGCACTCATTGCGCGGGATGCCGGATCAACTCACGCACAGGCCCCTTCCTCACCATGAGATTGCGTTACCGAATCGCCTGGATCAACTCGATGTTCACGCCTCCAAGCGCCGCGGTGTCCATATAAGCGTAACGTCCGGAGCCGGGCTGGCCCACGTTGCCCCAGGCGCCGGACTGGACGGGCGCATAGCCGAGTTTGGTGTAATGCTCAACGGCACTTTCGAGGTTGTCCACGGGCACGCCGAGGTGCTGCACGCCTTCGCCATGGAGGCGCAGAAAGTCGGCGTAGCAGTTGGGCGGATCGAGCGGAGGGACGATCCATTCGAAAGTCGGATGGGTGTAATTGTGCCAGCCGACGCGAAACGAAAACCACAGCGGCTGGCCGTGGTAGCGCCCGTCCGCGCGGGGACCGGCGTCGGCCAGCGCCATCTCGGGAAAGCCGAGACGATGCCAGAAGGCCGAGACCGGCGCGGGGTCACGAATGACCAGCCCCAGGTGCGTCACCTTGACCGGTCCCGTCAGCGCCGCGGCTTGCGGGCGCCAGACAAGGCCCAGGACATACTTGCCTTGCGCTTCCGTGTCGAAGAGGGTGTATTGTGCACCGCCGGCCTGCATGGTCCGCAACACGCCGACGCCCAACTTGCCCAGGCGTGCGGTCTCCGCTTCCAGCGACGGACGGTCCGGCACGACGTGGACCACGGCAAAGACGCCATCGCCATGGCGCTGCAGAAAACCGTCGAAGACGGGATCGCCAGGGTCGGGCTGAAGAATCTCAACAGCAAAGCGCCCGAGCCGCCCCGAGACGAAGCGCGCAGAGCGCGGCCCCGCCGGGTCCACAACGATGCGGCCGTGATCGCGGATATTTTCCAGACCCACGCTGGGCCACGCGGCGAGCGGCTGCGCGATGTCCTTCACGACCCACACGGCGCCGCCGATGTCCTTGTAAAACGCCGGCACCTGGGCCCACCCGAGCGCCGCAGTGCCGGACAGCATCAGAAGCGTCGCGCAGAGGCGCACGCGAAGACTCGACATCCGGCCTCCCATCGCTATTGCTTCTTGGCCGCAGTGATCAACTGGCGCGCATACTGTGCCGCGAGGCACGCGTTGTTGTCGGCAAAATCGAGGCCCACCAGCTTGCCGTCCACGCGAGGCAGCGGATGGCACAGCTCGAAGCCGAGGTAGCCCTTGTAGCCGATGTCGAGCAGGCCCTGGACCTGCGCCGGCAGCTTCTCGTCGTCCTTCGGCACGATCTTGCCGTCCACCTCGTCGTACTCGTTGCCGTAGTGCGAGAGCACCTGCAGGTTGCCGATCTCGCGCGTGGCGCGGATCAGGTCCTCGGGCGACATCTCGTGCTCCAGGCGCGCGTCGAAACACGCCTTCAGGCTGGGCATGCCGATTTCCTTGATCATGCGCAGCACGTCGCGGTAGTTGCGGATGACGGGCCGGTGGTTCTGCAGAGCCAGCGTGATGCCGTGATCGTTGGCAAAGGTGGCGGCTTCCTTGAGACCGTCGCGGCACCAATCCCAGGTGCGCTCGTCGGGGAAGTCGCGATGCGATTCGCTCCAGATGCGGCCCGCGATATCGTAACGCGCGCCGCCTTCGGGCAGCGTGGTGACGCCGGGCCAGGCGAGGAAGACACGCACGAGCTTCACTTCGAGGTCGGCGGCCATGCGGATCAGCTCGCGCATGTAGAGCAACTGCGCCTCGCGGTACTCGGGGATGGGGCTGCTGAAGTCATTGTTGCCGGCGACGGCGTAGACCTGAATGCCTTGCGATTCGGCGTGGCGGAGGATGTTGCGGCACTGGTATTTCGACGAGTCCAGAGGGTCGCCGTGGGGGCGTTTGCCGTCGATTTCCACGCCGTCGTAGCCGAACTTTTTGGCGCGGTCGATGACCTCTTCGACGGTCAACGCGGGGCCGTTGTACCAGACGCCGAGATAGGTGATGCTGTACAGGCCCAGCTTCAACTGCGCGTCCGCGTGGGCCGATGCGGCCGGGAGGGCCGAGACGGCGGCGCCGGCCAGCGCGGCGGTGCGCGCGAAATCGCGGCGGGTAACAGGAGTTTTCTCAGTGGACATCAGGATTCCTCTTTTTCGAACTAGCGCTCCATGGTCCAGTAGCGATTAAAACCTTCATACTCGGCGGGCAATGATGCCAAGATCCTGCGCCGCAGCTCTAATATATCGACTGGGCCCAACCGGCTGTAGAGGAGCTTGCCTCCCGGGCCCAGCAGCGCCGTGTAGGGCAACTGCGAACCGTACTCCGGGGCGAAGGCGGCACGCAGCGCGGACGCGTCGTTGGACTCAAACAACCAATTGCGCCCCGTGGCGTGCTGCGCGGTGAGTAAGCGCAGCAAGGCGTCGCGGCCGCCGGCCGAGTCCGCCAGGGTGACGAAATCGAGGTCCCGCCCCTTGTACATGCGGTAGGTGGTTTCGAAATCGGCGATTTGCCCGATGCAGGCCTGGCACGAAGTTGACCAGAAGCTCACGAGCGTCAGGCGTCCGCCCGAATTGGCGCGCAACTCCCGCAACCGCGCCGCGGAGACGACGGCGAGCGTCACCGGCTGGTTTTCGATCTTACGCAGCGCCTCGAGGCGGCTCGCCTCTTTCTCCTTCCATTTCGTGGAACAGCCGAAAACGCCGGTGTGCGGAACGGCTACGTCGCGGCCGGCGAGCAGCGCAACAATGGCGTCGCGTGCATCCTGGCTTTTCACAAGCGCCGTGCGATAGCTGTTGTCGAAGCGCCCTTCGTAGCGCAGGCGGCGCTGGCGGTCGAAGACAAAGACGTGCGGAGTGGCCTGCGGCCCGTAGGCGCGCGCGGTCCGCTGGGTCTCGCCGTCGTAGAGATATGGGTAGTCGAGATGCTTGAAGCGCGCCCGGATTTTCATATCCGCCAGCGTGTCGCTGATATCGGAGCAATCCAGCTCGTCGACACGGATCGCCTCCGGAGCATTGGGCTGGATGGCGACTACGGCCACGCCGCGCGGGCCGTAATCCGCGGCGAGCTGGGCGATGCGCTGCTCGTACAGCTGCGCGATTGGACAGTGGTTGCAAGTAAACACGACCACCAGCAGCGGGCTCGACGAATAGTCGGCCAGCGAGTGCATTTTCCCGTCGACGCCGGGCAGCGTGAAGCCGGGCGCGGCGGAACCCAGCGGCAGGATTGGATGGTCGGCGGCAGCCGCGGCCAGCAACGCCAGGCACGATAGGAGGAAGAGTCGCAGTATTTGTCGTTTGTGCATCATTTCTGCTCCCGGATACGGCAGCGGTCATGCCAGCTTGCGGGCGTACCCCACCTCGATCCGCATGTCGTCCTCGATCGGGCCGTCTTTTTCATACTCAATCGCCACCAAGCCGCCGAAGCGCAGCGCGCGCAACTCGCGCATCGCGGCCGGTATCTTCGCGATGCCCCAGCCGATGATTACGTTGTCCTCCCCGTGCGCGGCCTTAACGTCTTTCAGGTGGACCAGCTTCAAAAATGGTCCCAGCTTGTGCACGGCGTCGACAGTGTCGTATCCGCAGGAGGCGATGTGGCCCAGGTCGAGCGTCGCGCCCACGGTTTTCGACAGGCCTTTGATCGCATTCAACACATCTTCCGGACTCTCGTAGGCGAACTTCTGCGGGAAGTAATGGTTGTGCAAACCGAAGGTCAGCTTCGCGGCAGTGCAGCGTTCATCGATGCGCCGCAACACCTGCGGCGTCGCGTCTCCAGTAATATTGCCCGCGCCGAGCAATCCGGAGAAGCGAATGGCCAGATCGATTTCGGCGTCATCGTGGATCGTCGCGGCGTAGTACGACACGCAGCGGATGCCGGCCTGGTCGAACATCGTTCGCGCCGAACGGAAAATCGCGTCGCCGGGGTGCGACAAGAGCATGAACTCGCCGCGCGACATTTCGATCTCTTTGATCTCGAGACGCACCAACTCGGCGACCATAGCCTGCATCGACAGGCCGTGATAGCTGTACGTGCCGATGCCGATTCTCAGGCGCGGCCGCGCGCCCGCCGCCAGGCCGGCCCAGGCGAGCCCGAGTCCCATTGCCTCAGGGAACCGCCGCCGGCTGAACAGCATCTATTTCTCCTTTTCTACCGGGCCGGCAGCGGCCTCGGGGTGATATCGGCGTCGACCAGGCGCAGCGCCCAACGTATGGCCTCAAAGTACATTTTCTGCATGTCGGGCCGGTCCCAGTTCTCCGCCGGATGGCCGAGCGTGGAATAAAACACGCGGCCCCTGCCGTAGCTCTTGGCCCAGGCCACGGCGAAGTCACCGTCGGTGCGATGCACGGCTTTCCGGGTCAGGTCGAGCCGAGTGGGATCCAGGCGCAACAGCACGCGCAGCTTCTCGCGCGAGTATAGGCGCATTTGATAGATCTCGTCGCGCAGCGTGAACGCAGCGGGCCATTGCGCCATACCCGGAAACGCCGCGTCCTCGACAAGCACCGGCGCGTCGAACGTGCCCCAAGGATGTTCGTCGAAGTAACCGCCGATCATCTCGCCGTACTCCGGCCAATCGGTGAAAGTGATGGTGGCGCTGTGGATGCCGACGAAGCCCTTGCCGTCGTCGTGGATAAACGATAAAAAGTCGGCCTTTTTCTCGGGCGTCATTTCAAGCGTCCCGCCGGTGTAAAACACGACGGCGTCGAAATCATTCAGGTTCTTGGCGTTGTATTCCAGCTTCTGCTTGGTGAGCACTTCGGTGTCGGTGCGAATGGTGGTGTCCCACAACCCGCTCTCTCGACCCATTCGCTCGATCGTCGCCATGGCGTGGGACACCGCCTCGTGGCGGTAGCCCCTCTCCTCTCCCAACATCAGAACGCGCTTTCTGGACACTGCTGCGGGTTGGGCCAGGGTCGCAACGCCCACAGCGGCCACTGCGAGGAGAGACGTCAATAGCTTATTCATGGCAGGGAGAAACCCTCTTCTACCGCATCCGGCACTGCGGTGGCAATGGAGTGACGCGCGTGTCACGCATCATCGTGCAGGCTTGTAAACCCGTTTTGGCGCCCACTTGATCCAGACACCCGCATACTTGAAGCGCCCTTTGGATGGGGCGCAGGAGTTGTTAACCCCGTTCAACTTGTGTGTGGGGCGAAAGTTGGAGCTGTGTCTCATAGACGAAGGCGTTATGGATCAATATCGGTAGCGTTCGGGCAAGGAGTCGGCGTCTTGAAGACGATGCTGGGCGGCTTCAGCTAGGCCATTCGGAAGCAGTTCGATTCTCCGTTCTAAGACCGGCAAGAACTGGTTGAACGCCCTCCCAGGCCTCCTAATGTCCGGAAATCCCACTTATCATTCCGAACAGAGCAGATTCTCCTGCAGCGCCGTTTCCTATCCGCAACTTACTTAGCTTGTCTCAAGGATCAGCGCTCACGCCTGAACGCTGCCATTGTCAGACGGTGTGCAGGGCGTCATGTTCTTTGACAGACTGACCAGAAGTTCGCGCAGTTGTTTGGGATCGAATGGTTTCGCCAGGTAACCGTCCATGCCAGCCTCTAGGCACCGCTCGCGGTCGCCCAACATCGCGTGCGCGGTCATTGCGATCACCGGTTGATGCCGTCCCGACGTTCGCTCTGTTTCGCGAATGCGTCTCACTGCTTCGAACCCGTCCATCTCGGGCATTTGAACGTCCATCAGCACGACGTCGAAGCGCCCGGCCGCCAGGCATTCCAGTGCGCGCAGGCCGTTGTCGGCGAGGACGACGGAGTGACCTGCTTTTTCAAGCGTTCTCTGGGCTAGCCGCTGGTTGATCAAGTTGTCCTCGGCAACGAGAATATGCAGCTCAGCCACCGCCTCGGCCGCATCGGGGCCGGGCGGCGTCGCCACGGCCTCCGGCGCGGTCTCGGCGGTCCGGCAGCGGGTGGTGAAGTGAAATTCGCTGCCCTGGCCGGCGGTGCTGTCCACCCACATCCGGCCGCCCATTATTCCGACCAGTTTCTGGGAGATGGCCAGGCCCAATCCCGTCCCGCCGTACTTGCGGCTGGTCGAGCCGTCTAACTGCTGGAAGGCTTCAAAGATGGAGTTCACCTTGCCCGGGGGGATGCCGATGCCGGTGTCCTGGATAGCAAAATGCAGCATCAGGCTCCCAGTTGCGTCCTCATGTCGCGTGACGCTGACGCTAACCCGGCCTTTGGGAGTGAACTTGACTGCATTGCTCAGTAGATTCGAGAGCACCTGCCGGATGCGCTGCGGGTTGGCGACCAGCGCGTCTGGAACGCCCGCCTCGACGTACCAGCTCAGATCAAGAGCCTTCTGTTTGGCCGAGAATTCGAATATGCGGCAGGTTTCGAAGACCAGGCGGCGCAGCCCAAAGGATTCAAGCGCCAATTCCATGTGCCCGGCCTCGATTTTCGAGAAGTCCAGGATGTCGTTCAACACTCCCAGCAGCGAGTCGCCCGAACTCCGCACCGCCTCAAGGTACTCCCGCTGCTCGTCATCCTGCGCTCTTTCGAGCGCCAGATGAGTCATTCCGATAATCGCGTTCATCGGCGTGCGAATCTCATGGCTCATGGTCGCCAGAAAGCGGCCCTTGGCCTTGCTGGCCTCATCGGCGCGCCGCTTCTCTTCCAGTACTTTGGTGCGCTCCGATTCCAGTTCGGCCGTACGCTGGCGCACGGCCTGTTCCAAGTGTCGGTTGCGGAGCCGCAGCAGGCGGTGCCGCCACAGAACCAGGCCCCACACGGCGCCGGCGGCAAGCAGCAGGACGGCCGTCCGAAACCACCATGTTTCCCACCACTTCAGCTCGATCTGGAACTCGGCCACGGCCACTTTCGGGGACAGCGGCCCGTCCCGAACCTGTGACCGGATTTCGAGCCGATGCCCGCCCGGGCCGATCCCGGCAAAGGTGATCGTCCGCTCCGCGGTGGCGCTCCAATGATCCCCGTCCAGCCGGTAGGCAAAGCGCACCAGTTGCTCGCGCTTATAGTCGAGCGTGGAGAACTCGGCCCGGACCACCCGTGATTTCTGGTCGATCTCCATCCGCGTGATGGCCGGATCGGCAACGGGCGGTCCCAACCCGCCAGCGCGGGGCGACCGGTAGTGCGCCACTCCGCCGCTAGTGCCGATCCATACGCTGCCGTCCGGATCGGCCCAAAAGGCCTCCCCGTCGGTGTCGTTCCAGATCAGGCCGTCCTCGGTGGAAAACTGCGTCCAGGAGTTGGCGCTCAGGACCGCGACGCCGTCGGCGCCACCGCGCCAGAAATTACCGAACGCGTCAAAGCCGTGGAAGGCGGTCACCGCATTCGACTGTGGATCGGCCGGCACGATCGGGTCGGCGTGGATAATACGATCGCCGGAAAGCTGCAGCCGTTCTACTCCGGCGTCGGAGCGGTGGCGCAGCCACAGAGTGCCATCCGGCGCGAGGGCCGGAACGTAAGGATCGCCGCTCAGCAGGCCTTCAGGTTCCCCGTAGTGGCGCCACACGCCATCCTGCATCCGCCACAGCCCGTCGGGATTGGTGACCCACAGCGCGCCTGCGGAATCCATGGCCAAGTACCACGTCCGGCGCCGCAGCTGCGGGGGTTGATCGATGCGGAGGAAGCGCTCGGAAACGGTCGGCCGGGGGTTGAGGAAGACCCCGCAGGTGGTCGCCAGCCAGATGCGGTCCTGACGGTCGACAAAGATCGAGCCCAGAGCGCCACAATCCAAATCCCGCCGGCTCACCTGATGGATTCTCCCAATCGCCGGTTGGAGGCGCGTCAAACCGCCGGGCCGGCTGACGGCCCAAATGGAGCCGTCGGAAGTCTCGCCGAGCCAGCGGACATTGTCGCCCCCTAAGCCCTCTTTTGTGGTCCAGACCCTAAGCGGCTGCCCCCCCTGCAGCCGTGCCAGGCCCTGGGCCGTTCCCACCCACAGGGCCCCGGCGCGGTCCCGGCGGATGCTCCAGACGACATTCGACGGCAGGCCCTGGGCCTCGGTCCAGGCTTCCCACTCGCCCCGGCCGAGCCAGCGCGCCAGGCCCGCGCCGATCAGGCCAATCCACACCGAGCCGGCGCGATCTTCCAGCGCGGCGCTGATCATGGGGCTTTGCAAACCTCGCCGGCGGTCCACCACGGTCCATTCCGCAGCGCTGCGGATGGCCAGTCCCTGATCAGTGGGAACGATCACCGACCCATCCCGGGCGACGGTCATGGCGCCCCAGAACATACTGGATCCGATGTCCGGTTTTTCCTGGATCATGTGATCCTGGCCCGGCGGTTTGCGATACAGCCGGCTGGGGCTGCGCGCCCATACGGAGCCGTCAGGCGCGATGGCAATGGCGTCCCAGGAGTCTTCCGGCAGGCCTTGCGCCGGCCCGTAGGTCAGAACGCGCCCGCCCTCTTCGAGGCACAAATGGAGTTCACAGCCGAACCACAGTTGCTGGCCATGGCGCAGAATTCCATGCATCGGCTTTTGTTCCAGAGCGGCCGTCAGGCGATAGGAGCGCACGGCGAAGGTACCGCCGCCCGCCGGCAGGGCTTCCTGCAAGCCGGTCGTGCTGGAGACAATGACATGACCGTGGACGTCCTCGGCAATGCGTTGTGCGCCCTGGAGGGGGCCCTTCGCAATGGGTATGGAGTGGAACGCATGCCCGTCGAAACGGAAAATCTGCGCGCAGGCGTTGGCCCACAGGGCGCCATCTGTGGCCACGTAGAGCGTGTGAATCTCGGTACCGCAAGCCAGCCCTTCGACCGGCCCCATCAGGCGAAAGCGGGTTCCATCGTAGCGGTACAAGCCGCCTTCGGTCCCGGCCCAGATATAGCCCTCACGATCCTGGGCTAACGACAGGACCGTCAGATTCTGGAGCCCCTCGGCCGTCCCATAGTGGCGGAAGGAGTACTGCTGGGCCACGCCGGGAGCAGTTAACGCCAGAATGAGCGCAGAACAAGCACGAAGGCTATGACACCGGGACTCCACGTGGACCTACACCGATCATATCGGCTGCGTATACAGAATTTTCAAGAAACCCAATCGTTGCTTGAACAAACCTGCCACTGAGTCACCGCCCACGCGGCGCACGTCACCGACCGATTGACCAGCAACCGAAACGCCTTCACCTGCGCCGGCGTCCACTCGTCGCAGAAGATCACAGGGATCGCGGTCGTGTCGCTGCCACGCCACGATCCCAGCTTCCGCGCAGCCTTGAGCCTCAGGTGCCCATCGACGACCTCGCCGTCGCTGCGCGCCAGCACCGGGATCTTGAACCCGAACTCGCGGATGCTGCTGCACATCCGATCGACTGCAGCGTCGTTCTTGCGCGGGTTGCGCGCGTAGAACACCAGCCGGTCTATCGGCCAAGTCTGAATCTGTGGGATTGAGGGCGCCATTCCCTGCACAGGCATGCCACACCTTCCGTTGGGTCAAAGTGGAGGTGCCTTCCGGAGGGTGCGCTCTGCGCTCGCCTGTCGAACCGAGCCTCTAATTCAAATATACTCCCAAAACAATTCCTTGCGCAGGTGTTTTTGGATGTCCCGCTCTCTTTGCCTTTCAACTTCGCGACCACTTTTTGAAGTTCCGGCAAACAAACACGAACTCTCCTCAGCCTGGATGTTCGGGTGGTGAGGCTCGGAGCGAGCACAAGGAGGGTTTTGACCCCCTGTGTGCTCACCTGTTTCGAAGTTCTGGTTCGGTATGGAGCCGGCCCGTCGCTTCGCACCGTGAACTTGGGCGCCGTGGTTGCCCACGGCTTCTAGGCGTCCACGCGCCTGCATGTCTGTGTACCCGCTTGTTTACCAGCAGCCCCTGCGGTGCTTCTGCGCGCCAACACTGACGCGGCTGGATGGCCTAACGGATCGGGTAGAGGTCCACCAATCAGTTTCACCAGCCCCTCTGACCTGCGTTCTGAGCGCAGGGCGGTCGCTGGGTCGTCCAAGGTAGAAGACTTCCTGACTGGCTACGAAACTGCCCCGGCAATGCGACGGCCAAGAGCGGCCATCCACGCCCGTTTTCCTCAAACAGTTTCGACATGCTCCTCTTTGACATCCGGCATCCCTCACGAGATGCTTCCAATGCAATTCGCTGTTCCATGAGTCAATTAGCAGCGAGCCGGCGCTGTGCGTCATCGGCCGACCTCCTCACTGCTCATGAACTGGGATTCGAGTACCATCCGGCGGGGAATGCCGGCGCGTACCTCGATGCGCTGAATCCGTCCGTTGTGCACTGCATCTAATCGCTCCATCATCAGGTGGATCTCATCGCACAAGTCGAAGTCTGCTAGGTGAAGTTCCGGGCGGGGATTCTCGTCTGAATCGAGCTTGAGTTCTACGAGCACCAATTGTGCGGCGCTGAGAGCCGGCTCGCCATCCGTTATCTCCAAGTGCTGGATCTGGCCGTAGTTGGTGGCTTGGCAGAGCCGGACTAGAGCTTGGCGGGCACGCGAGAGTTGCGAGAAACGGAGGAGGCTACGCATGAGCACCCCCGCATTCCCTCGCTGGGATGTTTCCGCATAGAAAGCTCAGTGGCTAGAAGTGGTCCGGGCCGGTTTGGCCAAGAAAAGTTCGAAACGTGTCCAGCCGGGGGTACCATTCCCGCGCCTTCATCCACCCCGTGCCATTCCCCCTTTGACTCATGCAATTGCGGGCCAAACGCGCTGATTCCGGGACTTTGTTAACATTGTTGCGTGGCTACTCCTCGTTCTGTTCTCCTCGTTGGAGGCGCTGGTTATCTGGGCTCGGTCCTGACCGGTGAATTGCTCGCCAGAGGCTACGCAGTGACGATTCTCGACCGGTTGTTCTTCGGCCGGGTCGGCATTGAGCCGCATCGCGACCGGATCCGCCTGCTGCCGGCAGACATCCGGCATCTAAGCGCGGATTGCCTGCAAGGCGTCTCGGCGATCATCAACCTCAGCGGACTCTCGAACGATCCCACCGCGGAGTATAATCCGGAAGCCAATTACCAGATGAACACCGTGGCCACGGCCACTCTGGCGGAAATGGCCAAGCGGTGCGGTGTCCAGCGGTACATCTACGCCTCCAGTTGCTCGCTGTATGACTTCGGGATTGTGGAAGCCGAACGCGATGTCCTGATGGACGAGGCGTCGCCGGTCGACCCGCGCGCGGCGTACTCGAAATCCAAGTACGACGGCGAGCGGGCGCTGTTCGCCATGATCGACGATTCCTTCTGCCCGGTCATCCTGCGCATGGGGACGCTGTACGGCTTCTCGCCGCGAATGCGCTATGACCTGGTGGTGAATACGTTTGTCAAGGACGCGCTTTCAAAAGGGTATGTCACACTGCACTATGGCGGCCAGATGTGGCGGCCCATGGCCGAAGTGCGCGATGCCGCGCGCGCCTATGTGGCCCTGCTGGAGGCTCCCGACGAGGCCGTTCGCGGAGAGATATTCAATCTGGTCCACGACAACTACCGGATTTCGGAACTCGCCTTGCGCGTCCGGGACGCTCTGGCCGGGCTCGATATTCACACCGATATCCGCACCGACTTCAAGTACGCCGCCGTCCGCAATTATCGCGTCTCGGGCCGGAAAATTACTCGGGTTCTGAACTTCCGCCTCGAAGTCGGTATCGAGGATTCGGTTCGTCACATCGTGCACAACGTCCGCGCCTTCGGATACACCAACTTCGATCACGACCGCTACTACAACATCCGCTGGATGAAGCTGCTGGAGGAGGCGCAGAGCATCATCAACATCACGGGTGGCATCTTCGACTCACCCACGCCGGGGGCGCCTGGTTGATGCCGCGAGTTCTGCTGATTGGCGCTCGCGGCCAGTTGGGTGTCGATCTCGTGTCCGTGCTCTCCGGCGATTACGAGATCCTTCCGGCAACTCAGGAAATCATGCCCGTGGAAGATGCCGCGCGGGTGAACGCCTGCGTGCTGGAGCACCGCCCCGGCATCATCATCAACTGCTCCGCCTTCCACCGCGTGGACGACTGCGAAACGCAGGTGGAGCGGGCTTTCCAGGTCAATGTCTACGGCCTGCGGAACCTGGCTCTGGCGGCCCGGGAGTGCGGTGCGCTGCTGGTTTCCTTCTCCACGGACTACGTCTTCGACGGCGCCCGCCGCACACCCTATGCGGAGCAAGACATCCCCGCGCCAAAGTCCATTTACGGCGTATCGAAGGCCGCTGGCGAGATGATGGTGCAGGCGCTCTACGACCGCCATTACCTCATCCGGACCTGCGGGCTGTATGGATACGCCGGCAGCCGCGAGAAGAAGACGAATTTCGTCGAGTCCATGATCGGCTGGGCGCGCCAGGGCAAGCCGTTGAGGATTGTGTGCGACCAGGTGTGCACGCCAACGCCGACCATGCAGGTGGCCCGCGCCGTCCGCAACCTGCTGGCGCGCGAAGACTACGGACTGTACCATCTGACCTGCGCCGGCGAGTGCTCGTGGTATGAATTCGCCGCCGCGATTTTCGAAATGATGGACCTGCACCCGTCCGTCAGCCCCGTCCCGTCCGCGGAGTTTCCCACCCCGGCCAAGCGGCCCGGTTACTCCGTGCTCGACAATCGCCGCTACCGTTCGCTCGGCTTTCCGGATCTGCCTCACTGGCGGGACGCGCTTCGATCCTATATCGATGGCCGGGCCGCCAACGGGCGCGCGTAAGCGGCACGCATGGCACGTAAGATCGGCAGTATCCTCCACGGCGCTTACGGCGATTACTACTGGCAGGCGACGAGCCTGCGGCTGTTTGCGGAGCGCCATCCGGGCGCCCGACTTTACTTGTTCGCCTCGGAGCCGGACCGCCGCCTGGGGTTTGAGAAAATGGATCTCTCCTTCGCCGAGTGCTTCTCGCCGTGGGAGGATATGCTTTCGACGCCAGTCGACGAATTCCTGCAATACCAGGTTTTCGACCTCGAACTGCAACAGGATGTTCTGGCCCATTTACCCGCTGATGTACTGGCCAAGATTGACCGCACCAGGAACCGGATCTTCTGGACGGACCTGAGGGGTTCCCTGCCGCTCAAACCCTCCCAGCGTCTGCAATTGAGCGCCGAGGGGCGCCGGCAGGTTCCCGCGGCGATGGAGCGGTACGGCATCCCGGAAGATCTGTTTCGCAAGCGCAAGACCGTCGCCTTCGTGTGGCGATACCGCGGCTGGAACTCGGCCATCAAGCCCATCGGCCAGCCTTCGTGCGAAGCATTGGTGGAGAAATACTCGCGCGTCTTTCGGCGCTTGATCGACGACTTTGATTGCCATTTTCTCGTCACCGGGATGAACCCGGTCCCGGATGAGGCGGACCGACACTGCGTGGACCCGAAGTATGCGCCCTTCGGCCTCGATCTGCCGCCTGAACGTTGCACTTATCTGAAGGGCAAGGGCCGCAATTGGGCTTTGGACCTCGATATTCTCTCCCGCTGCACGGCCGCGGCCGCCATGGCCTCCGGCATGTCGGAGGCCCTCGATGCGCACCGCGGCGGCGGCGCAGTCCTCATGGACCCGCCGCTGCACTACATGCTGGTGCTCGTGAAGTATCGCGTGGCCTTGCACCAATTCATGACGCCGCGCGGATTTTATCGAATCTGGTCCCGGCCACATTCCGAAGGCCGTCTTTACCGCTGGATCGCTGAGGATCTCAAGCGCGCCGAGGAATAGGCGTCCACCGCCGCGCGGCAATGCGCAGCACGCCGAAGGCGGCCTCGCGGATGATCGCGAGGTCCATCTTCGACTCCCCAATCTGGCGCTCGGTGAAGACGATCGGCGCCTCCCGGATTTCGAATCCGCGATGCCACAGCTCAAATGTGGTCTCAACCTGGAATATGTAACCGTTGGCGAAAAGGTGGTCCAGGTCGATGGCCATCAACGCTTCACGGCGCCAGCATTTGAATCCGCCCGTGGGGTCCGTGAAAGGCATGCCGGTGAAGATGCGCACGTAAAGGGACGCGCTCCAGCTCAGCAGGAGCCGCTTAACATCCCAGTTCAGCACCCGCACCCCGTTGACGTATCTGGAGCCCAGAACCAGCCAGGCTTCTGCGAGCCCCGAGAGCAGCAGCGGAATCTCGGCTGGGTCATGGGACAGGTCGGCGTCCAATTGCACGATGGCGTCGTAGCCGGCCCGCAGCGCCCATTGAAAACCAGCCACGTAGGCGCGTCCCAGCCCGGCCTTGCGCTCGCGATGCAGCACGAACAGACGATCCGGGTGACGCTCGGCGAGCTGGTCCGCTAATTCGCCCGTGCCGTCGGGCGAGTTGTCGTCGACCACAAGGATGTGCGCGCCGGGTACAGCCTGCCAGACCCGGGAGACAAACTCCGGGAGATTGTCCCGTTCATTGTAAGTCGGGGTAACAACCAGGATCCGCTGTTCCCATATTTTCCTTACAGCCTGCAATCCGTCAGCCTCCATATCCAGGGTGATTGGGAGAGTTCCCTGGCCTGCTTCCACTGTGACATCCGGTCCGCCCTCTCAACCGGTATCGATGGCGGGAGAGTTGTGCGGTTCTGTACCAATTCCTATACACTCATTCTCCAGGCAGCATGGATACGCCGGACGGGTTCATTAAGGCTTGTCGCCCAGTAACCAGGCAGGGTTCTTGAGTACCTCGTGAAGGTCCGCCTGGGCTTGATGCCGTAAGCTGAACCACGTACACCGTCCGGCATAAACATTGATGACGTTCACCGGCAAACTCGGGGTAATGATCGGCCGGAAGAACAGAAAGAATCCAACGTTCCATGCGAGGCACAGAACCGCAGTCGTGATTGTGAGCCGCTGAGTGTAGTTTTCAAGTAATAAGAGACCCATCAGAATGAGCGGCGCCGTCATGAAGTTGAGGTGCGGGGCGTGTCCAAAATAGCCGACCAGAAAAAAGACGAGCCCTGGAACGATCCAGATTGCCAGCTCGACGGCGCGTGAATCGAGTCCTTTGCCGCGGGGGACCACGAGAGGCAGCAGGAAGGGCCAGAACGCGAATGACAGGGCCACAACCACGCGGGTGACATTGGCCAGCGTCTGAAAGTTGAAGCCCTTGGCGACGATCGATTCCTGGCTGGTCTGGCGGACAAAGTACGTACCGATCGATCCGGGATACTGTGTCGACAGGGAAGACCAATGAAGGCGCTGATAGGCCAGTGCGGTGGGCACCAGCCAGGCCAGACAGACAACGGTGATCACGGCGCACGCAATCACCGCGCGGTGGCGGGGACGGAGCCGGATCAGGCGCCAGCACACGAAGGGCAGGAGAAATGCGCCGTCGGAGGGCCTCATTCCGGCGCCAATACCGAACGCCACGGCCGCCAGATAGAGATACCAGGCCCGGCCTGTTCGCTCGTGTTGTAAGAAACCGTAGAGGACCAAGACGGGAAATAACAACTGCGATGCGTAGGTACAGTGTATCTCGGCGGAGAACCACGCGTAGAAGATTCCGGCGTAAATAGCGGCGCCCCACATGGCAAATGACCTACGGGCGAAAAAATAGCGTGCACAGTAATAGAAGACAACGACACCCAGTACCGAACATGAAATGTTGAAGACGGATATTGCGAGCACCGGATCACTGAACAGACCCATCAGCCGGTTGAAGAGCCAATACCCGGGCGGTTGGATCAGATAGGTGTGATTCAGAATGGCCTTCAGGTGTTTCGGGCCATCCACGAAATACAACTGCGACCTGGTCAGCACTCTGGTCAGTAGTACGACGGCCGCGAGCGCCCAGGGATACCAATCGAAGCCCTCCAGGCGCGAGGCTTCGTGAGGGGTAGCCGCATGAGCAGATGTTGCAGACATACGCCGTTTCATTCCCGCGGCAATTTCACTCTTGCATTCGGGAGCCTGATGGTCCTGACCAATGCCCGAACGGGGATGCTGGTTTCTGATTTCGATTGGGTTCGATGAGACGCCGCTTCCCTACTAGCCAACCTCAGATTGCAAGCCGGGCCAGGATCGATTGTACCGCCAACGGCCCCATCGTAACCACTGCTATTACTCTTCCCTTCCCGCCCGGCTCCAGCAGCCTATGCAGACTTCAGCCCTGCCTCCTCGCGGCCCGACAACACTTCGAATGGCCGCATTGCATGCGATAGCTTCTGCTCGAACGAGGAGGTGTCGCCGCTCGCCGCCATCCGCTTCCTGGCCCGCGGCTACTTCGACGCCATCCCGATCGTCCAGCAGTCCGCCGGCCTGTTCTTCATCCTCGACTTCGGCATGATCGTGCGCTGGCGCGCCAAGTTGCTCATCGACTTCGGCAAG
Source organism: Bryobacteraceae bacterium (assembly GCA_052145115.1). GTDB lineage: Bacteria > Acidobacteriota > Terriglobia > Bryobacterales > Bryobacteraceae > CAIVVT01. Next base: position 56,154 of record JBKQPG010000028.1, read on the forward strand.
CTCACCGCCGGCTACGCTCCGGAAGCCACCCAGTAACCCGCTCCCATTCCACGTAAAATAGGCTCGCGGGTCCGCGATGCGGCGAAAACAAATCATCCAATGGGCAATCCTGGGCGGTCTCCTCGCCGGAGCCCTTGTCCTGCGCCTCACCGGCTTCGCGCCCGCCGGCTTCCATGCCTTCAGCTTCGGCCCCAACCCGCTGGACCGCGTTCAATTCCTCTTCGCCATCGTCCCCTGGCTCATCTTCAGCTTCTACGGGGAATACGCCGCCAAAGACACTGCCCCCGTCCACTCCTCTGAGTCGAAATCCTCCCGCGGCATCCACGTCTTCCTCACCAACGCCGCCGTCTTACTTGAGATCGTCCAGTTCCGCGCCATTCCCCGCTTCCTGCCGCTCGCCATCCCCGTCCTCGCCGCCGGCCTCGCCCTCTCAATCACGGGCCTCATCTTCTGCATCTGGGCCCGCCGCCATCTCGGCCGCAACTGGTCCGGCAACATCACCATCAAGGTCGACCATCGGCTCATCCGCTCCGGCCCTTATGGCCGCCTGCGCCACCCCATCTACACCGGCATCCTCACTATGTACCTCGGCACGGCCATCGTCTCCGGCAACTACTTGGCCCTCCTCGGCCTGGCCATGGCCCTCTTCGCCTACGCCCGCAAGCTGCGCCTTGAAGAAGCCAACCTCCGCACCGCCTTCCCCGCCGACTACGAGTCCTACCGCCGCGCCACCTGGGCCCTCATCCCCGGCCTCTTTTGACAGCCTTCAGTCCCTACGACCCTAGTCCTTCAGTCCCTGCTGTTGCAATTGTTCCGTGCAATCTCTATCGCTTTCCCGCCGCCGACGATGCGCCGTTTGCCAGGACGAAGTCCACATGCAGCTTGGTGAGGCTGTGCGTGTAGGGCGGATGAGTCGGATAATGCGGCATGCCCACGCGCCAGCTGTGCGCCAGGTCGAAGCGCCGCAGGCCGCACAACGGCTCCAGCAGTCGATGGATCCCTACGACCCTCCTCTCAGCCGCCCGGCCGCGCCCGATGCCGGCGCCGCGCCGTGGCCGCCGGGGCTTTCTTGGCGGCCCAGCGCCCCAGCGCGTACTCGCGCTGATACGCCGCCGTGACGTTTCGCAGCCGCACCGTGACGGTTCCCGAGCTGCTGACTTCGTATTCTTCCTCGATGCGCTGCCCGGCGTTGATCTCGTGGCGCTCCACGGGGATGCCCGACAGGTCGGCCAGTCCGGCCAGGCGCGGATCGAACGGAAAGCGGATCTCGTCCCAGGGCGTCAGATCGCCCGTCGGCGCGCCGGCCTCGTCCAGGGCCGTGCATTCCAGGAAGCGGTAATGTCCGATGTTGTGCGCCGGCGAGTATCCACACCCGAAGCGAATCGGCGGCGCGCCCGGCTGAGGCAGCGCCGCGCCCCGGAGGATCAGCGGATCGAACACGATCCGGTCCCCGCCCTCGGCCTCTCTCCACAGGCCGAAGTGCCGCGTAAAGCGCTCCTGCAGCGGCGCCGCCAACGCGCCTTCGGCGTGAATCGCCAGCCCGATCGCCGTGGCCGAGCGCATATACGCGCTGCGGTGCACCCGTCGCCCGAACCGCTCCCGCACCATCCGGCCCACCAGCGGCAACTCGCTCGCGCCGCCTGTCAGGTACAGCACCGGCGGCTTGGCCTGGCTGCCGCATTTCTCCAACACCTGCTCGGTCAGCGCCAGCGTCTCCTCGACCATCGGCAGGCAGGCCTCGTAATACTCCGCCACCGGCACCGCCGCCTCGCCCCACGCCGCGCCCACTGCGTCCAGTTCCAACGTGATCTTGCGCGAGTTGGGATGGATCGCTTCTTTCTTCTGGCGGCATTCCTCGATCAGCAGAAACTCCTGCTCCTGGCTGAGGCCGTGCCGCTCCTCCAGCCGTCCTGCCTGGCGCAATGCGAGTTCGGCCAGCACATCGTCGAAATCGTCGCCGCCCAGCGACGGCAGGCTCTCGCTGGCCAGCACTTGAAACGCGTTCTCCTCGCGCCGCACCAGTGAAACGTCGAACGTGCCGCCGCCGAAATCGTACACCAGCACGGACTCCGGCTCCGGCACGCCCGCTTTCCTGTGGCCGAATTCCACCGCCGCCGCCGACGGCTCGTTCACCAGGGCCCGCACGTGGAAGCCGGCCCGTGTGAACGCCTCCACGGTCAGGTAGCGTTGATTGGAATTCGCCAGCGCGGGCACGCCCAGCACCGCCTCCAGCGGCTCGTCCGCCGCCGGCCGGACATTGGAATGCCGGCACAGCTCCACGCGCACCTGTTGCGCCAGCCCGGTCAACAGCTCCTGCACCGTCAGCGCCGTGGAAGCGAACTGCACCAGCGAAAGCGGACCGGCCCTCGCCAGCACGCTCTTGATCGATCGCAGATGGCTCCAACCTGGCTTGCCGTACTGCCGCCACGCCTCCCAGCCGTACGCCATCTCATCCCCGTGCACACCGATGACCGGGGGAATCCACTCGACCTCCTGGTCCTCCGCGGCTTCGAAAGAAACCACCGGGTAGTTCCCCCGGTCGGCCACCGCCACGACGATTCGCGAAGTACCGAAATCAATTCCCAGGCGCATGTTCTTCCACCAGGATAACTGTGCGCGGAAGGTGGATGCTGTTGACGGGACCTCGCTGACGCAATGCGCAGTGCGGCGCCGCCGAGGCCCTTGCGGAGCCGCCGTTCCTCAGCCGCTACGGTTCAGTCAATGCGCCTTCGTCCAGCAGCGGGAAGAGAGTCTGCGGCGATTCTGCCGCGCCGCCCGGTTCGAGGGACAGGTAGCGCAGATCCAGCAGCCGCGACGGCGCGACGTTGCTCATCGCCGTCAGCAGCGTCTGCTTCAGGTGTGGATGGTCCTTCTCCAATTCGGCGAACAGGTCGCGGATCGACCGCCGCACCGTCCCCGTCTTGTGCGAACAGCCACATGGAACGATTAGCGCGCCGCGGGAATCGGCGTACTCCCTGGTCAGATTCTCCGTGACGAAGACCAATGGGCGGATCAGCCGGAACTCTTTCCTCCGCGACCACGTGACCGGCGGCAGCGCCGCCACCTGGCCGGTGAACATGGCGTTGCGCAGGAACGCTTCACAGAAGTCGTCGGCGGTGTGCCCCAGCGCAATGACGTTGGCCCCGAGCTCCCGGCATAGCTCGTAGACCGCCCGCCGCCGGAAGCGGCTGCAGCGGTCGCAGCCATGCTCCGGTTGCTCGCTCAGCAGCCGCAGCGACGGCTGGTCCATGCGGTAGGTCCAATCCACTCCCCGCGCCCGCATAAGCTCCCCCCACGGCTCGATGGGACTCAAGAACTTCCCCTGGTCGATGGTGAATGCGCGCACCGTGAATTCGATCGGCGCCCGCTCGCGCAGCGCCAGCAGCGCCGCCAGCAGCGTGAACGAATCCTTCCCGCCCGAGAAACCGACCGCCACGCGATCGCCCGCGCGGATCATCTTGTAACGCGCGACGGCCTCGCCCACCCGGTGCAGAATGACTTTCTGGAGGTCCAAGTACCTATTATAGGGGGGTGCCCAGCCTGCATTTCTCACCACGCCCGCGGCGAGGCGCAGCGCGAGAACTGCGGCTGCGAGGCGTGCGACGGGAGCCGCGCGGAGGCGTACTCGAACTGTACGTCGAGCACGGGGGGCGCCCTCTGGGCCCAGGGCAACGAAGCAGACGCGGGCCTCCCGCAAGCCGCAGCCGGGTGATGGTGAGAAATGCAGGCTAGCGCCCGCCAGATTGCCTTCGACGTCCTGCTGGCAGTCGTCGGCGGCGCCCAATCCGGTGAAACCCTCGACCGCACATTGGTTGGTCTCGATGCGCGCGAAGCCGGCCTGGCCACCGAAATCGTCTACGGTGTGTTGCGCCGCCGCGCGCAACTGCACGCGCTCATCGCGCGCGTGGCCAGCCGCCGCCCCGACCAGATGGATCCGCGCGTCCTGATCGCGATTGAGATGGGCGTCTACCAGATGCGCTTTCTCGACCGCGTGCCCGATCATGCCGCCGTGAGCGAGAGCGTCGATCTCGTCAAGCGCGCCCGCAAGCTCCCGGCGGCCGCGCTGGTCAACGCCGTCCTGCGGCGCTTGCCGCCGCGGCCCTCAAGTTGGGGCGATGAGGCGGTGGAATACTCGCTCCCGGCCTGGCTGTGGCGGCGCTGGGTCAGCCGCTTCGGCCTCGAATCCGCCCGCCGCCTGGGCGGAGCCGGCCTGCGCCCGCCAGAAACTTACATCCGCCTGGCCGTCCCCGAACCTCCGCCCGGCTGTGAGCCGGCCGGTCTGCCCGGCTGCTGGCGTCTGAATGGTCCGCTGCCCGCCGGCGCGCGCCGCCAGGACATCGGTTCGCAGACCGTCGCGCCGCTGTTGGAACTCGAGCCCAGCCAGCTTTTCCTCGACCTCTGCGCGGCGCCCGGTAACAAGACCGCCCAGGCTCTCGAGACGCCCGGCCTGATGGCCGTCGCCTGCGACTCCAGCGCCGCCCGGCTGCGCGAGTTCCACGCCGCCGGCGCGCATCTGGTGCGGCTCGACGCCGCTCAACCCCTGCCTTTCCCGGCGGTCTTCGATCGCATCCTCGTCGACGCGCCCTGCTCCGGGACGGGCACCCTGGCCCGCAACCCCGAGATCCGCTGGCGCCTGAAGGAAGCCGACCTCGCCGCCCATGCCGCGCGCCAGCGCCGCATTCTCGGTCACGCTTTGAACTGCCTGAAGCCGGGCGGGCGGCTGGTCTATTCCACCTGCTCCCTGGAGCGGGAAGAGAATGAGGACGTGGTCCGCGCCGTCGCCCCCGACCGCGTCCGCGCCGAGCGGCTGCGCGTCCCCGGCCGCCACCCCGGAGACGGCTTCTACGCCGCGGTGTTAACCTGAAGAGGCTTTCCCCGATGGCCGAGATTTTCCCTTCGATTCTGGCGGCGGACTTCACGCGACTCGGTGAACAGGTCCGCGCTGTCGAGTCGGCCGGGGTCACCACCCTCCATTGCGACATCATGGACGGGCATTTCGTGCCCAATCTGAGTATCGGCGTGCCGGTGGTCGCTTCCCTGCGCAAGTTCACCCGGCTGAAGCTGGACGTCCACCTGATGATCACCGACGCCGACCGTTTCGCCCCGGTATTCATCGAGGCCGGCGCCGACTGCGTCTCCGTCCAGCAGGAGGCCTGCCCGCACCTGGATCGCACGCTCAAGATGATCCAGGCCGAGGGCGCCCGGGCCGGCGTGGTGCTGAACCCAGCCACGCCGCTTTCCATGCTCGAGCACGTTGTGGGTTTCTGCGACTACGTGTTGTTGATGAGCGTCAATCCAGGCTTCGGCGGCCAGCATTTCGTCCCGTATGTCCTCGAGAAGGTCCGCCGGCTGCGGGAATTGCGCGCCCGGCAGCAACTTGGCTTCGCCATCGAGATCGACGGTGGCATTACGTTGGATAATGTAGGAGTAGCGGCGGAAGCTGGTGTGGACTGGTTCGTGGTGGGCTCCAGCGTCTTCGGCGAGCCCGACCCGGCCCTCGCGGTGAGGCGCCTGGCCGAGGCGGCGCGTTGTGCCGGGAACCGATTGGTCTAGTTGTCCGTCTCGTCGCATGGGCCGGCCTGCGCAGGCGCGGAACGGTTCAGTTGGTTGGCGGTTCGAAGCTCCAGGTAAGGTCTTGTCGGCTGAGCGTGAGGACCTGTTTTATAAAGACGAAAGAGGGCACTCTTCCGGATGAGCATTTTGGCGCGTTGGACTAAGGCAAAACCAATCCTGGCGGCTGTGTCGCTGCTGGCTCTGGTTGTGAGCGGCGGCTGCGTTCATAAGAAGTACGAAAACCCGATCACCAAGGACACCCAGCAGCCCGACAAGGTGCTCTTCGACAAGGCCGTCAAGGACATCGAGCACGGGCGCTATGAGATCGCCCGGCTGACCCTCAATACCTTGATGAACACCTACGACACCAGCGAGTACCTGGCCAAGGCCAAGCTCGCCATCGCCGATAGCTGGATGCGCGAGGGCGGCACGCACGCCTGGGCCCAGGCCGAGGCCGAATACCACGACTTCATCCTCTTCTATCCCTCCATGGAGGAGTCGGCCGAAGCGCAGATGAAGATCTGCGACATCCATTTCAAGCAGCTCGACAAGCCCGACCGCGACAACACTCACCTCCTCAAGGCCGATGAGGAATGCAAGAATGTCCTCTCGAAATTCCCCAACAGCCGTTTCGCTCCGCAGGCCGCCGAGCGCGTCCGCCAAGTCCAGGAGGTCGTCGGCGAGAGCGAATACCGCGTCGGCGCTTTCTACCGCAGTAAGGCCAACTACTCCGCCTCCGCCAATCGGCTGCAGGCCATAACCGATCAGTATCCGCTTTACTCCGGGTCCGATCTGGCACTGTGGGCCCTGGGCGACGACTACGCCAAGCTCGGCCCCCGCTTCCGCCAGAAATCGATCGAGGCCTATCAGAAGCTGGTCCGCGAATACCCGCTCAGCATGTACGCCGAGGATGCCAAGAAACATCTCAGGGCCATGGAAGCGGAGATCCCCGAGCCCGATCCCGTGGCCATTGCGCGGATGCGCTACGAGCAGGAAAACGTCACCCACCCCAGTCTGTTCAACCGCTATTGGGGCCTGATCAGCTCCCGTCCCGATGTCAGCCGGGCCGCCAAGTCCGGTGAGCCCTCCATGGCCTCTTTTCGGCCGACCATTCCACCCCTGGTGCCCATCCCCGGCGCGACGACGACTGCTTCCGGCGGAGTGACCGATGTCCAGGCCAGCACCAATGTCGGCCCATCCAGCGCGCTGGAAACCCGGCCTGATGCCCGCCAGAGCAAGGCCGCGGCGGAGTCGAAGGATCTCCCCACCACCAACGTCCGCCCCCAACAGGTAGGCGCCACGGAGGCTCGTGCCGCTGGCGAGAAGGCCGAGGCTGAGGCCAAGGCCAAGGCCCAGGCCGACGCCGCAGCCTCCCCTCAGGCCAACGCCGCGGCCCCGGCCCAGGCCAACGCCAAGAGCGCCAAATCCTCCAAGAAGCCCACGCGGCCCAAACCCGTCCGGCGCAAGATCCAAAAACCGTCCAAGCCGAAAAAACAGAAGCCGGTCCTGCCTTCCGAGTCGACCTCGCCGGCTCAACCCGCAGCCCAGCAGCCCGGGACCCAGCCTCAGGGCCAGCCGCAACAGAGTCCGCCCAAACAGTAACAGGGATTTCGGGATGAACAGCCTCATTCTCCTCGCCGACGACAGCCCCCACGCTCAACGGATGGGAGAGCGCATCTTGCGCGAAGAGGGCTTTGACGTTGTCGCCGCCACCGCGGGCCACGCCGCCCTGGCGTGCATTGACCAGCAGGATCCCGACGTCATCCTGGCCGACGTTTTCCTGCCTGACGTTTCGGGCTACGAGCTGTGCCGCCGCATCAAGACCAGCGAGCGCCACAAGCACGCCGGCGTCATCCTCATCGCCGGCCTGCTCGAGCCGGTGGACGAGGAGGAGGCCCGCCGCGCCGGTTGCGACGCCGTCCTCAAGAAACCTTTCGAAGCCTCCGCCATGCTCGAGGCCATCCGCCCGCTGGTCGATAAGGCGCAATTCGCCCGCGGCCTGTTCTCCGATTCGCTCCCCGAGCCCAAGACCGCCGAATTGACCGGCAAGGCGCCCCGTGCGTCCGTTCATCCCGCGCCCGACCCCGAGGCCGTCCGCGCCGCCGTCACCCTGGCGATGGACCGCAGCCTCCCCGCCCTGGTCGAGGAGATTACCGAGAAGGTGATGCTGGCGCTCGGCTATTGAGCGCTCCGCGTTGGGATTGAGCCATGCCCGAAAACACTTTTGACGTCGTCTCCCAAGTCGAAATGCCTGAGGTCTCCAACGCCATCCAGCAGGCCACCAAGGAGCTCACGCAGCGCTTCGACCTGAAGGACTCGCACAGCTCCATCGAGCTCGACGAGAAGGAAAAGAAGATCGTCCTGCGCTCGCAGAACGACTTCAAAGTCAAGGCCGTCTACGCCATCCTCGAAGCCAAGCTGGTCAAGCGCCACGTCCCGCTCAAGGCCCTCAACCCTGGCCCCATCGAGCCCGCCGCCAGCACCACCGTCCGCCAGGAGATCGCCCTTCAGGTCGGCATCCCCATCGAAAAGGCCCGCGAAATCGTCAGGTTCATCAAGGACGCCAAGAAGAAGGTCCAGTCCTCCATCCAGGGCGATTTCGTGCGCGTCAGCGGCCGCGATCGCGACTCGCTCCAGGAGATCATCGCCCTGCTGCGGGCCCACGACTTCGGCATCGACATGCAGTTCACCAACTACCGCACCAACTGAGGCCTGCCGGCGCCCCGTGTCCCGCCGCATCGAATCGTTCTTCGTCGCCGGCCCCGCGGGCCGTCTCGAGGCTTTGCTTGAGGAACCCGACGACGTCGCGCCAGTCGAAGCCGCGCTGGTCTGTCATCCCCACCCGCTCCACGGCGGCACGCTGCACAACAAGGTCGTGCACCGCACGGCGCGCGCCCTGCGCCGCTGCGGCTGCGCCGTCCTGCGCTTCAACTTCCGCGGCGTCAACCTCAGCCGCGGCGTTCACGACGGCGGTCCGGGCGAGGTGCAGGATGCCCGCGCCTGTCTGGCCGAGCTTCGCCGCCGCTACCCTGCCCTGCCCTTCACCCTGGCCGGCTTCAGCTTCGGCGCCCGCACCGTCGTTTCCCTTGCCGCTGCTTTGGAAGACGCCGGCCCAGGCCGTGTCATCGCCGCCGGGTTCCCCATCATCTGTGGAGAATTCCAGGACGCCATCCGCCTTCGCCGCCCGCGCGTCTTCATTCAGAGCACCAACGACCAGTTCGGCCCGCGCCCGCAGTTCAAGGCTCTCTATGATCGCCTGTGGGGCCCCAAACAACTGGTCTGGATCGAAGCCCGCGACCATTTCTTCACCGGCGCTCTCGACAATTTCGAAGACGCCGTCGCCGGCCTTGGTTCGTTGAATCCCGGCTGACCGTCTCCCGTGAGCGCGCCGCGCCCGGCCCTGACGCCTGCGGCCGTTTTCGGCTACTCTGGTTGCTGCAACATGTCCTCTGCGACAAGGCAGAAAGTCACTCCGCCGGCGGTCATTTCCTTCCATGATCCGGCGCTGTTCGTGAACCGTGAGCTGAGCCTGCTCGAGTTCCAGCGGCGCGTCCTTGAGGAGGCCCAGGATCCCTCCCATCCGCTCCTGGAACGCGCCAAGTTCCTTTCGATTCTCGGTTCGAACCTGGACGAGTTTTTCATGGTCCGCGTCGCCGGCCTGTTCAATCAGGTCGAATCCGGATCGCAGGACTGCGGCCCCGACGGCCTCACGCCCACGCAGCAGTTGGACGCCATCCGCACGGTGGTTGAACAGTTGCTCGCCGACGCCTACGCCTGCCTGCGCGGCCTGCTGGCCGAGCTGGCGGCTCACGGGATCTTCATCCGCGATTTCGAGCAGTTGACCGAGGACCAGAAAGCCGCCGCGAACCGCTACTTCGAGGAAACGCTGTTCCCCGTCCTCACGCCCCTGGCCGTCGATCCCAGCCGTCCGTTCCCGCACATCTCCAATCTCAGTCTCAACCTCTCCGTACTGATCCGCGACGACGAGGGCGAGGAGCACTTCGCGCGCATCAAGGTGCCTCCGACCCTGCCCCAGTTGGTCCCCTTGCAGAAGCCCGTCCGCCGCCGCAACGGCAAGGACGTGACGTTCGTCTGGGTGGAGCAGCTGATCCGCGCCAACCTGGGGAAGCTCTTTCCCGGCATGGAGGTTCTCGAGAGCCACCTGTTCCACATCACCCGCGACGCCGAAATGGCCATTCAGGAGATTGAAGCCGACGATCTGCTGGAGACCATCGAGGAGGGCGTCAGCCAGCGGCGCTTCAACTCCGTCGTGCGCATGGATGTCGATGAGGGCACGCCCGACTCGCTGCTCGATGTGCTGAAGGAGAACTTCGAGATCGACGACAGCGAGATCTATCGTCTGCCCGGCCCGCTCGCGCTCAGCCGCCTGCGCGCGCTTTCCTCCGTCGATCGCCCCGAGCTGAAGGACCAGTCCTTCACCGCCGCACCGCTGCGCCAGCAGCAGGAGGGCGAGGACATGTTCGCCGCCATCCGCCGCGGCGACATTCTGCTGCACCACCCCTTCGACAGCTTCCAGCCGGTGGTCGACTTCCTGCGCGCCGCGGCCCGCGATCCCGACGTGCTGGCCATCAAGGCGACGCTGTATCGCACCGGCCGCAATTCGCCCGTGGTCGAGGCGCTGCTGGAGGCCAACGAGGAGGGCAAGCAGGTCGCTGTCGTGGTCGAATTGAAGGCCCGTTTCGACGAGGAGAGCAACATCGAGTGGGCCCGCAAACTGGAGCGCGAGGGCGTGCACGTGGTCTACGGCCTGGTGGGCCTGAAGGTCCACGCCAAGGTCGCGCTGGTGGTCCGCCGCGAAGGCAGCGTGATCCGCCGCTATACCCACCTCTCCACCGGCAACTACAACGCCGTCACGGCGCACCTGTACACCGACATCGGCTTCTTCACCGCCGACCCGCAGATCGGCGAGGAGGCCTCGCATCTGTTCAACAAGCTGACCGGATACTCGGCCAAGGTGGATTACGTGAAGCTGCTGGTGGCGCCGGTCAACCTGCGCCGCCGCATCGAGCAGATGATCTCGCGCGAGATCGAACACGCCAAGGCGGGCCGCGAGGCGCGCATTATCATGAAGGTCAATTCGCTGGTCGATCCGCGCATCATCCGGCTGCTCTACGCCGCTTCCTGCGCCGGCGTGCAGATCGATCTGCTGGCGCGCGGCATCTGCTGCCTGCGGCCGGGCTTACCGGGCGTCAGCGAGAACATCCGGGTCACCAGCATCGTCGGCCGCTTCCTCGAGCACAGCCGCATTTTCTACTTCAAGAACGACGGCGAGGAGGAGATTTACCTGGGCTCGGCCGACATGATGCCACGCAACATCAACCGCCGGGTCGAGACCCTGTTTCCGGTCAGCAAGCCGTCGCTGGTGCGCCAGATCCGCGACCGCATCCTGGCGGTCTACCTGCAGGACAACGTCAAGGCGCGCCGAATGAACCCCGACGGAACCTATACGCGCCTCCAACCGGGCAAGAATCAGCGCCCGCTCAACGCCCAGATCTCGCTGCTGAGAGTCCGCCACTAGTCGCCGGTCTCGGGAGTTCACTCTGCGACCGGCGGGACCGGCTCCGTCAGCCACCCGCCCGGGCCAGTTCTAGCGCGCCCGTTAGAGCCGGCAAGTGCAACTGCGGAGGCACGAGTTCCGGCAGCGGCAGGTAGCCATTCGCCAGTCGAGCCAGCTCATCCCGGATCATCGGAAACAGCTCCGCCTGCTCCATCACGCCGCCGCCCAGCACGATCCGCTGCGGCGACAGGAAGCAGGCCAGCGCGAAACAGGCCTGGGCCAGGTAATACGCCTCCAACGGCCAGGCCGCGTGCCCGACCGGCAGCGTTTCCGCCCGCTGGCCCCACCGCGCCTGCAGCGCCGGCCCGCTCGCCATCCCCTCCAGGCATGCGCCATGGAACGGGCACACGCCGCTAAACCCTGCCGGCTCCTCCGAGTGCCGCCGCACCAGGAGGTGTCCCATTTCCGGATGCATCAGCCCGCGCAGCGTCCGCCCATGCACTACCGCGCCGCCGCCGATCCCCGTCCCCACGGTGATGTAGACGAAGCTCTCCAGCCCCCGCCCGGCGCCGTACAGCGACTCGCCGAGGGCCGCCGCGCCGACGTCCGTGTCGAGCTCGACCCGCACCCCTAGCGCCCGCTCGAGCGTCCCGGGGAGCGGATAGCCCTGCCAGGGCAGCTTGGGCGTCTTCCCGATCGCGCGGCGCGCGAAATCCACGGGTCCGAACGACGCCACGCCGATCCCCTGGAGCGGCCCCTGCCGCCGGAAATACTCGATCACAGCATCCATCGTCTCGGCCGGCTGCGCCGAGGTCGCGATCCGCTCCACCTGCCGCGGCTCGGCCGGGTCGGTCCCCACCGCCACCAGGAACTTAGTCCCGCCGGCCTCTACCGCGCCGTATAATTGGTCGCTCATCCGCCCTCCGCAGACTCAAAACACTGCGATTCCATCCAGCCAACACTGTGTTGCAGCGGGCACACCGCAGCGCGAGATGGTGGTGTCCTCGAGGCTCAAACACGGTGTCTGGACGGCGAAATCGTGCTCAGCGCCGCGTGGTGTCGTCGCGGTACCGAGCCCGCTCTTCACCGTCTCCCGGACCGTTTCCAGGCCCGCTGGGCAGCATCGAGCACCCGCTGTTCCGCCTCGCCAGTGAACGGTCCCGGATGGCCGTATTCCAACATGCGCTGAGCTTCCCCGGCGCGCGGTTCGACCGCGCCGGAGACCACCGCAGTGCCGTCATTGCAGTTTCCCACCACCATGATCTCCTTGTCATGCAATAGCTTACGGATCTTCCCGGCGACCTCCGCCGCGACTTCTCCGCCCAGCCCCACAAGCGCCAAGCCCTCATCGAAACGCACCACCTGCACCGGATACGGCAATTGCCGGGGCTCATTGCGCGCCTCGTAGGCCGCCAGCATGCGCCGTCCCCGGCGCGCCGCCGGACCGTCAGGCCCGGCCGCCTCTTGTTCGAACTGCTCCTTTGTATGTGCAACAAAAGGCAGGGCAGTTTCGATGAACGCCGACCTCAGCCGGCCGCTGGCCTGGTGCATCGGCCCCTTCAGCATCTGGTCCACCCGCGCCGCGATGTCGGCTCCGCTGCGCTGCGCCGCCTGTTCATCGCTACCCTCCTTTTGGGTCGCCGACCCTGCGCACAGCCGCAGGTTCATCGCCACCGATCCCTTGTACTCCTTCTCCAAGGCCGCTTCGGCCTCCCCGGCCGCGTCGCCACTGATGGCCCGGAAGTCGCCTCCGATCACTGCGTTACCCGTGCTCGTGGCAAATAGCACCGCGATCAATCCGCCCTTCGGGCTCAGCACCCGCAGCACTGCCAGGTCGTGCGAATCCCGGCCCGACTGCTTCGCTTCCTTGCTCTTCTTGCTCTTAAGGCCGGCTCCACCCCAGGCGAAATCCACACGCGCCGGCTTCAAGTCCCCGATCGCGGCTCCCGCGGCATCGGAGAGGTAGTGGACCAGCGTCTCGGCGTAGTGCTCGATGGTCTGCGCCTCGGACCCGCTTTCGGGCTCCAGCACCGGCTGCAAGCCCTTGATCTGCGGTGCGTTGTGCGTTCCGGTGGCGGTGAAGAGGATCTGCCCGCGCTCGAGCCCCTGGGCCTTCATGATCTCCACCGCGGCGCGCTCCGTCAGGCTCCGCGGCAACCCCAGCAGGTCGGTCGCTATGATCACCGCCCGGCCGCCCGCGCCGTCGTCCAGCGCCAGAGCGCGGGCGTAAATCTGGCTGGCCAGGCCCTCGCTCAGCGCGTCCCGCCCGCCCAGCCGGATTGGCGTCCGGGGTGTGATGGACACGCGCGCCGAGCCGGCCCGCAGTTCGGCCCGGAGAAGAGGGGCCATGGACGCCAGTGCGCCGATCAAAACCACGCAACAACGCCGTTGCATCGCACTGTCAGCCTACACCAGTGGCAGGCCGCAGTGAAGGCGAGAACGTCCAAGCCACCGCTCGTCGGCGCGCCACGCCGGCCCTTCGCGACACGACGCTACACTTTTCAACACTTTTCGACGAATTCGCAAGTGCACGGAGCGCGCCACGGATTTGGAGGAACAAAGCCGAATTCCAGATAATCTATTTATAATCAATTAGTTACGACAGATTTCGGCGCTCGACGAAGAGCTGGGGCGCAACGCGCGGCGGGCGTGGCAACGCTACACTTTTCTACACTTCGCTACACTCGCGCTACAGTGGCGTCGAATCGGCCGACGTGCGAAAAACAAAAAGTGAGGAACAAAGCCAAATGTCGACTTTTCATTTTAAAATGAACGACTTAATAGGCTATCGTTCGATTGGTTATGCGCTAATCGTTCGTTTTTCAAAGAGCAATGATGGCGGGCCGCCAGAGCGGGCTACCACCCTGAGCTTAGACTCGCTGTCAAGCTGCTGGGGGTGGTTTGACCGGGGCGTCGCCAGGTCGAAAGACCAGGCGCTGAAGATGGAATCCGGCCGGCCGGACCAAACGTCGGCACGAATGCCGAGGCGACAGACAAGAATGTCTGCGCCACGATGCAAAAACACAATTTTGGAGGAACAAAGCCAAATATCGACTTTTCTTTTTAAAATGAATGGCTTAATTGGCTATCATTCGATTGGTTTTGCGCTAAACGTTCGTTTTTCAAAGAGCAATGATGGTGGACCGCAAGAGCGGGCTACCACCCCCAGCTTAGACCCGGGTGTCAAGTTGATTCGCATGGCCGGGAGGGTAGCGCGAGGAGGAGAACGGGAGCGGGCTCAGAAACGCAGCCGGCGGTGTCGGGGCGGCGCTATTGGGGCTGATGTTGTTGGCGCAGGAAGGCCGGCGAATCCATCTGGACCGAGGGCTGCGGATCGTCGGGATCCTTGGCCTTTTCGGGCACGAACACGTCGGGATCGGGCCGCAGCGCGGTGTAGGGCGTGAAGTCGGGCTGGGAAGTAAAGCAATCGGCCAAGTCGGCGGCGGTGGCGTCGTAGAGATTCAAGGGCGGCAGGCCCAACAGGCGGAAGACGGTGCGCAGCAGGCCCGGAAAGCTCGAGTTGGTGTGAGCGACGTAGTTCGAGCGTGCGTACGGCGAGAGCGCCAGCAGCACGGTACGGTGGGAATCGACGTGGTCCACGCCGCCTTGGGCGTCGTCCTCGGTCACGAAGACGGCCATTTGCTTCCACCATCTGGAGTGCGTCAGGTACTCCATGATGCGACCCAGCGCGTAGTCGTTATCGGCGACGTAGGAGGCGGCGAAGGGGAAGCCGTCGGCGGGGCGCGGCTTGGCCATGTGGTCGTTGGGCAGATGGATATAGATGAATCGCGGCAGGTCCGTGCCGGGCTGGTTGTAGAGACGCTCCAGTTCGGCGATCAACTGGGTGGCGCGGTACTGGTCGGGGACGTTCATGTTGAACTGCGGATAGTCGCGCGAAGTATTGCGGTACAACGGTTCGGGCATTGGAACGTTGACCAGGTAGCGCGCGCCGGTGGGCTTCTCGCCGGGCTCCTCCTCGACGCCGGCCAGCTCGAAGCCTTCGCCGAAGTTGCGGAAAGTGACGCCGAGGCGGTCCAGATGGTGCCACAGCGCGCCGGCCTCGAGCTGCTCCTCGGGGTGCAGGCTGGAGTTAGATGTGGCGTTGGAAAGGCGGCCGGGCGCGGTGGTGGGGAAACGGAAATCCTTCTGGCCGCCGTAGGCCGCCATCAGCGAGCTCTCGGTCCAGGCGTTGGGATAGGAGCCGACGAGCCAGTGGTGGCCGTCCACGCTGACCTCGGAGTCGGCGTAGAAGTTGTCGCTCATGGCATAGCGGCGGGCGAGCGCCTGGTGGTTGGGCGTGAGGTTGTAGGAGCGCTTCCCGGCGCGGGCCTTGAGCGAGCCGGGCTCGTACCACAGCCAGCCGCTGGGGCCTAGGCGGGCGAGGTCGGGAGCGCCGTTGACGGGGCCGTTGGCGGCGCTGGTGGTGGCGCCGAATACCTCGTCGAAAGTGCGGTTCTCCTTCACGATCAGAACCACGTGACGGATGGCGGCGGGCAGCGCGGAGGGCTCGAGCCGGCGCGACAGGAAGCCGCCCAGGGCGTAAACGCGCTCGGTCAGCATGGGCATGAGGTGCGGCAGGGGCATATCGAAGACGGTCAGCATGCCGGTGCGCATTTCGCCCTGGAAACTGCGCTCGATGGGAGCCATGCGCGTGGCATTGGGGCCCGTGCCGAGGCCCTTAGCGTTGGCCACGAAGACGCGGCCGCGGTCCAGCGCGATGGAGGTGGGAAACCATCCCGCGGGCAGATGGGCGTCGAGCCGGTTGGTGGTCAGATTGACCACGCCGACGGCGTTGATGCCGGCCTCGGCGACGAGCAACCGGCCGTTGTTCAGATCGAGGGTCAGGCCGACAGGCAGGATGCCGCGGAAGTTTTCCAGGCCGGAGATGCGCAGCGGAATCTGCTCGCGGACCGAGAGCGTGACGGCGTCGACGACGGAGATGGTGTCCTGATTACCGTTGGCGACGTAGATGGCGGCCGGGCTGGCGGCGACGCCGGTGGGGCCGCTGCCACCCATGCTGTTCGGCCCGAAGGGCGCCCCGGTGCGGACCAGAGCTTCAAGGCGGGCATTGGCGGGATCGGAGACATCGATCACGCTCAGCGAATTCGATTGTGGCGCGTTGGGATCGCCCAGACCGGGGACCGCGACCGGGCCCGCCGAGGTCGGCACGGTCACGCCTTCCCAAGCCTGTTTTGACGGAAAGCCGAAAGCCGGGAAGGGGATGGCGGTGGTTTGCGGATGGCGGGGGTCGGCGCCGGGAATGGCGCTGTATTGGAACATGCCGGTGTTGGTCACGTACAGATGCAGGCGATCGGGCGAGAGCGCGATGCGGAACGGCAGGCGGCCGGTGGTGACGCTGGAGACGAGCTTCTGGGTGCGCGTATTGAAGATGGCTACGCGGAAGTTGGCCTGATCGACAACGTATAGCAGACGGCGGGCCGGATCACAGGCCAAGTCACCGGAGAAGCTGTCGCGCCAGGGTCCCTGGTTGAGCTCGAGGAGGTTGAGCAGGCGGCCCGAGGGCAGCGCAACCTCGCGGACCCGTCCGCTGTTGCCTTCCGAGGCGAATAAGCGGCGGTCGCTTTCAAACGCCAGCCCCATGAAGACGCTGCGCCAGTCGTCATCGTCGCGGCCGGATTCGCTTTTGTCTTCCGGGCGCAGCTTAGCGCGAAGCTGGAGGACCTGCCAGGCGTCGGAGGTCATGTCCAGGACGGTCAGCGAGAAGCGGTCCGGGCCGCCATTAGCGGTCACGGCCAGCTTGCCGTCGGGGCTGACGGCGACGCCGAAGGCGCCCGGACCGGTCTGGAAGGAGCGCCCCAGCGGCTCGACCATGCGGCCGCCAGGGAGCACGCTCTCGGCGCCGGGGCGGCGCGCGGCGGGGCGCACTCCGGCCGGCGGGCGGAATTCCTTTGCCGGCGGGGCCGCGGGCGGGAGCGCGGGCAGCGTGGCCAGCAAGAAAGCTAGGATGAGAACGAGGCGGAGCATCGGGCGCGTCATCGGGTGGCAGAGGTCCAAAAGAGATAGCGTGTCAGAGGAGCGGCGCGAAAGGCAAACCGGAGATGACTCGAAGAACGTTCTTAGCTGAATCGGGAGTGATCGCCATGGGGATGAATCTACAAGCGGCGCCGACACCGGGCGCGCGTTATTTTCTGCTCGAAAGTTACTTATTGAAAAACGGCAGCCAGGGCCAGCGGCTGGCCACGTATCTAAAAGAAGCGCGGCTGGGGATGGCGGCGCGGCTGAAGACCGCGGCGCCGGGGCTGGTACTGGAGGCGCTGGTGGCGGCGCACATGCCGCAGGTGCTGACGGTGACGGCGTACGGATCGCTGGAGGAAATGGAGCAGGCGAAGCGGGCCTGGCGCGAGGACGCGGGGGCGCGCGAGGCGCTGGCGAAGCAGGAGGCCGGGGATGAGGCGCCATATGAGGTGCGCAACGAGGTGCTGCTGGAATCGGCGCCGTACACGCCGGCGTTTCCTCCGGCGAGCGTTGAAACAGGGAAGCCGCCGCGCGTTTTTGAGCTGCGGACCTACCATTCGCCGACGGAGCGCCAACTGAAGGCGCTGCACGAGCGGTTCGCGGGGCCGGAGGTCCAGATCTTCAGCCGCTCGGGGATTCACCCGGTGCTGTACAGCTCCACTTTCATCGGACCGAACCAGCCGAACCTGACGTACCTGACGCCGTTCGACGACCTGGCGGCGCGGGAGAAGGCGTGGGCGGCGTTTGGCGCGGATGCGGAATGGGCGAAGGTGCGGGACGAGTCGATCGCGCGCAGCGGGCAGATTGCGAGCGTGATCCAGATCTCGCTGTTCAAGGCCGCGGCGTATTCACCGGTGCGCTGAAACGCGTCTGGGGCCGTCAGGAGCCGGGCAGGATTTTCGTGATGTCGTTGTAGATGACCACCAGCAGGGTGAGCATCAGGAAGACGAAGCCCAGCTTGAAGACGGTCTCCTTGATCTGCAGGCTGAGATCGCGGCGGATGAGCATTTCAATCAGCAACATCAGGAGCATGCCGCCGTCCAGAATCGGAATCGGCAGCAGGTTGAAGATCGCCAGATTGAGACTCACCGAGGCCATCAGTTCGACGAACGGGAAGAGGCCCTCGCGGGCGGCCTGGCCGCTGAGCTGAGCGATGCCGATCGGGCCGGAGAGCGAGCGGGCCGAGGAACGGCGCTCGACGATGGCGCTGAGAAACTGGTAAATCAGGGTCGCGCCGCGGACATTCTGGCGCGCGGATTCGCGCAGGGCGCTGAAAAACGGCAACCGGACGTAGACCACGCGCGGAGCCAGTTCGACGCCCAGCATCCAGCTCTGCTGTCCGCCCAGATCGCCGCGAATGGGCGCGAAATCCAACTGCACCAACTGGCCGTCGCGGCGCAGCGTCAGGTGGACCGGCTGGCCATTCGAGCGGGCCAGGGCCTCATGCACCTTCTCCGCGACGCGAATCGGCTGGCCGTTGATGCTGACGAACTGGTCGCCCTTGCGCAGGCCTTTGCTCTGGGCGTTCATGCCGGGGATGAAGCCGCCGACTTCGACGTCGTTCTGGGGCATCCAGCCGGCCGAGCCGACGCCCGAGGAGGGGTCGGCTTCGGGCATCACGTCGAGGTGCAGCAACTGCGAGCCGCGGCGCATCACCAGGGGGACCCAGCGGCGGGCGCTGACCACTTCGGTCATGGCCACATCCTCCCAGGTCGGATCGGTCTTGTTCCCGATCTGGAGGATGGTATCGCCTTCGCGCACGCCAGCCTTGTCGGCGGCCGAGCCGGGCTGGACATAGCCCACGGTAGCGGCCTGAGTGGCGCCGGCGAGCTTGGGATAGTGCAGCATGAACAGCCCGGCGAGCAGGGCGAAGGCGAGGACCACGTTCATGACCGGCCCGGCGGCCACGATCAGCAGCCGCTGCCAGCGCGGCTTGACGTTGAAACCTCGCGGGTCGGGGTTGTCGTTCGGCTGTTCGCCGGCCATCTTGACATAGCCGCCGATGGGCAGCCAGCAAATGCGGAACTCGGTTTCACCGAATTGACGGAAGAAAAGCTTGGGACCGAAGCCGATACTGAAGGCCTGGATGTGCACGTCGAAGAAGCGGGCCACCAGGTAATGGCCCAGCTCGTGGATCACGATCATGATCCCGATCAGGACCAGCAGCCACCAAAAATTCTGCAAAATGTTTTCGATGATACCCATGTTTGGCTGAACCAGCCTCGTTTCAGGTTAAGGCGGCGGTGGCCCGGCGACCAGCGCGCCGGCGGACGGCCTCGGCCGCGGCGGAGCGGCTGCGACGGTCGATGTCGAGCAAGTCGTGAATACTCGTGGCTTCGCGAAAGGGCATGACGGAGAGCGTATCCTCGACCACGGCAGCAATGGCGGGAAACGGGATCTGCCCCCGCAGGAAGGCTTCCACAGCTACCTCATCGGCCGCATTGAGCGTACATCCAGAGGATCCGCCGGCCTCCTGGGCGTGATAGGCCAGGCTGAGGAGGGGGAAACGGCTGAAGTCGGGGGCCTCGAAATCCCAGTGGCGCGTGGCGGTCCAGTCCAGGCGCGGGACCGGGGCGGGCTCGCGGTCGGGCCAGGTCATCGCATATTGGATGGGCATGCGCATGTCGGTGGCGCAAACCTGGGCGATCACGCTGCCGTCGTTGTATTCCACCAGGGCGTGCACGGTGGACTGGGGATGGACGACCACTTCGACGTCGCGGGGAGCGAAACCGAACAGCCAGCAGGCCTCGATCACTTCGAACCCTTTGTTCATCAGGGTGGCGGAATCGATGGTGATGCGCGGGCCCATCTTCCATGTTGGATGCTGCAAAGCCTCGGCCGGGGTCACGTGCGCCAGTTTTTCGAGGGGGGTAGTGCGGAAGGGCCCGCCGGAAGCCGTGAGGATGAGTTTGCGGACCTCGGAGCGGCGGCCGGCGCGCAGGCATTGGTGGGCCGCGTTGTGCTCGCTGTCGACGGGGATCAGCTCGCTGGAACACTCGCGCACCGCGTCCATGATCAGGCGCCCGCCGGCGACCAGCGTTTCCTTATTGGCGAGCCCGACGCGTTTGCGCGCGCGCAGGGCCTGATAAGTCGCCTCAAGGCCGGCCACGCCGACGATGGCCGACATCAGGAAGTCGACCTCCGGCGCGATGGCGGCGGCGAGATAAGAGGGCTCGCCCCAGGCCAGATCGGGGCGCGTTGAAGAGGTCATGCCGGCCTGTTCCAGCAGCACCACCAGGGGCTTGATCGAAGCCTCTTCGGCCACCACGGCCACGGCGGGGCGAAATTCAACAATCTGCTGGGCCAGTTTTTCGATGTTGCGCCCGGCGACAAGGGCGTAAACGCCAACTTCGTGGCGGCGCTGGCGTACGACATCCAGGGTACTGCGCCCGATGCTACCCGTGGAACCGAGAACCGTGATCAGTTTCATCCGCCAGCCGCCATCATATCATTCAGCGGTGGCGCAACATCTGTTGGCTGGGACGCGCGAGGGAAAGCGCGCGCACGCCACTCGGCGGCTCATTTCGGGTCTTTCTTGGGGAGTGGAGACTGAAAAAAAGGGGCGCCAGGGAGGTGAATGCTTCAGGGGTCTTTTGAGGTTAGTCTCGCTTTGGTGGGAGTTGCCTCCCTGGCTTGATTTCATAGTAATATACTGAATTCTGAATTGCAAGAGAAATTTTATGATTTTTTGGATACAGCTTTGACCTCAACTCCCGCAATTTTCTCTAAGACCTTGATAGTACTGCACATATCCTCATCCGCATAACCTTCGGAGAGAGCCACCTGAATCATCTGGCGCGTCACGGCGGTGAGCGGCAGCGGAACGCCCAATTCGGCCCCCGTTTCGAGCATCAGGCCGACGTCTTTGTGCAGCCATCTTGTTGAGAAATTTGTGGAAAAGTCGCGCCTGAGGACCATGGGCGCCTTGGCGGAGATCATGCCGGATCGGGCCGCCGAGTTGTTGAGGATTTCGAGCATCAATTCCGGATCCACCCCCGCGCGGGTGGCTAGCACCAGCCCCTCATTAAAAGCTTGTAACAAGTTGGAAAGGATCAGGTTCTGCGACAGCTTGGCGTGCAAGCCGAGGCCTATACCACCGCAGTAATAGAACAGTTTGCCCATCGGTTCCAGGTAGGGCTTCAATTTTTCATAGATTAATGGATCTCCACCGATCATGAAGGTGAGCGTTCCGCCCTCCGCGCCCGGTTTGGAACCCGTTACCGGGGTGTCCAGAAAGTGGGCCCCCTTGGTGGCAAGGGCGGCGGCGGCGCGGCGGGCGTAAGAGGGCGCGACGGTGGAGCAATCGGCGACGATCGAGCCCGCCCGAATGCCATCCAGGATGCCATCCGGTCCCAGCGTGACGCGCTCGCTCATGGCGGTGTCGCCGACGCACAGGAAGACGATGTCGGCCGAGGCGGCCACCTGCTTGGGCGTGGCGCAGAATTCGGCCTGTTCCTCAGTGGCCAGGCGTTGCGCCTTGGCGGCGGTATTGGACCAGGCGGCCACGGAATGGCCAGCCCGCAAGAGGTTGCGGGCCATCGGGTAGCCCATGATGCCGAGTCCCAAGAATCCGAGTTGCATTTCGTTGCGCCTCCAGTTCGAAAGGGGTCATCGCCGCGCCACCGGCGGATGTAACCGTCATTGTATGCCGGGCCTGCGGGAGGAGACAATCGCGGGCGGGCGTGCTCAGGATGCGGTCACAGTGTGTTGGCACTGGATGGGCCTTCCCCGGGAGGTGAATCGCCGGCTCCTGACACCACTGGCGAGTGGGAGTAAGCTCGTGGATGCAGGCTGAATCTTGCCCAGGAGGCGCCATGGCTGATTCAAAACACTCCCGGGTCGAACACCCGTCCACGGCGGTTCTGACGCGCGGCTTCGACCCCCGGCTTTCGGTTTGGTCGGCGCGGCCGGCCGTGTTCCGCACTTCGACCTACGTGTTCCCGACGCCCGAGGCGGCCGAGCGGGCCTTCGACATCACGTCCGGGCGGGAGCAGTTGCAGCCGGGAGAGAATTCGTACCTGATTTACTCGCGCTTCAACCATCCGAACGCCGAGATCCTGGAAGACCAGATGGCGCCGCTGGAGGAGAATGCCGAATGGGCGCTGGTGTTCAACTCCGGCATGGCGGCCCTCATGACCTCGCTGCTGAGCGTGCTCAAACCGGGCGACGCGATCGTTTATACCGTGCCGCTGTACGGCGGCACGATGAACATGATGCACCAGTTGCTGGAGCCGCTGGGAATCCAAACCAAGCCCGTCCCGGCGGGGCGCAGCATGGAACTGGACGAGGCGATCCTGGCGACCCCGAACCTGCGGGCAGTGCTGATCGAGACGCCGGCCAACCCGACCATGCGGATGACCGACATCAAGCGCGCGGCGCTGAGCGCGGCGCGGCTGGACCCGAAGCCGGTGGTGATGGTGGACAACACGTTCCTGGGGCCGGTGTTCCAGCACCCGCTGACGCTGGGCGCGGACATGACGATTTACTCGGCCACGAAGTACCTGGGCGGTTTCAGCGACCTGCTGGCCGGAATGGTGCTGGGGCGCGATCCGGGGCTGCGCCAGACGATGTTCTCGCTTCGCGGGATGTTCGGCAACATCCTGCAGCCGGACGAGTGCTGGATCCTGGACGGGCGGCTGCCCACGGTGAGCCTGCGCATGAACCGGCAGAGCAAGAACGCGCAGCGGATCGCCGAAAGCCTGGTGAACCGCCCGGAGGTCCGCAAGGTTTACTACCCGACGCTGTTCGACGATCCGGAGCAGATCCGCATCCGTCTGTCGCAATGCGATTACCCGGGCGCCATGCTGTCGATCGAACTGCACGGCGGCAAGGCGGCGGCGTTCGATTTTCTGCGCCACCTGCGCCTGGCCAGAAACGCGGTGTCGTTGGGCGGCATGGAGACGCTGGTGTGCCACCCCAAAACGACGACGCACTCGGCGAGCCCGCCGGAGGAGATGGAACTGGCGGCGATCACTGACGGGTTGATTCGGATCTCGGTGGGCGTCGAGGACTGGCGCGACCTGCTGCGCGACTTCGAGCACGCGCTGGATGCCATCCGGCCGAAGCTCGAAGAGGCCGGCGCGCTCAGCGCAGGAAGGTCCGCCAGGTAGTCACCAGCAGGGCGTGCGCGACCATGGCGGCGCGCAGGCCTCCGCCTGTGCGATAGGCCAGGCCATAGGCCGCGCCAGCCACGGCGGCGACGAGCGCGAAACGCCAATTGGGGAAATGGCTGTAGCGCAAGTGCGCCGCCCCAAACAGCAATGAAGCGCCGATCAGGGCCCAGGCCGCGCTGCCGCTCCAATCCTCGAACCATTGCTGCAACAGGGCGCGGAAGAAGAACTCCTCGCTCAGCGCGACCACCCACAGGATGCCGAAAAACATAGCGCCGGCGGCAACGCATTGGAACCACGTCGAGGGCCAGACGAGACGCGCGAAACCGGTCCAGGCGACGGCTAACGCCAGCGGCGGCAGGACGGCCAGATACCACAGAAAACCGGCGCGCCAGTGGCGTTTTTCAGGCCAGAAGCCGAAGTCCGGGTTGAGGCCGCGGACGTTGAGCATGGTCGCCAGGCCAGCCTGTATCCAAAACAAGTGGCCCAGCAGGGCCGCGGGCAACCTGGGTTGCGGAGACGGGTAGAGGGCCGCGAACCAATTGAAGAGCACGGGCGCGGCAAGCAGCGCGACGAAGCCGAGATCGGTGAGCCGGCCGCGCGGCAGAAAATGAAACCAGAAGGCGGCCACGGCCGTGAGCGCGAGCAGCGCGACCAGCACGCGCGGACGGAACAGGCCGCAGGGGATGGAATAAATCAGCCACGGCCAGGGCGCGAACAGCAGCAGGCGCGCGGGCGTCCACAGGCGGCGCAACTCAGGGAATGCCAGGCTCGAGTAGGCACAAAGTTGCAACAGGCCGGCCGCGCCGACCGCGGCGGCGACGCCCGGCGGGAGATGCTGAGTGGCGGCATAGGCGGAGCCGAAGACCAGGCCGGCCAGGCAGATAATGGAGACGGTGATCAGATACGGCTTGGGCACTTTGGTTGGGCTGGGGAGACGGGCCGCACGCTCGGCGCTGGGCTGCTCCGCACTATTCTTCACGTTAGCCTGTCCACTGATTCCAACGCTGGCGCTGCAGGCGCAAGAGCCGCCGCCGGAGTTGACGCGCCGCGTCGCCGAGCAGGAGTCGGCCAATGCCGAGGCGCGCGGCCACTATGCCTACCGCCAGGAAGTGCTGCTGGAAGAGTTGCCCGTGCGGGGGCAACCCGGAGGGCGCTACCAGGAGACGCGCGACGTCATCTTTTCTCCGGCGGGGGAACGGACTGAGCGCGCCATCGGCCAAGCGCAGTCGACGCTGAACCGCCTGCAGATGACGGCCGAGGATTTCGACGACATCCGCAATATCCAGCCGATCCTGCTGACGCCGGAACTGCTGCCGCGCTACGAAGTGAGATACCGCGGCGAGGAGACGATGGACGGACGCGATTGCTGGGTGCTGCAGGTCCGGCCGAAGCAGATCCTGCAGGGCATGCGGCTGTTCGAGGGCACGCTGTGGGCGGAGAAGAAGGGCCTGAACATCGTGCGCATCGAGGGGCAGGCCGTGCCGCCGGTCTACACGCGGGTGCGCGGCGAGCTGAGCGAGAATCTGTTCCCGCACTTCGTCACCACGCGCATGGAACTGGAGGGCCACTGGTTCCCCGCCCTGACCTTGGCCGAAGACACGCTGCCGTTCCGCACGGGAGCGCTGCGGATTCGCATGACGATCCGCTACAAAGATTACAAGCGCTTCGGAGCCGAGTCGAAGATCACGTACGAAGAGCCGAAGTAGGCACGGGGCCTATGTGGACGATGAACCGTCGATTCGGCCGCGGCGGCTGTGATTCGCGCGGATTTCGAATCAATGCGCGGCCGCTGCAGCCGGGGGGCGTGCGTGGCTCAGCGCAGCGCCTCAGCCTGCCGCAGCGCGTCGCCGGAGAGCCCGTAGGCCTCGAGGATCGCGCCGCTGGAGCGCAGCAGCACAGCCTTGGCCTTGGCGTAGGAGCCGCGCGCGGCCAGCTCCGTCAGCCGGGCTTGCGACAGCACGGTCTGGAATTGATTCACGCTGAAGGCGGTGCCCAGACCCTCCTCGAAACGCGCCTTTTCGGCCTCCAGCGACTCGGTCTGCAGGCGCGCGGCCTCGGAGGCCGCCTCATAAGACGCCTGGGCGCGGCGCAGCGAAATCACGGCATCCTCGACCTCCAGCCACGCCTGGTTGCGGAACTGCTCCAGCCGGACCTCGGCCTGCCGGGAGGCGATCTCATCGCGCGCGGCGTCGGCCTGAGCGGTGCGATTGCGCAGCGGCAGGTTCAACTGAATGCCCGCGCCGTAGATCGGATAGTTACGCTGGAAGACCTGCGCGAGGGCGCTGCCGTAGCCGCCCAAAAACGTCGTATCGGGGTTGACGGCGAAGGGGCTGCGGTCGCCGGCCAGTCCGGTGTTCTCGGCAAAGGCCACCAGGTCGAGCTGCGGCTTGAGGGCGTTGCGCGAGCCTTCGAGCGAGATGCGCGTATTCTCCGCCTGCAGGCCGGCCTGCAGCAGATCCGGGCGGTCGGCGAGCGCCTGGGCAATCAGCTTGCCGGCGTCCAAATCCTCGGAGCCGCGCGGCAATTCCAGGGTGTCGGTCGGCACGACGCGCGCGTTCCGCACCGCTGCATCGGTGAGCCCCTGGCGGAACAGGATGGTCTTGAAGATCGCCTCCTGCTCCTCCTCAAGCGCGCGTGAGTTGATCAAATCCTGCCTGGCCGAGAGCACACCGGCGTTGACGCGGGTCTGCTCAATCGGCGGCAGAACGCCTTCCTGCACGCGCGCGTCGACCTCGCGCTTCAGCCACTCGGCCAGCTCGAGATTCTGCTGCTTCACCTGCACGTCCTCGCGCAGCGTCGCCAGGTCGATGTACAGGCGCACGACGCCGTACACTGTGCTGACCAGTTGCTGCTGGAACAGCAGGCTGGCGATGCGCTGCTGGTTGGCGGCGATGCGGATGTAGCGGCGGTTCAGGCCGCGCCCGAAGCCGCGCAGCAGCGGCTGGGTCACGCTGAGCGAAAAGCTCGAAGTCACGAAGGGGCTGTAATTGCTCTGGTCCGAGTTGATCGTATTGCGCGAGTTGTCGAAGGCGAGCGAGGCGGTCGCGCCGCTCGAGAAGCCTTGCTGGAGGCCGGCGTTGGCGTTCATCGAGCTGGCGACCACGTTGCTCGTGCCGTAGCTGGCGGGATCGAGCTCCTGGGTCGAAGTGTGCGCGTAGTTGAGCGTCGCATTGAGCGACGGGTCGTAGTCCGGCAGGACCGATCCCGTGCTGAGCGTGTTCTGGCCGAGCAGGGAGAGGTTTCCCTGGGTCTCGATGAGAACGCCCAGTTCCGATGGATTGGTGGGGATGCTGGAGCCGCCGCCGGCCTGCGCGCCGAGGCTCGTCAGCAGCGGGCTGGCGGGGCCGCCAATGCCCAGAGGAACCTCGTTGACCAGGTACTGGAGTCCGCGCGTCACGCCGCCGCCCTGCGCGCGCAGGAGATCCTGGCGCGCGGCCAGGATGTTGTAGCGCTGCAGTTCGACGTCCAGGTTGTTTTCGATCGCGATGTCGATGGCGTCGCGCAGCGACAGGTACAGTTGCCCCGCCCGCAGCAGATCGGCGTAGCGCGAGCCGCTGCTCCAGCGCGGCGCCGGCACGGAGAGCGGCCGCCATGGGGCGGAGAAACGGCTCCAGCCATCGGTTTTCGTTGGCGAACTCGCGCCCGGAGCGGGCGGATCGGCGGCCGCGGCCGACAGCGCCAGCAGCGCGGACACGATCAGAGCCAGATATTGCCGCATGCGCATCGATGGTTCCCCGCTCAACTGGCCTTCTTCGGCTCCGGCGCGGCCTGCGCCGAAGGGGCGCCGGCGGGAAGCGGACGCAGGAACGGACGGGCCTCGACGGCCACGCCCTCGCGGACCTTGTCGTTCGGATTCACGATCACCTGCATGCCGGCCTCGAGCCCGGACAAAACCTCCAGATCCGTCCCGCTGTCGCGCCCGACCTGAATGGGAGTGAAGTGCACCCTCCCGGCGCGGTCCACGACGGCGGCCATGGTGCCCTGGGCGCGCGCCACCAGGGCCTCGGAAGGCATCAGCAATGGAGGGTTCTCGCGGGCCGCGCGCAGAGTCACGTTGGCGTACATGCCGGGCAGCAGATCACCGCGTGGATTGGGCACATGCACCTCGACCAGCATGGTGCGCGTGGCGGGGTCGAGCGAATCGGAAAAACGCACGATCTTCCCGCTGAACGTCCTGCCCGGGCGCTCGCTCAGGCCGATCTCGGTGGTCTGCCCGACGCGCACCTGGCTGGCGTTCACCTGCGGAACATTGATGTACGTGCGCAGCACGCCGGTTTGGGCCACGCGAAACAGCATCGTATTGCCGGCCGTCACCAGCGTGCCCAGATCGACGTTGCGCAAGGTCACGACGCCCGCGAACGGGGCGCGCACTTTCAGGTAGCTGAACAGATCCTTCAAACGGGCGAGGTTAGCCTCAGCCGCCGAAACGTTGTTCTGCGCCGCAGCCACGGCCTTGCGGAGGGACTCCACCGCCGCATCGCTGGCCTGGTATTGGGCCTGGTAGGTGTCGTTCTCCTGACGCGAGACGATGCCGCGTTTCTGCAGATTGCCGTAGCGCAGCGCCGAAACGCGCGCCAGTTCACGATTCGCCAGCCCCTCGGCGAGGTTGGCGTTGGACTGCTCCAGGGCGGACCGGGCCTGGTCCAGCGCGGCCGCGGCCTGTTTCACCTGTTGATCGAGTTCGGGGGCTTCGATCTCGGCCAGCAACTGGCCCGCGGCGACGCGGTCGCCGATGTCGACCAAGCGGCGTTTGATATAGCCGTCGGCGCGCGCCAGCACCGGCGCTTCGGTGAGCGGCTGCATCGTGCCGGGCAGTGTGACCGAAGTCTCGCGCGGCGCCGGGATCACAACGGCCGCCGGTACGATGGGCCGGGCGGCGAGCGCCTGTGAGGTTTCGGCGGCCAGCACCTGGCGCTGCCGCAGCTTGGGCAGCAACCCCGCCGCGAAGCCCACGGCGACAGTCAGGACCACCGCGATCAGCAGGCCGCGCAACAGCGAGGGGCGCGGACGCGGCGGCGCCAGGCGCGGCGTTTCGAGCCGCGCGGTCCCGTGATGCTGGTGCAAGGCCGCCAGTTCGCGTTCCAGCAATTCGACTTTCCGTCGCAGCAGCTCGTTGTCGTCAGACGCCACTGCGGGGGGCGGTCCAGGCGTTTCCGGTTTCATTCGCGTTCTTCCTTCAAGATCCGTTCCTCATGGTCGACCGGTGGCTTCGTGCGGAGCAGGCTGTAGACCAGCGGCACCACGAACAGCGTCGAGACCGTGGCCACCAGCAGACCGCCGATCACGGCCCGGCCGAGCGGCGCGTTCTGTTCGCCGCCTTCCCCAAATCCCAGCGCCATCGGCAGCATGCCGAGAATCATCGCCGCGGCGGTCATGATCACGGGCCGGATGCGCACCGTGCCGGCCGACAGCGCGGCGGCGCGGGCGTCCAGGCCCTCCGCGCGCTCGTCGTTGGCAAACACGACCATCAGGATGCTGTTCGCCGTGGCCACGCCGATGCACATGATGGCGCCCATCAGCGACGGCACGCTGAGCGTGGTCTGGGTCATGAACAGCATCCACAGGATCCCCGCCATGGCCCCGGGGAGCGGCATCAGAATGATGAACGGGTCGAGCCACGACTGGAAGTTCACCACCATCAGCAGGTACACCAGAATGACGGCCAGAATCAAACCCAGCGCCAGCCGTTCGAACGAGCTTTGCATCGTCTCCACCTGGCCCCGCACCACCATGGACGCGCCGGGCGGCAGCTTTCGCAGCAGACTATCGACGATGGCGCGCACCTTGTCGCCGACGGCGCCCAGGTCGCTGCGGTCGACGTTGGCGTAGACGTCGAATACTGGCTGGACATTGTAGTGGGTGACGATCAGCGGGGCGACGGCGCGCGAGGTGGTCGCGACGTTGCTCAGCAGTTGCGTCGCGGGAGGCTGGGCGCCCGGATTGCCGTATCCGACGCTGGATTGCGCCGGCGAAGCAGCCAAGGATGCGTCCGTGGCCGTGGGATTCATCCCGCCCATGGTGGAGTTACGGCCCGATCCGCCGGCGCTGATGGGGGTGCGCATCAGCTTGTCCAGGCTGGGGACGGCGTACTGCGGGGTTTGCACGCCGACCAGATAATTGACGCCGTTGGCCCAGTTCAGATAGTAATTGGGCGCCACCTGCGTGCTGCCGCTGAGCGAGATGAGCATACTGGAGGCCACATCCTGCTGGGTCAAGCCGAACTGCGCGGCGCGGCTGCGGTCCACGTGGACGCGGATTTCGGGGTAGTCGACGATCTGGTGAATGTGCACGTCGGCGGCGCCGGGAATGCGCTCGATCCGCCGCTCGACCTCCCGCGCCAGGGCGTAGTTGGCTTCGGCGTTGCGGCCCACGATCTGAACGTCGATCGGCGCCGGCAGCCCGAAGTTCAGAATCTGGTTGGTCATGTTGGCCGCTTCGAAGTAGAACGTCGCTTCGGGGAAGCGCGCATTCAGGCGCTTGCGCAGCAGGTCGCGGTACTCGTCGCCGGAGCGGACATGATCGGGCTTCAGGGCGATGAGGATGTCCCCGTCGCCCGGGCCGATGTTGGGGTTGTCGCTGTAGGCCAGGTTCGAGCCGCTGGTCGGCAGCCCGATGTTGTCCAGGATCGTATCCAGGTCGCCCGGCGGGATCACGCTGCGGATTTCAGATTCGATGTCGCCGAACAGCACTTCGGTCTGCTCAATGCGCGTTCCAACCGGAGCGCGCGCATGCAGCCGCAACTGGCCGGCGTCGATCTCCGGGAAGAAGTCCCGGCCCACGAACCGCCCCAGGCCCAGCGAGAGCAGCGAGAATCCGAAGAAGCCGATCAGGATCAGTCCGCGATGGTCCAGCGACCAGTCGAGCATGCCGGTGTAGGATGCGCGGAAACGTTCGAAGACGTGATGAAACTTGAAGTGCACCCGCCAGAAGATATCGTGCCGCTGGCCGTCGGCGCGCGCCTCGCCGTGCTCGCCATGCTGGTACATCGCGATTTCGCTGCGCAGCAGGTAGTAGACCAGCGTCGGCACGAGCGTGCGCGATAGCAGGTAGGAAGCCAGCATCGCGAAGACCACCGCCAGGGCCAGCGGCGTGAACAGGAAGCGCGCCGCGCCAGTCAACAACAGCACCGGCACGAACACGATGCAGATGGCGAGCGTGGAAACGAACGCCGGCACGGCGATCTGCGACGCGCCGTCCAGCACGGCCCGCACCATGGGCTTGCGCATGGCCATGTTGCGGTGCGTGTTCTCCAGCTCCACCGTCGCGTCGTCCACCAGGATGCCGACGGCCAGCGCCAGTCCGCCCAGAGTCATCGTGTTGATCGTTTCGCCGAGCATGCTCAGAACGACCAGCGAGGTCAGAATCGACAGCGGAATGGAGATGCAGACGATCATCGTGCTGCGCCAGCTTCCCAGGAACAAGAGGATCATCAGGCCGGTCAGCAGCGCGGCCATCGTGGCTTCCCTGACCACGCCGTTGATCGAGGCGCGGACGAAAATCGACTGGTCGAACAGCGGGCGCACAACGAGATCCCTGGGCAGACCGGCAAGTATCTTCGGCAGCGCCGCTTTCACCTTGTCGACAATGTCCAGCGTCGAGGCCTGCCCGTTGCGGATCACCGTCAGCAGCGCGCCGCGCGTGCCGTCCTGGCGCACGATGTTGCCCTGCACTGCAAAGCCATCCCGAACCTGCGCCACGTCGCCCAGGTAAACGATGGCTCCGTTCACGGTCTTCACGGGCAGGTGGTTGAACTCATCCACGGTCCGCGGGCTGCTGTTGACCTTGACCTGATATTCTTTCCCGCCGAACTTCGCCGTGCCCGCCGGCAGGATCAGATTCTGCTGGTTCAGGGCGCTCGAGATATCGGCGGCCGACAGGCCGCGCGCCGTCATCAGGTCGGGGTTGAGGTCGACCATCACTTCGCGGTACTTGCCGCCGTAAGGCGTCGGCACCGAGGCGCCCTGCACCGTGGCCAGTTGCGTGCGGATGAAGTTCAGGCCGATGTCCGCGATGGCCTGCTCGCTCAGCACCGGGCTGCTGAGGCCCAACTGCAGCACGGGCACCGCCGAGGCGTCGTACTTCAGCACGTTGGGCGGCATCGTCCCCGGCGGCAAAATGCGCAGCAGCGTCTGGCAGATCGCGGTCACCTGCGCCACGGCCATATCAATCTTGACGTTGGGCTGGAAATAAAGGCGGATAATCGACACGCCGTTGTAGGATTGCGACTCGATGTGCTCGATGTCGTTGACCGTCGTGGTCATCGCCCGCTCGGTGATGGTGATGATGCGCTTTTCCATCTCCTCCGGGGAGATGCCGGCGTAGCTCCACACCACGCTCACCACCGGGATGTCGATGTGCGGGAAGATGTCCACCGGCATGGTCACCATCGCCCCGACCCCCAGCAGGATCATGAGGCACGACATGACGATGAATGTATAAGGACGCCTGAGCGCCAGCCGGACAATCCACATAGTTACTGTCCCTAATGAATCCGTGCCCGAGACCAGGGCACAAGCTCGTGCTTCCGGGGAACAACCCCCTCCTTCCATCGGATGACACTATGGCGATCGGGCGAAATAGCCCTTTCGGGCTACCCGGGATCGCGGCGCATCCTGCAGCGGCCTGAAATGGTGAGTTCAGCGCTGCCCGGCAACCGCTTATGAACCTTGCCCGCAGGCTGCTGAACGGCGGCTAAGCGGAGGGTTGGCGCAAGCCGCTCCGGCCTGCCATCCCGTGTCGTCGCACGACGCGCCGCTCACGGCAAATACACGATCCCGCGCTGAATCGCGGCCGTCGCGGCCTGCGTGCGATCATCCACTCCCAGCTTCACGAGGATGCTCTTCACGTGGTTCTTCACCGTGTGTTCGGCGATGTTCAGGACGTAGGCGATCTGCTTATTCGCCAGACCCTTGACGATCAGCTCAAGCACTTCCACCTCGCGCGCGCTTAAAATTGGGCCGGAGGAGTGCCCGGCCAGCGCCGCCGAGAGGACTTCAGGCAGGTACTTCTCCCCTTGCGCGACCGCGCGCACGGCCACCAGCAGCTCGTCGTGCAGCACGTCCTTGGTCAGGTAACCGGCGGCGCCCGCCTGCAGCGCCCGCCGGATGTCCTCATCGCCGCTGTAGGTGCTGATGCAGATCAACCGGGCGTGGGGAAATTCCGCCCGGATCGCGGTCAGGGCGGCGATGCCGTCCAGTACCGGCATGCGCACATCGAGCAGCGCCACATCGGGCCGCAGGCTGCGGTACAGCGCCACCGCCTGCTGGCCATTGGCCGCCTCGGCCACCACCGTCATGTCGGGCTGGGCGTTGAGGATCGTCGCAATGCCCACGCGGGCGATCAGATGATCCTCGGCCACCAGGATCCGCAACCGCTTCTCATCCTTCACGCTTCCCTCGCCTCCGCCCCGGAACGCGCTTTCCCTTGGCCTCGAGCGGTCTCCGGAATCGAGACGCGCACTTCCACCAGCGTCCCCGCGCCGGGATGGCTCTCCAGGCGGAACACTCCGCCGCTGCGCTCGGCCCGCTCCTGCATGCCCAGAATCCCGAAATGCCCCGCCGCCGGGTCGAACGTATCCTGCGGATCGAATCCCTGCCCGTCGTCGCGCACGCTCAGCGTCAGCTCGTCCGCGCCGTAGACCAGCCGCACCCACGCGTTACGGCCTTTGGAGTGACGGGCCGCGTTGTGCAGCGCCTCCTGTGCGATGCGCAGCAGATGCGACTCCACTTCATCCGGCAGCGGCGCCGGCGTGCCCTCCACCTCGACCCGCGCGTTGAGAGCCGAACCCGTCACCCACAGCGGCGCAGCCGAGGCCAGCGCCTCGTCCAGCGACTGGCCCTGCAGCACCGCCGCGCGCAGGTCCATCACCGACCGGCGCGCTTCCGTCAGGCTGTGCCGGACCATCTTCCGCGCCAGGTCCAGCTCGCGCCGGGCCTCGGCCGCATTCCCGCTCAACCGCAGGGCCACCGCGTCGAGCAGCGCCGAGAGCCCGACAAAGTCCTGCGCCAGCGTGTCGTGCAACTCGCGCGCCATGCGGGCGCGTTCGTCCAGCACCAGCCGAAAGCGCGCGCGCAGCGTCCTCAGCCGCAACTGCCAGGCGCCCCACACCAGCCCCAGTAGCGCCAGCGCGCAGGCCGCGGCAAACCACGCCGTCTGATAAAAATGCGGCAGAATCGTGAACTCGAAGACTCTCTCGGCCACCGGGCCGCCGGCCTCGGCCTGCAGATGAAAACGGTAATGTCCCGGTCCCAGGTTGCTGTAGCCTGCCGTCCGCCGGGCGCCGGCGTCGACCCACTCCCGGTCGACGCGGTCCAGCCGGAATTGGTACCGCACCGCCTCCGGCGCGCGCAGGTAGATGCCGGCGAACCGGAAAATCAGCCGCCCATCGCCCGGCCCGAACCGCGCCTCCCCGGTGGAGGAAGCGGAACGATACGGAACCGGCCGGCCGTCGAACTCCGCCGGATGCACATGCAACAGGGGTGCGTGCCGCGGTGGCGCGGGCGAGGCCGGATTCAGCACTGCCAGCCCCTGCGCCGTGGGAAACCACAACCATCCGTCGGCGGTCACGGCGCCGCCGCCGCCGGACGGGTAGGAGGGGGCGCATTGAGCGCTGCGCAGGCCCTCGGAGACGCCGAAAAACTCGGCCTGCACGCGCTTCGACCGGCCTGCGGCGAACTCGTCCAGGCTGGACCGCGTGACCTTGCAGATGCCGCGCGTCGTGCTGAGCCACAAATCGCCCGCACGGTCCTCCAGGATGCCGGCGATATTGTCGCTGAGCAGTCCTTCGGGGATGCTGCAGCGGTGGAACCGGCCCTGGCGGAGCCACGCCAGTCCCGCGCCGGTCGTGCCGATCCACAACGTGCCGTCGCGGCCCGCGCGAACGATGCGCAACGGTTCCGCGGGCAGACCGTCCGCGAAAGTGTAGTGCTGCGTGTGGCCGTCGCGGATCTGCCACAGCCCCGAGCCCGTGCTGGCCGCCCACAGCGTCCCGTCGGGCATTTCGGTCAGCGAGATGACGTAGTCGTTGAGCGACGCGCCTCCGCCGGCGATCCGCACGCCGCGATCTCCTTCAATCCGGATGAGACCGCCCGGCGCGGCGGCCCACAACCGGCCGGCGCGGTCCTCCAGCGCGTCCACCACCAGCAGCCGGCGCAGCGGGTCGGGCACGTTCAGGGGACGGAAACGGCCGTCCTTTAATTCCACGGCTCCTTCCCGCGTGCTGATCAGCAGCGCGCCGCCGGCCCCGTCCCGGATGCTGAAAATCTCGTTGCTCGGCAGTCCGTTCTGCACCGTGTAACGCAGATTCGGAGCCGGCCGGAAGCGGTACAGGCCGCGGTCGTGGAAGCCGATCCAGACGGCTCCGGCCCGGTCCTGGTGCACCACCGTCGGTTTGTCGCCGGGCAGCCCCTCGAGTCTGGAATAAAGCAGGAACCGGCCGTCACGGAAACAGTCCAGGCCGCTGTTCGTGCCCACCCACAGGTTGCCCTCGCGATCCTCGAACAGGCTGCGGACCCACTCCTGTTCAGCGCTCTCCTCCGTCCTGGCAGCCTGGAAACGGCCGTTTTCGAAACGCGCCAGGCCGCCGTTGGTCCCGGCCCACAACACGCCGTCCCGGTCGCGCAACAGGACGCGCACGAAGTCGTTCGGCAGACCATGCTGCGTGGTATAGCGCCGCACTCCGCCCCGCGCGGGGCCGGCCCGCAGCAGGCCGTTCGTCAGGCCCGCCCACAGCGTCCCGTCGGCATCGATCTGCAGCGCCACCGGCACGCCGCCGCGCAGCTCCTCGGCCGGCACCACAATGCGGATGCGCTGCCCATCCACCCGGAAGATCCCCTGAAAGCCGGCTACCCACAACGCGCCTTCGGGCCCGAACCGGACCACGCGCGCATCGTGCCGCGCCCTGGCTGGCTCGAACTGCGCCTCATGCGCCCGTCCGCCTGACACTTCATAGACCGTGCCGCCGGCCACCACCCAGAGCTGGCCGCCCGCGGCGTCCGTTCCAGCGGCGATGGAGAGAATCGACGGATCCGCCAACCCTTCCGCGCGGCCCATCGTGCGCCAGACTCCGTCCTTGTACGACACCAGGCCGCCCGGTGTGCCGGCCCATAGCGTTCCGTCCCGGCCCACGGCCAGCGCCGTCAGAGAATCATTGGGCAGCGTCCCGTTGCGCCGGTTGAAGGGCCTGAAATCGTAACCGTCGAAGCTCGCCAGGCCCTCCTCGGTTCCGATCCACAGGTAGCCGTCGGAAGTCTGCGCAATCGCCCGGACGGTATCCTGCGGCAGGCCGTCCTCCTGCGTCCACACGCGGTGAATGTATTGCGTGATGCGGCGCGCCGGATCCAGCGCCCGTCCGGCTGGCGCCAGGGCCAGCGCCAGAGCGACAGCGGCGGGTAGTCCTCGCAGCGCGGGGCGCATCCTCCTTGCAGTCTATCCGCGCCGGGGCCGGAGGGCCACACTCCCGTCGCGCGACGCGCGCTCAGCGGCCAGGCCGGGCCGTGAGGCGGAACTCAATCTTGTAGCCGAAGCGGATCGAGTTGTCCAGGTAGCGGATCCACGACGGCCGGAACTCGTACAGCCGGCTCCGCGCCTGAACCGCGCGAAATTCCACTTCCAAACGGAAACGGGCGCTGTAAGCCTCGGCAATCGAATTGCGCCGCGCCGGATCCCTCACCACGGATGCCGTGCCGCGCATCTGCACGCCGCGGATTTCGCGCCACTGCTCCGTCGGCGCACAGACCGTCACGGCCGCGGCGGAATTCAGCCGCAGATTGCGGCTGTGCAGGCTGCGCACGGAGGAATACCAATACAGTCGCAGGGCGTCGTTGCCGGAGCGGCCGGCCAGGTAGAAAACTGGCGCGACATGCGGGGCGCCGTCCGCGTCTGTCGTGGCCAGCGCCAGCGTGCCTTGCGCCTGCAAAAGCCGCGTCACCATCTCTCCAGGTTTCATTTCCACCACCCTGCCCGCAACGGATTCCCTTTCAGAATGTAATACATACGACGGCAAGGCAGGGCCAATCAGGGCACGGAAGGCGTCGAATTTCAAAATTTACAATTTTTTGCTTGACCGTATTGATGATCTAGTGTACTAGTTAACTAGATGACCAAGCCAGACCAATTCGAGTTCAAGCTCGACCTGGCGAGCGGCGTTCCGGTCTACCGCCAGATCATTGACCAGGTTCTCTTGGCGGTGGCCGCCGGCACGCTCGTGGGCGGGGTCCAGTTGCCGACCGTGCGGCAGGTGGCGGTGGACCTGGCGATCAACCCCAACACGGTATTGCGCGCCTACCGCGAGCTCGAGCTGCGCGGGGTGATCACGACCCAGCAGGGGATCGGCACATTCGTGACGCGCAACAAGGTGGCAATGGACCAGGTGGAGCGCGAAGCGCGGCTGGACCGGCTGGCCGCGGACTGCGCCGCCCGCGCCGGCGCCGAGGGGTTCTCGGTGCCGGAGCTGATGGCGCGGCTGGGAGACTTATTGCCGTCCGAGGACCAGAGGAGAGATTGATATGCCTAGTATTACGGGTCTGACGAGCTTGCCGATCGCGCGGGTCACGCGCACGCAACTGGCGAGCCAAATCGGGATCACCGCTTTCGTCCTGTGCGTGGCCGCGGGCGGCGCGCTGACGGCGTGGCTGCAACAGCCGTGGCCGATGTACGTGTTCCTTCCCATCGGCTTCTACCTGCTGTTTGCGATCAAAGTGGCGTCGCAGTGGGAGAAGGCCGCGGTGCTGCGGCTGGGCGTGTATCGCGGGTTGCGGGGGCCGGGGATGTTCACGATCATTCCGATCATCGACACGGTCAGCTCGTTCATCGACCAGCGCATCCGGGTGACGGAGGTCAAGGCGGAGTCGACGCTGACGCGGGACGCGGTGCCGGTGTTCGTGGACGCGATTGTGTTCTGGCTGGTGTGGAACGCGGAGAAATCGATTCTGGAGGTCCAGGATTTCTCGACGGCGATCCAACTGAGCGCGCAGACAGCCTTGCGGGAGTCGATCGGGCGGCACATGCTGACCGACATGGTGACCGACCGCGAGTCGCTGGGACGCGAGCTGCAGAAGATCCTGGACCTGAAGACCAACCCGTGGGGCGTGACGGTGCAATCGGTGGAGATCCGCGACGTGCAGATCCCGCAGGGCCTGGAGGACGCGATGTCGCGCGAGGCGCAGGCGCAGCGGGAACGGCACGCGCGCATCATTCTGGGAACGGCCGAGACCGAGATCAGCGAGAAGTTCGCGCAGGCCTCGCTGCAATACCAGGGCAACCCGATCGCGCTGCACCTGCGCGCGATGAACATGCTCTATGAGGCCATCAAGGAGAAGGGCTCGATGGTGATTGTGCCCTCCACGGCGGTGGAGACGATGGGGCTGGGCGCCATGCTGGGCATGGCCAGCATCAAGAACACGTTGATGCCGCCGGAGCCGGAGCAGCCGCAGAAATAGTCGCCGGCGCGTTGCCGGCGATCCCAGGGGACGCTCTTAACAAACAAGGAGCACGAAGATGTTTGCCGCATGGGTGTGCAAAATCGTGATCGGCATGGCGTTGGCGCTGTTGGGCCAATGCCCCGGAACGGCAGCGATGAAGACGGCGGCCGAGCGCGTGGACAAGGTCACGGAAGTGCTGCGGACGTGCCCGGCCGGCTGGCTGGAACAGGAGTGCGACGCACTGCCGGGAAGGCTCGGCCAGGCGATTGAGCGCCTGTGGCCGACGCGCGCGTGGAGGGAAAACCTAAGAGCCGGGCGGCAGCGGCTGGCAAGGTTGGCGAAGACGGCGGGGCATCTCAGGAGGGAAGTCGAATCCACCCTGATGACGCTGCAAGCCCGAGTCGAGGCCGCGTGGAACGAGCTCAGCATGGCCGCAACGGGAGAGAGTTGCGGTCGGGAGGCGGAGATTTAGCCCGGATGTTGCACCACGATCGCAGCGTGCCGCGAGGCCGCGGCCGTGGGAGCGTATGTTCGAGAGAAGCAGGTCGGGATGATAAGGAGCAGAACGATGCCGAGAGGAGCAGGTCGAAGCGCGCTGGCCGTCGCGTTGATGGCGCTCGCGCAAGTAGTGGCGGCGCCGCAGGCCGTGAAGCCGCCCGAGGAGCGGGCGCGCGAGATCGTCGGCCTGCTGGTGGCCGAGAAATACGAAAGCCTGTATGAGATGTCCACGCCGGAGGTCCAGAAGGCCCTGCCGCTGGAAGCCTGGCGGACCAGGGTGGGGCCCAGCCTGAAGGCGCTGGGCAAGCTGCTGGAGACGGGGAAACCGGGCATCAGCAGAATGGGCGAATACACGGTGGTCGTCCTGCCGGCCAGGTTCGAGGCGGCGTGGATCGATTTCACGATCTCGGTGAACGATGCGGGGCAGATAGGCGGGTTGTACATGAAGCCGGGCCAGGCGCCGAACACGACGACTGCGCCGACGGCGCCGCAGGCCGTGAAGCCGCCCGAGGAGCGGGCGCGCGAGATTGTCGGCCAGCTGGTGGCCGAGAAGTACGAAAGCCTGTATGAGATGTCCACGCCGGAAATGCAGAAGGCCTTGCCCCTCGAGGCCTGGCGGAGCAGGGTGGGTCCCAGCCTGAAAGCGCTGGGCAAGCTGCTGGAGACGGGCCAACCGAGCATCAGCAAAGCCGGCGCGTATACGGTGGTCGTCCTGCCGGCCAGGTTCGAGGCGGCGTGGATCGATTTCACGATCTCGCTAAACGATGCCGGGCAGATCGGCGGATTGTTCATGCGGCCGGCGCAGACGCCGCTCAGCGAGTGGCAGCGGCCCGCCTACAGCAAGCCGGAGACCTTCACCGAGCGCGAAGTGGCGGTCGGCGCGGGCGAATGGAAACTGCCCGGCACGCTGACCCTGCCCAAGGCGCAGAAGCCGGTGGCGGGCGTGGTGCTGGTGCACGGCTCGGGGCCGAACGATCGCGACGAGCAGATCCTCAAGAACCGGCCTTTCCGCGACCTGGCTGAGGGACTGGCGTCGCAGGGCATCGCCGTGCTGCGCTTCGACAAGCGCACCAAGGTTTACGGACCGAAGATCGCCACCATGAGGGACCTGACCGTCCAAGAGGAGACGGTGGAAGACGCGGTGCTGGCGGCGGCCGCGCTGCGCAGCCAGCCGGAGATCGATCCGCGGCGCGTGTTCATCCTGGGGCACAGCCTGGGTGGATATGTGCTGCCGATGATTCTCCAGCAGGACCCCAAAGCGGCGGGCGGCATCGCCATGGCGGGCAGTACGCGTCCGCTGGAGGATCTGGTCCTGGAGCAGGTGGAGTACCTGGTGCCGATTCAGACGGCGGGGCAAACGGAGGACGTCAAGCAGGAAGGGCAGAAGCAACTGGAGCAGATCCGGCGGGATGTGGCGGCCATCAGGGCGTTGCAGCCGGGCCAGGAAGATGGACCGATGCTGTTCAATGCCTATCCGCACTACTGGCTGGCGCTGCGGGGCTACAATCCGCCGGCCGTGGCGGCCACGCTGCACATGCCGCTGCTGATCCTGCAAGGCGAACGCGACTACCAGGTGTCGATGGTGGATTTCGCCAACTGGAAGGCGGCGCTGGGCGGGCGTAAGGATGTCACATTGAAGAGCTATCCGGCGCTGAACCACCTGTTCATGGAAGGCACGGGCAAGAGCACACCCTCCGAATACACGCAGGCCGGACATGTCGCGGCCGAACCGGTGAACGATATCGCGCGCTGGGTAGCCGCCCGCTAGGGGGGCGAACCAGGCGCTAGGCTTACTCCGAAATGACGCTGAAGGTACCGATCACGCTGCCGGATTGAACAGAGAAGGTGTAGGTCGTCCCGCCGGGGTCGAGGTACGGGACCGTGAGGTCGATCAGCCAGACGTTGGGGAACGTGACATCGCCCGAGGTGGCCTGATAGGGAGTGTCGAAGGTAGCCGGGCCCCATGCAGGCGTGGCTGAAGTCTCGGTCACGACCGGCGGGACGTTCACGCCGGCGGGCGCCGGGAAGATCACGCCGCTGTTGTCGACGAAGCGCATGACCAGCGTCTGGGTGTCGCCCGCGGTGATGCCGTAGGGCAGACCGTCGGAGGCGTCGAAGGCGATCTTGGTCGGGCCCGCGGCGGGCACGGCGTACCAGTAGGGGACGCGGGCCTGCGGCGTGCTGCCGCCCGAGGCGGTCACGTCGACGAAGCCCTGGTAGACGCCGGGAGTGACAATCGAGGCGGGCATGCTGACGGTGACGTTGGCAGTCGCCCGAGGCGCCAGGGTGACCGAATCGACCGAAAGAGTCGGCGTGGCCGGAAGCTGGCTCGCATAGGAGTCGGCGTCGAATGTGATGGCCGGGAAGTAGACCGAGATGGCGCCCGTCCCCCAACTCACGGTGACTGGCGCGGTCGGGGTGGTCGGCAGCACACTCGTCATCCCCTCGAGCGTCAGATTGTAAGTGCCGGCCGCGGAGCCGACATTCTTCAACGTGATCTGCTGGGTGGTCGCGATGCTGGAGCCGGTGGTACCGAAGCTGATTTTCACGGGGTCGACGGTGATCGTGGACTGGACGCCGCGCAACACGTCCAGCGAGCCCGCGCCGGCCGTTTGAACGGGCCAGGTGTTGCCGCCCGGATCGAGCATCGGCGAGGCGGTGTTGACCACCAGGGAGCTGTAATCACTGGCCGTGAGGTTGGGCCGCGCCGACATGATGAGGGCCACGGAGCCGGCGGTCAAAGGCGTGCCGAAGCTGGTCCCGTCCCAAAACAGGTAGCCGAAGACCGAGCACTGGTTGCTTTCGGAGTACAGAAGCGTGTCACTGCAGTAGGCGGTAATGACGGAGTTGCCGGCGGCCACGAGATCGGGCTTGATGTCGAGGTCGGCGTCGGGGCCTTGGGAGCTGAAAGTCGCGAGCTCGTGCGGACTGCCGGTGACCAGCCCGAACGTGGCCGTCACGGAATACGAGGGGCCGCCGCTCGTCAGATTGGTGAGCAATGTCTGACCGTCGTTGTAGCCGACGAAAATGGCCGGGAAGTTGGCGATGGTGTAAGGAGTTGCATCGGAGTCGAGCTCCATGTACACCAGCGAGTTGGGATCGGATAGGTCCGTTGGGGCCGATTCGTTGTAAACGATCAGCGCGCTCGCCCCGGAGGTCACTGCGTTGTCCACCTTTTGATCGAAAGTGCAGTTGCCGCGCTGGACCACCAGAATCTTGCCGGCGGCGACGCCCGACCGCGGCCACGCGCCGCCGTTGGTGCAGCCCAGGCCGGTGCTATCCCACGTGGTGACGTTAGCCAGCGGCGCGGTGAGCGCCGGAATCAGGTCGGTATTGTTGTCGGCGGGCAAGGCGTCGATCGGGGTCGTGATATTCGAGGCGCTGACGGAGGTGTCGCCGAACAGCGTCGGGCTTTGCTGGGCGCCGACGGCCAGAACGCCGGGGTCCACGGCCGGAGCATTCACGGTGTAGGCGCCCGGGCCGTCGTTGCCGGCGGCGACGACCAGCACCGTCCCCATCCCGGTCAGAACGGAGATGGTGTCGTTGTACTCCTGGTTTTCAGGATCGGCGCTGCCGCCATAGTCGGGCGCGCCAAAACTCATGTTGACGACGTTCATGCCATCGGTGGCGCAGTCGTCCAGCGCCGTCAGGATATCGCTATCGGAGAAAGAACCGTCCAACTGCGAATCGATGTCGTAGACGCCAATCCAGGCGGCGGGCGCCACGCCGCTGAGCGTCATCCCGTTGGGGCTGGCGAGCGTGGCGTCATACACGCCGGACGCGATCGGCACGCCGGCGGCGAGCTGGGCCGTGCCGGTGCCGTGTCCGTCGATGTCCTGAGCGAGCTGCCCGCCGTAGGAGCGGGCGACGATGACCTTGCCATTGCCGGACACGAGGGATTGATTATTCGCTACATAGCCCTCTACGCCGCCCGTGTTGTAGTGCGGGAAGCCGGCCGGCGCGGTCATACTGGGCGCCTGAAACGCCGGATGCGTGAAGTCGATGCCGGTGTCGATCATGCCGATCTTCACGCCCTGTCCGGCCACGTTCCAACCGGCCGGATTGGACGGGTTGTAAGTGGCTCCGGGGATGGCGGCCCAGGCCGAATCGATCTGGTGCAAGGCGATGGAGGCGTCGAACTGGGGGTGGTAAATGCGCTCCCGAGCCACGCGCTTGACGCCCGGCAGGGCGCGCAGCGCGGCCTCGCGGCCCGGCTGGCCCTCGACCACGACGGCATTAATGGCATAGGAGAGATGCCGGATCGACTTGAAACCCGAGGCTGTGGCGTGAGTGTCGAACTCGGCCTGTTCACGCTGGATGAGCGTCAGTGCGGCGGCCTGCTCCTGGGGCGTGGGCAGGCCGGCAGCAGCCGGACCCGAGGCATTCGCGTCCGAGACCAGCCGCCCGAGGGCCGTCTGGCGGCCTGCCACAGCCAGGCCCTTTTGCCGCCCCTCGACCGGCGATATCGCATCGTCGGAACTGACCTGATGGTTCAGCTTGGAGAAGACCGGCGCGCTCTGCATTTCGACGACGTACCGGACGGGTTTCTGAGCCTCCGCCAGCAGCGTGAAGCCGAACAGAAGAATTAAGGAAGTGATGGTTCGCATGGCTGTTGTTTTCTTCACTCGAATGGGCCCGGCCGATCCCGGTCCCGCAACTCTTTCATAAGCAAGATCGCTGTCGCCGATTATACTCCACGCGCCGCCGGCCGGCACTATCCCGCCACCGGGGCCCAGCCTCGCGCGGCCGCGATGCCCGCCCCTGGCCCGCGACAATTCCCGAAAGCAGTTTACCTCCGACGGACGGCCAGCGCCACGCCGCGCCGCGCAAGATACGGGCGCAGTCGCCGGACAGGATACAACGCTAGTTTGGACGCCCGGATCTCGGATCGCGTTACGAGTTGTAAGGCCGCGGGTGCTTCAGGCCACCAGGACGCGCGCCGGTTCGAGTTCCGTCGCGGCGCAACCCTGGAGCAGGCGGGCGACGACGTCAGCGGCGCTGTAGGAGAGGCCCTGTTCAGGGAGGAAGCGGGTCAGCCCGGTCAGATCGTTGCCCGAGGTCACCAGGGCGCGTTCACGGTAGCCGCCGGGGCGGAGCTGCGGCAGCCCGATGTTGGCCATCAGGGCGTTGCACAGGCACTTGCGGCCGGCGGTGTTTTCGGGCTTGCCGCCTTTGGCGACGTAGGTGTCGACCGGCTCGGCCGAACAGCGGTAGCCCAGGCCGCCCGAGGCGGTCTTATAGGCCGTGCGCAGGTAGCCGATGTCGCACACGCGGCGGCGCGCGCGATACACCTCGGGGTCGGACAACGAATCTTCCAACTCGGTGACCTTGAACGGGAAACTGGTGGGCGAGGCGGCCAGATCGGTGATCACGCGGGCGCGGCCCGCGGCCACGGCGGCGAGCAGTTGCGACTTGATCTCTTCGTCCAGGCCCGACTCGGCGCAATAGGCGAAGGGCGTGCCGACCTGGACGCCGGCGGCCCCACTGTCGAGAGCTTCAGAGAGCATGTCGGCCGAACCATAGCCGCCGGCCAGCCAGAAGGGCAGCCCGAGCTCGCGGATCTTGGCCAGATCGACGCGGTCCCGCTCGCCGTAAACGGCTTCGCCTTGCTCGTCGATCACCAGCTTGCCGCGCGGCGG
Organism: Bryobacteraceae bacterium; assembly: GCA_052145115.1. Classification (GTDB taxonomy): domain Bacteria; phylum Acidobacteriota; class Terriglobia; order Bryobacterales; family Bryobacteraceae; genus CAIVVT01. Next base: position 99,871 of record JBKQPG010000028.1, read on the forward strand.
GGCGTTGTGGCCGCCGGCGGTGGGGCCTTCAATCACGAATCCGTCCACGCGGCCGTCGGCGCGCTTCAACATGACCGAGGCCAACAGGTTAGAGGCGATGATGGCCAGGAACCGGGGCCGGGTCAGCGGCGGCAGCGGGCATTCCATGTAGTCGCGGGGGACGAAGCGCATGGTGGTGTCGTCGGCCTCGCCGGCACCGTCGACATCGAGCGGGTAGGTGGCGGGCTCATGGCGTGCCAGACGGTCCAGGACGCCGGGGATGCGCAAAGGGATGCCGGCGCCCATGAGAACGTAGCTGACGCCGGCCAGCAGGGTCCCATAAAGGGACGCCAGGTGGGCTAGCTGAACTTTCTCTAAGTAATTGATTCCAATAGCGTTATTATGTCCTTCGCGGGCCAGGAAGACCTCCGCGAAGTTGGCCACGAGGCACAGCTCGCGCATTTCGCGCGGGCCGTCCTTGACCTGCATGGGGAGGCTCTTATAAGGCGCCGCCGGGCTCTTGCCGCCCGGGATGTAGAGCCACTGCCAGATGCGCTCGGCCAGTCTGGGGAACGGGAAATTGTTGAGTGCGTGGCGCATGCGGCCATCGGGATCGCCGTCCTGCAAGCGCCGGGCGAAGATCGTGTCGAGGGCGGTGCCGGAGACCACACCGAGCTGTCCGGTGCGGGCCACGGCCCGGGCCAGGCGCCAGTCGGAGACGCCGGCGCCCATGCCACCCTGTATGATTGTCGGGAGATAGCCCATCCTGCGCCCATCGTTTCACGGTTCACCGGGTCCGATTGTATGATCTTTGTAATAGCTGGCGCGGGGCCCAAAAAACAAGAAATGCGGAACAAAGCCAATTGCCAGTTATTCCATCTAGAATGATCGACTTGGCACCTATCCTTCGATTTCCTGTTCGCTACATATTCAGCATGTCAAAGAACCAGGATAGGCAGGCCGTGGGAACGGGCTATCACCCCAGCATAGGCCCGCTGTCAAACTGTGGTTTGACCGGGGCGTCGGCAGGTCGAAAGATCCGGCGCTGAAGATGGAACCGGGCTGGGGGGGACCAAGCGTCGGCACGAATGCGACGCGGCAGACAGGATTGTCTGCGCCACGATGCAAAAACACGTTTTTGGAGGAACAAAGCTAAATATCAACTTTGCTTTTTAGATCCAAAGACTTAGAAGGCTATCTTTCGGACAGGCATTCGCCCGTTATTCGGTTTTCAAAGAACGCTTTTGTTAGCCCGCAAATGCGGACTCCCTGATTGATGCTACGCCCGCTGTCAAGCGCCGCTAAGGCAGCGCCAGCGCAGCCCGCCGCAGGCCTTGCACGGCATGAAGGGTGAGGTCCGCTCGGGTGGCGGCGCTACTCCTCGGCGCCGCTGACGTCCTGATAGACCGGAAGGAGGGTAGCTTCATTGGTCAGCGCGGCCGCGATCTGGCTCTTCACGGCGTTACGCGCGGCATGCAAATTGCAGCCCATGAGGCTGGTCCCCTGCATCTTCGCGCCGAATAGATTGGCCCGGACCAGGACGGCGTCGCGAAACGACGCGTCGCGCACATCGGCGCCCGTCAGGTCAGCCGCGGTGAGATCGGCGCGGCGGAAGTAGGCGCTTTGCAGGTCGGCCCCGCGCAACGATGCGCCGCGCAGGTGGGCATCCACGAACTGGGTATTCTGCAACGCGGCGCCGTCCAACAGGGCGCCGTCGAACTGGCTGCCATTGAGGTTGAGCCCGGACAAGTTCGTGCCGCGCAGGTCAAGCACCTCGTCATCGAGTTCATAGTCCACGCGCCGCCGTCCCAGCAGGGTAAAAATCGTTGCGACCTCAACCGGAACGGATCCGGCGGGACCGGCGGCCTTGGTCCGGACATAGGTGCAGAAGACCTGCATCACGGACCAGTGGTCGCGGGGCGAATCGGCCGCAATCCGCGCCAGCGCGTAGATGCCACCCAGGCGCACCTCGCTTTTGTCATCGCCGAAGCGCTCGATGGCCTCATTGAAGCGGTCGGTCAACTGGCCCTCCTGGGCCAGCCGCGTGTTCCTCCAGGTGAAATACAGCCCCAGCAGCAGGATCGCGCCGCCGAGAAGCTGCACGACGTTCTTGGTGATCTCGTTCTCAAGAGTGATCCGATCCTTCACATCGTGGATTCCGGCGATCTGGGCCCGCCAGACCGGAATGCGAGCGGCGAGCCAGATGACCACGGCGAGCGATGCCACAGCCAGCAGCGAGGACAGCACGGAAAGCAGGAGCCGGCGCATGTGCGCCGCCCGCCGCCGCCATTTTTTCGATTTCGCCCAGCGCTTGATTTGTGCGGTCATGAAGAGCAATCCGGCTCAGTTCAACCGGTCTCGTACGGCGATGACGGTCCCGAATGCCGCGAGCGCCGGGTCCAGCGCCGGAAAGCGGCGGATGCGCGCCTCCTGGCATGGCCGCAGCGCCTCGTCGAGCCGCGCTTCCACGTTGGCCAGAACGAGTTCCCCATCCCGCTCGCGCAATGCCGCCGCGGCCCGCGCGAGCATCGCACAGCCCTCCGGGCTGGCGCCGAGCAGTTGTGTGCAGAGACAGATCATGTGGTTGCAGCCGGCGGCGGCGGAGTTGATCGCTTCCTCCACGGCGGCGCAACCGTTCTCGGGTGTGAGCGCGCCCGCAATCTCCAGGACGAGCACGCCGCCATAGGAACGGCGCCAGACCTGCACCGGCGTCGAGCGCCGGTCGTCGAAGTACCGCAGCGCCTCATCCACATCCACAAACACCGGGTAAACCGTGTACAGCTTCGTGAGTCGCAAGAAGTCGGAGAGCTTCCTGCTCAATGCCGCCAGCACCAGCTCCCCGCCCCGGTTGCGAATCGTCGTAAAGGCGGAAACCAGTTCTCCAACGCCTGACGAATCGAAATAAGAGAGGCCCGAGTTTTCGAGGACCAGCTTTTTATGGCCCTCCCACACCAAGTCCCGTACGGCTTCGTGAAACACCAGGGAGCCCTCACCCAGCGAGAGCCTTCCGTCCAGGTCCATGATTGTGACGTCGAGGCTCCGCCGCACCTCGAATTTCAGCGCCATAGGGCGATTATGCGTCAACTGTGTGGGCCGAACAAGAGTTGACCTCAAAGTACAGAACAAGCGCGGCGTGACTCGACCACGGGGCGTCAATCGGGCCTTCTGGTGGATTTCCACTCATTGCCTCTTGGAAATCTGAAGTCGCCTAACTCCAGCTCCCTAAACCGTCAACTTGTGGACAACGTCTTGAGATTTCGCACCTAGGTCTCTTCGCCGCTCCCGGCCGCCTGCGCCTCAGCGCCCAATTCCGCGTCATCGGGCGGCGCCAGAACGGCCCGCGCATCGGCTTCGTTGTCCGCCGCCACCATCACGAAGTACACGCCCTGATTGGAAATGTCCTTTCCAGCCCGGACGGCGTAGGGGATGGCCGCGCTGTCCAGCAGGCCGCTGACCAGCGAGATCTCGACCCAGTCGCCGGTTTCCAGAACCGTCACCAGTTCGATGGCGCCAGCCGCCGGCCCGGCCTGCTTTCTGGCCGGATCGTCGGCCGTCAACGGAACCAGGCAATCGGCGCATTCCGTAAATCCTGGGCGATATTCGACGCCGCATTGTGGGCAATACAGGGTGCACCTCCAGGCGCTGACGCTGGCATCATAGCAAGCCATGGCGCGGGGCGTGCGGCGCGGGTTTAGCATAAGAGCCATGGACCTGGCCTGGTGCTCTCCTCCAGTCGCTGAGCTTCTCGCGCTCGCGGATCATGGCGAACGCCCCATCGGCCTGCTTTCGCCGCGCCGCGTGACGCCGCCGCAGGCCGCCGGCCTGCTGGCCGCGGCCGATCCCGCGAAGTGGTTTCAAGGCGCCCGTTCGCCGCACGGCGCCATGGCCGGGCTGTGGCTGTACTTCGGCTCCTACGACGACGCCCATCATCTCGCCCAGGAGCTTGACACGCCCGAGGGCAGCTACTGGCACGGCATTGCCCATCGTCTCGAGCCGGATGAGGGGAATTCCAATTACTGGCTGCAGCGCGCCGGGCCGCACCCGATCCACGGCCCGCTGCTGGCCGAGGCGCGCACGATCGTCGACGCCCGGCCGGGGTGCGGGCTGGAACTCGGCCCGCAGTGGGATCCCGAGCGCTTCACCGCCTTCTGCGAGCACGCCCGGCGCCGGCCCGGCTCGGCGGCGGAGCAGGCCGCCAGCCTGATTCAACACGCCGAATGGCGTCTTTTGTTCGCCTGGTGCGGCATGCGACCATGAAAGCAGTGTCATGCGAAAGGTCTTATTCTTCTTGGGCCTGGCGGTATTCGCCGGGGTCGTCATCTTGCTCGCGACGCGGCGTGCCGCGCCGCCCACCGTCCCATTTGAAAGGGTGCGCCGCGAAACGCTGGTGAGCACGCTCAGCACCAACGGCAAGGTCGAACCGGTCGAGTGGACCGAGGTGACCAGCGAGCGGGAAGGGCGCATCGCGCGACTGCTGGCGCGGCGCGGCCAGGCCGTGGCCGAGGGCACGCCACTGGTCCAGCTTGAGACGCCCGCGGCGGACGCCGATCTGGCCGCTGCCCAGGCTCGCCTGGCCCGCGCCCAGGCCGACCTGGACGCGTTCCAGCGCGGCGGGCGCGCCACGGATCTGGCGGAGATCGATTCGAGCCTGGCGAAACTCAACGTCGAGAAAGACGCCGCCCAGCGCGACGTCGGTTCCCTGGAACGCCTGCTGGCCCAACAAGCCGCCACGCGCGATGAACTCAATGCCGCCCGCGACCGCCTGAAACGGACTGTGGCCGAAATCGACGGATTGCGGAACAAGCGCGCCGCGTTGGCCCCGGCCGAGGACCGCCAGGCCGCGGCGGCGCGGGTCGCCGACGCCCAGGCCGCGCTCGCGCTGGTGCGGCGCCAGATCGAACAGGCCACCATCCGCGCGCCGCGCGCGGGCATCATCTACGACCTGCCGGTGCACACCGGCGAGTGGCTGGCGGCGGGCGCAGCGGTGGGGCGCGTGGGCCGGACCGACCGGCTGAAAATCCAGTTGTATGTGGACGAGCCCGACCTGGGCAAGGTGCGGCTCGGCCTACCCGTCAAAGTGACCTGGGACGCGCTGCCCGGGCGTGAGTGGAGCGGCGAGATCAGCCAGTTGCCGGCCCAGGTGACGCCCCTCGGCGCGCGGCAGGTGGGCGAGGTCGGCGTGATCGTCGATGCGCCGCAGCGCGATCTGCCGCCCGGCGCCAACATCGACGCGCGGCTGAATGCGCAGGTGGTGGAGCACGCAATGACCGTCTCCAAGGGCAGCCTGAGACGCGAGGACGGTAGCGTGGGCGCGTTCGTGCTGGAGGGCAGGCGGGTGGTGTGGCGGCAACTGAAGGTGGGCATCACGAGCGACACCCGGGCTGAGATCCTGGCGGGCATCAAGGAGGGCGAGGCCGTGGCCCTGCCCGCCGACCGGGCGCTGAAGAACGGGCTCGAGGTGACCCCGATCTACCCTTAGTAGATTACTTCTTGGCTGCCGGCGTGCCGGGCGCGATGGGCGCCGCGGGAGCCGCCGCTTCGCTCGTCGGCGGCGGGCCGAAATATTCCGGGTTGAACTTCACATTCGACTTCTCCCGCATGGCGTGCAGGGTCCGCTGGGCCATTTCGGCCTTCAGATCCCGTTCCAGATCCGCCCGCAGCTTGTCGAAATCGGGGGTGATCCGCTCCTGCGCCTGAATGATGTGATAGCCGAATTGCGTCTTCACCGGCTCGCTGATGTCGCCCGGCTTCAGATCGAAGACCGCCTTTTCGAAGTCCGGAATCATGCGCCCGCGGGTCAGCGTGCCCAGATCGCCGCCCTTGGCGCCGCTCTGGGTGTCGTCCGATTCGGCCTTGGCTACGGCGGCGAAGTCCTCGCCCTTGACGATGCGCTCGCGCAGCTCCTTGGCCTTGGCCAGGGCCTCGGCGTCGGTCAGTTCCTTCTGGCCCTTGCGCGCGGCCAGTTTCGAGCCCTGGACGCGCACCAGGATGTGGCGCGCCTTGACCTGTTCGAATTCGCTTTTGCGGGCCTCATACGAAGCCTTCAGCTCGGCCTCGGTGGGCTGGGCCGACTGGATCAGCTGCTGGAACATGGCGCCGGCCAGAACGCTGTCATCCTGGGTCTTGAGCTGGGCAGCGATGTCCGGCGTGTACTCCAGTTTGCGGCTGCGGGCCTCCTGGGCCAGCACTTCCATGTCGGCCAGACGGTCGGCTAAGGCGCGTTTGCCCTCCGGCGTGGCCCCCTGGGTCCGGGCCTGCTGCGGCAGGCCGGCCAGTACGCGCTCAAACAGCGACCGGGTCATGGTCTCCACGCCGACCGAGAAAACGACGGGGTCCGATCCCAGCGGCGCGGAAGTTCCCAGCGACGGGTGCAGAAGAGATGGTTGCGAGGCGGGTTGCTGGGCGGAAGATGGCGGCGCGCCCGGCGCCTGCGCCCACAGCGCCGCCCCGAGCATCGACAATAGAATAGTTCTCATTCAACCATGCTACCCCGACGAGGCCTCTCCGCCGAGCGCCGCAACTCAAAGGTCAAAGACGCGGCCCCCGCGCCGACTAACTGGAGAGCCGTCTGGCCCGACATCGTGGAGTTGATGCGGCCGCGCCGCGGCCAACTGCTGCTGGGCCTGGCTCTGATTGGCATCAGCCGCGGGGCGGGCTTCGTTCTTCCGGCGTCGTCGAAGTATTTCGTCGATCAGATTCTCACGCGCCACAACACGCGCCTGTTGTTGCCGCTGGTGGCGGCGATCCTGGTGGCCACGACCATTCAGGGCCTGACGGGATATTGGCTGACGCAGTTGCTGTCGAAATCGGCGCAACGGCTGATCGCCGAATTGCGGTGCAAGGTGGAGCGCCACGTGACGCGCCTGCCGGTGACGTTTTTCGATTCCAACAAATCGGGCCTGCTGGTTTCGCGCATCATGAACGACGTGGAAGGCGTGCGCAACCTGGTGGGCACGGGGCTGGTGGAGTTTCTGGGCGGGCTGCTGACTTCGATCGGGTCGTTCTTTTTCCTGATCCGGCTCAGCCCGTTGATGACGTTGCTGGTGTCGGGCGTGGGCATCGCTTATGTGGCCGTACTGCAAAAGGCCTTCCGCACGCTGCGGCCGATCTTCCGCGAACGCGGCAAGATCACGTCCGAGGTCTCCGGCCGGCTGACCGAAACGCTGGGCGGCATCCGCGTGGTCAAGGGCTACCACGCCGAAGCGCGCGAGGACGAGGTGTTCGCGCAGGGGGCGCAGCGGATTCTGGCCAACGTACTGACGTCGATCACGAGCATCGCCGTGCTGAGCCTGTCGGCGACGATGCTGCTGGGGGTGGTGGGCGCGCTGGTGATGTACATCAGCGGCCGCGAGGCGCTGTCGACCGGGAGCTTCGTGGCGTTCACGCTGTTCCTGGGCTTCCTGGTGGCGCCGGTGTTCCAACTGGTGGGGATCGGCACGCAACTCACCGAGGCCCTGGCGGGCCTGGAACGCACGCGCGAGCTGCTCAACCTGGCGAGAGAGGACGCCGATCCGCGGCGCAGCGTTACGCTCGCGTCGATCCGCGGGGCGGTGCGCTTCGAGCAGGTTTCGTTCGAATACGAGAGCGACAAACCGGTGCTGCACGAGGTGTCGTTCGAAGCCGCGCCGGACACGGTCACGGCGCTGGTGGGCTCGTCAGGCTCGGGCAAATCGACCACCATCGGCCTGGTGAGCTCGTTCCACGCGCCGCGCGAGGGCCGGGTGCTGGTGGATGGAGTCGATCTTTCGACGGTGCGGCTGGACAGCTACCGCGCGCAGCTGGGCGTGGTGCTGCAGGAGTCGTTTCTGTTCGACGGCACGATCCGCGAAAACGTCGCCTTTGCGCGCCCGTCGGCGTCGGCCCAGGAGGTCGAAGAGGCGTGCCGCATGGCGCGCGTCGACGAGTTCGTCGAGCGCTTCCCGGACGGCTACGACACCATCGTCGGCGAGCGCGGGGTGAAGCTTTCGGGCGGGCAGCGGCAGCGCGTCTCGATTGCCCGGGCGATCCTGGCCGATCCGCGCATCCTGATTCTGGATGAGGCCACGTCCAGCCTGGACAGCGAGACCGAGGCGCTGATCCAGACTGGGCTGGGCGGGCTGATGCGGGGGCGGACGACGTTCGTCATCGCCCACCGGCTGAGCACCATCCGCCGCGCCGACCAGATCCTGGTGATGGAGGGCGGGCGCATCATCGAGCGCGGCAACCATGGCGAGCTGTACGCGCTGCGCGGGCGCTACTACGACCTGTACACGCGGCAGCACGGCCTGGAGGCGAACCTGTTCCTGGCCCCGGGTGAGGGCGATGCAGTGCCCGTCGAGGGCGAGGCGGAGTAAGCCCGGCAGGCGCCCGGGAGACAGGCCGGAGCGAGAAACCGCGAGTGACGGGGGTCAACGGGGACTGGAACTGGAGACGAACAGCCAGCGCCCGGCGAAGGTGAAAAGGACGCAACCGCCGAGCACCTTGGCCATATAGCGCCACGGCTCCGCTTCCGGCGGCGGGATGGCCACCACGATGACGGCCAGCGCCGTCACCGCGCCGCCCACGGCGCCGGCCCAGCGGCCGCCCGAACGGAAAGCCGCCCCGAAAATGTACAGGAACGGGACCAGGGTGGCGATGGTCACCAGATCGACGAGCAAGTGAAACCCGGTCTGGAGCACTTCCCCGGATTGCGCCAGCAGCAGGAAGACCGTGGAAACCAGCGCCTGCAGCAGGATCGAGACGTAAGGGGTTTGCCAACGCGGATGCAGCCGGGATAACCCGGCCGGCAGGTGGCGGTTCAACCCGATGGCCGCCGGCAGGCGCGAATTGCCGGCCAGATACGAGCCGAGCGAGCCGATCATCGACACGGAGATCAGCACCGCCAGCAAGGGAGAGATCCAGTGCAGGTGCAAGCGCAGCGAAGCCGTATAGGCGACGTGCGCGATGCCGGTGACAAGGTCGAGCTGGTTGACGGGTGAAAGCACCAGCATGGCGGCCGTGCCAATTACGTAGAACAGCGTGCAGACAGCGGCGCTGATCCAGACCGCCCGCCGAATGTTCAGGCGCGGGTTGACGACTTCCCCGGCCGCAATGGGGGCCAGTTCCAGGCCCGTGAAGGCCAGGGCGATGCTGGCCCAGTATTTGACCGTTCCGAGCGAAAACTCCGGCAGCGCGGTGAAGCGGGTGGCCGAACCGTGGCGCACTCCGACCAGGATGGCCAACGCGCCCACCAGAGCCGGTATCGCGATAGTGCAGAGCGCGCCCAAATTGGAGACCCACTTGACGGTCTTCAATCCGGTGACATTCAGCAGCGCCAGAATCCACAGGACCGCGATGGTGATGATGAGAACCAGCGGCTTGTCATTCACGAAACCGCTGCCATCCCCGCCCACATAGGCGGCGATCGCGACGCCCGTCAGCAGCAGCGCCGGGTAGAACAGAACGTTGGACACGAAATAAAACCAGGCGCACAGGAATCCATGCCACTGGCCGAAGGTCTCCCTGGTCCAGACGTACATGCCGCCCTGCTCCGGATATTGCCGCGTGAGCCGGATCATGGCGAATGCGGAGGGCAGGAAAAACGCTACCGCGGCGAACAGGCACAGGGTGACGATGCCGCTGCCGGCGCGCGCCATGAAGACCAGGCCGCGCACGCCCGCCACGGCCGTCACGTTAAACAAAACCAGGTCCCACAAACGCAGCTCGCGGCGCAAGGCCGGAGGCGGCGAGGCGGGCAAGGCGGAGGATGGGGTCAGATCAGCGCGTGTCACCTGGAGGCCGGCATCGGGCATATTGGTGGGCTATGGTAGCACAACGCGGCGGCACGGGAACGGATGGCAGGACAGTCGCAATTCCCGGGGCAGGGGCGGCCGGCGGCGGAGGATTTCAGGCCGGCGGGCGCGGCGGCGTTTTCCAGAGTGAGGTCAGCCCAGCGTACTGAGGACCGAGCCGAGAGCGGGCGTGCCGCCCAGCAGAGCGGCCAGTTGCTGGGCCTGGGAGCTGGCGGCGTCGCCGGCGGCCTGCGCAGCCGCCTGTGTGGAGGATGCCGGCTGGGCCGAAGTCGAAGTGGTGGCGGTCGATTCAGCGCTCGAGGCGGCGCTGGCGGAGGAGGATTCCAAGGCTTGCAGAATCGCATTGGAGGCGCCGTCCGCGCTGCCGGAATAGAGCGAGGAAAGGAGCGAATCGGCGTCCGAACCGAAAGCGACCGACTGGGTGCCGATGGAGCTTCCGAACAGCAGATCGGTCTGTTGCAGTTCGAGCGCCTGTTCACTCAGTTGAACGACGTCCTGGGGGGAGGATTGGGCCAACGCGGATTGGACATTGGACGAGGACAGGAGCGAGGAAAGTTGGGGCGAGGCGCTGCTGAGAGTCTGCAGCAGGCTGGACAGATTGGAATTGGTGGTATTGGTGGAGCTGGCGGAACCCATCGCGGAAAGGCCTCCGCTGGGCATATCGGCCGGCGCGGGCGGGACTTGAGGAGATTTGTGCCGGGCGTCGGGATAAGGATTAGTGCCCTTCGGATTCGAGGAAGCGCTCGGCCTCGATGGCGGCCATGCAGCCGGCGCCGGCGGCGGTGATGGCCTGGCGATAGACGCGGTCCTGCACGTCGCCGGCATGGAAGACGCCCAGAATGTTGGTGCGCGCGCCGCCGTGACTGATGATGTAGCCCTCGGGGTCGAGGTCGAGCTGACCCACGAATGGTCTGGTGTTGGGGATGTGGCCGATGGCCAGGAAGAAGCCATCGACGTCCTGGCGCCAGGTCTGGCCGGTCTTGACGTTCTTCAGCAAGGCGCCGGTGACGAGGCCCTTTTCGGAGTCGTAAACGTCCTCGACGACGGCGTTAAGAATGAAGCGGATCTTGGGGTTCCTGCGGGTGCGCTCGAGCATGAATTTGGAGGCGCGGAACTCCTCGCGGCGGTGGACGATGGTGACCGTTTCGCCGAAGCGGGTCAGAAAATTGGCCTCTTCCATGGCCGTGTCGCCGCCGCCGATGACCATGATCTGCTTGCCCTTATAGAAGAAGCCGTCGCAGGTGGCGCAGGAGCTGACGCCGTGGCCGATCAGCTTCTGTTCATTGGGCAGGCCGAGCCAGCGGGCCGAGGCGCCGGCGGCGACGATCAGGGTGCGAGTCTCGATCCATTGCTCCTCGACGCGCAAGCGGAAAGGGCGCTGCGACAGGTCGGCCGGTTCGACCAGGCCGTCGAGGTATTCGGCGCCGAAACGCGCGGCCTGCTGCTTCATGTTGTCCACCAGTTGAGGGCCCAGCACGCCTTGGGGAAAGCCGGGGAAGTTCTCGACCTCGGTAGTGATGGAAAGCTGGCCGCCGGGCTCGTGGCCGATCACGACCAGCGGCTGGAGGCCGGCGCGCGCGGTGTAGATGGCGGCGGTGTTGCCGGCGCAGCCCGAACCGACGATGACGACGTTGCGCAGTGACTCACTCATCGTGTCTATTGTCGCGCGCGGGCGGCGCGGTGCGCCATGGGGAGCGGTTGACTGCGCTGAGGGTTTGGCATTCGTAATGCAGTAGGACAGCCAGATGCGCGGTTTGCCCTTTTATTCGATCACCTGTTTCATTCGGGCACAGGCGCAAGTTCCGTTCCGGGCCTGGTCGCGGTGCATCGGATCTTGAGGACATTGCCCTATCGGGCGAGGAGGTTATAGACGAGGAAGGAACTCACGTAAGCCAGAGCGCTCATGTAGGCGAACTGGATGGCCGGCCAGCGCCAGCCGCCGGTCTCGCGGCGCACCACGGCGAGGGTCGACATGCATTGCATGGCGAAAGCGAAGAAGACCAGCAAAGACACCGCGCCGGCGGGGGTAAGGTCGCGCTGCAAGGCGTGCTGCAGGCTGGCAGTGTCCCGACCGGGCTCCATGCCGTAGATGGTGCCCAGGGTGCTGACGATGACCTCGCGCGCGGCCAGAGAGCAGATCAAGCCGACGCCGATCTTCCAGTTGAACCCGAGCGGGCGGATCAGCGGTTCGATGGTGTGGCCGAGCCGGCCGGCGAGGCTGTGCTCAATGGGCGGGGGCGCGCCGTGGATGGGCGGCGTGCTGGCCAGCAGCCACAAGACGAACGAGACGCCGAGGATCACCGTGCCGGCGCGTTTGAGAAAGATCTCGGCGCGCTCCATGACACGCAGCCCGAGCGAGCGCAGAGTGGGCCGGCGGTAGGGCGGCATCTCGAGCACGAAGGGCGTGCGCTCGCTACGCAGGATGGACGACTTCAGCACCCGCGCCGTGACGACGGCGGCCAGAAAACCGAGCACGTACAGCCCGAGGAGGGCGGCGGCACGCGTGCCCAGCAGCGGTCCGATGAAGGGCCGGTCGGGGAGGAAGGCGGCGATGACCAGGGTGTAGACGGGCAGGCGGGCGGAGCAGGTCATGAAGGGCGCGATGAGGATGGTGGCGATGCGGTCGCGCTTGTTTTCGATGGTGCGGGTGGCCATGATGGCCGGCACGGCGCAGGCGTAAGCCGAGAGCAGCGGGATGAAGCTCTTGCCCTGCAAGCCGACGCGCGCCATGGTGCGGTCGGCGATCAGCGCGGCACGCGCCAGGTAGCCCGAATCCTCGAGAATTCCGATGAACAGGAACAGCAGCAGGATCTGCGGCAGGAAGACGATGACGCTGCCCACACCGCTCCACAGGCCGTCGCAGATGAGGGACTTGAGCAGGCCCGGGCCGAGCAGCCGGCCGAGCCAGTCGCCGGAGATCTGGACGAATGCCTGAACGCCGTCCATGAGCGGGCGGGCGCCGGTGAAGATGGTCTGGAAGACGGCGCCGACGACGATCACGAAGATCACCGGGCCCCAAACGGGGTGCAGGAAGACGCGGTCCAGGCGGCGGCTCCACTGGGGCGGCGCGGGGTGGCGGTAACCGGCCTCCTCGGAGACGCCGCGGGCCCACTGGCGGCAGCGCGGGACGTCCTGCAGGATGGGCAATTCGACCGGGCGGGGCAAGGCGATGCCGCGGGCTAGGAACTTCTCAACGGCTTCGATGCCCTCGCCGGTAGTGGCGCTGATGAGGACCGCCGGCGCGCCCAGGCTGGCGCTGAGCGAATCGACGTCCACATCGCCGCCGCGCGCGCGCAGGTCGTCGGCCAGGTTGAGTAGGATCAGCGTGGGCCGGCCGAGCGCCAGGATGGGCGCGGCCAGGGTCAGGTGGCGGCTGAGGTTGGTCGAATCGAGGATCAGGAGGATGGCGTCGGGGAGGGGCAGTCCGGGCATGCGGCCGTGCAGCACGTCATGGGCGACGCGCTCGTCCTCGGAGCGCGGCGAGAGGCTGTAAATCCCCGGCAAATCCACCAGGTCGACGTCGAAATGGCCGCGCACCTGGGCCTTGCCGAGACGATGCTCGACGGTGACGCCGGGGAAGTTGGCGACGCGCTGCCGGAGGCCTGTTAAACGGTTAAAAAGAGTGGATTTTCCTGAATTCGGGGGGCCGATGATGGCGACCAGCCGCGAGCCGGGCCCGGAGGCGCCAGCAGGCTCGGCGAGGAGCGTTGCGGGGCCGCAATTTCCGTCGCCGTGGCAGGAACTCATCGATTTTTCAATGCGCCGCGGCCGGCGCGGGGGAGATCAGGATCTGCAAGGCAGTTTCACGTCGGAGCGCAATTTCGGCGCCCTCGACGCGGAAAACGCGCGGATCGCCGCCGGGCGCGCTGAACGCGGCAAGAACCGGGCTGCCAGGGAGGAAACCCAGTTCCATCAATCGGTTGGCGAAGTCGTGCGGCAGGTCGAGGCGAACCAGAGTGGCGTCCTCCCCAGGCCCCAGTTCAGCCAGACTCCGGAGTCCAGATTGGTCGGAAACCTTGTTGAAACTGAGTTGCATCTTCCATCAGTATGCTATGGGGGGGAAGGCCGTGTCAATGCGCGCAGGCAGCGGCGCGGGCGCGTGTTAGAATCGCGGAGTGGGCGAGGCGACGTTGGCGCGCGAATATACCCGCGAGGAGGTGTGCCGGCTGCTGCGCATCTCCGATGCAGTGCTCGGAACGTGGGAGCGGCACGGTTTCGTGGCAGCGCGGAAGCACTATTTCCTGCGCGACCTGGTGGCGCTGAAGACGCTGGCGCAGTTGCGCAAGAACCGGGTGCGTCCGGAGCGCATCCGGAGGATTCTGGATTCGCTGCTGGCGCGACTGGCGGGCGTGCGGGATCCGCTTTCGGAGTTGCGCATTTACTGCGACGGCCGACGCATCTCAGTGCAGGTGGAAGGGCGCAGGATGGAGCCGCTGAGCGGGCAACTGCTGCTGGACTTCGACCGCGAGGCGATCCGCCGGCTGCTCGAGTTCCCGACGGCTCCGGCGGCGCAGGCCGAGGCTCTGGCGGCGGAAGCCAGGAAGCGGCAGGCCGAGGGGTGGTTCGAAAAGGGCGTCGCGCTGGAGCAAAATGGAGGTCCGGTTGGCGAGGCGGCGGCGGCGTATCGCAAGGCCGTGGAGCTCGACCCCGGCTGCTCGGGCGCATGGTTGAACCTGGGGACGGTGCATTTCAATCTGCGGCAGTGGGAACAGGCCGAGGCGTGTTACGGCAAGGCGCTGGAGACGCGCGCCGATTATGGGCTGGCGCACTACAACCTGGGCAACCTGTGCGACGCCACCGGCCGGCCGCGGGAGGCCATCGAGCATTACAAAAAGGCGCTGGAGATCGACCCCTCCTACGCCGACGCGCACTATAACCTGGCCCTGCTCTACCAGAGCGTGGATGAGCCGCTGAGCGCGCTGCGGCAGTGGCGCATCTACCTGCGGCTGGAGCCGGCCGGGTATTGGGCCGGCGTGGCGCGGCGGGAGATGACGCGGTTGCGGCACGAGACGGTATTCAGCGGAACGGCGGGCAAGAGCGGCGGGTAGGCCGCCGCGGCGCAAGGCCGCGCGCGACCCGCGGTGTATCCTGACAGCTTGGAGGTACTCGCGCCGTGAGCCGCATTGGACTGGCCTTTCGGGCCTTTTTCTCGATCCTGGGAGGATCGCTGCCGGAAGAAATCGCCAGCGTTTTCGGCTATTCGAAAGCGCCGCTGAGCACGCCCCGCCGCAGCGAAGAGCCGCCCCAGGCGCAGACGGCGCAACCCTCCGACGGCGCGCTGCAACTGCTGGGGATTCTGCAACGCGACGCGCGGCTGCTCGATTTTTTGCTGGAGGACATTGCGAGCTACAGCGATGAACAGGTGGGGGCGGCGGCGCGGAATGTGCATTCCGGCTGCCAGGACGCGTTGAAGAAGCACGTCCGGTTTGGGCCGGTGATCGACGGCGTGGAAGGGACCTTCGTCAAGCCCGAGAGTGCGGGCCAGTTGGGCAAGGATCCGGCGGCGATCCGTTTCGTCGGCAATCTGCCGGCCAAGGGCAAACCGGCCGGGGGGACGCTGCGCCACCGCGGCTGGCGCGCGGACAGCATCTCGCTGCCGGCGCTGAATCCGAAACAGAATCTGACGATCCTGGCGCCGGCCGAACTGGAAGTCGAATAGGCATTGCAGCGGCCGGCAGGGAGCACGCGGCGCGGCTCCGCGCGGAGGGTCGCGAGCGATAACCGGCACAGGCGGAAGCGAGGCGATCGGACAGCATGAAGATCGGCATCGACCTGGGGACGACGAACTCGGCGCTCTCGTTCATCGATCCACGCGAGGCCGAAGGCGCGGATTTCCCGCCGGTTCACGTCCTGCCGATCCCACAGAAAACAGCCTCCGGCGCGGTTGAGGCGCGGCGCACGCTGCCATCGTTCCTGTATCTCGACGAAGAGGGCAGCGTGGGCGAATTGGCGCGCGAGCAGGGCGCGCTGGCGCCGACGAGGATGGTGCATTCGGCCAAGAGCTGGCTGTCGAACGCCGAGGTGGACCGCAGGGCCAGGATCCTGCCGTGGGACGCGCAGGAGCAGGGCCGCGTGCTGTCGCCGGTCGAAGTCTCGGCGCGTTATTTGAAACACATGGCCGGGGCGTGGGAAGGCGCGGGGCGGGGCGCGATCGCCGGACACGAGGTGGTGCTGACGGTGCCCGCGTCGTTCGACGAAGAGGCGCGCGAGCTGACTGTGGAGGCGGCGCGCGAAGCCGGCATCGAGAAGCTGACGCTGCTGGAAGAGCCGGCGGCGGCGTTTTACGCCTGGATCGCGAACCACCTGGCGCAGTCGCAGAAGTCGCTGCGCGACGGCATGACGGTGCTGGTGGCGGACGTGGGCGGGGGAACGAGCGATTTCACGCTGATCCGCGTGGGGCGCGAGGGCGACAGAGTGGAATTCACGCGCACGGCGGTGGGGCGGCACCTGCTGCTGGGCGGAGACAATCTGGACCTGACGCTGAGCTGGCTGGTCGAATCGAAGCTGCAGACGCAGCTCTCGCTGCGCCAGCGCAGCGCGCTGCGGCGGCAATGCTCGGCGGCCAAGGAACGGTTGCTGGCGACGCCCGACCTGACGGCGGTGGAGATCACGGTGCTGGGCGCGGGCGCGGCGTTGATCGGCGGCACGAAGAAGACCTCGATCCTGCGCGAGGAGGCGCTGGAGCTGGCGCTGGAGGGTTTTCTGCCCTTCTGCGGGCTGGACGAGAAGCCGCAGGAGGACGCCAAGAGCCTGTTCCGCGAAGGCGGGCTGCCGTATGCGAGCGACCCGGCGGTGACGCGCCACCTGGCCGCGTTTCTGACGGCGGCGCAATCGAGCCCGCCCGACGCCATCCTGTTCAACGGCGGCTTCTTCATTCCCGACGTGCTGAGAGAGCGCGTGGCGGAGGTGGTGGAACGGTGGTATGGCCGGCCGCCGCTGGTGCTGGAGAACAACGACCTGGACCTGGCGGTGTCGGTGGGCGCGGCCTACTACAGCTACGTGCGCGGCACGGGCAGCGGCGTGCTGGTGCGGGGGGGACTGCCGCGGGCGTATTTCCTGGGCGTGGAACCAGCCGTGGCGGCAGCCGATGCCAGCGCGGAGCGGGCGACGGTGCGCACGGTTTGCCTGGTGCCGCGCGGGGCCGAGGAGGGCGCCACGCTGTCGTTGGATCTGGAGAGTCTGCAACTGGTGGCCAACAAGCCGGTCTCATTCCGGCTGTACAGCTCGCTGCATCGCACGGACGATGCCACGGGCGACATCGTCGAATTCCCCGCCGCCGCCGTCGGGACGGAGCTGCACCAGCATGCGCCGCTGGAGGCCGTGATCCGCTTCGGCAAGAAGGCCGAGCAGCGGCTGGTGCCGGTGCGGCTGGGCGCGCATCTGACCGAGGTTGGGACGCTGGAGATCTGGGCCGAGTCGAAGATCAGCGAGCATCGCTGGCGTTTGCAGTTCGAGCTGCGCAAGCCGGTGCTGGCCGAGCAGACGACCAAGGCCCGGCCGGCGGCGCTCATCAGCGCCGCGGCGGCGGCCCAGGCTGGTGAGCTGATCCGCGATACGTTTGAACGCGGGGTCCTGCCGCCGGAAGGCTTGCCGGGCCGGCTGGAACAGGCGCTGGCGCTGGGGCGCAATTCGTGGCCGCTCGAAACCATCCGCCAGTTGGGCGACCTGCTGGTGGAGTTGAACGAAGGCCGGCGGCGCTCGCCGGCGCACGAGGTGCGCTGGCTGAATGTGTGCGGGCTGTGCCTGCGGCCGGGCTTCGGATATCCGGGAGACGACTACCGCATCGAGCGCGCGCGGCGGGTGTGGGCGCAGGGGCTGCAGTTCGCGTCGAAGGTGGAGTGCGAGACGCAGTGGCGGATCTTCTGGGGCCGCGTGGCCGGCGGATTGAACCGCAACCAGCAGGCCGACGTGTTCCAGCGGCTCAGCGCCGCGCTGCTGCCCAAGGGCAAGCCGCCGCGGTTGAATTCGAGCCTGGGGCGTGAGATGTGGCGCTGCGCGGCGAGTCTGGAGCTGCTGCCGGCGGGAACGCGGACCGATCTCGGGAACGCCATCGTGAAGCGCATCCGCGCGGGCGATGCCACGGCGAGCGACTACTGGTGTCTGGCGCGGCTGGGCGCGCGGCGGTTGTTCTACGGGCCGAATAACCAGGTGCTGCCGGCGGCGACGGCGCAGCGCTGGATTGAGGCGCTCATCAAGATACCGCAGGCCGCCGAGTGCCTGGCGCGGCTGGCGCAGCAGACCGGCGACCTGACGCGCGACGTGGGGCCGGGCACGCTGGAACTGGTGCGCAAGACCCTGGCCGCGCTGCCCGACGGCGGGCCGTTCATGAAGATTCTGGAAGGCGAGGGGCGCGACAGCGAAAGCCTGGCGCAGGTGTTCGGAGAGGAGCTGCCCTCGGGGCTGGTGCTGGGCGCGACGCCCAGCGCGGAGGGCCCAGCGGAGGCGACCGAAGCGCCAGGCAATCAGGCACCGATCGGGGACGGCGAAAAGGCGCCGGCGGATGCGGGAAACTGACCTCGTTCGGATGATCCGGCGCCTGAACCCGGGGCGTGCGCCGGGCCTGATCGAGGGCATCGGGGACGATTGCGCCGTCCTGCGCCCGCAGCCGGGTGAGGATCTGCTGGTCACGACGGACTTCCTGCTGGAGGGCGTGCATTTCCTGAGAGCGACGCACACGGGGGCCGATTGCGGCTGGAAGGCGCTGGCGCGCGGATTGAGCGACATCGCCGCCATGGGCGGAACGCCGCGCTACGCCTTCGTCTCGCTGGCCCTGGCGCCGTGGGCCTGCGGCCACTGGGTGCGCGATTTCTACCGCGGCATGAACCTGCTGGCGCGGCGCCACGGCGTGGTGGTTGCGGGCGGCGACCTGACGGGCGCGCAACAGCTGCTGTGCGACATCGTCGTGCTGGGCGGAGTGAAGCGCGGGAGGGCGCTGCGGCGCGGCGGCGCGAAGCCCGGCGACAGGCTGTACGTGACCGGTTTGCTGGGCGGCTCGGCGTTGGGTCTGGAAACGCGAAAGGGCCAGGCGTGGAAGCACCATTTGCGCCCCGAGCCGCGCATCGCGGCCGGGCAGGTGCTGGCCGCGCGCGGGGGGCGGAGCGCGTGCATGGATCTGAGCGACGGGCTGGCGCTGGATCTGTTCCGGTTATGCATGGAATCGGGTTGCGCGGCGGAACTGAGCGGCGAGTTGCCCATCTTTCCGGGCGCAACGCTCGAGCAGGCGCTAACGGGCGGGGAAGACTACGAGCTGCTGTTCACCGCGCCCGCCGGCCGGCGCGTGGGTGCGGCGATGGGCGGAGTGGCGGTCACCGAAATCGGCCGCTGCGTGGAAGGAAAGCCGGGCACGATCCGGCTGGCCGGCAAACCACTCGCGGCGCGCGGTTGGGATCCGTTCCGCGATTGAATCAGTGCAGCAAAGCTCGGCGCACGGTCTATCCTGAATTCGAATGGACACGCAACCCACGGACGACGAACTGGCCGAGCACATCGCCGGCCATCTGTGTGAAGAACAGCCCGCGACGCTGGCCGGCCTGAGCGACGCCGAGATCGGCCGGCGCGTGCGCCTGGGGCTCGCGCGGGCGCGGTCTCAGGGCTTCGCGGAGGCGGAGCCGGCGACGGCCTTCGTAGCGCTGATGTTCCTGGTCTCACCGTGTTTCGACCGGCAACCGGCGATCGCGGCGGCGCTCGGTGGGGGTAGCGGCACGCCCGCCGAACGGCTGAGAACGCTTTTTAGCCGGACCAGCGAACAGGATTGGGAAGCAGCCGCTGGCGCCGGTTCGTGGGAGGATCTGGCATGAGGCGAATTCTACTAGCCTGGTCGAGCGGCAAGGACAGCGCCTGGGCGCTGCACCGGTTGCGGCAGAGTGGCGAGTATGAAGTGGCCGGGCTGCTGACGACGTTCAACGAGGCCTTTGATCGAGTGGCGATGCATGCCGTGCGCCGGCAACTGGTGGAGCAGCAGGCCGCCGCTGCGGGCCTGCCGCTGTGGCCGGTGGACCTTCCCTGGCCGTGCTCGAACGAAGAGTACGAACGGCGCATGGGGGCGGCCTGCGCACGCGCCGTGGCGCAGGGCATGGCAGGCGTGGCCTTCGGCGACCTGTTTCTGGAAGACGTCCGCGCCTATCGCGAGCGGCAACTGGCGCCCACCGGCCTGGAGCCGCTGTTCCCGCTGTGGCGGATGCCCACCGGGCAACTGCTGCGCGAGATGATCGCGGGCGGCCAGCGCGCCGTGATCACGTGCGTCGATCCCACTAAACTTGAGCGTGGATTCGCGGGCCGGGAGATCGATGAGCAATTCCTGCGCGAGCTGCCCGATGGCGTCGACCCGTGCGGCGAGAATGGCGAATTCCACTCCTTCGTATACGCCGGGCCGGAGTTCGCCCGGCCGCTCGACATCGTCGTGGGAGAGACAGTCGAGCGCGATGGCTTCGTGTTCGCCGATGTTGTGCCGGCCGCGAATGGGGCTCAGCCGCAGGCGCCGGTCGCAGGGCCGTGACCCGGCGCTGGCGTGGCGCCGGTGAGGCGAAACCGGCCGGGCGCGTCATCAACGCCGCCAGCCGGGCGTCGTCAGGACGGTCAATCGGCGACCTGTTCGAAAGTCTGGTGCTGCGGATCGGTCTCAGTTTGCTGCGCGCTGTGGAGAGCCGAGGCCACGTCGGCTTTGTCGCGTTGCTCGATGTGACTCACCAGCCAATCCTGCAACAAGCGCATCACCGGCATCCCGGCAACCAGCTTGCCCTCCTGCAAGCGGCTCTGCAGCAGCAAGACTTCCCGGGTCAGCCGCTCGTGCTCGGCGCTGTGCGCGGCCAGGCCTTTGAAGCCGTGCTGGTCGAACCACTGCTCTTCCCAAGCGAAGTGGTAACGCGCGTAGAAGATGAGGTTTTCGATGATTTCGGCCATTTCCGCTTTGACGCGGCCCTCGACCATGGCCCGGTGCAGCGTGGCGATCAGCCCCACCAAGGCCTTGTGCTGTTCGTCAATCGACTCCACGTCGCAGCAAAAGCCGGCCTTCCATTCGACAATCATGACAGTCACCTACAGGGCATATCGGACGGGGGCGGTGGGAGCAAGAGCAGAACTTGTGCTGCTAGGATAGTGTTCGAGCGCGCCCGTAGCTCAGTTGGATAGAGCGTCTGGCTTCGAACCAGCAGGTCGGGGGTTCGAGTCCCTCCGGGCGCGCCAAATAAATCCTTCAGAATCAGTTGATTACACTCCTTGAAACCTTCACGCCCTGCGGTCCGGAGGCGCACCCCGTTTCCCCTGTCCAAGCCGTCGCCCGCGGCTGGGCTATGCTAGTCCATATGGTTCCAGTGAAGACGGATGCCGACGGCGTGACGGTCTGGTTCACAGGCCTGAGCGGGTCGGGTAAAACCACCATCAGCGAGGTGGTTGCGGACGTACTGCGGGCACGCGGGTACCGGGTGGAGATGCTGGACGGCGATATGGTGCGGCAGAACCTGACCAAGGGTCTCGGCTTCTCCAAGGCGGACCGCGACGAGAACATCCGTCGCATCGGCTTTGTCGCGCACTTGCTGGCCCGCAATGGCGTGGTGGCGGTGGTGGCGGCGATCTCGCCGTACCGCGAGATACGGGACGAAGTTCGCGCGCGGATCGGGCGCTTCGTCGAGGTGTTCGCCAACGCCCCGGTCGAAGTTTGCGAGCAGCGCGACCCCAAGGGCCTGTATCGCAAGGCGCGCGCCGGCGAGATCAAAGGGTTCACCGGGATCGACGACCCGTACGAACCCCCGTTCGCGCCCGAGGTCGAATGCCGCACGGACCGCGAGACGGTGGAGGAATCCGTGGCCAAGGTCCTGCAGGCGCTGGAATCTCACGGCTATGTGGACGGGGAGAGGGTTACAGTCGGGTAGCGATCGAATTCCGCCCATTCTTCCTCCGCTGGCCGTAGCGTGGGGCCCGCGAGAGTGAACGCGTGAGCGCAAGCCGCGGCGGCGCCGAAACCGAGCCGGACCGTCAGTTCGACGACGTTCAGGCCCCGATTCACTGCCAGCGCAGCCGGGAGTGTGGAGGCAGAATCGGGTGGAGTTCCTTTAGTAGGATAGCGGTTGACAAGCGATTGTCCGACCGGCCGGCAACGCACAGACCGCGGACCAACGGCCGCCCGGCTTTCGCACGCATGGAAGGCATGGCATGAACAAACTCGTACCCCCGCATGGGAGTCCGCAATTGAAACCCCTGCTGCTCGAAGGAGAACAACGGGAGGAGGAGCTGCAACGGGCTCAAGCTCTGAAGCGGGTCCCGATGTGCAGCCGCGAAACCAGCGACCTGATCATGCTGGGCATCGGCGCGTTCACGCCGCTCGACGGATTCATGGATCGGGACGACTGGCGCGGGTGTTGCGAGACCTGCTCCCTGCCCAGCCGCAACGGCCTGTTCTGGCCGATACCGATCACGCTCTCGGCGGATGAAGAAATGGCCGGCTCGATCGCCAGCGGCGAGGAGGTCGCGCTGTGGGACGTGGAGACCGAGGCCATCATGGGCACGATGCAGGTCACCGGGCAATACTCGATCGACAAACAATACGAGTGCCGGCAGGTATTTCGCACGGCCGACCCGGCCCATCCCGGCGTACGGAAGGTTCTCGAGCAGGGCGCGGTGAACCTGGCCGGCCCGGTCAAGGTGCTGTCGGAATCGTATTACCCGGAGATGTTCAAAGGCATCTATCAGCGCCCGGCCGAATCGCGGGAGCAGTTCCAAGCGCGCGGCTGGAGCACGGT
The DNA here is from genome assembly GCA_052145115.1 of Bryobacteraceae bacterium. Lineage (GTDB taxonomy): Bacteria > Acidobacteriota > Terriglobia > Bryobacterales > Bryobacteraceae > CAIVVT01. The sequence goes on from JBKQPG010000028.1 coordinate 122,354, forward strand.
GGCGGCGCTGCAGCTGCGCAACCCGATGCACAACTCCCACGCCTACCTGGCCTGGGTGGCGATCGAGGTCTGCGACGGCGTCTACATCCATCAGCTGGTCGGCAAGCTGAAGCCGGGCGATATTCCCGCCGACGTGCGGGTGCGCGCCATCGACGCGCTGGTCAACAAGTACTTCCGCAAGGACCGCGTCATCCAGGGCGGATATCCGATGGAGATGCGCTACGCCGGCCCGCGCGAGGCGCTGCTGCACGCCGTGTTCCGCCAGAACTACGGCTGTTCGCACCTGATCGTGGGGCGCGATCACGCCGGCGTCGGCGACTACTATGGGCCCTTTGACGCGCAGAAGATCTTCAACGAGATTCCGCGCGGAGCGCTGGCGTTGCGCCCGCTCTGCATGGACTGGACTTTCTACTGCTATGAGTGCGGGACCATGGCCTCGATGAAGACCTGCCCCCATGAGAGCAAGGCTGTGATCGACCAGAACGGCAACTACCAGGGCGGAGCCCGGCTGCAGCTCTCCGGGACGCTGCTCAGAAAGCTGATGAGCGAGGGCAAGCCGGTCCCGGCGGAGTTTTCCAGGCCGGAAGTGATCGCGATCCTGAAGGAGTATTACGACAGCCTCGAGGAAAAGGTCGAGGTGAAGCTGCATGGTTTTGCAACCGGCGAGAAGCGCTGAGGAGAGCCACGCAGCGCAGACCGGGACCCGCTGCCGAGAGACCCGCGGCGAGCCTCAGCCGAGGATCGTGACACAAGCTCGAACAGGATTCTGGTTGTCGATGAGGAACCGGGCGCGCCGATGGCCTGCGATCCATAGCACCACCTCAAGGTGGTATTTGCCACTTAAGTCATTTGCAGCACAGACTTACTTACACACGAACACCCAGTGTCTTGATCCCACGAAGCATGATATGCTGGCGATTCGGATTTTCAGGCCTGTTAAGCCTTTTAGGCCACCGTCTTCCAGAAATCACCAACTCAGGAACATACATGAGATTCATCGGGATCGTTGGCTTGCTCTTGCCGCTCGCCTTGTTGCTCCCCGTCTTATCTTTGGCGCAGGGCCCCACCCAGGCGGACGACATTACCAGGCTGCGCGAGCAGATTGCAGCCCAGCAGAAACAACTCGACCAACAGCGGCAAGCACTGGAGTCCGCGCAGAAAGCGCTTGTGACCGCGCAAACTGCGATCGACTCCCAGCAGAAACTACTGGACCAACTGGTGGCCGCGCGCAGCGCGCCGGCTGCCGCAACCACGCCGCCCATCGCGACACCGCCGGCCGCACCCGCGGCTGAAGCAAACGCCAATGGGCGGGACCTTTCGCCGCTTTCCTTTCGCATCGGAGGCGCGGAATTCGCCCCGGGCGGCTTTATGGATTTCTCCACGGTGTGGCGCTCCACCAACATCGGGAGCGGGGTCGCGACTTCCTTCGCCGCGGTTCCGTTCAGCAACACAGCGGCCGGCAGGATGCAGGAATTCAGGTCCAGCGCCGCGAACTCGCGCCTCACCCTCACCATCACTGAGAACCCGACGCCAAACCTGTCGCTCATGGGTTATCTCGAGGGGGACTTCTATGGCAATCAGCCGGCCAGTCTGTACGTGACCAGCAATAGCAATACCTGGCGCATGCGCCATTTCTGGGTGAACGTGTCCCGCGGGAAGTGGGAGGTGTTGGGCGGTCAGACCTGGACTCTCCTTACGCCGAACCGCTTCGCCGTCTCTCCGGTTTCGAGCAATATTTTTGTCGGCCTCGGCGAGGATTCCAACTATATGACGGGCCTGGTGTGGGGGCGCCCGGGACAACTCCGTGTGGTCTATCATCCCAACAACAAATGGTCGATTGCGGCTTCGGTCGAGAACCCCGAACAGTTCGTCACCACCGCGACCACGCTGCCCGCGTTTGCCGCCACCCAGGTGGATAACGGGAGCGTTTCCACAACACCCAACGTGCGGCCGGACATCGTGGCCAAAATCGCTTACGACACGCGGCTGTCCGGCAAGGCGCTGCACTTCGAGCTGGCCGGCTTTTCGCGGCAGTTCCGGACCTCGCCCGCGCCGGGCCAATACTATGACGCGCAGGGCGTGGGCGGATCGACCGACGCGGTCCTGGAAGTGGCGAAAAACTTCCGCCTGATTGCCACTGGATTCTACAGCAGCGGCGGCGGGCGGTACCTGGTGGGGCTTGGTCCGGACTTCGTCGTCGGTCCCGATGGCTCCATCTCGCCGGTGCATTCGATGGCGGGCATCGCCGGATTCGAGTATGCGCCGAATCGCAAATCGCAGTTCTTCGGTTATTACGGCGGCACGTATTTCGACCGCAACTACACGACGGTCGGGCCGGGGCATTACCTGGGGTTCGGCTTCCCGGGGTCGTCTTCGGCCAACCGGCAGTTTCAGGAACCCGTGTTCGGCTATTACTATACCTACTGGAAGAACCCGAAATACGGCGCGCTGCAGCTCATTACGGAGTATGCCTACCTCACGCGGGCGCCCTGGTACGTGGAGTCTGATACTCCGTCCACGGCGCACGCCCACATGATTTTCGGCTCGTTACGTTTCACGCTGCCGCAAGGTGGCGGGCCAGAGCCAGCGCCAAACAAGCAGTGAGCGGATTTGCATTTGGTCGGGGCGGGGCGATTTGAACGCCCGACCCCCTGCGCCCAAGGCAGGTGCGCTACCAGGCTGCGCTACGCCCCGACAATACCAGACATTTTCATGCTACCATCGCCGCCGCGCACTTCCGTCGGTGCGCACTCTATTTCACGGCCCGCAGGATCACCGTATCGATGTGGCAGGCATCGCGGACGCGGCCGCCGCAAGCCCTGAAATTCAGGCTCTTGTCGAGGCACACGCGCACTTCGCGCAAATAGGTGTCATCGCAGTAAACGGCGAACTCGTCGGGCCGCAGTCCAGGATTGGCGCCGGTGAGCGACTGCCGGAGCTGCTTCACGGGCACGGCCAGAGCGGATTTCGGTCCCAAGTATTGTGCCGGGATCTTCACTTTCTGGAACGCCGCGCGCGTCAGCTTGAAAAAGTCCGCGGGCGGGAGACCGCTGCAGGTTCCGTGGGAGCCCCATTCATGCACAATCAACTGCTCGCTGGGCATGATGTCGAGCATCGATTTTTCGGTCTGCGGATCCAGCCGCGGCGCCGGTGAGCAGGTGCGCGGGTTGTTGCCATCCTGGCTTTGCGGCCACAGTCCGTGCACCACGAAGCCGTAGCGCCGCCCCGGGGCGCACTGCGGATCCTCGGGGTCGTCCCCCATGTCGCTGCAGTACTGTGGCGACCACGAAAGGCTCAGCAGGTAGTAGTCGAATTGGCCCGGCGTGGAGGGCGCCTGGCGGCGCTGCGCGGTGGCGCTCACAGCGACGGCCGCCAGCACAATCGCGATCATAATTCCGATCCGCATGGTCAATCTGTCATCATACTTCCGCCGGTGACCGGCCTGCTCCCGCGCCTTGCCGGCCGCCCCGCCGGGCCCGGCGTGGACGACGTTTTTCGCAGTATCCAATTCGTAACAGGGGAGTGAGTTACCATGGCCTAGGGCCTGTTCGCGCTACCCGAACGGATGGCGTTGCGTAGTGTGGACAGGCCCTAGCGACGTTATGCATCCTTATCCGCTTTATCAAGCCGTCATCCTGGCCCTGGTTCAGGGACTGACTGAATTCCTGCCGGTCAGCAGTTCGGCCCATCTCGACCTGTTCCCCTGGCTTTTCGGCTGGGAGGATCCGGGACTGTCGTTCGACATTGCGCTCCACGCCGGCACGCTGATCGCGGTCCTGCTGTATTTCGGCCGCGACTGGCTGCGCCTGCTGGCGCACGGCTTTGGGCTGCGCGCGGGCGGCGATCCCGATCTGGACGCCAATCCGATGCTGCTGTGGCTGATGGCGGCCGCGACTGTCCCGGCGGTGATCGCCGGCCTGTTGCTGCGCAATGCCGCCGAAACCACCTTGCGCCAGCCGCTGGTTTACGGCCCCATGCTGATCGGCGTGGCGTTGCTGATGTGGTGGGCGGAGGCCGTGGCGCGGCAGTTCAAGGGGATCCGCAACATCGGCTTGCCGGATGCGCTCTACATCGGCGTGGCACAGGCTGTGGCGCTCATTCCGGGTTGCTCGCGCAGCGGCATCACGATCGCCGCCGGGTTATCCCGCGGCTATGACCGCGCCTCGGCGGCGCGCTTCTCGTTCCTGCTTTCGACGCCCGCCATCGCCGGCGCGGCCTTCCTGGCCGCGCATAAGCTGCACCAGGCTGGCGGCATCCCGCCGCGAATGCACGCGTCCTTCATCCTCGGTCTGCTCGTGAGCGCGCTCAGCGGCACCCTGGTGGTGGCGTTCTTCATGCGCTTCCTGCGCCAACACACAATGCGGATTTTTGTTTTATACCGCGTGGCGCTTGGTATACTGGTAATCGCTCTAGCTCTCTTCCGCCGGTAAGGCGGAATGCAACTCGCATCCATTGCGAGGCTCCCGCGGGTGCGGGAAGTGATGGGGCTATTGTGCCTTGTCGCCTGCACCGCACTGGTTCTGTGCCTGGTCACCTTCGACCCGGCCGACCCCTCCTGGAATACCGCTTCGCCCGCCGACCCTCCGCACAACGCCATCGGCCGCGTGGGGGCGGCCATCGCCGACGCGGGTTATCAGGGCTTCGGGTTCGCCTTCTGGCTGCTGCCGTTGGTCCTGCTGATCCTGGGCTGGCGCTGGCTCCGGATGCGGCCCGCCGGACCGCCCATCTGCCGCGGCATCGGCTACGGCCTGGCTGCGCTCGCCCTCAGCGGTTTGCTGGCGCTGGGCGCCCCGTATCTCCACTGGCACGGCGCCTTTGAACCCGGCGGCACGGCCGGTCTGCTGGTCTCGACCACGCTGCTGCGCTATCTGAACCAGGCCGGCACGTTGCTGCTGCTGGGCGCGATTCTGCTAATCGCCCTGTACCTGATTTCCAGCTTCTCCGTGGACAGCTTCACGCACACTGTGGCGCTGGCGCTCAGCACCGTGCTCCCCATTCGCCGGCGGGAGGTCCCGGACGTCGAATTCGCCGCGCCCGCGCCAGCGGCGCCCGAATCGGACCCAGCACCGCGGCGGGGCCGGCGCAGAACCGCACCCGAATTTGAGCCGGCCCGCGCGGCCATCATGCCGCCGGGGCTCGAAAGCGATCTCGCGGCCTACGCCGAGCCGCTCAACGGCGAGGGCTACGCCGCCTCGCCGGTCGCCGTTTTCCCCGCCGCGCCCGCCGCCGCCAGGCTCCCCGAGGCGGTCCCCGAGCCGGCGCCGCCTGCGTTCCCGGAGGAATTCGACGACACGCCGCCGTGGGAGCAGCAGGATATCCCCATCCGCTCGATCGAGGACGAACCGCCGCCGCCGGCCGAGCCCAGGCGCGCCGCGCCCAAGCCCGAGCCGGCGCCCGCGGCCGAATGGGAGCTGCCCTCGACGCGCCTGTTGAACCCGCCGCCCGAGCGGGAGGGCTACGACGGCCTCGAGTTAAAGGATGTCGCCGCCCGCATCAAATCGAAGCTGGAGGAGTTCAACGTCTTCGGCAGCGTGGTGCAGATCAACCCCGGCCCGGTGGTCACCACGTTCGAATTCAAGCCTGATGCCGGCGTCAAAATCGCCCGCATCACGACCCTCAGCGAGGATCTGTGCCTGGGCCTCCAGGCCGAGTCGATCCTGATCGAGCGCATTCCCGGCAAACCGACCGTGGGCATCGAAGTCCCCAACACGCGCCGCGAGACCATCAGCCTGCGCCAGATTCTGGAGTACGACGATTTCCGCGAAGCGCCCGCGCGCCTGGCCTTCGCGCTGGGCAAGGACATCAGCGGGCGCATCCGCGTCAGCGAACTCGAGAAGATGCCCCACTTGCTGATCGCCGGCTCGACCGGCTCGGGCAAGAGCGTGATGCTCAACACGCTGATCATGTCGGTCCTGATCAAGTGCACCCCCGACGAGGTGCGCATGATGCTGGTCGACCCCAAGCGCGTCGAGCTGGGCATCTACGACGGCATTCCGCATCTGCTCACGCCCGTCATCACCGAGCCCAAGCGGGCCGTCAACGCGTTGCGCAACGCGGTGCTCGAGATGGAGCGCCGGCTGAAGCTGCTGGCCAGCTACGGCGTGCGCAACATCGACCAGTTCAACCGCAAAATGCGCCAGCTCGCCTCCCGCCCGCTGTCGCTGTTTCCCGACGCCGACGGGGAAGCGCCGGCGCAGGAAAAACCGCTGCCCTACATCCTGGTGGTCATCGACGAACTCGCCGACCTCATGATGGTGGAGCGCGCCGGCGTGGAGGAATCCGTCATCCGGCTGGCGCAGATGGCGCGCGCTGTCGGCATCCACCTGGTTCTGGCCACCCAGCGCCCATCGGTGGACGTGATCACCGGCCTGATCAAAGCCAATTTCCCGGCGCGCATCAGCTTCCGCGTCGCCACGCGCGTGGACTCGCGCACCGTTCTCGACGTCATGGGCGCGGAGCACCTGCTGGGCAAGGGCGACATGCTGTTCCTGCCGCCCGGCACTTCGCGTCTGCTGAGGGTGCATGGCGCTTTCGTCACCGAGACCGAGATCACCAACGTGGTCGACTTCTGGCGCCAGCAGGCGCGCCCGGACTACGATCAGAGCTTTCTCCTGACCCCGTCCGGCGAAGACGGCGCCGAAGATCCCGAAGAGTTCGCCGCCGACGAGGATCCGCTATACCGCGACGCCGTGCGCGTGGTGTGCGAGATGGGCAAAGCCTCGACTTCGATCCTGCAGCGCTACCTGCGCCTCGGCTACGGCCGTGCCGCCCGCATCCTCGACCAGATGCAGCGCGAGGCCATCATTGGCCCGCCCGACGGCTCGCGGCCCAGAGACATTCTCCGCCGACCGGACTGGCTGGACATGCCCGGCGACTGAGAATTGCGTCCATCGCACGCCCGGAGGGCCGTTCTGAGCCTCGGCCCTCCGGGCTTTTTCTTTCGCCTCCGGCACATTGTTATGGCTGCTTCGCCCGTCTGTCATAGCCTCTAAACAGAAATTAGAGATCTTGTCATTAATACGGAATGTGCGACACTGCCGCAGGACTACCCATCATGACCTCCGCCCCTCGCCCTGTGCCGCCCGAAGGTGTCCCGCTGCTGCCAGTGATCCGCTGGTCCTGCGCGCATCCCGTGGAGCTGTTCATCCGCCGCTGGAACTGGAAATCGGCCATGTTCAGCGCGCTCATGCGGGGCGGTATCTTCTTTACGGTCAACCTTAAGGCCGGCTGGCGGGCCGCCGTCGGGGCCATGCTGGTGGAGTTCGCCTGGCGCACCGCCACCAGCGGCGGCTGGGGCGCGGTGACGCAGATGCTGCGCAAGGTCAAGCCCGACTGGCAGGCCGTGCTCGGCGCCATGCTGGTCGTCCCCGCCGTTTCCCACAGCATCGAATTCACCATCCACTACACCCGCGGCACGCCCGTGCTGGCGCGAAGCATATTGACGTCGATTTGTTTCACGCAGATTTCGAATCTGTTCAACCTGTATGCGATGCGCCGGGGCGCGCTGATCGTCGGCGCCGAAGCGCGTCCCCTGGGCGAGGACATGAAGCGCGTGCCCGCCCTGATCGGCGGATTCCTGCTCGTCCTGCCTCGCATGGCCGGCCGGGCCTTCCTGGAAGCGTTGCGCAACGAAGGAGCGTAGCCGGCCGCATGAAGTCCGTCCATCTCACCAATGCCTGGCACTCAGCCTCCGGTGGGATCGGGACTTTTTATCGCGCCCTGATGGCCGCCGCCGATGCGCACGAGCATTTCATGCGCCTGATCGTGCCCGCCGACGAGACCCGCATCGAGGAGGTCTCCCCCTTCGTCCGCATTTACCATCTGCGCGCCCCGCGCGCGCCGCTCAACCGCAGTTACCGCTGGCTGCTGCCGCAGCGCTACCTGCGGCCCCACTCCGACATCCGCCGCATCCTGTATGACGAACGCCCCGACCTGATCGAGATCTGCGACAAGTACACGCTCCAATACCTGGCCGGCCTGGTGCGCCGCAACTGGTTCTTCCCCGATGGCCACCGTCCCACGCTGGTCGGCCTGAGCTGCGAGCGCATGATCGACAACTTGCTGGTCTATCTGCCGCGCTTTCCGTTCGCCGAATCCTTCTGCCGTCTGTACATGAAGTGGCTCTATTTCCCGCTCTTCGACCACCACATCACCGTCTCGCGCTTTACGGCCGATGAGTTGCGCGGCGCCTCGCGGGGCCACGTGGTGCGGCGCGGCGTGTGGGTCCGCGGCATGGGCGTGGACACTACCGGTTTCAGCCCCGCGCGGCGCGATCCGCTGCTGCGGCGCCGGCTGCTGGCCCTTTCCGGAGGCGAAACCGACTCGGTGCTGCTGCTGTATGCCGGGCGGCTGGCCCCGGAAAAGAACCTCGACATGCTGGTCCAGGTCATGCGCCTGCTGGGCCAGGTGCCGGAGTTCGATTTCCGCCTGGTCATCGCCGGCGACGGAATGCTGCGCCAGGCGCTGGAGCGCGACGTGGCGCTGGCCTGCCCCGGCCGCGTCGCCTTCCTGGGCCACTTCGGGACGCGCGACGAGCTGGCGGCGATCTACGCCAGCGCCGACGCGTTCGTCCATCCCAACCCCGCCGAACCCTTCGGCATCGCGCCGCTGGAGGCCATGGCCTCGGGCCTCCCCTTGGTGGCCTGCAACCGCGGCGGCGTCGTCTCCTACGCCGCGCCTTCCTGTGCCTGGCTGGCCGACCCCGATCCGCGCTCGTTTGTCGAGGCCATCTGCGCGCTGGCCCGCTGTCCCGCCGAACGCCAGGCCCGCGTTCGCGCCGCTCTCGAAACCGCCCGGCGCTACGCCTGGCCCAACATTGCCGGCGGCTATCTCCGGCTGTACCGCGAAATCCATGAGTGGCATTCGGGCGCCTGTCCGAATCCGCGCATTCAACCCGATTTCATTTCAACCGCCGGCAACTGGCTCGGCCTGGAGGTGTGACGAATTCGATGAACATGCGAACCTGGTCCCGTCGCGGGGTGCTGAAACTCCTGAAGCCCCTGCTGCTGGCGCGCGCCTGGGCGCCGGCGGCCAATCTCGGCGGCGGCGCCGCCGCGGCGCGCCGCTATTACCGCGCCGATGCCGTGATCATGCTGTTCTCCATGCCGATCTTCTCCAAGGCCGGCGTGGGCAGCGGCTTCGCTTTCGCCGAAGACGTGGACGGCGCCGGCCCGCGCGCCCGCCGCGTCGGCTTCGGCGGCGGTTCCTGGCCCGACAAGGCCCACGGCCTCAACCGCCTGGGCTACATCCACGAAACCGTAGTCGAGGCTGCCGGCCAGTTGGCCGAGTCGCGCTACTTCGGCTTCATGAGCACCTCTCAGGAGGAGCGTCTCGACGAGGCCCGCAATGCCCTCAAGCCGGGCCAGCAATCCGAGCTCTTCTCGGCCATTCGCGGTGAAAGCCGCCGCGGCGCCTACTCCGCCCGCTTCACGCGCTTCATCTCCAAGGACGCCGTGAGCTGGCGGCTGTGGAAGAACGTGGCCAGCGCCGCCGAGCGCTCCTTTGACGGTGACTGCGTCTCCAGCCGCGAGGAACGCGGCACCCCCGGCGCGCCCGACAAGATCCTGTCAACCCTGCTCTACGCTCTGCTGAGGGTGCGCGAGAGCAACTTCCAGCCGTTGCGGACGGTCTTCATTTATGGCGGCGTCCAGCGGTCGCTGGAAACCGTCTGCGCGCCCGATCCCCATCTGGGCGACAAGCTGCGCCAGCGCGGTCTGGTGACCCGCGCCGAGTCGGTGGTCCACATGACGGGCACCACCCGCAACCTGCAGAGCGGCGCCAAGACGCGCTTCAGCGTGTGGTGGGATCGCGACTCGCAATCGGTCCTGCCCGTGCGCATCGAGCTCGAGCCGCGCTCGTTCCTGCGCCTGGCCTTCGAAGCCGACCGCGAGCCGCCCGAGCAGGGCGCGTCCAAGTCGTAGGCCGCGGCCTACGCGCGAGCGCAGGAGAAGGGCGTGTTGAAGGTGCTGCTGCGGGCGGGCTGAGGCTCAGCGCGGAGTGGCTGCGGCGGCGGCGCGGACGTTCTTCCAATAGAGTTCGATGACGCGCTCGACGTAGGACTGGGTCTCGGGGTAGGGCGGCACGCCGCCGAAGCGCTCGACCGCGCCGACGCCGGCGTTGTAGGCGGCCAGCGCCCGGCGCACGCCGTTTTCGGTGTCCTGGTACTTGAGCAGGAGTTCGCGCAGCAGGCGCGTGCCGGCGTCGATATTCTGGACGACGTTGGCGGGGTCGGCGTCGAGCTGGCGGGCGGTGCCGGGCATGAGCTGCATCACGCCGATGGCGCCTTTGGGCGAGATGGCCGAGGCGCGATAGCCCGACTCGGCCTGGGCGACGCTGTGGACAATGGCCGGCGGCAGGCCGTAGCGCAGGGCGGCGTCGGTGAGCAGGTCCTGGACGGGGCGCTCGCCGGCTGCGGACGAGGCGGCTGGCGGTGCAGCGGCGGAGGGCTGGGGCAGGCCGGCCGGTGCGTCGGGGGCCTGCGGCGGCTCGGGCATCTTCTCAATCGAGATGACGCGCGCGGCATCCAGCTCGATACTGCCGCCGCCGGCGGTGTAAAGAACCAGGCGGCCATCCTGGCGCTCGGTGCGCTCGGCGTTGAGCCGCATGCCGTTGTCGAGCACGACCTGCTCAGCGGCAGTGAGCAAGCCGGCCAGGGCCAGGCACAGGATCAACGTTCTGGCTGCACGACGGCGCATGCTTTCCTTCATCTTAAGACGTCGCACCTCGGCGGCGCGTGGAGCGCGCCGCGCAGGAGCACGAAAACAAAAAAGGAGGAACAAAGCCAAATATCGAGTTTGGCCTTTAGATTCATTGATTTGAGTGGCTATCCAAGGATAGTTCGGGGCATTTTATGTGCGATTGTCAAAGAACGCAGGACGGCAAGAGCGCGTTCGGCGGCCGATTGGGCCGGAGTCGCGTAAGCCGCTCTCTATCAATAGGATAGAGGGTAGTGTCAAGCGTTTCCGGGGGTGGGGCGAAAGTAAGATTAAGCGCGGCGAGGGGCCAAATTCGACACTTTTCGACACAAGTGTCTAATTCTGGGGTGAAAACGCGACAGGGTGTCGCGGAGAGTAGGTCTATTGTTTACAGTCAGGAAGCGGCCGGGCAGGAGGCCAAACGCGACATTTCGACACGACAGTGCCGCCGGGAGGCGCCGGGGCGGTTTCTTAATGATATGTTCGCCCAGAAGAAGGCGTGACCGGGGGTGGGTCCGGCAGTGAGGGGGTGGCAGCGGCGCGCGATAGGGCCGCATTCACTTCGTTGTGCTGGGCCCAGAGGGCACCCCCCGTCCTCGACGTAGCAGTCAAGTACGCCTGCGGGCGGAGGGTCGTCCGGCGCGGCGGTTGTACGGCAGCATCGTGCCGCGGGTCGCGTCGAGCGAGCGTTGAGGTTGACCCTGCGCCGGACCTGACCCCGGGCGGCGCTGGCCAGCGTTCGGCCGGTCTTGCGCTTGCAGGAATATGATGATGTGTTGTCGTTGAGCGGCTTGACGCCGGAAGGAGAAGCACAATGGACGAGACGATCCAGGAGGACCTGCATCCCGAGGAGCAGGGCAGGCTGCCCGTTTACCATGTCGAGGCTGGCTCCATCCCCGAAGCCTATTACGAGGCGCTCAAGGCGGTTCATTTTGGCGGCCACGTTTTGCGCACCCAGTATGACCGCAAGGATTCGGATGGCAACTTCATCGACCCGCCGGGCAGGGACGCCAGAGTCAGCATCCGCATCCGCGATCCATTCGCCCAGCCGCGATATCCGGTGCTCAGCTATTGTGAACGGGGCAAGTACATCGCCGAGTTCCTGGGCGCCAAGGATCATCTGGTGGTTCCTTACTCTGAACTGTTGCGCAGGGTTCGCCAGGGGGAGGAGTTCGAAGCCACCGAATGGCCGTACTGCTACCATCAGCGGCTGACTGCTTATCCGCGGTCAGACGGGAGCACCATGGACCAGCTCGAACTGATCCTGGACAAACTCGCCCGGGACCCCATCACACGCCGCGCGGTGGCAAGCACGCGAGTGCCTGAAATCGACCTTTTCATGGCTTCCGATATGCCTTGCCTGGGCGAAGTTCAACTGCGGTCGATTCAGGATGAGCAGGGACGGCTGGTGCTGAATATGCATGCCATGTGGCGCAGCCGCGATCTGTTCAAGGCGTGGGGCGACAATCTGATCGGGATCACCAATCTGCAGGCGCGGCTGGCCGCGCGGCTGGCGGAGAAGACGGGCCGGGAGGTGCTGGTGGGCCCCTACAGCGAGTCGAACGGATCGCTGCACATTTACGGACAGGACTACAAGTCCAAAGGCATGGACAGATTCTTCACGCGCTTCCCAACCTGCGAATCGTTCGTGCGACGGGCGCGTTCGAGCAAGGACCTGTGCGAGATGGAGATCATCCCCCAACTCGAGGATCTGCTCAAGGAAACCACCTGGAGGTTTCCACCCCACGCGCTGAGCCTGATGCAGGAAATGATCGACGACTACCGCTCCGGCCGCTACACCCCGTGAAAACACGGGTCTTGAATGGGTTATTGGAGTGGGAGACGGGGCTCGAACCCGCGACGTTCAGAGGCTGTCGATCAAGCGCCGCGGCCCTCGGTGTGCCTGTCCGGGAGTGGCTTTATTGCGGCCGGACGCGACGGGATACGTATTCCGAAACAAGTCTAGTGCACGCGAGACGGGCCGGGCGTCCGCCTTTTCGGCAGCGGCCGGGCTGGCCCTAGCGATTCGAACTGGCCTCGGGCTGCGTCAGCCGGTGGAGATCGGCGGCCGATGCGTTGAGAAGATCGCGCAGCACGGCCACTTCCGCGCGGATGGCGGTGCGCAGCGCGGGGTCGAGGTCGGGGGCGAAGAGCGGGGAGTGATTGGACGGCAGCGCGTGGCCGGAGGCCTGGGCCTGTGCAAACTTGCGGGGTTCCGCTCCCCCCAGGACGAAGTAGAACGACGGAATGCCGGCTTCCACAAAGCGGGAATAGTCCTCCGAGGCCAGTGACGGTTCGGCGATTACGGTGTTATCCTTGCCGAGCTTCGATTCCAAGACCGCCTGCAGGCGGCGCGCGAGGGCAGGATCGTTGTACACGGCGTCGGTGGTCTCGAAATGCTCGATCAAAGGCATGCGCGGCGCGCCGGCGGCCGCGGCTTCGGCCTCTGTGATGCGCGTGATGGCCGCGAGGAGCTGCTGGCGGACCTGGGGCTTGTAGCTGCGGACCGACAGCCCCATTTCGGCCTGGTCGGAGATGATGTTGTTCTTTGTGCCGGCGTGGAGATAGCCGACGGTCACGACGGCCGTTTCCCCGGGCTTGATTTCACGCGCCACGATGGTCTGCAGCGCGACGACGGTCCGGGCGGCAAGGACTACGGGATCCACGGTGGTGTCGGGCCGGGAGCCGTGGCCTCCCTGGCCGTAGATGGTGATGCGCAGGGAGTCGGCATTTGAATATCGATAGCCCGAGCCTAGGCCGACCTTCCCGGCGGGCAATTCGTTGAAGACGTGCAAAGCGACGCCGATGTCGGGCTTGGGGAAGCGCGTCAGGAAGCCGTCGGCGAGCATGCGCCGGGCGCCCGAGATCGCTTCCTCAGACGGCTGGCCGATCAGCATCAAAGTGCCGTGCCAGGTGTCGCGGCTGTGGGCCATGATGGCGGCGGCAGCGAAAAGGGAGGCCATGTGCAGGTCGTGCCCGCAGGCATGCATGACGCCGACCTCCTGGCCGGAGTCGTCTTTGACGCGGACTTTGCTGGCATAGGGCAGGCCGGTTTTTTCTTCCACGGGCAGCGCGTCCAGCTCGGTGCGCAGCATGATGGTCGGCCCGGGGCCATTCGCCAGGAGCGCCACGATCCCGGCGCCGCCAACGTGTTCCGTGACGGCGTAGCCCAGGCGGCGGAGACGGCCGGCCAGTTTGGAGGCGGTTTGGATCTCGTGCCCGGATAGCTCGGGACTCTGATGCAGATCGAGGTAGAACGCGCGCGCGTCGCCGAACACGGTGTCAAGCTCGGATGATGACGCGGGAGCTTGCCCCCACGCGGAAGCGCTCAAGAACACCAGCAGGAGGAGCCGAGGGGATCTGAATCTGTAATGTGACGGTCGCATGGTTCTGTCGATGATAGCGGACTCAGGGGTGCAACTCAATGGACGGGACAGGCCGCGGTTCCATTGAGATCTCGCTCCTCACAAGGAGGAAAATCCAAACACGGGCGAGCAGTGATGCTAGAGCAGATTCGCAGTTTCTGTGAACTCGGCCTGCGCGGGTTGGGTGGCCGGAGGGGACACTCTGCGCGTGCCGCGGCGGCACGCTTGGGTTCCCTCGGCGCGACGTTCAGAGGCTGTCGATCAAGCGCCGCGGCCCTCGGCGTCCCCGTCCGGGAGTGGCCTCATTGCGGCCGGACGCGACGGGCTACACTTATCCCGAAACAGGTCTAGGTAGACGAAAATCTATCTCCGACAGACTCGTGGACTGCCCCCATTGGCCGTTAAATGAACTTGTACTCGCCCGGAACGGGGAAAGGCGTGAGGGGCCATTTCATGTTGTAGTCGTAGTCGCCTTTGGGGAAGAGGTCGAGCTGCGAGTTCATGATCATGTCCCAGGTGATCATCTGGCCGGAGTAGGCGGCCTCGCGGGCCATGATGCAGGTCATGGTGCTTTCGGCGACCGGCATGGCTTCATTGACGTAGGGCCCGTCGCCGCGGATGGATTTCAGAAGCTTGCCGTGCTCGTTGGGGTAGCCGGGCGCGCCATGGGTCTGATTCCAGGTCATGCGCTGTTTGGTGGTGAGGACCTCTTCGTTGACGCGATCGAAACTGTTGGGATACTGGCGGCAATAGCTGGACATGTGCACGCCGTTGGCGTATTCGAAGTCCGTGGAGACGTGGTCGTAGATGTTGCCGTAAATCTCGGTGCCCTTGGGGCGCCAGGCGGCGCCGCCGCTGGCCCAGCACTTGACCGGATGCGTTTGCATGATCCAGTTGCAGACGTCGATGTTGTGGAGGTGCTGCTCAACGACCTGGTCGCCGCAGATCCACAGGTTGGAATACCAGTTGCGGTGCTGCCACTCGAAGTCGCCCCAGCCTTCCTTGCGGCCGTTGGGGTTCTGGATGACCGGCCGGTCGAGCCAGTAGGCGTAGAGCGCGAGCACTTCGCCGAGGTCGCCATTGCGGAGTTTGGCGATCATGTCGATGTAGAAGGGATCGCTGTGGCGCTGCGCGCCGCTGACCACGGTCAGTTTTTTCTCCTCCGAGATTTTGGCGGCGGCCATGAAGCGGCGGACGTGGACCGGGTCGGTGCCGAAGGGCTTTTCGCAGAAGACGTGTTTGCCCGCTTCGATGGCGGCCTCGAAGTGAATCGGACGCCAGGCCGGCGGAGTGGCGAGGAAGACGATATCGACGCCGGAGCCGATCAACTTCTTATAAGCGTCGAAACCGACGAAGTGCATGTCGGGCGCGACCTTGATGCGGTCCTGGAAGGGCTGCATCTCGGGGCGCTCCTGGAGGTGCTTGAGGCTGGCTTCGAGATGATCCTCGAAGAGATCGGCCATGGCGACGAGCTCGGTGCGCGGGTCACCGACCATCGTGTTGTAGACGGCTTCGGTGCCACGCGAGCCGCAGCCGACCAAGCCGACTTTCAGCTTTTCGGCGCCCCAGCCGCGGACCAGTTGCGGCTCGACGATGGTGAAGGCCGCGGCCGCGGTGGCGGCGGAGCCGGTCAGGAAGGACCGGCGCGATGTGGCGGAGGGTGAGGTGTTCATGAGGATGGCACAATGGCCGCTCACATTCTATATCTTGGTAGGGTGAAACGTGAGCACGGCCGCGTGTTTCGAGACAGGCGCGCGGCGCAATGTCCGCCCGCCGCACGGCTTTCCCACAGGGCCGGAAGAGCGCGGACGTGTATTAAAGGAAACACCTGATGAGTGAGTTCGACATGCCGCCGGAGGAGTTCCGGCGCTTTGGCTACGAGGTCGTGGATTGGATCGCGTCGTACCGGGCGAAGGTGGGGGACATGCCGGTGTTGCCCAAGCTACAGCCGGGGGACGTGATGGATGCGCTGCCGCGCTCGGCGCCGGACGAGCCGGAGCCGATGGAGCAGATCCTGGCCGATTTTCAGCGCCAGATCGTGCCGGCGCTGAGCCTGTGGAACCATCCGCGATTCCACGCCTATTTCGCCAACAGCGCGGCGGGGCCGGGCATCCTGGCGGAGGCGCTGGCAGCGACGGTGAACACAAACGGCATGCTGTGGAAGTCCTCGCCGGGGCAGGTGGAACTGGAGCAAGTGGTGCTCAACTGGCTGCGGCAATGGCTCGGTCTGGGGGAGGAATTCTTCGGCGAGATCATGGATACGGCGTCGACGTCCACGATGCAGGCCATCGCGGCGGCGCGCGTGCAGGCCGACCCGGAGCTGCGCAAGCGGGGCGCGCGGACGGGGATGGTGGTGTACGCGTCGGAGCATGCGCACTCGTCGGTGGAGAAGGGCGCGCTGGCGCTGGGCATCGGGCAGGAGAACGTGCGCAAGATCGGCGTGGACGCGGAGTACCGCATGGCGCCGGGGCTGCTGCAGGCGGCGATCACGACGGACCGCGAAATGGGGCTGACGCCGTTCTGCGTAGTCTCGACGGTGGGTACGACGTCGGTCAGCAGCATCGATCCGGTGGCGGCGAATCAGCAGATCGCGGAAGCCGAGGGGCTGTGGCATCACGTGGACGCGGCGTACGCCGGGCCGGCGGCGATATTGGAGGAGAACCGGTGGATGCTGGAGGGCGCCAAAAGAGCGGATTCGCTGGTGCTGAACCCGCACAAGTGGCTGTTCGCGCCGATGGACTGCAGCGTGTTCTACTGCCGCAAGCCGGAGATGCTGCGGCGGGCGTTTTCGCTGGTGCCGGAGTATCTGCGGACCAACGACAACGAGCGCGCGATCAACTTCATGGACTACGGCGTGGCGTTGGGGCGGCGCTTCCGGGCGCTCAAGCTGTGGTTCATCTTCCGCTACTTCGGGCGAAAGAAGATCGAGCAGATTCTGCGGCAGCACATCGCGCTGGCGGGGGAGCTGGCCGAGGCCGTGCGGGCCGACGGACGCTTCGAAATGGTGGCACCGGCGCCGTTGTCGCTGGTGTGCTTCCGCTACCGGGGCAGCGACGACGACAACCGGCTGCTGATCGAGCGTCTCAACGACACGGGGCTGGCATTCCTGGCCGGGAACGTGCTGGACGGGCGATTCGTCATCCGCTACGCCATCGGCAATATCGGGACGACGCGCGAGGACATACAAATGGTCTGGGCGAAGATCCAGGAATTGGCCGGGCAACTGCACGAGACGGGCGCCGCTTGACGCTCGAACCGGGATCAGGAAAGAATAAGCTGCGATGCTGAAAACCGCGAGTTTGCTGCTGTTGGGAACATTCATCATGAACGCTGAAGTGCGCATCGAGAAGACGGCCTATCACGGCTGGCCGAACTGTTACCGGGTGAGCAACGGAGAGATCGAGCTGATCGTGACCTCGGACATCGGTCCGCGCGTCATGCGGCTGGGCTTTCCGGGCGGACAGAACTTCTTCTGGGAAGAGCCGGCGACGGTCGGCAAATCGGGCGAGCCGGCGTGGGTGAAACGCGGCGGGCACCGCGTGTGGGTGGGACCGGAGGACCTGAAGTTCACCTACCCGCCGGACAACGGGCCGGTGGACGTGAGGGCGCAGGGCGGCGTGCTGATCGCGACCGAGCCGGTGGAGAAGGAGACGGGCATCGAGAAGCAGATCGAGATCCGCATGGACTCGGACGGCACGGGCGTGACGGTGATTCACCGGCTCAGGAACGCGGGGATCATGCCGCTGGAGTACGCGGCGTGGGCGCTGACGATGATGGCGCAGGGCGGGACCGCGATCACGGGGTTTCCGCCGCGCGGCACGCACGAGGAGTACCTGCAGCCGACCAATCCGGTGGTGATGTGGGCGTACACGGATTTCAGCGACTCGCGCTGGAAGTTCCTCACGAAATACGTCACGCTGCGGCAGGATCCGTCGAACGCCAACGCGCAGAAGCTGGGCACGTTCAACACGAAGGCGTGGGTGGCGTATGCGCTGAACGGCGAGCTGTTCATCAAGCGCGCCAGCGGCGACCCGGCCAAGACGTACCCCGATTTCCAGTGCAACCTGGAGATGTTCACGAACAACGAGTTCCTGGAGATTGAGACGCTCGGGCCGATCACCAAAGTGCCGGCGGGCGCGGTGGTGGAACACACGGAGCGCTGGAGCCTGCACAAGAACGTGCACCTGAGCGCGATCAGCGACGCCGAGATCGACCGGGCGGTGCGGCCGCTGGTGGGCCACTGAGCCGCGTTTCCCAACAAGTGATCCTGGAGACGATTGTTGAAACAGCCGCACTGGTAGCCGGCGCGGGGCTGAGCTACCAGTGGGCGGGAGCGTGGCGCGACCGGATGCGCCACCCCGCTCCGGGCCGGATGATCTCCGTGCCGGGCGGCGCGCTGCACTGCTTCGAGTTGGGCTCAGGCGGGCCAGCGGTGGTGCTCGAGGCGGGCATTTCGGCATCCTCGGTGAGCTGGCGTCCGGTGCAGCAGGAGCTGGCGCGACGAGCGCGCGTGCTGGCCTACGACCGCGCTGGTTATGGTTGGAGTGCGCCCCCGCGCACTCCCCGAACGATGACCCGGCTGTGCGATGAGCTTGCCGCGATGCTGGAGGCGAGCGGCGCGCGCGGGCCGTACGTGATGGTTGGACACTCGTTCGGCGGCCTTCTGCTGCGGCATTTCGCGGCGCGCGCGCCGGAGAAGGTGGCGGGCCTGGTGCTGGTGGATCCGCTGGAACCGTTCGAATGGTGGCCGCTGAATGAGCGGCAGGCGTACCGGCTCAGGAAGGGCGTTACGCTGGCGCGGCGCGGCGAGGTGCTGGCACGGTTGGGCGTGGTGCGATTGGGGCTGGACCTGCTAACGGCCGGTTCGAGAACCATGCCGAGGCTGCTGGCACGCGTCTCCAGCGGCAAGGGCGCGATGGTGACGGACCGGCTGGTGGGCGAGATTCGCAAGCTGCCGCGGGAGTTGTGGCCCATCGTGAAGGCGCATTGGTGCCAGCCGCGGGGGTTCGAAACGCTGGCCGAGTACCTGTCGCGATTGCCCGAGACATGCTCGATCGCGCCGGACGACAGGGCGCTGCACGGTGTGCCGCTGATCGTGATCTCGGCCGAGAAGTCAGCGCCGGAGGTATTGGAGGCGCAGCGGCGAACGGCGGCATTGTCCACGCGCGGGCGGCACATTGTGGCCGAGGGCAGCGGGCACTGGGTGCAACTGGACCGGCCGGAGCTGGTGGTCGAGGCGGTGCTGGACGTGGCAGCGCAGGCGCGGCAGGTAGACTGAGAAAATGACGGCGCGCGGAACGCGCGTGACAGGAGGAATGATGAAAGAGATCATTGCGACGGAGCGCGCACCGAAGGCGATCGGACCATACTCGCAGGCGACCCGGCACAACGGCCTGGTCTACTCGAGCGGGCAGATCGCGCTGGACCCGGCGACGGGGCAAGTGGTTGAAGGCGGGATTGCCGAACAGACGGCGCGGGTATTGGAGAACCTGAAGTGGGTTCTGGAAGCGGCGGGCGCGGGGCTCGACAGCGTGTTGAAGACGACCGTGTTTCTCCAGGATATGCGCGAATTCGGGGCCATGAACGAGGTCTACGCGAAGTACTTTGGGGAGAATCCGCCGGCGCGATCGACGGTGGAAGTGGCGCGGCTGCCGCGGGATGTGAGAGTGGAGATCGAGGCGATCGCGGCGGTGAAGTAGGGCCGCGCGGCTTGCCCCTCAGCGGAACTTCTCCACCAGCATCAGGTTGCTCTGTCTCTGTTGACTTCCATATGCAGAGTAAAGCAGCCACCGGCTGTCGGGGGACACGGAAAAGCCGTACGCCATATTTCCCTCGACCTTCGCGACGGTCTCGACCTTCTGGGTGGCGAAGCGGAAGCACCGCACCAAGGGGTTTTTCCAGCCTGACAAGAAATAGATCCCTCGTTCGGTCACCGCGAAAAACTGGTTGCACGCAGACTCAATGATCCGGATCTCCTCGCCGCCCTCCACTGCAACTCGCCACAGGTCGGTAATGTCCTCGGGCCCCCATGCGCGCATGTAATAAACGAATTTCCCGTCGGGCGATTCAACCCCGTAAGCGCCGCCTTGTTTTGTGATCTGCACCGCGTCTCCCCCGCCGGCGGGAACTTTCCACAACTGGTCCTTCCCACTCCGGTCGGAGGTGATGTACATCCACTTGCCGTCTCGCGACCACGAAGCAAGCCCATCCTCACTCTCCGTGCCGGGCAAACGCTCCGGCTTCCCTCCGTCCGCGCTAATGACGTAGATTTCGCTCCGCCCCCCGGGTCGGGCGTTGAAAGCGATGCGGCGTCCGTCCGGAGACCAGGCCGGATTTGCGACATACGGGCCGCCGAAGGAGGTCAGCTTTACCGGATTGGACCCGTCGGCGTCGCACAACCAGATCTCGTGGCTGCCAGAGCGATTCGAAGCGAACGCGATGCGCTTGCCGTCCGGCGAGTACATCGGGACGTGATCCAGGCGGGTGGAACTCATCGGCATCTTAGCCACCTGGTGGCTGCCGGTCAGCTCCAGGCGCCAGATGTGCGCAACCACGGTGTACTGCACGTAAGCCACGCGGCCTTGCCGGGAAATCGCCGGCATGAGAAACCGGCCTTCCCCGCCGAAGGGCAGTCGCTCGGGTTCTCCCGGTCGTCGCGCGGCTCCACGAAGGGTCATCTGCCACAAGGTGCTATCGAAGCAGGAACCACCTGATGTGAGAAGAATCGAGTTTCCGTCGGGCCACCACGCCCCCTCATCCGTGCACCTTTGCCAGAACGTGATGCGCTTCGGTTCGCCAATGGCGCGCAGGTCCACGGACAGTTCCAGCAGATGAAGATCGGAGCCCCCCAAAGCGTTGATCGCCCTGGTGAATACAATAGCCTTCCCGTCGGGAGAAACGGCTGGGTTTACATCGCCGGAGAGGCCCTTAGGCGGAGAGGTCAGTCTGCGCTTCTCGCCGGTTTCGACGGCGACCAGGAATAGGGCGAATGGCTCTTGGACCGAATTTCTGTCGGAAACTACGAGCCACTGGCCGCTGGGGTGCCACGACATCCTTCCTTCCCCAAAATCTTCCCCCTTAAGAACCTCCATGAGCTTTCGCTCGGCCCCGCCCACAGCCGGGATCAGGAGCACGCCGCTTTTCTCGCTGGACAACCTACGCTGGAAGGCGATCCAGCGCCCGTCCGGGGACCAGGCAGGAGCGAAATCGTCGGCCGGATCCTTCGTCAGACGGACAGGCTCTTCTGCGCCGATCTGCTTGACGTAGATGTCCCAGTTGTCCTGCTTGGGCCCGTGCCAAGTGAATGCCACGCGGTCCCCCTCCGGAGAGAAACTCGGCGACATCTGGTAGCCCGGGTAGGTGGTGAGGGGGACCGGAAGCGGCACGGCTTCCGTCGCCTTCCCGGGCCTGTTCAGCAGCCACAGGGCGCATCCGGCAGCCACGATAAGAAGGCCGGCGCCTGCGGGCCACCACCACCCGCGCCTGCGAGCCGCCGGAACCGGGATCGGGGCAGAGACCGGGATCGGGGCCGGCGTCGCCAGGCCTTCCACCGGAGCGATGAAGCGGTAGCCCTGTTTCGGCAGCGTTTCGATGTACTGCGGCTTCGATGCACCTTCGCGCAACGCCAGCCGGACTTGCCGGATACAGTAGTTCAATCCCTGGTCGAATTCGACAAAAGTTGCATCGCCCCATACGCGCGTGCGCAATTGTTCGCGGGTAACGATCTCACCAGGCCGCTCCAGCAGGACGCCCAAGACCTGCAGCGGTTGCGGCTGAATCTTGACCGGCCAGCCGTCGCGGAACAGTGTTCCGGACTGGGAATCGAATTCGTAATCGCCAAACCGTAGCCGTTCGCTGCCGCCCGCGCCCATGGCGGATCCCTCTGTTCTTAGGAGTTTACACCCTCAGGTCGGATGAGGAGGTCCTCACAGCGAACTCATGCCGCTTGTTAGCCGGTTGATGCTAGCTTCGACCATGCCGGTTGGAGCCGGCCAAGACAGGATTTGGAGGATCACCATGAAAAACAGAACTTTCGCGACGCTGGGCTTGCTGGCGTTGCTCGCAACAGCTTCCGCGTTTGCCCAACAGCATCGCGGGACATTCAACATCCCGTTCGAATTCAGCACCGGCGACAAAGTCATGCCCGCCGGTCAGTATGAAGTAAGCCAGCCTATAGGGCTAGGGTCCGTGGAACTCTCGTGTTCTGCTCACAAGGTCGGTGTGCTTTTCCTCACCCGCCCGGTCGGCAGCTATGACGTGCGCATCAACGAGTCCAGACTCGTGTTCAACAAGTACGGAGACAGGTACTTCCTTTCGTCTGTTTCGTGGCCCGGATATATTGGCAGCGCTCTGCCCATATCCAGGATCGAACGTGATTTCGTCGTTCAAGCCTCGCTGGCGCCAGCGAGCCAGGTCGTGCTCGTCGCGCGGCGTTAGCTTAGGCGGCCCACTATGAAGAACAGAACTTTCGCGACGTTAGGTCTGCTGGCGTTGCTCGCGGCAGCCTCCGCGTTTGGCCAGGAGCGCATGACATTCGACGTCCCGTTCGAATTCAGCACCGGGGGCAGAATCATGCCCGCCGGTCAATATACGGTAACCCACCTCCCGGAGTTACGAGCGATCAAGCTCGAGTGCTATGACTGCGAAGTCAATGTGCGTCTCCTCACGTACGGGGTCGGCAGTGAGAAATCGAGCAACCATTCCGGCAGACTCATGTTCAAAAGGTACGGAGACACTTACTTCCTTTCCTCCGTCTGGTCGCGCCGCGGTGTGGGTGAAGCTCTGCCCACATCCAAGACCGAACGCGAAACTGTCCTTCGCGCCTCGCTCTCGCCAACGAGTCAGGTGGTCCTCGTCGCCCGGCGCTGACGCCTGGCGATAACACCTGTGACGGCCCGGACGCCTGCGCGCCGTCCGGGCCGCCTAAAAGTCCGCATCACGGAGCAGCCGGAATCTGCGCCAATGGCCGGCAAACGGCGGTAGTGTGAACCCACTACCCGTGCGTCCGCGGACGCCGCGCCGCAGCGGTTCAGCGGCAGGCGTCTACAAGTGGACTTGCGGGCTTGGACTAATGGGCTGGGCTATTCGTGCGCCGAATAGGGCTGCTGCGGCGGCTGGAGCTTCACCTCGACGGTGCGCTCTTCTTCGTTGATGTCGAAGACCTGGCCGAAGGTCTGGTAGCCCTTGGCGATGACCTGGACCTTGATCTTGCCCTGCGGGATGGGCGGGATGTGGGCGACGCCTTCCATGTTGGTCTTGAGCTCGTAGTGGACGTAGTCCTTCTTGCCGAGCTTCATGTAGTCGCGGCCTTCGACAAAGGTGACGATGACGCTGGCGCGCTCGATGGGCTTGTCCTCGAAGTTCTTCACCTCGATGGCCAGCTTGGTCATCGGATGGGGTGCAAACGCCGCCGCGAAAGCAAGCGAGAGGGCTGCTGCGAGAAAGAGCCGGAAGGCCATAAGAACGATTATCCTACGAAGGCGGCGCCAGCGCGGCAGGCCCGTAATTCAAGCGATGTCCGGAAGCAGATACCGGCCGGGCCGGCCCAGAACGGCCGAGGCGCGCTCGGCGGCGATGTGGCCGCTGCGGACGGCGCCCTCCATGGTGCAAGGCCAGCCGGAACGCGTCCAGTCGCCGGCCAGCGTGAGATTGGAGATGGGCGTGGCCGCGGCGGGGCGGAACTGCTCCAAGCCGGGCCGCGCCGAGAAGGTCGCGCGGACTTCTTTCACGACGTGGGCCTTGACCAGATTGGCCTCACGCACGGCGGGCAGGAACTCGGCCAGTTCGCGCAGGGCCAGGTCGAGGATCGCGCCGCGGCTGAGGGGCGTCAGGGAACGCGAGGCGCTGACGACCAACTGCAGGTAACGGCCGGCGTCCTTATTGAAGAACCACTGCACGGTGCGGTCGAGCAGCGTGGCGTGGGGCAAGGCGGTGACCGGGCGGTCGAACCAGAGGTGAATGCCGGTGATGGGGACGTGCTCGAACTGAGTGAAATCGACGCCCAGGGCGGGGGCGAGCGAGTCGAGCGCGGCGACGCGCTCGAAGGGCAGGGCGGAGATATAGTGTCGCGCGGTGAGCAGCGCGCCGCCCGCTTCGACGCCCGCGACTGTCGCGCCGCCGAGGCGAACGGCCGTCACTGGTGTGCGGAACGAGAGGCGCACGGTGGGCAGATGCTGCCAGGCCGCGGCGCTGTATAGTTCGCCCAGCGGTACGTTGGGCAGGCCCATTTCATAGGAATCGGAGGCCGCGAGAAAGCCCAGCCGGAAGACCTGGAAGCCGTGTAGGGCCGACATGCGGCCGAGGTCCTCGTTGATCGCGCTGACCAGCACCTGCTGCCAGAAGCGCGTGATGGCAGCGGGCGTCTGGCGCTGCTCCCGCAGCCAGTCGAGCATGGTGATGGAGTCGAGGTCGCGGCGCGTGCGACGCTCGGAGCGCAGGGCCAGCAGCGCACGGGCGATGGCCAGCTTGTCGGCGAGCGAAAGGAAACGCAGCGTGGCGAACGAGCCGGCAAAATGCAGTGGCGCGGGGAGCAGGCCGGCCTTCAGGACCGAGGTGCGGCCGCCCGGTTCGATGAAGAAAAAGTCGCGGTGGAAGGTGATGCGGTCCGCCACGCCCAAGCGGTGGTAGAAGGCCAGCAGGTTGACACAGCAGCGCAACAGGATGTGCTGGCAGTTGTCGATGGTCGCGGCCTCTTCGTCTTCCGTGGCCGGCGCGGGATAGGAGGTGGCGCGGCCGCCGGCGAAGGGCTTCATCTCGAGCACGGTCACGTCGAAGCCTGACTCGCCGAGTGCTGCCGCGGCCGCGAGGCCGGCGAGGCCGCCACCGAGGATGAGGACGTCGGTCATGCGTTAACAGCAGAGCCGGGGGCGGTCCGCTCCATGAATGTTCGTAAAGCCTTCCGGCGCGATGCCGGAGGGCGTGCAACATGATCCATGCTACATCCTAGCGTCAAGCCGATCTTGAGGAAATGGTGTACTGGTAATTGAACGCCGATGGGAACAGATCTGGGCACGGGAAGGTCGAAAGGCGAAGGCAAAGGCGGTGCCAGGTGGGGCAGCGGAGGGTGGGTGGCATTGCCGTAGTAGTCCAGTGCGCCACTCATGAAGCTCCGGAGGAGCGGCAGACATCTGCCGACGGCGCAAGCCGTGTGGGAACGGCCCAATGACTTGAAGTCCCGCCAGGGGCGGAAGACTTTCTTACGCCCCGTTCCGGGGCTGGCACGGTCACCGACAGAATTCCCAGGACTCACGTCCTGGGCTATTTTCTTCCGCCTTTGCAGGCGAAATCGCCAGAGAAGGGGTCAGGACGCGATGGCGAAGAGGCGAGTGCGTCAGGCTGCCCCCTTCTTTCCCCTCTCTCCTTCTCTCTTCCCGCGCCCTGCCTGAGGTTATCCTGTAGATGCTACATTTGAGGAGGATTAGCATTGTGGGATTGAGTGAAGCAGCTGTACTTGGAAAGATAATTCGGCGTGTACTCCTGTATATCGGGCTTGCGATGGCTGGCTTGGCGGTCATTGTATTGATCATCGTTGTCTCGAACTATACGGGCATAGAGCCTCCTGAAAGATGGGTTGCTCTAGCGTACTGGACGCTCGCTCTATTGATAGCAGGAGTCCGTGTATACAGAGAACATTGGCATCGCGCAGAACTGTGGTTGGCGATGGCGGGCCTACTTGCGATTCACCTGCTAGGATTTGTGGTCATATTGCGTAGCTACCCAGAGTGGCGTGCAGTGTGGTTCGCGTTCACCTCTCTAGGCGAAGCAGTGTTTTTTAGATGGATTCTCGACGCAGTCCTCACCCATCAGGCCAAACGGAGAAAGGGACGCGAGCATGGACGGCCTGACCCGTCACACCGCTGACCGACTGAACTCAAACGACCTTGAAGGCAGTTGCTACCTTTGGCGCACACCACAACCTGAAAAGAGCGAGATCGAAGGAGTCAGGCTGATCCCTTCTGACGTCGGGCGGCTCAGCGTGCCCGCCGGCGGCCGTACAGGCGCACCATGTTGCGCACCATCATCAGGCCCTGGTCGCCGCCCTGCGAGAGCAGCGACTCGGGATGAAACTGCACCGCCTCCATGGGCAGTGTCCGATGGCGGACGCCCATGATGATGCCGTCCTCGCTGAGGGAGGTGACTTCGAGCTCCGCCGGCAGCTTCTCCGCGATTGCGTACAACGAGTGGTAGCGGCCTACCTTCAACGGTTGCGGCATTCCCTCGAAGACGCCGATATTGTGATGCGAGATCAGCGACGGCTTGCCGTGCACGGGGTACGGCAGAACGCCCAGCTCGCCACCGAAGCCCTCGACCATGCCCTGCAAGCCGAGGCAGACGCCGAAGGTGGGGAGAAAGCGCGCCGCGGCGTGGCGCACCAGATCCGGCACGCCGAACTCCGCCGGCCGGCCGGGGCCGGGCGAGATCAGCAGGATATCGGGCTGCAGCTCGTCGATCAGCGAGAGCGGGAAACCGGAGCGGTAGGTCATCACCTCGGCGCCGGTCTGGCGGACGTAGTTGGCCAGCGTCTGGATGAAGCAATCGTCGTTGTCCACCAGCAGCAGACGCACGCCCTTGCCGGGGAGCCTGGCGGCGCGGGCGCGCGGACGGAGATCCTCGACCGGCTCGTGCAGACAGGCGAAGAAACTGGCCGCTTTCAGGCGCGTCTCCTGCTCTTCGGCGGCGGGGGTCGAATCGTAGAGCAGCGTTGCGCCGGCGCCGTAGCGCGCCAGGCCGTCCTTCAGATGGACGGTGCGGATGAGGATGCCGGTGTTGAGATCGCCGGAGAGCGAGAGCAGGCCGATGGCGCCGCCATACCAGCCGCGGGGGTCCTTTTCGAGGTCCTCGATGGCCTGCGCGGCGGCCTTCTTGGGCGCGCCGACGACGGTGACGGCCCACATGTGTGAAAGGAAGGCGTCGAGCGAATCGAAGCCCGCGGCGAGCGTGCCTTCGACATGGTCGACGGTGTGGAACAGGCCGGCGTAGCGCTCGATCAGGCGGCGGCCGATGACTTTCACGGAGCCGGGCACGCAGACGCGCGACTTGTCGTTGCGGTCGACGTCGGTGCACATGGTCAGCTCGGACTCCTCCTTGGGGGAATTCAGGAGGTCGCGAATCAGGTCGTGGTCGCGCAGCGGGTCGCCGGTGCGGCGCGCGGTACCGGCGATGGGACAGCTTTCAACGCGGTTTCCCTCCACGCGGATGAACATTTCCGGCGATGCGCCGACCAGTTGCTCATCGCCGAGCTGGAGCAGGAACTGATACGGGCTGGGGCTCAGCTTCTGAACGCGACGGAACAGCTCGCTGGGACTGCGGCCGAAGCCCGAGGAGAAAGTCTGCCGTAAGACGACCTCGTAGTAGTCGCCCTGCCGCATGCCGGCGCGGACGCGCTCGACCTTCTCCATGTATTGTTCCGGAGTGTGGTCGGAGACGATCTGCAGCGGGGCGGACGGCGGCGGGATCGGCAGCTCATCGGCGTCGCGCGGCAGCCCGGCGGTGGATTCCCCGCCCAGGGCGAAATCGTATTGGTAACGCTCGATGACCTCGCGCTTGCGATCCATGAAATGGATGTCGTCGCAGAAGAACAGGTGCAGATCCTTGTGCTCGGCGCGAGGCATGCGCAGGCGGATGGGGTCGAACTGGAATAACAGGTCGTAGCCGAAGGCGCCGGCGAGGACCAGGCGGCCGTCCTTGGGGTGGCCGAACTCGCGCACCAGAGCGCGCAGGATGGAAAAGGCCGAAGGCTGCTTGCTGCGCTGCTCCTCGGGGAACAGTGCGGGCAGGGGCTTCAATGCCCCAACCAGCAGCGGGCCCTCGAAGCCCAGCGAATCCCAGTGCGGATGGTCAGCCAGCAGCGTATGCAGCAAACGGGCCAGCACCTGGCCGCGGGCGTTCAACGGACGAAACTCGACGCGCCGGCCCCAGCCGACGATCTCGAGCGGAGGGCGCAGGGCCGCCACGTCCCAGCGGGAGTAACGCTCGGGGTATTCATACCCCGAAGAAAGGTATACGCCGCGGTGACGGTCCAATTCGGACAGGAGATGGTTCAAACCGCGACGAAACGGCAGGCGGGACGAGCTTCTGGTGACGGAAATACCAGATTTTGTCGCGTAACGTAGCAAAGACATGGGAAAAGTGATGAAATTTCAGGGTATCATCCCTGCTGGGGACGTCTTTTCAGACGTGCGAGGCGGCTTATGAACTTCATCGACGCTACAAGCAGCTACGAAGCCTGGCTGGCGAAGGAACTGCGGATCCTGCCCGAGGACCTGGAACACAAGCACCAACTGATGGCGGAGTCGCCGTTCCCCTTCCTGCGCGCCACTTATTACCGCTGGGCGCAGATCTGGGCGGAGACCGCGGAGGGGCTGGCCAAGACGCCCGTGGTGCTGGCGGTGGGCGACCTGCACGTGGAGAATTTCGGCACATGGCGAGACGCCGAGGGGCGGCTGGTGTGGGGCGTCAACGATTTTGACGAGACGGCGGCGCTACCCATGGCGCTGGATCTGACGCGGCTGGCGGTCAGCGTCTATCTGGCCTGCGAACACGCATCGCTCGGCGTCGCCCGCCCGCAGGTGGCGCGCCTGCTGCTGGAAGGCTACCGCGAGGGCGTGGAGTCTGGCGGTCGGCCGTTCGTGCTCGCGGAAAGCCATCCGCTGTTGCACCGCATCGCGAGCGATCGTTTGAAGAACGAAGCGGCGTTCTGGATGAAGCTTTCGGAATTGGAGGAGTTCACCGGACGCAAGCCCAAGACCGCGCTGCGCCTGCTGATGCGGCTGCTGCCGCATGGCGTCGAATCGTTGCGGGTGGTGCATCGCGTGGCGGGCCTGGGCAGCCTGGGACGCCAGCGGCTGACCGCGATCGGCCAGTTCGAGGGCGGATTCATCGCCCGCGAAGTGAAGCAACTGGCCCCGCCGGCTTCCTGGTGGGCCACTGGCAAAGGGTCGCGCCAGATCCGCTACGGAGAGATTCTGAAGAACTCGATCCGCTGTGGCGACCCGTTCCTGCGCCAGCAGGACAACTGGATCGGACGCCGGCTTTCGCCCTCCAACAGCCGCATCGAAATTGGCGATCTGCCCAAGCAGAAGGACGTCGAGCGGCTGCTGCACGCCATGGGATTCGAGACCGCGAACCTGCACCTGGGCTCGATCCAGCGCAAGAAGCTCAGAAAGGCCGTGGGCGGCATCAAGGTCAGTGTTCTGGCAAAGGCATCGCGCGCTTTGGAGCTTGCGGTGCTGCGCGATTGGAAGGAGTGGCGGGCGCGCTGAAGACGGCGCCTACTGCGCCCCGTTGAGCTCCCTGGCAGCCTCGACGTACTTGGCCGCCTTGGGGTTGTTCTCGTTCCATTCCACCGCCCGCGAGGAGTTCGCCAGCCGGTCCAGGGCGACCGCGACGGTGCGCGTCACGGCGGCCATGTTGTCGTAGTCGAGCTTTTCCCAATGGTCGCCCGGCTGGTGATAGTCGGGGAAGATGAACGCCGCGACCAGCGTGTGCGCGGGCACGCCCGCGTCGGCCAGCGCCTGGTTGTCACTGCGCGCGAAAAACGGGTCGGAGTTTTTCGCGTGTTTGTAGACGGTGACACCAGTCTCCTCGCCGGCGGCCTTCAGCCAGTCGGTGAGATTCGAGTAGTCGAAACCTGTCACGGAGAGCCGCCGCACGCTCGGCCCCTCAAGGTCGTCGGTGCGGCCCATGTGCTCCAGATTCAGGTCGGCCTCCGTCCGCGCCAGTGGCACCAGCGGATGTTCGGCGTAGTAGCGCGAGCCGACCAGCCCCTTCTCCTCGCCGTAGTAGGCGATGAACAACAGGCTGCGCCGGGGCCGCTCACTGAGGCGGGCGAAGGCTTCGGCCAGCGCCAGCATCGACGAAGTCCCACTGGCGTCATCGTTGGCGCCGTTGTAGATGCGCTCCGCAGGTCCCGCGCCCTGGGCTCCGAGGTGGTCGTAATGCGCGCTGACCATCAGGAAGTTGCGCTTCAACTTGCGGTCCGAACCGGGCAGAATCGCGGCCACGTTGCGCACCTTCGCGCCTTTGTACGAAGCGGTCTGGAAGTAGCCGTCGTCGCCGGCCGGCTGGAGGCCCGCGCGCCGGAATTCCGAGGCGATGTACTCAGCGGCGACATCCAGCCCTCGCGACGGGGTGTCGCGCCCTTCCAGCGGATCCGAGGCCAGGAAAGAGACGTGCGCCTTCAGCTCCGCGGGGGTGATGAAATCGACGAGTTGCTGCTCGCTGGGGCTGAGCGCGGCCGCGAGCAGGCAGCAGGCACAGACCGCGATGAATAGGGGACGCAGCGCTCGCATGGCGGGAATCTTCATCTTAGTATTGGACGCGCGCCGGGCTCCTCAGGCTACGCGCGCGTGATCCGGCGGATGGCCTTTGGATGCTCCCAGGCCTCGCGTTTGATACGCATGCCAAAGCCCGGCAATTCAGGTGCGGAGACGCAGCCTGCGGCCGGCATCAGGGGGTTCTCGAGCATCTTGGGCCAATCGGACTCGTAGAAGCGCTGGCAGCTCTCCTGAATCCACAGGTTGGGCATGGCGGTGGAAAGGTGGGTCGACGCGTAAAACAGCAGCGGCCCGCCGGCGGTGTGCGGCGCGAAGGGCAGTTGACGGGCATCGGCGAGCGTGGTGATCTTGCGTGCCTCGGTCAGCCCGCCGCACCAGCAGACGTCGAACATGACGAAGCGCGCGCAGCGCGACTCCAGCATCGATTCGAATTGCAGCTTACCCGCGATGCGTTCACTGAGGGTCAAGGCGAGCGGCGTGGAGCGCGCCAGTTCCGCATACTGCGCGTAGTTGCCGGGCATCAGCATGTCCTCGAGCCACATCGGCTTGTAGGGCTCCAGCGCCTGCGCGATGCGAATGGCCGAAGTCAGGTTCCACCTGGAGTGGAACTCGATCAGGATCTCGATCGACATCCCGAAGCGGTCGCGCAGCACGCGCACGGGCTTGAGCGCCTCCTCGATCTGCGCCGGAGTGATGAATTCGCGCTGGTTGGCTTTGGCCGCGCCGTCGAAGGGCCAGATCTTGATGGCGCGAATGTCATAGCGGTCGATCAACTCTTGCATGATACGGTCGGGTTCGGTGAGGAAGTCGTAGCGGTGCGGAAAACAGGTGTTGTAGAGCCGGACGCGCGGGTTCGAGCGGCCGCCGATCAGGCGGTAGACGGGCGTCTGAAGCGCGTTGCCGAGCAAGTCCCACAACGCCAGGTCCACGGCACTCAGGGCGCGGATCTCGGCGCCGCCGGCGACCTGAAAATCAATGGTCTGGTACAGGTCGTTCCAGATGCGTTCGATGTCGCCGGGGTCATGGCCCAGCAGCAGTGGTGCGAGGTGCGAGTGCAGCATCTCGGCCTCGGCGGCATTGCGCGGATAGGTCTCGCCGAGGCCCGTCACGCCGGCATCGGTATGGAGCTTCAACCAAGTCCAGTGGGGCCAGAAGGGAGCGTCGTCGCGCGAATTCCAGTAGACCGTTTCCAGCGCCGTGATGCGCATCGCCGGCGCGCCGGCCCAAGCCTGCTTGAGAGCTACGAGTGGAGCCACGAGCAGCGGCAGGAATGTGCGGCGGGAGTGCATGGCGGCATTCTACGCTTCGCCCGGTCTGCGCGCTACAACACGCGGATCAACACAGGCCAGACCAGGCGCGCACCACGATGGCGATCTTCTCGCGCGCCGGCAGGCTCACACGCCGTTCGAGGACCGGATAGCCCTGCGCCTCGATGCGGTCGAGGAGGCGGCGGTAAATCTCGATGAGCGCCCACAGGGCGGGGCGCGAGTCGCGCTGGACCAGTTCGAGCAACGGCCGCGAGGCGTTGTAGTACTCGCGCGCGCGCCCGAGTTCGAACTCGAGCAGAGCGCGCAGCGGCGCGCTGAGTTGCGGCTGGTTCATTTCCCCGGCGCGCACGCCGAAGCGCTCGAAGTCCTCGGCCGGCAGATACACGCGTCCGGCCGCGGCGTCCTCGCGCACGTCGCGCAGGATATTGGTCAACTGAAACGCAATTCCGCACTTCTCCGCCAGTTCGAGCGCGCGCGGATCTTCGAACCCGAAGATGTGAATAATCGTCAGGCCGACCACGGAGGCGACGCGGTAGCAGTAACTGTAGAGGTCGTCGAACGTGGAGATCGTGCGCGGCTCGAAATCGCTCGCTACGCCGTCGATCATGGCCTGGAAGTAGGTCTCGGGGATGCGGTAGCGCCGCACCGTGTCGATGAATGCGGGCCAGACGGGATGCGCGGGTTCGCGGCCCGCGAGCGCGGATGCAAGGTCGCCGCGCCACTGCTCCACCTTCTCCGGCGACGCGCCGGGCCCGTCGCTGCGATCGTCGCACTCGCGCATGAAGGCGTAGACGGCGCACATGGCCAGCCGCTTGCGCTCCGGCAGCAGCAGGAACGAGTAGTAGAAGTTCCTCGCGCGGCTGCGCGCCACCTCTCTGCAATGGGCGTAGGAGGCCTCGAGCGTCATGACATCCGCGTCCGATTCTATACCGCTGCGCCGGCGCGCAGGCCCACGCGCACGAACGACCGCACGAACAGCAGCGCGCGCTCGACGCGCGAAATCGCGGGACGCGCCGTGAGCACGTCGTAGTCCTGCGCGCGGATCTTCTGGAGGACGCGCAGGCCGCCACGGTGGAACAAGTCGATGTCCAGCGCCAGCCGCCGGTTCAATGTTCGCACCAGCGGCAGGCCCTGCTCGAAGAGCTGTTGTGCGCGCTCCACGGCGTCGCGCATGACGGCGCGAAAAGCCGACGTGAATTTCAGCGCGTGCAGCTCCTCGACCGTGTAGCCGTGCAGCTCGAACAAGTGCATCGGCAGGTAAATCCGGCCCTTGGCGAGATCCACCGTGACGTCCTGCCAGAAATTCGCCAATTGCAGCGCCGTGCAGGTGGCGTCGGAGAGGCGGAAGCGATCCTCGTCGCGATAGCCGCACAGCATCAGCACCAGCCGCCCGACGGGATTGGCCGAATTTACGCAGTAGCCGTCCAGCTCCTCCCAATTGCGGTAGCGCGTGACGGTCTGGTCCTGGACGAAGGCCGTGATCAGGTTGTCGAAAGGCGCCTGCGGCAACCCGTGCCGCGTTGCGGTTTGACGCAGGGCGACGAAGACGGGATGTGTCGCCGGTCGCCCGGCGTACATGGAGTGCAGCTCTCCGCGCCACCAATCGAGCAGCCGCAGGCTCTCCGCGGGAGCGCCGATTTCGTCGCCTAAATCGTCGGCCCAACGGCAGAAGGCGTAGACGTTGTAAAAATCCTGGTGCAGGCGCGCCGGGAGAAGCGCGCTGACAACGTGAAAATTCTCGTAGTGGTGCCGGGTCAGCCAGCGCGTATAGGCCAGCGACGGCGCGAGGCTCCAGCTCTGGCGCATGGCCTCGGCGGAGGCGATAAATTGTTTGGGCTGGACGAAGACGGGCTGCGCGGGCGCCAGGGGGGAGGACACGTCAGGGAATGATGGCCGTCTTCATGTGCCCGTTGTGGGCCATCAGGTGGCGCAACACGCTGTTCAGGCTGGTCAGCGGCTCCTCCTGCTTCACGAAGTCCTTGGCCGAGATCTCACCGCGGGAGACGATGTCCAGGGCCTTGCGAATGATCGCCGGGGTGTGGTGGAAACTGGCGATGCACCGCAGTTCGCTGTAATGCAGCAGGCCGGTGTCGAGGGAAACGCGCGTATCGGCCGGGCAGCCGCCGAAGAAATTAACCGTGCCGCCGCGGCGCAGCAACTGCACGGCGAGCTCCCAGGTCTCGGGTTTGCCGACGGCTTCGATCACCACGTCGGCGCCATAGCCGTCCGTCAATTGCCTGACCCGGCTCACCGGATCGTGGCCCGGACCGTTCAGCACGCAATCGTTGGCTCCCATGCGCGCGGCCATTTCCAGCCGTTCCACGCGCCGCGCCAGGGCGATCACGCGCGCGCCGTAAACGCGCGCCAGCCGCGTGAACATCATGCCGATTGGACCCTGGCCGATCACCACGACGTTGTCGCCGGCGCGCACGCCGGTATCGTCCAGGCCTTTCACCACGCACGCCAGCGGCTCGATGAGCGCAGCGTCCTTGTATTGCAGATGGTCGGGAATGGGGTACAGGTTGTGGCGCACGATGCGGCCCGGGATGCGGATGTACTCGGCGTAAGCCCCGTTGTTGAACAGCAGGTCCTCGCACAGGCTCTGCGCGTCCCGTGCGCAGAAAAAGCATTCCATACAGGGCGCCGAATTGGCCGCTACAACGCGCTGGCCGACCCGGAAACCTTCGACCTGGCTGCCCACTCCGACGATGTCCCCGGCGAGTTCGTGCCCGAACAGCGCCGGCGGGACAATCATTTTGGCGTGATACCCGCGCCGGAAGACCTTCAGATCCGTCCCGCAGGTCAGTGCGGCCCGAACACGGACCAGCACGTCCTCGGAGCCGATTTCCGGAACGCGGACGTGTTCCACACGGACATCTTCACGCCCGTAAAGAACTGCGGCCAGCATATTCTGGTTCACGCGCTCAACCTCTGCGGTAGAACCACTATTTTCAAGGATCTGGCGGCCGGATGCAACGCCATACCTATCCCTTGATTGATCTCGTTGAGCGGAAGTCTGTGCGATACAAGAAGATCCACGGGCAGTTCGCCGCTAAACACGAGCCTCGCCGTCTCCGGCTGCAAATCGATTGAGGCGCTGTAAACGCCCATCAAAGTCCGTTCCAGTTTGCAGATGCCGGCGCCCGAAAGTTCCACGCGTTCGGTATCCGAAGTCTGGGCGAACAGCAGGATGCGGCTGCCCGGCCGCGAGGCGGCCATCGCCTGCTCGACGATGCCGGGGACCGAGGCGGCGACGAAGACCTGATCCGCCCCGCGCCCGGCGGTCATTTTCCCGAGGAGCGCCGGCACGTCCGTTGTGCGCGGGTCCACGGCCTCGCGTGCGCCGAAGCGGCGGGCCAGCGCCAGGCGTTCAGGAATCGTGTCGGTGGCCACGATCGTGGCGCCGCTGCGCGCCACCAACATCGTGAAAATCAGCCCGATCGGCCCCTGCCCCTGGATCAGCACCACGTCACCGGGCTGGGGATCCATGGCTACGGCTGCTTTGTGACACGTGTTGACCGGTTCGACGAAGCTGGCCGCCTCGAAGCTGACGCCTTCCGGAATCCGCTCCACGCCGTCGCGCACGATCCAGTCCATCACGCGGATGTATTGCGCGAAGCCGCCCCCGGCCGGCTCAAAGCCCGCCGTGATGCCCACCCGCTTGTAGCCCTCGCATTGGGCGTAGAGCTGGCGGTCGCAATAGAAGCAGTTCCGGCAGGGGATGTGATGGAACGCCACCACGCGATCGCCGGGCTGGAACTTCGTAACCCCCGCGCCCGCCCCCACTACCACGCCCGCCGTCTCATGACCGTAGATCCGCGGCGGCGGCAACAGGTCGTGTTCGACCTTCTTGAGATCGGTGTGGCAGATCCCACAACATTCCACGCGCACCAGCAGCTCCCCGGCTCCGATTTCGGGCACCGGCACGGTCTGAATCTCGATGCGTCCGTGACCCACGTACACCGCGGCCCGCATCTGTTTCTGCTCAGGCAAAGCGAGCGTGGACAAGAGACTCCCCCAATCGTTCGATGGATCTGCGGCATTGACGGTCGAAGCGCAACACAGCGGGCACGAGCCACGGCCGCAGCGCGCAAGCCGCGCCGATCCGGACCCGGGAAAACCGTCCCTCGGCATCACGAAAATGGTTGAAATTCAAGGGCAATCCCTCGTCCGCGCCATCGCTGACCGCCTTCAGGCAATAAAACGGCACCCCTCTTTCTCGCGCGCGTTCGGCCACCTGGGCCGCTTCCATTTCGATGATCGCCGCGGTGCTTTCGGCTCCCAGCCGGCGCTTTTCCCCGGCCGAAACCGCCACCCGGTCCAGAGACAGCGCACGGACCGCCGGCCCGGCGGCGGCGACCGTGCCGCCCGGCCAGCGCCGGCCCTGGCCATCGATCACTTCCCCGGCCTGGACCACGGCTCCTGGCTGCAGAGCTTTATCGAGAGCGCCGCACAGCCCCACACTGACCACGCACCCGGCGTGCGCCCTGGCGAGCGCCTCCTCCGCTGCCAGGCCCGCCAGGCGCCCGGGGCCATTGGCGGCCAGCAGCCACTGCGAGGCGCCCACTTCGGCCAGCCAGGCCTGCCCGACAGTCCAGCCCGCCAACGCAGTGACCGCCCGGGCGCGCCGCAGCAGCCCGGCAAACTCCCGCGCCTCGGCCGCCACCAGCACCACGTCCACCGCCAGCTCAGCAGTAGCCATGGCTCTGAAACCATTCCACGGCTTTACGCAGCGCCACTTCGGCCGGCGAGGGATGGAAACCGAGTTCGCGTTCCGCCTTGGCGTGCGTAACCCACATCTTCTTGCGAGCCATCTGCACCGCCGCCAGCGGCACCCGCGGCGGCTTGCCGGTCAGTCCGGCCAGGGCCGTCGAGACCGCCCCGGCCAGCCACGCCACGCCCCACGGAATCTGCGTTTTCGGCGCCGGCCGCCCGCTGATCCGGAAGAGCTTCTCGAAGATCTCGCGAAGCGTCAAGTTCTCGCTGCCCAGAATGTAGCGCTCGCCCGGGCGCCCGTGCTCGCACGCCAGCCAGTGGCCTTCGGCGGTCTCCCGCGCGTCGACGATGTTCAGGCCCGTGTCGAGGTAGGCCGGCATTCCCCCGCGCAGAAAATCGACGATCGTCTGGCCCGTCGGCGTCGGTCTCACGTCGTGTTCCCCTACTGGCGCCGTGGGATTGACGATCACCACCGGCAACCCTTTGCGAGCATACTCCAGCGCCACCTGTTCCGCCTGGAACTTCGACCGTTTATACGGACCGGCCATGTCGGACAGCGTTACGGCCGTCGTTTCGTCCCCCACGCCGCCTTTGACGAACCCGATGCAGCCCACGGTGCTGGTGTAGACGATGCGCTCGATGCCCTGGCGTGACGCGGCCTCCAGGATGTTGCGCGTGCCTTCCACGTTGGAGCGGTACATTTCGCGAGCGTCGCGCACCCACAGCCGGTAGTCCGCGGCCACATGAAACACCAGCCCGCAGCCGGCCACGGCGCGCCGGACCGACTCGGCGTCGCGCAGGTCGCCAGGGACGAGCTCGGCGTCCAGATCGCGCGCTGCTTCCGGACGCCGCACCAGCGCCCGCACGGCGATCCCACGCTGGCGCAGCACCTGCACGACGTGCCAGCCCAGAAATCCCGTGGCGCCTGTGACCAGAGCCGGTTTCATTTCAACCTCCAACGCCCACGGGCTGAGGGCTCGGCCGGGTCGCGACTCCCAGCCATCCGCGGCTTCACCCAGCCTCGCTGAACACGGCCGTTCCCTTTTGGTATTCGGCCAGCGCGAGCACCGGGAAGACATCCCGGTACAGGTGATACTGCAGATAGAACACGCGCGGAATTGCCGTTCGCGTGGCCACACTCTCCTCCCAAGCGCCGTCCTGGCGTTGTGTCCCGACCAGATATTCTATGCCCCGGCGGACGCTCTCGCTGCTCGAGTCGCCCCCGGCCAAAAGGCCCAGCACGGCCCAGGCCGTCTGCGAGGGCGCACTCGGTGCCTCAACGAAGCTGCGGCGATCGTAACTCGCGCAGCTCTCGCCCCACCCGCCGTCGGCGTTCTGGATCGAGCGCAGCCACTCGCCGCCGCGCAGCACCTCCGCTTCGCGCTCGTCGTAGCCCGCCGCGCGCAGCCCGCGCAGCGCCAGAAACGTGCCGTAGATGTAGTTCACCCCCCAGCGCCCTGGCCACGAGCCGTCGCGCTCCTGGGTCTTCAGCAGGTACCGCACTCCGCGCATCACGGCCGGATGCTCTGGTCTCACGCCCCATCGCGCCAGCGCTTCCAGGACGCGCCCGGTAATGTCTGGGCAGGTCCGATCGAGCATCGCCTCGCGATCGGCGAACGGAAGGTGGTTCAGCAGCTCCCAGTCGTTATCCGTGTCCCACGCCGCCCAGCCGCCGTCCTTGGACTGCATCGCCAGGAGCCACGCGATGGCCCGCCGCGCCGCTTCTCCCAGGCCCGGCACGCCCGCCGTCTGTGCCTGAGCCAGCGCCAGCAGCACCATCGCCGTGTCGTCGACGTCGGGGTAGAACTCGTTGGCGAATTGGAAATACCAGCCCCCGGGCTCGGTCTTGGGACGCTTGATCGACCAGTCGCCCTTGTGGCGTACCTCCTTTGAAAGCAGCCATCGCGTTGCGGTTTCCACCGCCTGCGGCGTCGCCGTGCCCGACTCTCCCAGCGCAAACAGTGCCAGCGCCGTGTCCCAGACCGCTGAAAAGGAGGGCTGCAACTGGAATCGCCTCGGCTGGTCGATCAACAGGTCGTCGAAGTGCCGTTGGGCTTCCTGCCGTTCCGGCGACTCGGGACCGTAGCCCAACACGTCCAGCGCCATGATGGAGTACATCACCGGC
Organism: Bryobacteraceae bacterium; assembly: GCA_052145115.1. Taxonomy (GTDB): domain Bacteria; phylum Acidobacteriota; class Terriglobia; order Bryobacterales; family Bryobacteraceae; genus CAIVVT01. The sequence goes on from JBKQPG010000028.1 coordinate 160,796, forward strand.
GCGTACATCGCCCCCAGGCCGTCGGAGCGCTCGAAGCGCGCCAGCATCCATTTCTCGGCCGCGTGCACGGCTTGCTTGCGGATCCAGCGTGGGCCACGGCGCTGCCAGCTCTTCACAACGCCGTCCAGGCGAAGGAAAAAGTTATGCCACGAGAAGAACGCCGGTTCGCGCTGAAAGTCCAACGGCTGGCCCGGCTGGAACAACTCCTCAAGCGTGAATCCGGCCGGCACGCGCCCGCCTTCGCCGGCCAGCGCCTGCACGATCGACAGCGGCACCAGGATGGTCCGCATCCACCACGCCATCCGGTACAGCAGTTGGCCGCACAGGATCAGCTCCGGCGGCACTGTCGCCGCCTGGTTTCGCGGATACAGATTGAACAAGCTCAGGTGGATTTTGACGAAGCTGTTGGCCGCCTGAATGCCGCCCATGGCCAGGATGCGCTGGCGCAGCCGGGCCATGGCCTCGCCGTGGGCCGGAACTCCGGCCAGCTTCAGAGCGCAATACGCCTTCACGCTGGCGCTGGCCTCGGAGGGCCCTTGCGGGTAGATGCTGAAGCCCCCGTCACTCTGCTGGCGCGCCAGGATTGAAGCCGCCGCGCGGGCGATCTGGGCCGTATTCGGCGGATTCCAGGCATCCCCCTGCGGCGGATGCAGCCACAACTGCAGCAGAATCCAGTCCGCCTCCAGAGTGCAATCACTGCTCACTCCGGCGTGCCAGTAGCCTTCCGCCGTCCGCAGCCCCAGCAATCGGATGGCGGCGCGATGGGCGGCCTGGGAGACACCGGCCAGCCCGGGGCCGGCCATCCGCGGACCCGGGCTCATAGGGCCGGCTGGATCGAGGCCGCCGGCAGGATGCCGTTCTGCAGCTCTTGCGGCAACTGAAAACGCACATCCTCATCCACGATGTCCAGCTCCTCGAGTGCCGAATAGCCCTTCCCCCGCAACGCCTCCACCAACTCTCCCACCAAGTGCTCGGGGGCCGAGGCGCCCGCCGTCACGGAGACCGTCTGCACACCGTCGAACCATTCCTCTCGGAGAAACGAGCGGTCGTCCAGCAGGTACGCCGGCACGTTCGACTTCTGGCAGACCTCCACCAGGCGCTTGGAATTGGAACTGTTCTGGGATCCGACCACCAATAGCAATTGGCACAGTGGCGCCACCGCCTTGACCGCCAGTTGGCGGTTCTCGGTGGCGTAGCAGATGTCCTGCGACTTTGGTCCGACGATCTTGGGGAACCGCCGCTTGAGAATCTCAATCACACCGCGCGTTTCGTCCAGGCTCAACGTCGTCTGGGTCAGAAAGCAAACCCGCTCCGGATCGGGCAACTGCACCGCTTCGGCGTCCTGTTCGGTTTCCACGATCATCGTGTTTGCCGGCGCCTCGCCGAAGGTGCCATCGATCTCCTCGTGGTCGCGGTGGCCGATCAACAGGATCGTATAGCCCTGGCGGGCGAACTTCACCGCCTCCAGGTGCACTTTCGTCACCAGCGGACAGGTCGCGTCCACCACCTGCAGTTGGCGCTCCCTGGCCTGCTGCCGCACCGCCGGCGAGACCCCGTGGGCGCTGAAGATCACGCGGCTGCCGACTGGCGCCTGGTGCAGCTCGTCCACGAAAATCGCCCCGTGGTCCCGCAGGTCGTCCACCACGTGGCGGTTATGGACGATCTCCTTGCGCACGTAGATGGGCGAGCCGTACAGGTCAAGCGCAATCTTGACGACATCGATAGCGCGTACCACGCCGGCGCAGAAACCCCTTGGGCGCAAAAGGATAACCTTCTTGCTGCTGGTTCCGGTCGGTGGCATATGGATCGTCCCATTATATCAGCCGGGTTCTCGCGCGCCCGCTGCGGCGGCTCCCCTCCCCGCCCGGCCGGGCAGCCTTTACACTGAAAGGAAGAGAACCGCCAGCCGCGCCAGCCGCGCTGCGGCCTGCGTTCAGACAGTCGTTGCCCCAAGAACCAATGCAGCCTCCTCATTCGCCCGTCCAGGAAGTCGTCGAAGCCGAAGGGCACCTGATCGACTCGCACATCATGGAGCAGATCTTCGACACCGTGATCGAGTTCAACGGTCATTTCAACGTCGAGCACTTCTTCATCGGCCGCACCAATGCCGAACCTTCGCGCCTGCGCCTGCGCGTCGAAGCCGATTCGGCCGGGGAGATGGAGGGCCTGCTGTCGCGTCTGCTGGAGTTGGGCTGCTCGCCGGCCGACGGCGCCGACGCGCAGTGGCGAACGATCGAGCGCGACCGCTGCGCGCCCGAGGATTTCTACTCCACCACCAACCATCGCACGCTGGTGCGCCGCGACGGCGCCTGGCACCAGGTGCGGCGGCAGCGCATGGACGCGCTGATCGTGTGGCAGGATGGCTCGCCGATCTGCCGCCGGTTGCGCGACATCCGCGCCGGGGACGAGGTGGTAGCGGGCATGAAGGGCATCCGCGTGATCCCCGAGTCGAAGGAGCGCGACCGCCTGGCGTTCGCCTTCATGTCCAACGGCATCTCCTCGGAGCGCCAGGTCGAGACGGCGGTGCGCCAGACCGCCGCGCTGATGCGCCACTGCCGCGAGGCGCGCCAGCCGATCGTCGTCGTGGCCGGGCCGGTGGTGGTCCATACCGGCGGCAACACGGCGCTGGCGGCGCTGGTGCGCGAGGGTTGGGTGGGCGCGCTGCTGGCCGGCAACGCCCTGGGGGTACACGACATCGAAGCGGCGATGCTCGGCACCTCGCTGGGCATCCGCCTGAGCGACGGCCGCCAGGCCGAGCACGGCCACCGCAACCACATGCGGGCCATCAACACCGTCTATCACGCCGGCTCCATCGCCCAGGCGGTGCGGCTGGGGCGGGTGACGAAGGGCATTCTGTACGAATGCGTTACGCACGGCGTGCCATTCGTGCTGGCCGGCAGCCTGAGGGACGACGGTCCGCTGCCTGAGACCATCACTGACATGAACGCCGCCCAGGACGCCTACGCCGAACACCTGCGCGGCGCGGGTCTGGTGCTGTGCCTGGGCTCCATGCTGCACTCCATCGCCGCCGGCAACATGCTCCCCGGGTGGGTGAAGACGGTGTGCGTGGACATCAACCCGGCGGTCGCCACCAAGCTCAGCGACCGCGGCTCCGGCCAGGCGCTGGGGGTGGTCACCGACGCCGGGATCTTTCTTGACCGTCTGGCGAAGATACTAGCTTGAGCCTCCTGCCTCAATCCCTTGATCTTGAGGTTCTATCGAATCGCCATGGCCCTGGACCCAGGGACTGCCCGCCCCGCCTCGACCGCTCGCCCCAGCCCTGCCAACCCGCCAATTCGACATTTCGACACGACACCACCCCCTGTCGAATTGTCATACTAACTCACCCGGCTCATGATCCAATCGCAACCGCCTTCTTCCGTGTATCGATCTGATTCAACGATTCTTACATATCCTTTCTCGCCTCCCGGCCCGACCTTTCCCGAATCACTCTGCCGTCACACGCCGTATGACGAAATGCGACACTTTGCGACATAAGTGTCGCGCTTGGCTTTGTTCCTCCAATTTCCCGCGAACGCCCCTTCCACGCTCCGCCAATCGCACTCCCGCCGCCCGCGCCACCCCCTGCGCTGGTCGGGTTCCTGGAAGCGAGGACGCCAAGGTATGGATTCACACCCGTGGCGCAGGCGACGGCGCCCGGTCACAACGGCGATCCCTCTTTCGCCTCTTCCTTGTCAATGCCTTCCGTGTCTCCCCGCCATCCCTGCCCCCGAATTCGCTTGACACCGGCAGTATCGTGAATCTGGGAACGGGATCTGGCGAATCCTCCGGGCTGGTCTGACGGCCTTCCACACAATGAAAAACCCGGCCACTACCGCCGTGGGCGGAATGGCCGGGTCTTGGTTAACACTTAGCCGTTGGGGCTAGAACGTGATCTTGCCGGTGAGCTGAACGGCTCGCGGCGAGGAATCGAAGCCCAGGAACGAGCCGTAAGCCGAAGTCGGTGTGCCGGCCATGCCGCCGACCTGTTGACCGAAGGTGGAGTCGCCCATCCCGGTGTCCGGGAAGCCGAAGTTGGGGTGATTGAACAGGTTGAAGGCCTGGATGCCAACCGCGAATTTCAGGTGCTCTGTGATCGCGAAGTTCTTGAACAGGTTCGCGTCGAAGTCGAAGAAACCTGGTCCGCGGTATTGGTTGCGCGACTGGGTCGGCCAGATTGTATAGCCATTCCAGCTTGGATCGGCGCTATTGATGAAGGCGTTGGCGTTGAGGCAGGGAGTATTGACGGCGGACTCGCCGCAACTGCTCGTCTGGCCGGCCACGCCGGCGATCGGCTGGGCCAGGATCGTCCCCCCGCCGTTGCTGATGGCGCCGTTCCAATTGTTGTCGACGATCGAGAACGGAAGCCCGGAGCGCCAGGTCAGCTTGCCGGTAAGTTGCCAGCCGTTGACCACCCCCTGCGCGAACTTGTTGGAAAGGTGGGTGACGGGAGCGTAGACGAAGTCCGCGCTGAGCTGGTGGCGGATGTCGTAATCCGAGTTGCCGTAGTTATAGTTGTTGCCGAGGGGATTCATCTGTCCGAACAACGAATCGCCGTAGGTAAAGATTCCACCATTGGAGGCATCGTCCAGGCCGTGCGCCCAAGTGAAATTCAAGTGCCCGGTTATGCCGTGGGACATCTGCTTGCGCAAAGTCACGTTCAAGGCATCGTAACGGGAGATTGCGCCGTTCTGGACCTCGGTGACCTCACCGTAGTTGGGCACCCGGGGACTGAAGGTCTCGTTGACGCCGGCGACGCCCGTGAAGATCCCGCAGCAGTCGTAAGCGTTGTACCAGGAATTGTTGTAAAAGATCTTCACGGAATGGTTGCCGACGTAGCTCAGGTTGAGAGCGTACGAAGTGCCGAACTGGCGCTGGATGGTGAAGTTCCATTCCGATGTCTCGGGCGTGTGCATGGTGCTGGGGAAGGACGTCACAGCCGGCGCCGCGAAAACAGCACCGAGCGATTGAAGCGCGGATGCGATCTGATTGTAACTGCTGGAAAGGTTGAAAGCGGCGGCCGAAGCGGCCCAGGTGGCCGCCCCGCCGGCGGGGTCGAAGGGCAAAGTGCCGCCCGCCGGACGCACGCGAATGGCGACGGAGACCGGAGGATCGCTCAACAGGTCGTCGACCAGACCTTCCGGAACGGCGTCGTAGAAGACCCCGAAACCACCGCTGATGACGGTCTTGTTGTCGGAGCCGGGGGACCAGCTAAAGCCGATGCGCGGCGACCAGTTGATGGCATCGATCCCCGGGAAAGCCTGGTGCTGGTTGGCAACGATGTCCGAGCTGTAGGCCACGTCGCCGGGGTCCGAGCTGGTCACGCTGGGCAGCGAATTGAAATCGCTCTTGAAGTTGGCAAAACAGTTGAACTGGCAGACCGGGTTGGAGCTGTGTTCGCCGCGCAGGGTCAGCGTCAGCTTCAGGTTCTTCCGGATGGCCCAGTCGTCCTCGGCGTAGATGCCCACGCCCCACATGGCGATAGGTACGTCGCTGGCGAGGTTATCCGACATGCGGTATTGATAGGCATAACCGTCGACCAGCTCCTGCAGGCCCGCCGGGGTGTAGCCAAAGTACACGGCTGGCGAATTAAAGAAGAAGTTGTGGTCGCTGACGTCGTAGCGGCGGAAGTTAAAGCCGAATTTCAGGCTGTGCTTGCCCTTCAGCAGCGAGAAATCGTCGATGAACTGGTACTGCGTGATGTTGCGGCCCTGGGGGAAATCGCGCAGCAAGTTAATGTTGCTGAAGGGCACCGCTCCCGAGTCCTCGACGTCGTAGGGGAAGGCGGCAACCGCGGCGGCATGATTCTGCGCGAACTGGGCCACATAGTGGCTGAGGGCGGCCGTAAAGGAGTTGGTCGCGGTCGGGCCGAAGATGTGGGTCTCATGGAACTGGTTGTCGAATTCCGGCTGGTTGGATAGGGCGTTGAAAGCCGGGCTGATGGCATTGATCGAAGTCGGCTGCAGGCCGTGGTCGAGCTTCCAGCGATAGTAAATGTCGTCGTTGGTCCCGAACTTGTAGTCGCCACGGATGGTCTGCATCCACTCCGTTCCCAGCGCAGAGGCGCTGGATGAGAAGCGGGCGGCGCAATTCATCGTGGTGGGGTCGAAACCGGGCAGAGTGAGCGCGTTACACTCGCTGGAATTAGAGAACGCCTGGGCGTTGGAGGCGCCCGCGGCATTCTCCCACAGGGCGAACATGCGCTTATACATGGGCGCCTCGTTAGGCTCCAGGTTGGTCACATTGACCATGGTGGCGTTCACAAAATCCTGCGTCGGAATCACCGTCGAGAAGACGTTGGGGAGAACGAAGCGTAAGCCCTCGTTGTCGGCGAAGAAGAACAGCTTGTTCTTGACAATCGGACCGCCGATCGAGGTCGCCCACTGATTGGCGTTGGAGAACGGACGCGGGGCGCCGTAGTAATTGCTCCACCAATCGTTGGCGTTCATCACGCGGCCGTTCCACCAGTACTGCGCGTTGCCATGGAACTGGTTGGTGCCCGACTTGGTCACGTAGGTGACCTGCGCGCCGGAGAGCTGGCCGAACTGGCCGCCGTAGGCGTTGGAGACAACCGTTACTTCCTGCAACTCGTTCTGCCCCAGCATGAGGTTGGTGGCGCCCGAGTTGTTGATGTTGAAGTACGGGTCCATGTCGTTTTCGCCGTTGACGGTAAACAGATTCGAAGTGGCCGGCAGACCGTTGACGGTGAAGTTGCCATAGCCTCCGGTGGAGTTGGCAACCGCGCCCGGAGCAGTCCACAGGATGTTGGTCAGGTCACCGCCGGCGCTGGGCAATAGCTCCACTTCCTGTTGCGTGAACGGAGTATTGTTGCTGGCGTCGGGGTTGATCAAAGGCGCGACCGCGGAGACTTCGACGGTTTGCACTGCCTTGCTGAGTTCGAGCATGAAATCGGCGGTCACGGTCTCGGCGACGGCGACAGTCACCTCCCGCTGGGACTTCAGGAAGCCAGGCATTGTCGCTGAAACTTCGTAGCGGCCGGGCTTCAGCAGGCTGAAGCGGTACGAACCGGTCGAGGCGATGGCATTCTGGACGCTCCCATTCTCCAGATTCCTCAAGTTCATCTTCGCCCCAACCACTAACGCCTTGGTGGCGTCCGTAACCGTGCCCGTGATGTCGCCTGTGATCAGCGACTGACCGAACACGGCCGGAGCCGCTGCCAGAAAAAGCACGCCCGCAAGAGCGCGCCAAAAACGTTGCTGTCTAATTCGCATAGCTTCCTTCCTTTATCCGAGAACTGGCCGGTGCAGAAGCGATGAGCAGCAGGCACTGTGTGAGGACGCCGAGCCCTCTGCCCCCAATGCACTCTCGCATACTAACCTCCCGTCAAGATTGACCCAACCGATTCGGCCGTCGAAAAGCCGCCGCGGACGGCGACCACGCGGCCGAATAGCATTCAAACCCCCAAACGAGCCGGCCCCCGAACGTTCTTCCCGGCACCCCCGTCCCGGCGCCACAGGGGTTCCGCGTGCCCAAAAGAAGCCGCAGACGTGGAGCGCCGAGCCACGGCCCTGGGGGCCGTTGAGGCAAGCAGACGTTCTGGTGACTGCGGTAAGAAAACCGTACCGCGACAAGGCGGGGAGAGTGCATCCACGGCGTCGAGGCCGCGCGGGCGCCGGTCGAAGATCCAAAAGAGCCGCCGGCGTGGCGAGTGGAAATCCTGCTTCCGCCACGCTGGTTGGCCCGGGCCGCGGGCTGGCGCCCCGCCGAACGGCGGTGGAGCGCAAGCGGGCAGACTGCCGGGAGACGTTCCGGCACCCCTTCTCCGCCGGGGGTTTCGGGCCTTGAACTCGCGGATCTATGGCAGAAGCAATATTCACTGCCGATACCCGAAGCACTCTCTCTAACCGCCGGCACCCACTCCCGGGTGAAAACCCGGCCGCCTGCGGTCAGACAGATATAGGGGAATTGTAACATCAGTGCAGCTAAAAGAGAAACGCCCTCCAGTAGCAAATCGGACCAAAGAGATTAAACTACCGCAACGCAGGTGGTCCCAGCATGGGCCTCAGGATGAATGATTCGATATGCTTAGGGGTTGGATGCGGCGCGTGCGCGCGGCACGGGCCGTATCCACAGGAGGTACAGATGGCTCAAGAATACTCCCGCCGCAGTTTCGTGAAGACGGCGGCTGCGGCGGCGCTGGCGGCGGCGCCGGCTGTGGGCGCGAACGAGCGGATCCAGATGGGGTGGATCGGCACGGGCACACGGGGCCGCTACCTGGAGGAGCGGGCGTACGCGGGCAACGCGGCAAGAATCCACGTGGTGGCGCTGTGCGACACCTTCCGCGCGAACCTGGCGCAGGGTAAGGATGTTGTTCAAACTAAAGGACAAAACACGCCCAAGACGTATTTGGATTATCGCGATCTGCTGGCCGACAAGGAAGTGGAGGCGGTGGTGATCGCGACGCCCGAGCATCTGCATTGCCAAATGCTGCTGGACGCGATTGCGGCGGGCAAGAACGTGTATGTGGAAAAGCCGCTGGCACATACGCTCGAGGAGGCGCAGGAGATCATGCGGGCGGTGGCGAAGTCGAAGAGCGTGATTCAGGTGGGCACGCAGAACCGCTCCAACAGTCTCTATCAGATGGCTAAGGCGATGATTTCACAAGGGATGATCGGCGACTGCCACTATGTGCGGGCGTTCTGGTACCGCAATGCGGAGCCGAGCGGGGCGCCGGCCTGGCGGTATCCGATCGATCCTGCGCTGACGGAGGCCAACGCGGACTGGCAGAAGTTCCTGGGGCCGGCCAAGAAGGTGGCGTTCGATCCGCACCGTTACCGGCAATGGCGGCTGTATTGGGATTATTCGAGCGGCATCGCGACGGACCTGATGGTGCACCAGACCGACATCACGGCGTTCGTGCTGGGGCGCGGGATTCCGGCCTCGGTAGTGGCGACGGGGGGCGTGCTGCAGTGGACCGTGGATGACGACCGGGACGTGCCGGACACGTGGAGCGTACTGCTGGATTATCCGGACAAGCTGCATGTCAACTACTCGTGCTACCTGGGCAACGCGCACAACGGATACGGCGAGCAATACCTGGGCGACGAGGGGACGATCGAGGTGCTGAACCGCTCGACGCTGAATTTCTATCCGGAGGTGTACCGGCCGAACATGCCCGAGGTGGTCAAGAACCGCAAGGAGACGACCATTTCGCTGCCGGGCAACGACAACCTGGCCGTGGAGGCTCACATCCGGAATTTCCTGAACGCGATTCGCGGGCTGGAGAAGCCGATCGCGCCGCCGCAGGCGGGCTACGAGGCGGCGGTGCCGGGGTTCCTGTCGGTGATGAGCTACAAGCAGAAAAAAGTGGTCCTGTGGGACGCGAAGGCGGACACGTACCGGATGTCGTAGGGCGCGGCCACGGGCGCGCATGGACAAAGAACCAGCGCAGGTCGGACCCTTGAAGCCGCAAGGAGCGGGGCGTCACCACCCCACGGGATGGCCCTGGTTCTGCTGTTCCAGCCACTTCTCCAGCGGCGCGAAGTATTCACGGATCGCGCCTCCGTCCATCTGGCGCGTGCCGGCGATTTTCTCGAGGGCATCGGGCCAGGGCTTGGAGAGGCCCATTTCCAGCATGGCGTTGAGCTTGGCGCCGGCTTCTTTGTTGCCGTAAATGGAGCAGCGATGGAGCGGATCCTTGCAGCCGGCGGTCTGGCTGAGGGCCTTATGGAACTGGAACTGGAGGATGTCGGCGAGGAAGTAGCGGGTGTAGGGCACGCTCGCCGGCACGTGGTACTTGGCGCCGGGATCGAAGAACTCCTCGCCGCGCGGGGATGAGGGGGCGATGCCTTCGTATTTCAGGCGCAGATCCCACCACGCCTGGTTGTACTTCTCAGGGGTGATCTGGCCGGAGAAGACCTTCCAGCGCCACTGGTCAATCAACAGGCCGAAGGGCAGGAAGGCGATCTTCTCGAGAGCCTTCTTCAGCAGCAGCCCGGTGTCCTTCGAGGCGTCGGGAGCTTTCTGGATGAAGCCGAGTTGCACGAGGTAAGAGGGGGTGATGGAGAGGGCGATTGTATCGCCGATGGCCTCGTGGAAACCGTCGTTGGCGGAGCCGCGGAACAGGAACGGCTGGCGGTCGTAGGCGCGCTGGTAGAAGTTGTGGCCCAGTTCGTGGTGGACGGTGTAGAAGTCCTCGGCGACGATGTCGATGCACATCTTGAGGCGCAGGTCCTCGACATTATCAAGATCCCAGGCCGAGGCGTGGCAGATCACGTCGCGATCGCGCGGGCGGATGAACATCGAGCGCTCCCAGAAGGTCTGGGGCAGAGGGGCGAAGCCCAAGGACTTGAAAAAGCCCTCGCCATAGCGGACCATCTGCAACGGTTCGGTCTTGCGCTGCTTGAGGATGGCGGTGAGATCGTAGCCGGGGTCGGCATCCTGGGGCGCGAGCAGGGGATAGAGATTGTCCCAGGTCTGGGCCCAGATGTTGCCGAGGAGGTGGGCCGGGATGGGGCCGTTGGCGGGGACGACGTCGCCATATTTTTCGCGCAGCTTCCAACGCGTGTAGGCGTGCAACTGGACATACAGCGGCTTGACCTGATCCCACAGGCGGTCGAGCTCCTTGGAGAAATCGTCGGGCGGCATATCGTAGCCCGAGCGCCACAGGGCGCCGGTGTCGGCGAAGCCGAGTTCCTTGGCGCCTTTGTTGGCGAGCGCGATCAGGCGGGCGTAGTCGTGACGCATGGGCGGCGAGATGGAGTGCCAGCCCTGCCAGACGTCAAGGAGCTGTTTGGGATCGTGGCTGGTGGCCATGATCTTGGTGATGTCGTCGATGTTGAGACACTTCGAGGTGTCGCCGGCGGGGCAGTACTTGCCTTTGCCATAGGCCGCGTCGAGCGCTGAGGCCAGGCGCGCCACCTCGGCGTTTTCCTTGGGATCAGAGGGCGCGGGGAGGGTGATCCCGAGCTTGATCAAGAGGAGCTTGCGTTTGACATCCTCGGGCAGGGCCAGGCCGTCGAATTGGGCGGCTTGCTTGGCCAGGCGGACCTGGATCGCGGTCAGCTTCTCGTTGGCCGCAGCGGCGATGGCCTGTGTATCGCCGGTGATGTAGGTCTCCTGGACCCACTGCGCGACGTTGGCGGCGTTGCCGGCAGCGAGCAATTCGATCTCCGCCTTTTCCACAAACGCGCGGGCCTGCTCCGGCGAGCGGCGGGCACAGCCGGCCAGAAAGGCCAGCGTACCGGCAATTAGCAGAGTCAAGAATATACGCATACGTGGCGTCTCCCGCAGGGCAGTTTACACGAAAGCGGAGGGGCGTATCGGGAATTCCACCGGGAGGTGGTGCGTATTGTCCAGAGGCATGAGCGCCCAAAGCCTGACGTGCGCTGGCATACTAAGCTCATGCGGCCGCTCGACACTTCGCCGGAGGCCTGGGAGGCATTCCTTCAAATCGAACGGGGCATGAGCGCCGGAGACCGGATTCGGCAGGCGCTCCAGCAGTCGGCCCTAGTCCGAGCGATGTGTGAGGCTGGTCTGCGGCAGCAGTTTCCCGAGGCGGACGACGCGGAGATCCGGCTCCGGGCGATTCGGCAGAGGTTAGGCCCGGAGCTGTTCCGGAAGGTATACGGCGACGTCCTCCCGAGGGCGGGCACAGGACAGTGATTCGCAATGGACGAGGTTTCATCCGAACTGATAGCCTTTATCCGGGATGTCGGCCGACCGCCATTACGAACAGGCGCAAATCTGTACAAATGGTCATGTAATCACATCCCTGTACGGGCTGCGTCCTGAAGAGCGACGTAACTTCTGCCCCAGTTGCGGGGCAGAGACAATAATCAAGTGTCCTGACTGCGGCTCGCTAATAATCGGCGCGTATTGCGTCAGGATGCACAACTACGTCCGCAGCCGTTGGAACCTCTCAATCCATCCTCTGGTGTCGGCGCCCTCGTACTGTGCGAACTGTGGCAAGCCTTACCCCTGGACAGCCAAGGCCATCCAAGCCGCACTTGAATTGGCCGAAGAGATAGAGGGATTGACAGACAATGACCGCGAAATCCTGAAGCAGAATGCTCCTAACTTGTTCAAAGATTCCCCACAAACGGAAGTAGCTGCCACGAGGTTTAGGAAGGTCCTGGACAAGAGCGCTAAAGTGGTCGGCGAGGCCTTCAGGGCGGTTCTAGTCAACGTGATAACTGAGGCCGCAAAGAAGGCGGTCTTCCCGCACGGCTAGCCCATACGAGGCCGTCCGGACTCTGCCCTTACCGGATCAGCGCCGCGAACAACTCCCCGCGCGACACATTGCGCTGCTGGGCCGCGGCCATGTCCTTCAAGGCGTAGACGCCGGCGGCGATTTCTTCGTCGCCCAGCAGCAACGCATAGCTCGCGTTCAGCTTGTTGGCGAGTTCCATGGCACGCTTGACTTTGGCGTCGGTGGAGACCTCCACGACGACGCCGGCGCGGCGCAGGTCGCGCGCCAACAGCGCGGCATGGCGCACGGCCTCAGCGCCCATCGGCACGACGTACAGGTCGAGCGGCGTAAGCGACGCGGCGTCCAGCCGCTCCTCGATGGTCATGACGAGGCGGTCCTCGCCGATCGAAAAACCGATGCCCGGCAGGGGGACGCGCGAGCCGAGCGACTCGGCCAGGCCGTCGTAACGCCCGCCGCCAAGGACGGAGTTCTGCGCGCCGAGAGCGCCGTGAACGACTTCGAATGTCGTCTTCGTGTAGTAGTCCAGGCCGCGGACGAGACGGGGGCGGAGTTCGTAGGCGATGCCGCGCGCATCGAGCAGCTCGCGCACGACGGCGAAGTGGGTGGCACACTCCGGGCCGAGATGGTCGAGAATCGACGGCAAGCTGTCGATGATGGGCTGGTCCGCGGGCACTTTGCAGTCGAGCACGCGGAGCGGGTTGGTATCGACGCGCCGCTGGCAGTCCTCGCACATTTGGCTCTTCACTTCCCGCAGGCGTTGGCGCAGCAATTCAATGAACGCCGGGCGGCACAGCGGACAGCCGACCGAATTGAGGATCAGGCGGGGCTGTTCCACGCCGCAGCGAATAAGGATTTCCAGCACCATCTCGATCAGCTCGGCGTCGATGGCGGGCGATTCCGAGCCGATGACCTCGGCGCCGATCTGCGAGAACTGGCGGAAACGGCCTTTTTGCGGGCGTTCGCGACGAAACATGGGTCCGAAATAATAAAACTTCCTCAGGCCCGGGAGCTGGTCCAGATGGTGCTCGATGCAGGCGCGGATGACCGAGGCGGTGCACTCCGGGCGCAGGGTGAGCGAGGCGCCGTCGCGGTCGTCCCAGGTGTACATCTCCTTGGAAACGATGTCGGTCTCCGCGCCGACGCCGCGGGCAAACAACTCGGTCTGCTCAAAGATCGGGGTGCGGATCTCGGAGTAGTTGTAAACGCGGAAGACTTCGCGGGCGACCGTTTCCACATGGTTCCAGACGGCCGATGAAGGCGGAAGAATGTCGCGCGTGCCGCGAACTGACTTGATCATGAAATGGGGTCGTCCCGATATTCCTGCCGGTAGCGGATGTAGCGCTGGCAGTTCTGGCTGAAGCGGGCCCGCTCCTCTTCGGTCAGCGGGCGGCGCACCTTGGCCGGAACGCCCATAACCATCGATTCGGGCGGCACCTGCATCTCTTCCGGCACCAGCGCACCGGCGGCGACAACGGAACCGCGCCCGATGCGCGCGCCGTTCAGGACAATGGCGCCGATGCCGATCAGGCAATCGTCTTCGACAACACAGCCATGCAGGCAGACCATGTGGCCGACGGTGACGCGGTCGCCGATCAGCACCGGATACAGGTCGAGTTCGCCGTGCAGGACGGTGCCGTCCTGGATATTGGAATCGGCACCGATCTCAATGCGGTTGACGTCGCCGCGGGCGACGGCGCAGGGCCAGATGCTGGCGCGCTCGCCCATGGTCACGTCACCGATCACCTGCGAAGCCTGATCGACGTAGGCCGAAGGCGCGATTTTGGGGTAGATGCCTTTGTAGGGCCGGATCATGGACGTAACCTGCCGTGGACTCTGGCGCGCGCCGGGGAAACCTTCATGCTACCATCCGGCCCGTTACAATTCAGGTATGCCGCACCGTTTGTTAATCTCCCTGGCACTGCTTTGCGCGCTTCTTCCGGCCCAAAAAGCGCCGTTCACGGCCGAGGCCCTGCTCAAGATCAAACGCATCGCCGACCCGCAGATTGCTCCCGACGGGCAATGGGTCGCCTTCTCGGTGACGAGCATCGATGTGGAGAAGAACACGCGTCCGCGCCAGGTCTGGATCGTGCCGCTGGCCGGCGGAACGCCGAGGCAGATCACCACGGAAGGCAACAACGACGCGCCGCGCTGGTCGCCGGATTCCAGGCGGCTCGCCTATGTTTCGACGCGCGGCGGATCGTCGCAAATCTGGACGATGAACCCCGATGGCTCGGGCGCCAGGCAGGTGACGAAGCTGGCGGGCGAGGCGTCCGGCGTGAAGTGGAGCCCGGACGGGCGATGGCTGATTTTCGTCAGCGAAGCGTACCCGGCTTGCAATGCCGACGACGCCTGCAACGCGAGTCGGATCGAGGCCGAGGATAAGAGCCAGGTCAAGGCGCGAATTTATACTGCGCTGCTGTACCGGCACTGGACCGCGTGGCGCGGAGAACGGCGCAAGCACCTGATGGTGGTCGCGCCCGAAGGCGGCGCGGTGCGGGACCTGACGCCGGGGTTAAAGTTCGACGTGCCGCCGTTCTCGCTGGAGGGCGGAGACGACTACGAAATCTCGCCCGACGGCAAAGAGATCGCCTACGCCGCCGATCTGGACGAAGACCAGGCGATGAGCACGAATTGGGAGATCTACACGGTGCCGATCGAGGGCGGCGAGGCGCGCAAGATCTCAACCAGCCCCGGCGCCGACGCCGGACCGAAGTACTCGCCCGACGGCAAATGGATTGCCTGGCGGTTGCAGGAGCGCGCGGGATACGAGAGCGACCGCTGGCGGCTGGCGGTTTACAACCGCGAAAGCGGCCAGATCAGCGTGCTCACGGAAAGCCTGGACCGCCACGTGACGGGCTTCACGTGGCACCCCGATTCGAAACGGATCGCGTTCACGGTGGATGACCGCGGAAGGCAGATTGCCCAATTGATCGCCGTAACGGGCGGCGGAACTCGCATCCTCACCGCGGGCAACGCGTTCGTCGACGACCTGCAGTTTGCGTCCGACGGCAGAACGCTGGTGTACACGGAGCAGAGCGGTGCGAGCCCGATCGAGATCTTCAAGGCGGTCTCCGGCGGAGGCACGCCGGTGGCCTTGACGCATCTGAACGACGCGCTGCTCAGCGCGTACGATTTACGCCCGCTGGAGGAGTTCACGACCACCGGCGCGGAGGGCGCGCTGGTGCACAGCTTTCTGCTGAAGCCGCCGGGGTTCGATGGGCGGAAGAAGTACCCGGCGTTGATGCTGATTCACGGCGGACCGCAGGGCTCGTGGGGCGAGTCCTGGACGTACCGCTGGAACGCCCAGGTGTTCGCCGCGGCGGGCTTCGTGGTGGCGATGCCCAATCCACGGGGGTCGGAGGGCTACGGCACGAAATTCACGGATGAAATCAACGCTGATTGGGGCGGGCGCGCGTACGACGACATTATGGCCGTAACGGACTACGTGGCGAGCCTGCCGTATGTGGATAGCGACCGGATGGCGGCGGCCGGGGGGAGCTACGGCGGATACATGGTGGATTGGATCCTGGGCCACACCACGCGCTTCAAGGCCTTGATTTCGCACGCCGGCGTTTACGATCTGCGCAGTGAGGCCGGGGCCACCGAGGAACTGTGGTTCCCCGCCTGGGAATTCAAGGGCATGCCGTGGCAACAGCCGGAACTGTACGAAAAATGGTCGCCATCGACGTATGCCAAGGAGTTCAAGACGCCGACGCTGGTGATTCACGGAGAGCTCGATTTCCGCGTCCCGTACACGCAGGGTTTACAACTGTTCACGGCGCTGCAGGAGCAGAAGGTGCCCTCGAAACTGATCGTGTATCCCGATGAGGGCCACTGGGTGCTGAAGCCGCAGAACAGCCTGCTGTGGTACCGCAGCTTCATCGATTGGATCACCGAGTGGACGGCCAAGAAGTAGAGCGCGCGGGCCCCAACCTGGCGCATCCGAGACAATGGGATTGAGGAGTCAAAGAGCACGATGAATGGGCTGAAAACCGCAGTTCTGCTGGGCCTGCTGAGCGGTCTGCTGATTGTTGGCGGACGGGTGGTGGCGGGCCAGAACGGCATGCTGATCGCGCTGTTTATCGCGATCGGCGTGAACTTCTTCAGCTACTTCTTTTCGGAGAAGATCGCCCTGGCATCCAGCGGCGCGGTGCGGTTGAGCGAGACCGAGAATCCCGAGGTCTTCTGGCGGCTGGCCAAGATCGTGAAGCCGCTGTGCGACCGCATGGGCCTGCCGATGCCCAAACTGTGGGTGATTCCGGAGCAGGCCCCGAACGCCTTCGCCACGGGCCGCAACCCCGCGCATTCATCCGTCGCGGTGACGGCCGGTCTGCTCGACCTGATGCAGGATCGCGAGATCGAGGGCGTGATCGCGCACGAACTCGGGCATGTGAAAAATCGTGACATACTGACCAGTTCCATTGCCGCCACCATCGCCTCGGCCATCACCTGGGCCGCGCAGATGGCCTTCTTTTTCGGCGGCCGGCGCGACGACGATGACGACGGCGGCAGCCCGATCGCAGCGCTGCTGATGATGCTGCTGGCGCCGCTGGCGGCGGCGCTCATTCAGATGTCGATCTCGCGCACGCGCGAGTTCAGCGCCGACGCGGCGTCCGCCGAGTACACCGGCAATCCCGATGAACTCGTCTCGGCCCTGCGCAAGCTGGAAACCTATTCGCAGCGGATCCCGATGGACGTGTCTCCGTCCATGTCGCACATGTACATCGTCAAACCCTTCAGCGGCGCATCGCTGGCGCGCCTGTTTTCGACGCACCCGCCGACCGAGGAGCGCATTGCGCGGCTGCTGAACATGGAGCGGGGCCCGGCTTGAACGACAAACTGAACCTGCCCGCCGTCCAGGTCAGCCGGCGGGGCGAAGAACGCATCGAATCTGGCCACCTGTGGATCTACGAAGCCGACGTCGCGGGAAGAGGCGGCGCCAAAGGCGGCGACACGGTGCGCGTCATTACGCAACGCGGCCGCACGGCGGGCATCGCCCACTACAGCGACGCATCCAAGATCACGCTGCGGCTGTTGTCGCGGCACGCCGAGGCGGCCGACCGGGCTTTCTATCTTCGGCGCCTGCAGGCGGCGGCGAAGCATCGCGCGCGCGTGGTGGAAAATTCGGATGCCTACCGCCTGGTGCATGCCGAGGGCGACCTGCTGCCGGGGCTGATCATCGACGTCTACGCCGACTGCGTGGTGGCTCAATTCCTGACGCAGGGCATGGAACGGACGCGCGGCGAGATTGTCGCGTGCATCGAAGAGCTGTTGCATCCGCGCGGCGTCGTCGCGCGCAACGATGTGCCGTCGCGCAAGCACGAGAAGCTGGGGGAAACGACCGCGACGCTGCTGGGCGAAGCGCCGGAACGGGCGCCGGTGCGCATGAACGGGCTGACGCTGCTGGCCGACGTGCTGCACGGACAGAAGACCGGCGTGTACCTGGACCAGCGGGAAAACTACGTCGCAGCGGCGCGCTGGGCGCATGGGCGGGCGCTGGATTGCTTCAGCTCGACGGGCGGCTTCGCGCTGCACATCGCCGCGAAGTGCGATTCGGTAGAAGCCGTGGAATCGTCGCCGGCGGCGCTTGAAGCGGCGCGGGCCAACGCGGCCGGGAACAACATCGCGAATGTCAGCTTCCGCGAGGCCGACGTCTTCGAATACCTCTCCGGCTGCGTCCAGGCGCGGCGCAAGTTCCAGACCATCGTGCTCGACCCGCCCGCATTCGCCAAGTCGAAGCCGGCTGTCGAAGGCGCTTTGAAAGCCTACCGGGAAATCAACCTGAAGGCCCTGAAGCTGCTGGATACAGGGGGCGTGCTGGTGACCTGCTCGTGCAGCTATCACGTCAGCGAAGCGGCGCTGCTCGAGACTTTGGCGCAAGCGGCGCTGGAGGCCGGCAAGACGCTGCGCGTCCTGGAGCGCCGGTCGCAGGCACAGGATCACCCCGTCCTGCTCACGGTGCCGGAGACGCTGTACCTGAAGTGCCTGATCGTCGAGGCGTTGTAGCGGCTCGTTGGACCGGGTAGGGCACTGAATAGCCCTTCGCCTCCCACCACAGGATGTGATTCATGGTCGCCGTGGGGATGTCGTCCACGTGGTTTGGATTGAAGCGCAAAGACGCCAGGGCGGCCTCGCGTTCGCGGCCTCTAAGAGAACTCAGGGGCTGGTTCATCTCGGTGAGTGAGATGCGCGGCTGCAGCACCGTGTAGGGCGTCAGGTCCGCCCGCGGCTGGAAGATGCTGGTCATCGGCCGGGCGGCGGCGAGGAAGCGCGTGCGGGGCGCAATCCGGAAGATCGCCTGGATGGTGCGCAGCAGGCTCAAATGCGTGTAGTCGGTAGAGTCCAGCGCGCCGCGGCGCACGTGCGGTCCGATGGCGAAGCACACAGTGCGGTGGCCGTCGACGTGATCCACGCCATCCTGTGCGTCGTCCTCGGTGACGAGCACGAGAGTCTGCGCCCAGAAGCTGCTTTTTGAAAGCGCCGCCACCATGCGGCCCAGCGCGAGATCGTCATCGGCGACCATCGCGCGCGGCGTCGGAAAGCCGGGACGCTTGCCCATGGTATGGTCCTCGGTCAGGGTGATCACCGCGAGTTCGGGCGCCTGGCGGTCCTTTCCCCATTCCCGCAACCGCTCCAGGAATGCCTCGGCGCGGATCTGGTCGGTGATGTTCATTGTGGAGGTGGGGTAGTGGCGATCGACCCAGCGGCCCAGCGCGGGCACGGCCGGCACGGCCGCCGCGGCTTCGCGCCAACGCCCTTCCTGGTACATCTTCCAGTGCTCTTCCCAGCCCGCCATCTGGCTCTCGTTGATGTCCTTCACGACGCTGGCAGCCGGATCCCAGCGCGCCGGGTTGGTTGCTTCGCCCATCAGCCGCACGTCGATCTGGCGGGGCGCGCCTTGCCAGAAGAAGCCGGTCGGCGCGACGGTCAGCGCGTCGTCCATGTTCCAGGAGTAGCCGCGCGGCGAGGCCGCAAAGGCGCGTTGCACATAGTCCGAGACGAAGGCCATGGTCAGCCACTGGTGGCCGTCGAAGCTGATCGCGCCGCTGGTGTAGAAATTGTCGAGCAGGACATACTCTTCGGCCAGCGCGTGCTGGTTTGGCGTCACGTCGCGGCCGTACATCAGGAAACGCGGGTCGCGCTCGCCGCGGGGCAGGTCGGAGAGCACCTGGTCATAGGTACGGTTCTCCTTGATGATCAGGAAGACGTGCCGGATGCCCAGCGAGGCGAGGTTGGCGACGCCGCCCGCAGGTTCGAATTTCGGAGCGTTGGCGGCGCGCACCTCGCGCAGACCCGCGGCGTGGCGTTCCAACAGCACGGGCGGGTAGGAGGAGACCGTGCCTTCGTAACTGAGCGTGTTGTGGCCGCCGTCCCGAGTCGCGTTGTTGCCCGTCCCTTTCACCGCGACGACGCGCACGCCGCCGTCCGCGGCGACGGCCACCGAAACCGGGAACCATGCCGCCGGCAGCGCTCCGACAAAGCGCCAGGCCGCGCGCGCGCCTTGATCGGCGATGCCCAAGGCGTTGATGCCGGCGCAAGCAACGTAGAGCCTCTTGCCGCTGGGCGCGAACGCCACCGACACGGGCTGGCTGCCGAACGTGCCCTGGGGGAAAGAAGGGATGCGCACCTCTACGGAGGACATGCGGACGGTGTCGAAGATCGACACAGAATCTGAATGCGCGTTGGCGATGGCGAGCATCGCACCATCCTCCGAGATGGCGATGGAGGAAGGCGCGAGACCGGTTGCGTACTCGCTGACGGACCCCAGGTTCCGCGGATCGAGAACCGACAACGTGCCGCTGGCCGAGGATCCAGTCACCGGTTCGGTGAGCACCTCGGAGCGCGCAGTGAACGCCGTGGTTTCTCCCGGTTTGGGTCGGCGTCCGCCCCGATTGGCAACGTAGATGCGGCCCGTCTGCCTGGCGACGGCGATCGCCATCGGCGCAATGCCAACCGGAATTTCGCGCAGCAGTTCGCGTTTGCCGGCATCGATCACGGCGACCGTATTGCTGGCGCTGAGTGTCGCGTAGACCGTTTTGCCGTCAGGTGAAAAGGCCAGCCCGGCGGGCACCGTGTGGCTCTTGAAGGAGAGGCGCTCGGTCTGTTGCGCGGAACCGTTTGCGCCGAGGGTCGCGATGGCGATGGAATCGTCACGCGAACCCGTCGTCTCGCAGACCCACAGTTCATGCGTGCCCGCGCGGAACGCGAGGCCGCCATAGGATGTCGCGCGCGTCAGCACCTGGGCGCGATGGGCCATCGTCGGCGCGTCGAAGATCTCCACGCCGCGCGATCCGAGCACGCCATACCAGCGTCCTTCAGAGTCGAAAACGCCTTCCACCGGCCGTCCGGCAATGCTCGCCTGATCGCCCCAAGGCCGCAGGATCTGGCTGGTCACCAGCAGCGAGAAGCCTTCCTTCTGGGGTCCGGCGAAAAGCGAATTCTTGAGAACCGGGAACAAGGGAGTTTCCACGGACAGCAACACGGCCGCGAATGCGGCGGCCAGCGCGGCGGGCAATGCGATGCGGCGGAAGATCACATTCACATTCTAAAAGCGGAAGGTTTCAGCCCAATGTCAAGGCTGCGCCGCCTCGGGGTTGACCAGCGCCGGCGACGTCTCCATGCGTTTCAACTGGCCGCAGGCAGCGTAGATGTCCAGGCCGCGCGGGCGCCGGATGAAACACGGCACGGACTTGCGGACGATGGTCTGGAATGCCACGACGCGCCCGGGGTCGGGCGTGGAGAATGGGATACCCGGCCCGGGATTTAAGGCGATGAGGTTCAGCTTGCAGTTGAGGTTGGCGAGCAGACGGGCGACGCGGCGGGCATCGGCATCGCTATCGTTGACGCCCTTGAGCAGCACGTATTCGAACGACAGCTTCTCCCAGCTGCGCAAGGGGTAGTTGCGGCAGGCCTCCAACAGATCTTTCAGATGCCACTTACGCGTAATGGGCATAATCTCGCAGCGCTGCTCCTCGCTCGATGCGTTGAGCGAAACCGCCAGCCTGGGCCGCTGCGCGTCCGGCGCCTGGGCGAACTCGGCGATGCGCGGGACGATGCCCGCGCTGGAAACAGTGATACGCCGCGGGGAGAGGCCGAGGCCCTTGGCGTCGGTCAGGATCCGCGCGGCTTTCAGGACCTCGGGCACGTTCAGCAGCGGCTCGCCCTGGCCCATCATCACGATGTTGATGCGCTTCCAATCCGCCCACAGCCCGTTGTCGCGCGCGGCATACAGCACCTGGCCGACGATCTCCCCGGCCGTGAGGTTGCGCTCCAGCCCCATCTGGGCAGTAAGGCAGAACGCGCATCCGACGGGGCAGCCGGCCTGCGTGGAAATGCACAGCGTGTCGCGCGCCTGCTCCGGCATGAAGACGGTCTCCACCGTCTTGCCATCCGCGAGCTGCAGCAGGTAGCGCTTCGTCCCGTCCGTCGATTGGTAGACCGCGGCGGCCTGGGGATAACCGAAAGAGCAGCGCCGGGCGAGTTCCTGCCGCAGCGGCTTGGCGAGCGTCGTCAGCTCGTCGAAGGAAGCCGCGCGGCGATGGTACAGCGCTTCGTAGATCTGGCGCGCGCGAAACGCCGGCTCGCCCGCGGGCAACAGCGCGCGAATCTCTTCGGTTTCGAGTCCCAGCAGCGCCTGCATCGATCTCATCCCCTTCTTCCGATTGTCCACCCGCGGCCGCCGGCGCGCGGGTTGCTGCGAAGATGGAATTGATGACGCTGGAACGGACTGAGGACGAAGTCCGCATGACAGTGCTGCCGAATGGCCTGCGGGTGATCACGCAGGCCATGCCCGCGGTGCGCAGCGTCGCTGTGGGCTTCTGGATCGGCTCGGGCTCGCGCTCGGAATCGGCCGCTGAGAATGGAATTTCGCATTTCATCGAACACATGCTCTTCAAGGGCACGCCGTCGCGTTCCGCCGAGCAGATCGCGCGCCAGATGGATGCCATCGGAGGCCACCTGGACGCGTTTACGGATGTCGAGATGTCCGGCTACACCATGAAGGTGCTGGATGAACACTTGGGGTTCGCCTTCGAGATTCTGGCCGACATGCTGTGCCACCCGAAATTCGACCCGATCGAGATCGAGAAGGAGAAGGGCGTCATCCTCGAAGAGCTGAAGATGGTGAACGACGATCCGGAATCGGCGGTCCACGAAATCTTCGTGCGCGACTTCTGGAAGAGCCATCCGCTCGGCCGGCCGATCACCGGGACGAAACGGACCATCGCCAGCTTCCACGAGGACGACCTCCGCGCTTACCATCGGAGCCACTATACGGCGGCTAATGTGACCGTGACCGCGGCGGGCAGTCTGGATCACGATGCAGTGCTGGCGCTGGTGGAGCGCCACTTCGGCGCGCTGGCGGCGGGCGAGGCGATCCCGATCCAGCCCGCTCCGGAGTGCCGCGCTGTGTTCCGGTTGAAAAACCGCCGCTCGCTGCAGCAATTGCAGCTCTGTTTGGGAATGCCGGCTGTAGAGGCCGCGCACCCGCTGCACTTCGCCTGTTATACGCTGAATGTGATCCTGGGGGGCAGCATGAGTTCGCGCCTGTTTCAGAGCATTCGCGAACGGCAGGGGCTGGCCTATTCGATCTGCTCGGAGCTCAATCTGCACCGCGACACAGGCTGCCTTGCCGTTTTTGCCGGAACGTCGCCGGGGACCGGCCGGCGCGTTCTGGAGTTGACGCTGGCCGAGCTGGGACGCCTGAAGAACGAGCCGGTGCCGGAGGAGGAGCTCGAGCGCGCGCGCCAGCACATGAAGGGCGCGCTGCTGCTGAGCCTGGAATCGACCGGCAGCCGGATGAGCAACCTGGCCCGGCAATGGCTGACGTACGGCCGTTTCTACTCGTTGGACGAGCTGGCCGCGGCCATCGACGCGGTCACCGCCGGTGACATCCAGCAGGTTGCGCGGGAGTTCTTCCAGCCCGGCAAAATCGGGCTGGCGGCCGTCGGACGGACCGATGATCTCGGGGTCGCACAAGGAGATCTGATTTGTTGAAGCGCTTGGCTCTATTGTGGCCCGCAGTTCTCTGTACGCTATGCGCGGGGCTGCAGGCGGCCGACTTCGCCGCCTTGAAACCTCAGGGCTACGTCAGCGATTTCGCCGAGGTGGTTGACCAGGGCTCGCGCGAGCAGATCGACGCCTATTGCGCCAGCGTCGAGCAGGCGACCGGCGCGGAGATCGCTCTGGTGACGCTGCGCACCACCGAGGGCGAGCCGGTTGAGGATGTGGCCAACCTGCTGTACCGCAAATGGGGCGTCGGCCAGAAGAAAACAAACGAAGGCGTTCTTGTTTTGCTCGTCGTAAACGATCGCCGCTCGCGCATCGAGGTCGGCTACGGCCTGGAGCCCATCCTCACCGACGGATACGTCGGCAGCCTGCTGCGCAGCCTGAGGCCGTCGCTGCGCAGCGGGGATTACGCCCAGGCGCTGGCCGACGCGGCGCGCCAGCTCGGTGAGAAAATCGCAGCGGCCAAGGGCGTAGCCATCGGCGCGACGGCGCCGCGAAGCGCGACGCGTCCGCAGCCCGAAGATTCGCCGATCGGCCCGCTGGTCATGGCGGGGATCATCTTCCTCCTGTTCCTGTTCGCCCGCGGCCGCGGTGGTCCGTGGGGCTTTCTGGCGGGCATGCTCATGGGCAACCTGCTGGGAGGCGGAGGGGGGCGGCGCGGGGGCGGAGGATTCGGCGGCTTCGATTCCGGCGACAGCTTTGGCGGATTCGGCGGAGGCGACTCCGGCGGCGGGGGCGCATCGAGTAGCTGGTGAGGAAACGCATCTCGGGGGATTGCCATGCCCGATCACGATAAACTGCTGCAGCAATTGGTGGACAAGTTGAAGGCGGCGCACGGAAAGTCGCTGGTGAGCGTCATTCTCTACGGCTCGGCGGCGGGCGGCGATCATCATGCCGTATATTCCGACCTGAACGTGTTCTGTGTCCTCACGGCAGTCACGCCCAGGGAACTGGCCGCCAGCGAGCCCATATTCCGCTGGTGGCGCGAGTTGCATCACCCGGCGCCGCTGCTGATGAGCGCCGGCGAAGTGCGCGAAAGCACAGACTGCTTCCCCATCGAGTTCATGGATATGCGGGAGCGTCGGCGCGTCCTCCACGGTGAGGACGTCGTGGCCAACCTGGAGATCGAAGAGGTGTTCTATCGCGCGCAGGTCGAGCACGAGCTGATGGCCAAGCTGCTGCGTTTGCGCCAGAAGGCGGCCGGAGTGCTGAGCGACAAAGATCTGCTCTTGCGGCTGATGGCCGACTCCGTGTCGACGTTTTGCATTCTCGGCCGGCACGCGCTGCGCCTGGCCGGCGTGGATGCCCCGGCGAGCAAGCGCGAGATCGTCGGCGCCTGCGCGCAGCATTTCGGTCTTCTGGGCCATTCGTTTTATACTTTGTTGGACCTGCGCGAGGGCCGCGCCAAGGCGCGGGACCTCGACGCGCAGGGGTTATTCGAAAAATACCTCAAGGACATCGCAGCCCTCGTGGAGGCTGTGAATCACCTGGAACGATAGGAGATAGACCATGAAAACCGCTCTCGTTATTCTCGGAGTCGTGCTGGCGCTGCTGCTGATTGGCGGCTTGATCATATTCTCGCAGGGGGTGAATGTTAACAACGATCTCGTCAGCCAGCAGGAAGCGGTCAAGGCTGCGTGGTCGCAGGTGGACATCGCGCTGCAGCGCCGCGCCGACCTGATTCCCAATCTCGTGGAGACCGTGAAGGGCTATGCGGCGCATGAAAAGGGAGTGATCGAGGCGGTCGCGAACGCCCGCGCGGCACTCGGCGGCGCGCGCACACCGGGCGAGAAGATCGCCGCCAACGGCCAGTTGGACAGCGCCATCAGCCGCCTGCTGCTGATCGTTGAAAACTACCCGAATCTGAAAGCCGACGAGAATTTCCTGCGTTTGCAGGACGAACTCGCCGGGACCGAAAACCGGATCGCGATCGAGCGCCACAAATACAACGAAACGCTGCAGCGCTACAACACGACCATCGGTCTGTTCCCCAACAACATCTTCGCGGGCATGCTCGGCTTCCACCGCAACGACGAGTATTTCAAGACCGAGGAGCGCGCACGTGAGGTTCCCAAGGTGAACTTCAAGTAGGAGGGCACGGATGAGCGCGCAGATCCATCCGAACTACATCGGCGGCCAATGGGTCGAGGGCCCGTTGTTCGAGAATCTGAATCCGGCCGATACGTCCGAGGTCGTCGGGCTGCACGTCGCCGGGATCCCCGAAGACATTGAAAGGGCCGCGGCGGCGGCGCAGGCCGCGTTCCCGGCCTGGAGCGGGCTGACCGGTCCGGCGCGCGGGGCGTTGCTCTACAAAGTGGCGGAGCTGCTCGAACAGCGCTTCGAGCAGATCTCGGCCGAAATGACGCGCGAGGAAGGAAAAACGCTGGCGGAGTCCAAGGGCGAGGTGCGGCGGTCGATCAACATCTTCCGCTATTTCGCCTCGGAGGGGCCGCGCCTGGCCGGCGTGCTGGCCTCCAGCGAGCGCGACCGCGTGCAGATGTTCGCTGTCCGCAAGGCGGTCGGCGTGATAGCGCTGATCACGCCGTGGAATTTCCCCAGCGCGATTCCGGCCTGGAAACTGGCGCCGGCATTGATCTGCGGCAACACGGTAGTACTGAAGCCGGCTTCCGCGGCGCCGCTGAGCGCGTGGCGCATTGTCGAAGCGTGCCACGATGCGGGCATTCCGAAAGGCGTGGTGAACTTCGTCGCCGGAGCCGGCGGGAGCCTGGGACGCGCGCTGGTCGAGGCCCCGGCGGTCAAGGCCGTTTCCTTCACCGGCTCGTGCGCGGTCGGCCACAAGCTGCATGCGCTGGCTTCGGCGAGGCGCCTGCGGATTCAACTCGAGATGGGCGGCAAGAACCCGACCATCGTGCTGGCCGACGCAGATTTCACGAGCGCCGTGGAGAATGTCGCCAACGCGGCCTTCTTCTCGACGGGCCAGAAGTGCACGGCCACATCGCGCGCCATCGTCGAGGAGCCGGTCTACGACCGCTTCGTGGAAGCGCTGGCGCAGCGGACGCGCGCTCTGAAGGTGGGCAACGGCATGCAGCCGGGGATCGAGATCGGCCCGTGCGTCGACGAGGGCCAGATGAGCACAGTGCTCGACTACATCGAAGCGGGCCGCCAGGAATGTGGCGCTCCTCTTGCCGGCGGGCGCCGGTTGACAGGTCCCGATTACGACCGCGGCTGGTTCGTCGAGCCGACTCTGTTCGCCGGCGTCGATCCTCGGGCGGTCATCGCGCGCGAGGAGATCTTCGGGCCGGTGCTGGCGGTTCTGCGCGCGCGTAATTTCGAGCACGCCATGGAACTGGCCAACGCCAGCGAATTCGGGCTTTCGGCCTCCATCCAGACGACCAATGTGGCGCGCGTGTTCGAATTCATCCGCGGCATGGAAGCCGGGCTGCTCACGATTAATCTGCCGAGCGCCGGGGTGGAGTATCAGCTCCCGTTTGGCGGCACCAAGGACTCCAGCTTCGGACCCAAGGAACAGGGTCCCGCGGCGGTGGAGTTTTACAGCGACTACAAGACGGTTTATCTCCGCTATTGAGGCATCATTCATGAAGTTGGGGCAGATCGAATGGGAAGGCCGCGCCACGGCCGCGGTGTTTGAAAAAGGTTACGCGCTGCCCGTGCCGGGCTACACGGTGCGCGAACTTGTGGACGAGAGCGAACGGCAGCACGTGCCATTCCTCGCATTCCTGGGACGGCACGTCAGCAAGGGCCACATCGAGGCTCCACCCAGGATCCCGCTGCTCCCGCGCGAGGTGTGGGCTTGCGGCTGCACCTACGAGATGAGCGCCTCGTTCCGCGACGCCGAACACGGCACGAGGGAAGGTTTTTACCGTCATGCCTACACCGCGCCGCGGCCAGAAATCTTCTTCAAGGGCACGGGGCGGGTGTGCGTCGGTCCGGACGCGCCGATCGGAATCCGCAAGGACTCGGCGTTTACGGCGCCCGAGCCTGAACTGGCCGTGCTGCTCGGCTCCAAGGGGACCGTCCTGGGCTATGCTCTGGCCAACGATGTGTCGGCCTGGGACATCGAACGGGAGAATCCCCTGTACCTGCCACAGTCGAAGATTTTCACCGGCTGCTGCGCGCTCGGGCCGTGGTTCGTTACGGCGGATGAACTCGCCGATCCCTACTCGTTGGATATGACCTGCACGATCCACCGCGCAGGCTCGCTGTTGTTCGAGGGTCACAGCTCGACGGCGAAACTCGGACGGAAGATCGAACTGCTCATCGATTACCTGCTGCGCGCCAATCCCGTCCCCGCCGGATCGGTGCTGCTCACGGGCACGGGCATTATCGTGACGCAGGAGGCCGCGCTACGCCCGGGTGACGTGGTTGCGATTTCCGCCGAGGGTCTGGGCACGCTTTCAAATCCCGCAGCTCTGGTGGGCTGAGGCGCTGAGGGCGGGCATAGCCCTTCTCCATCCGGCTCGCCGGCATTCGAGCTATTCCGAACTCTCCAGGCCCTCCAGGTCCTCGGCCTGCGCCGAAAACCGTTTCAGGACCCTGATGGACGGCCCGGCGGCGAAACCGGCAGTCCGCAGGCGGCGGTACATGGAGGCCAGGTTTTTCGGCTCGGCGAAGTACTCCGCGGGCTTTTGCGCGCGCAGTTTCCGCAGGATGAACTGTTCGACTTGTAAAATCTCGTCGGTGCCGGAATACGCCTGGCCGACAGCTTTTTGCGCCAGCGACGGAGCTACCCGTTTTTGCAGCAATTCACGCAGGACGCGCTGGCGGCCCACCCGGTTGTCGCGGACCTTCGATTCGGCGTAGTGCTCGGCAAACTGCCGGTCATCGAGCACGTGCAGCGTCTTCAGCCGGGCGATCACCCGGTCGACGTCCCCTTCCAGCGCGGCCCGCGCACCCAGCTTCTGCCGCAGTTCCGCGATCGAGCGGGCCCGCTGGCCGAGCAACCGCAATGCATATTCGCGGAGGGCGTCGAGGTCGAGTTTCTTGGGCCTGCTGAAGCTCATCCACGCATCACTATAGCGCCGCCAGCGGCCTGTGGGCCGGCACTCGCGCTGCCAATTCACCCGCGGCCGGATCGGCGCCCCTGCAGCCCTCTATCCGGCGTCTGATTCGACTTCCTGGAGTACACTAGTAGCTGCAAGGAGTTCAGTCATATGGAAGAAGATAAGAGAATTCCGTATTTCCTTCTCGGCCTGGGCATTGGAACGGCGCTGGGCATTCTGTTCGCGCCGAAAGCCGGTCCCGAGACGCGCGAGTTCCTGTTGACGAAAGCCGACGATTCCAAGGAGTACCTGAAGCGCAAGAGCGTTGAGCTGAAGGACAGTGCCTCGGAGCTTGTCGATCGCGGCAAGCAGGCCATCTCGCGTCAGAAGGACAACCTCGCCACGGCAGTGGAAGCCGGCAAACAGGCTTACCGCGAGGCCACTGCGGCCCAGGCGCCGGCTCCGGTGGTCGGCCGCGACGACATGGTGGAAGGCGTCTGAGAGGCGGCTGCGGGTGGCGTCGTCCGATACGACTTTCCTGTTGATGGCGATTGCGGTGCTCGTCTCGAGCGTCGCGCTGTTGCTCTCCGCGCTGGCGTCGCTGGGTACGTACCGCGCGGTGCGCCGGCTGGAGTCGCGCATTGCGCCGCTGGTCCCCCAGGCCGCGGAGTTTCTTCAGAATTCGCGCCAGGCTTTGGATGAAGCGCTCAAGCAGTTCCGCGATACCGGGGAGAAGACGCAGGCGGTTCTGGTCGATGTGCGCGCGGAAGTCGCGCAGATCTCGGAGGCGCGAGCCGAGCTCGCCGGCCGGCTGCGGGCCCAGATGCAGCGCGTCGAGCTGGTGCTCGACGATTCCATTGCGGCTGTTCAGACCATCATGAACACCATGCAGGGCGGCGTGATCCGGCCCCTCCGGGAAGTGAGCGGAATCCTGGCCGGCGTGCGCACGGCGGTGAGCGTTTTCCTGCGGATCCAGCGCCCCAGCGTGGCCGACGCCACGCACGACGATGAGGCGTTCATCGGCTGACGAGGGCTGTTAGCAGGAGGACGGGAAAGGGCTCTCCCGCGAATGCGCATATCCGCCCGGCGCGATCAATGCCATGGCAGGCCGGGATGCGGCATGCAATGGCGCAAGCTGGCCGCCCTGGCGGTTTTGCTGGGCGCGGGATTCGGACATCCCGTTGCGACGCGCGCTCAGGACCAGCCGCCCTCCAACCCGCCCGGGCCCGCCGCCGCTATCGGCGCCCAGTTGCACCGGCTGGAACTCGATCCAGACGCCTGTTATCGTGTCCGCGATATCCCGCTGGATCGTCCCGATGTACGGTTTTTCTTCACCGACGGCTGGCTGATCTTCGCGCGTCCCATTGCTCACAGACGCGTCGCGGCGCTGTACACCGCGCGCGAGAGCACGGATGACGCCGAGGTCCTTGTCCGTCCCTCCAATCGCAGTGAACGCGCGAGCCTGGCGCACGCGATCGGCGCGCCGAACCTCAACGAACATTTTCGAGCCGCTATGTTCGTTTTCACCGACGGCGGAGGAGAGGAGCTGATCTCCGCGATCGAGCACAGCGCGGCGAAAAAGAGCACGGAGCGTGGATTGCTGTACGCCTCCCAAGCGGGCGAGGCCGTCCGGAACCTCGCCACCAGCCTGGAGGTCCGCGTCACCCACGACTTGCTGACCGATGCCGCCGGCCGCGGCGAAGGGCTGAGCTTCGCGGCCATCGCCGGCAAGGCTCTCGGCAACTTCGACATCGTGTTCGATCCGACCGTTTACGAGCAGGCGGTGGTCGGGAAGATAACGGCTTCTCCAGCCGGCCCCCAGTTCGACACTTGGACCAGTTTCCGGTCCCGAGCCAGCCTTCACGCCGGCACTCTGCCGCCGGCGGATTTCGATCTGGAAAATTACCGCATCGAGGCTACCATCCAGCCCGATCTTCATCTGCAGGCCGTGACGCGCATGACCCTGCGCGCGGCGCAGAGTCTCGCGGGCGTCATCGAACTCAACATCTCCCCGCGGATGAACCTCACCGAAGCCCGCGTGGACGGGACGAGGGTGGAGATCTTCCGGCGTCGGGCACTGCGGGAGTTGGCGGCCAGCGGCCTCGATGATACCTTTCTGATCGGCCTGCCCGCTGCCGTGGAAGCGGGCCAGACGCGTGAGATCGAGATCCGGCACGACGGTGAAGTGATCCATAAGGCCGGAGACGGCGTCTTTTTTGTCGCCGACCGCGTGAGCTGGTACCCTTCCCGCGGCTTGCGTTTTGCGACCTATGACCTGACCTTCCGTTGCCCCAAGAAGTACCTGCTGGCCGCTCCCGGCGATCTGCTGGAAGAGCGGATTGAAGGCGACTGGCGGATCGTGCATCGCCGCAGCACCCAGCCCATTCGCATGGCCGGCTTCAACATCGGCAGCTACGAGCACGTGAGCGTCAAGCGCGGCGGCTACGAAGTGGAGATGTACGCCAACACCAACGCGGAGCCCTTCCTGCCCGCTCC
Organism: Bryobacteraceae bacterium; assembly: GCA_052145115.1. GTDB lineage: Bacteria > Acidobacteriota > Terriglobia > Bryobacterales > Bryobacteraceae > CAIVVT01. Next base: position 191,432 of record JBKQPG010000028.1, read on the forward strand.
CAGGACCGCTGCCGCCGTGGCCCCGTCTGGGCCCGATGAACCAGCCCCGGCGGCCCGCAAACCGGGCGCCGGCGAAACGCCTTCCAAGGCCTCGCCCAACCCTGCCACGCGGATGGGCGCCATCGGCGCGGAGATCGCCGAGGAGTTCGAGTGGATGGCCTCGCAGTTCGGCCCGCCGCCGCTGAAAACGATCGCGGTTTCGCCCATTCCGGGCTTCTTCGGACAGGGCTTTCCGGGACTGATCTACCTTTCGACGGTCAGCTACCTGGAGGACGCGGCGCGGAAGACGCTCCTCAAGAGCGATTCCTCCTCCGACGCTTTTTTCACCTTGATCATGCACGCCCACGAAGTGGCGCACCAGTGGTGGGGTAACCTCGTCTCTCCCGCCTCCTACCACGATGAGTGGATCGCCGAGGCGTTGGCCAATTACTCGGCGCTGCTCGTGCTCGAACGCAAGCGCGGGCCCCGGGCGCTGGAGATGGTGCTCGACGAATATCGGCGCGAGCTCCTCGCGCCCGGTCCGGCATCCACGGTCGACGTGAGCGGCCCGATCACGTGGGGCATCCGCCTGAGGGACGAAGGCCAGATCGCGGTCTGGCGCGCCATCATTTACGGCAAAGGAACCTGGATCATCCACATGCTGCGCCGTCGCATGGGCGACCGGGCGTTCCTGCGCATGCTCTTTGAACTGCGCCGGCGCTATGAACTGCGCACCATCAGCACCGAGGAGTTTCGAGCGCTGGCGGCGGAATTTCTGCCGCCCCACGACCCGGATCCAACGCTCGAAAGTTTCTTCGACACGTGGGTCTATGGAACGGGTATTCCGCTGCTGGAGATGTCCACTTCCATCCGCGGCAAAGCTCCGGCCATGGTACTGACCGTCACACTGCGGCAGAGCGGCGTCCCCGACGGTTTCGTCACTGAGGCGCCGCTCGAGATCCGCCCCTCCGGGGGCGGCCAGCCGGTCCTGTGCTGGGTCCACACGAGTTCCGAGCCGGCGGTCCTCAGCGTGAGATTGAAGGCCCGGCCGCAGAAGGTGGAACTCGCGCCGGGCATGGCCTTGTTGATGAGAAGCAAGTGAGCGTCGCGACCCATCCCGGCCCGCCCGCCGGTCGCGGCGGGCGAAGAGCCGCTGCGATAACGTAGAGTACATGCTGACCCGCAGAGGATTCTTCGCCGCCGCCTCGGCCGCCGCCTGGACCGCCCGCGCGAATAGCGCACCCGCATTGAGAATCGGCGTGATGGACGGCGTGCTGCGCCTGGCGTCGCGGCCCGAGGCCGTCGCGAAGGCCCGCTCGCTCGGCCTGGGCGGCGTCCAGGTCACATTGGGACAGGATCCCTCGAAAACGCACCTACTGCTGGAGGACGCCGCGCTGCAACGCGCCTGGAAGGAGGCGGCCCGGCGCGCGCGCGTCACGCTGGACGCGACCTACATCGACATTCTGCATGTGAATTGTTTGAAGAACGATCCTAAGGCGCCGGACCTCGTCCTCCGCGGCATCGCCGCCACCAAGGCCATCGGCGCGCCCATTTTGATGACCGTTTTCTTCGGAAAATGCGAGCTGCTCTCGCGCCAGGAGACCGATTCCGCCATCGCCGCCTTTAAGGAACTGGTCCAGGAAGCCGCTAAGGCGAAGATCGTGATCGGCTTCGAAAACGTCCTGCTGGCCGACGAGAACATCCGCGCGCACGACGCCATCGCATCGCCCTGGTTCAAGGTCTGGTACGACGTCGGCAACATGACCAACATGAAGGGCCAGAACGCCGCCGAGGAGATCCGCCGCCTGGGGCGCGATCGCATCTGCCAGTTTCACTTCAAGGACAAAGGCTATCTGGGCGAAGGCAAGGTGGACTTCCCGGCCATCCTGGCCGCCATCCGCGACATTGGCTTTCGTGGCTGGGCCAACCTCGAAACCAATTCGCCTTCGGGCGATGTGGATGCCGACGTCAAGCGCAACCTGAATTACCTCCACGGCCTGATGCACGCGTGAGGACGGCCGGGATGCGCGCGGCGCTGGAGCGTTATTTCGAGTTCGACCGCCTGGGGACGAACTGGCGCACGGAGGTCCTGGCCGGTGCCACGACCTTCGTCACTATGGCCTACATCATCTTCGTCAACCCGTCCATCCTCTCTGAGACCGGCATGCCGTTTGCCGCCCTGACCGCCGCCACCTGCCTCGCCTCGGCCATCGGCTGCTTCCTGATGGGCGGCCTGGCGCGCTATCCGATCGCGCTCGCCCCGGGCATGGGTTTGAACGCCTACTTCACGTTTGCCGTCGTGAAGGGTCTCGGCGTGCCCTGGCCCGCCGTGCTCGGCGCGGTCTTCGTCTCGGGCGTTCTGTTTCTGATCCTGACGGCCGCCGGCGTGCGGCGCATGATCCTCGAGGCGATCCCGCGTGAGCTCTACGCCGCGGTGGCCGTGGGCATCGGGCTGTTCATCGCCTTCGTCGGCTTTCGCAACGCCGGCATCGTAGTCCCCGACTCCGCCACGCTCGTCCGCCTGGGCAACCTGCGCGCTCCCGGCACGCTGCTGGCGCTGTTCGGCCTGTTCCTCACGGGCGGGCTCATGGTCTGGCGCATCCAGGCCGCCATGCTGCTGGGCGTCGCCGGCACCACCCTCGCCGGCGTACTGGCGGGTGTCGTGAAGTGGTCGCCGCATCACTATTCAGTCGGCGCGCTTTCGGGAACATTTTTGAAACTCGACGTTCCGGCCGCGTTGCGCCTCGGCCTGCTCGAGATCGTCTTCGTTTTTCTGTTCGTCGATCTGTTCGATAACATTGGCACCCTGGTGGCGGTCGGCACGCGCGCCGGCCTGTTCAACTCCGAGGGCAAAATCCCCCGCCTCAACAGCATCCTGACCTCCGACGCCCTGGCCACGACGGCCGGTTCGCTGCTCGGCACGTCCACCGTGGTCAGCTATGTCGAAAGCGCCGCCGGCGTGGTGGCGGGCGGCCGCAGCGGCGTGACGGCCATCGTCGCCGGCCTGCTGTTTCTGGCCGCGTTGTTCGTCGCTCCCGTCGCTGGCGTGATCCCCGTTCAGGCCACAGCCCCGGCGCTGATCCTGGTCGGAGCGCTGATGCTCGCCCAAGCCCGCGAAATCGAATGGGCCGATCCATTGAAGGCCATCCCGGCCTTCCTCACCCTGACCGCCATCCCGCTGACTTTTTCGATCGCCAACGGCCTCGCCTTCGGCTTCCTCTCCTACACCATCCTGCGCCTGATCGCCGGCCAGGCGCGCCGCATCCACTGGCTGGTCTACCTGCTCGCCGTCCTCTGTGCGGGCCGTTTTTTCTACCTGGGGAGAGGATGAAGCGCGTGGAGCACGACATTCGGATTGAACCGCTGACAGCCCGCGATTGGACCGCCGTCCAGGCGATCTTCGAGGAGGGCATTCACAGTGGCGACGCGACTTTCGAAACCGCGACTCCCGAGTGGGAACAATGGAATGCGAGTCACCAGCCAACGTGCCGGCTGTTGGCGCGGGCAGGCGACGAGATCCTCGGCTGGGCCGCACTGAGTCCGGTCTCCCACCGGCGTTGCTATGCCGGCGTCGCGGAGGCCAGCCTCTATATTGCGGAGCACGCGCGCGGCCGCCGCGTCGGGACACGTTTATTGGGCGCGCTGATAGAAGCCTCGGAGCGTGCCGGCATCTGGTCCCTGCAATCGTCGACCTTCCCGGAAAACACGGCCAGCCTGGCGCTGCAACAGCGGCACGGCTTTCGCATCATCGGCAGGCGGGAGCGGATTGGGTGCCAAGACGGCCGCTGGAGGGACGTGGTCCTGCTGGAGCGCCGCAGCACCGTCGCAGGCATTTGACGCACCGCTCCTGCCACGCTGTCTAGAGCAATTCGTCGCGCTTTTGTTTTTCGAGTTCCAGCACGACGTCGCTGACGCGCTGGGCCTGCTCGCGGCGCGCGACCAGCAGCGCGTCGGGCGTTTCGACAACGATCAGATCGTCGACCCCCAATAGCGCTACCAGGCGGCCGGGGACGTCCACCAGATTGCCGGAGGCCCGCTCGAAGAGCGCTTCGCTGCAGGCTGCGTTGCCCTGCGCGTCCTTGGGCAGCAGATCATACACGGCACTCCAGCTGCCCACGTCGCTCCAGCCGACATCTCCGGCCGCAAAGCCGACCACCCCCTTCGCCCTCTCGAGCACGGCGAAGTCGACCGAGATGTTCTCGCACTGCGGAAAGAGCTCGGCCAGCTTCGCCGTGAACGCACGGCCGCCGAAGCGGGGCAGCGTGTCCAGCAGCGCAGCGGTCTGCGGCAGGTGCTCGTGCAGCGCATTGAGAAAGACGTCCGCGCGCCAGAAAAATACGCCTGCATTCCACCCGAAGTGGCCCGCCTCGACGAACAACCGGGCCGTTTCCGGATCCGGTTTTTCGCGGAAACGCACAATCTCCACCGGCTCGAGCGAGCCCGGCTTCATCCCGCCGGAAGGGAATTCGATGTAACCGTACCCCGTCTCCGCCCAGCGCGGCACAATCCCCACAATCGCCATCCGGCCGTCCGCCGCCGCTCGATAGGCCGCCCGCAGCGTCTTCGAGAACGCCGCCGGCCGCCCGATGTGTTGATCGGCCGGGAAGACTCCCATCACGGCGTCGCGGTCGGCCTCGAAGAGAATTTTTGCTGCCACGCCGATCGCCGGCGCGGTGTTGCGCTGCACCGGTTCGGCCAGGATTTGCCGCCGCGGTACCCCGGGGAGCTGCCGCAAGATCTCGTCGCGCAGATGCTCGTTCGTCAGCACCCACACGCGCTCCCGCGGCAGCAGCTTCTCCAGCCGGGCCACGGTCTCCTGGAGCAGCGACTCCGCGCCGAGAAACTGCAGCACCTGTTTGGAGCGGCGGCGCCGGCTGCGCGGCCAGAAGCGGGTGCCTCTTCCGCCCGCCAGTACCAGGGCGTAGAGATGATCGCTCTTCATCAATTCAGCGGATAACCGCGCACCAGCAGGAAGGTCCGCCTCCAGCGCGTCTTCGAAAAGAAGTGCGTCGCGATGTCCAGGAGATGATCCAGTGAGATGAAATTCGGGTCCGTCAGAGCCTCCGTCGACGCGTCGTAGCTCCAGAAAATGATCGCCGGCTTGCCCACGATATTTTCCCGCGGAACCAGGCCCCAATAGCGCGAATCGAGCGAGTTGTCGCGGTTGTCCCCCATGGCGTAATAGTTGTCCGGAGGGACCACCAGTTCGCCGTTCCGCACGTTGGCCTGCAGCATCTCCAATCCGCGCTCCATCACCAGGCCGTCCGGCGGCGCGACGGGGAAATTGTCCCGGTATTCATTGGGATACGGAAGCTTGTGGACCGCGTACGGCTCGTTCATCTTCCGGCCGTTCAGGTACAGCTCCCGGTTGCTCAGATGGATCCGGTCGCCCGGCACTCCGATCACCCGTTTGACGTAATTCTCCTTCGGATTCACCGGGTACTTGAAGACAATGATGTCCCCGCGCTTTACGTCCGTGTAGGGCAGCAGATAGCCCGCATAGGAGGAGTGCGGCGAGAAGGCCAGTTTGTCCACGATCATGTGATCGCCGATGAGCACGGTGTCTTCCATCGACGACGTCGGCACCACGAAGGCCTGCAGCAGCGTCGCCGTGCCGAACACCAGCAGCAGAATGGTCACGGTCCACTCGGCGACGAACGAGCGCACCTGCTCGGCGAAGTCGGGGTTCGTCCCCGGCTTTGCGCTCTCAACCGCGGCGGGCTTCGCCGCCTCGTCCTGCTTTGCCTTGCGCTTCTTTTTTTCAGTGCTCTGGCTCAATCGACGGCCTCAATTTCCCGTTGGATACCCGTGGATCAGCAGCAATGTCCGGCTCCAGCGCGTTTTGGTCGGAAAAAACCTCAGGATGTCCCACAGGTGCGCGAAATCCACGCCGGAGCTCGTCAGATGCTCCGTCGTGGCGTCGTAGGACCAATACACCAGCAACGGTTTGCCAATGATGTTCGACCGCGGAACGAAACCCCAGTACCGGGAATCGAGCGACCGGTCGCGATTGTCGCCCATGACGAAGAACGATTCGTCGGGCACCACGACTTCGCCCTGCACCACCGCTTTTTCCAGCATCACGGCCGCTCTTTCATCAATCCGTGTGTTCGGCTCGGAGGGGAAGTTGTCTCGATATGAATCCAGCGCCAGATCTTTGTGATACTTGTAGGGCTCCCGCAACGGTTTGCCGTTCAGGAAAACCTGCTTGTTGACGATCCGCAGGCGGTCGCCGGGCACGCCGATCACCCGCTTCACGAACGTCTGCCGCGGATCCACCGGATAGCGGAAGACGATGATGTCGCCGCGCTTCACGGGCGTGTACGGCAGCAGGTACTTACTCGCCGGCCCCGCCGGCGCGTACGACAGCTTGTCCACCAGCAGATGATCGCCGATCAGCAGCGTATCCTCCATCGACCCCGTGGGGATGACGAACGCCTGTACCAGCGTCGTGGTCCCGAACAGCAGCAGCAGGATCGTGATCGTCCACTCCGCGATCGCATTGCGCGGCGCTTCGGAGGGCTCTCGTCCGGCTGTCTTGCTTGGCGGTCCCGGCGGCGCCGCGGGTTCGTATGCCGTCGGGGCCGCCATCTCCTGATCGTGCACTATCTGTTATTGTACCGGAACGGGAGCGGCCGACTGCCCCTCCCCGGAGCGCGCCGCCGGTTGCGTCTCCACCGTTTCGCTGAAGGACGAACGGCCGTTCAGAAACAGCGTCAGGCGAAATCGCAGCGCGCGGTCCTTCCCGCGGTAGATCAGGCTGCCCCGCGCGAGGCTGGCGGCCGTCAGGCCCATGGGCGGAGTCGTCAAGCCGTCCTCGACCACCAGTTCCCCGCGCTGGGCAGCGCGCACCGCCACCGAGTCGGGGTTCCACTTCAGGTGATAGCTATCCCCGAAACGCGACACGCTCAGTTGGATCGCATACGGATCGCCCGTCAGCGCCAGGTTCTGTGCCCGGTAAAAGCCCAGCCCGACCTCGAACCCGAGCACCACGCCCAGGATCAGGAAGATGAACGATAGCGGCACCCACACCCAGCGATTGCGCTTCACGGGCGCCCGCGCCACCTCCGGGCGGCCGCCCTCCGCATAGGCTGCTTCACGGTACACGCCTGCGCCCCCGTTCTCCTCCGTCGGCCCTGGCGCGGTCCGGCTCTCCGATCCCTTTTCCTCCCCGCGCCCAGCGCCCGCCGACAGAGTCAGCGGTGCGCTTGGCCGGCGCCGCCTGCGGCTGATCACAACGCCAAAATCGTCCTGGTTTGAAGACGGAATCTCGGCTTCGGCCTCGCCTGGCGCCTCCGCCTCCACCGCCGCCGCGCCGGATCCAGCATCGGCCTCCGGTTCCGGGACCGCCTCCCCGGCAACCGGCCGCGCGGCCGCCTCGCCGCGCGCCCGCGGCGCAGCCGGACCCACGCCCATCTCTTTTCTTCGGAATACGAACGTCCGCGTTTGCGGTTCGGTCGGAAACACGCCGTTTTCCCGGCACAACAGCACCGCCGCGTTGGGCCGCGTGTTGTACGGTTTGATCAATAGGCAAGTCGTCCCGTCCTGTGGAAAGCGGGCATCCAGCAGCGTCAGGTCCTGTTCGGTCAGCTGGATCGCGTCTCGCGTGATGCTGCGGAAGAAGCCCACCACGCGCGCTTCGCCCGGGCCGGCCTTCGCCGATTTTTCCAGAACCTGGTCCAACTCCTGCAGATCCTTCTTCGAGAGAACGTATGAAGGCCCCATCAGGTGTTCGCAATGGATGATCTGGAAATCCTGCACCCGCACGATCAGCTTGGCGCCCCGCTCAGCGCTGCCCAGCAGCACCCCTCCCACTTCGGCCCCGCGCTTGGGCAGTGCGCCGAAGCCCCGCATCACCTCGTAGTTCATGCGGTCGATCAGCTCGGAATGCAGGTGGACGGCGTAGCCCTTCCCCGCGGGCTCCCATATGTAGAAGCCCGTCGGGCTAGCGATCCCCGGACTGGAAAGCGGCGGATCCATGCTCGCTTGAAGGCGCCTCCCTCCTCCGGGCGCGCCCTCGTTAGATCATCCTACGCGATGCGCCCGGCCTGCGCGCGGCCTTAAGCCGCCCCCGCCGCCTGCGTCTCTTCCCGGTAGGTCAGCGCGGCCCGCAGGTAGTCCTGGTTGAATCGGGCGATGTTCTCCAGCTTGATGTTCTTCGGACACACGGCCTCGCACTCGCCGTAGTTCGTGCACGCGCCGAACAACTCGCTCTGCATCTGCGCCAGCATCCGCAGCGCCCGCCGGTCGCGCTCCGGCTGCCCCTGCGGCAGCCGCCCCAGGTGCGAAATCTTGGCCGCCGTGAACAGCATCGCCGCCGCGTTCGGACACGCCGCCACGCAGGCCCCGCAACCGATGCACGCCGCCGCGTCCATCGCCATGTCGGCGCACTTCTTTTCAATCGGGATCGCGTTGGCGTCCGGCGCGCTGCCCGTGTTCACCGACACGTAGCCGCCGGCCGCAATGATCCGGTCGAACGCCGAGCGGTCCACCATCAGGTCCTTCACCACCGGAAACGCCGCCGCGCGAAACGGCTCCAGCCACAGCTCGTCGCCGTCCTTGAAATGCCGCAGGTGCAGTTGGCACACCGTCGTGCCCCGCATCGGCCCGTGCGGCACGCCGTTGATCATGAAGCCGCAGCACCCGCAGATCCCCTCGCGGCAATCGTGCTCGAACGCCACCGGCTCGCCGCCCTCCTTGATCAACTGCTGGTTCAGCACGTCGAGCATCTCCAGGAACGACATGTCTTCGTTGACGTCCTGCGCCGTGTACCGCACCATCCTGCCCGCGCTGCGCGCGTCTTTCTGTCGCCAGATGTGGAGCGTGAGTTTCATTCAGGCTGCCTCTCTACTTGTAATTCCGCTGCTGCAGGTGCACGTTCTCGAACGTCAGCGGCTCCTTGTTGAGGGCCGGCTCCCTGTTCTCGCCCGTGTATTCCCACACCGCCGCATGGCAATAATGCGCGTCGTCCCGCAGCGCCTCGCCCTCCGCCGTCTGGTACTCCTCGCGGAAGTGCGCCCCGCAGCTCTCCTCCCGCACCCGCGCGTCCCGCACCAGCAGTTCGCCCAGTTCCAGGAAATCCGCCACCCGCCCGGCCTTCTCCAGCTCCTGGTTCAAATCATTGCCGCTGCCCGGTACGCACACGTTCCCCCAGAACTCCTCGCGGATCTCCGGAATCCGCTGGAGCGCCTGGTCCAGCCCGCGCGCATTCCGCCCCATGCCGCACTCGTCCCACACCACTTTCCCCAGCTCGCGGTGAAACTCGTCCACCGTCCTCTTGCCTTTGATCGACAGGAGCTTCTTGGTCTGCTCTTCAACGCCCAGCTTCGCCGCGATGCACTCGGGATGCGTTTCGTCCACGCCGCCCGGCTTCACCTGCGCCAGGAAATGCCCCAGCGTGTATGGGATCACGAAGTACCCGTCGGCCAGCCCCTGCATCAGCGCCGAGGCCCCCAGCCGGTTCGCTCCGTGGTCCGAGAAATTCGCCTCGCCCAGCACGAACAATCCCGGAATCGTGCTCATCAGGTGGTAGTCCACCCACAGCCCGCCCATCGTGTAGTGCGACGCCGGGTAGATCCGCATCGGCGCTTCGTACGGATCCTCACCCGTGATCCGCTCGTAGATCTCGAACAGATTGCCGTACCGCTCCTCGATCGTGCGCCGGCCCAGGCGTCCCATCGCCTCCGCGAGGTCCAGGTACACGCCCCGTCCGCCCGGCCCCACGCCCCGGCCCTCATCGCACACGCGCTTGGCCGCGCGCGAGCTGATGTCGCGCGGCGACAGGTTGCCGAACGCCGGATACATCCGCTCCAGGTAGTAATCGCGCTCGGCCTCGGGAATCTCGCCCGGCCGCCGCGTGTCGCCGTTTTTCAACGGCACCCAGATCCGCCCGTCGTTGCGCAGCGACTCCGACATCAGCGTCAGCTTCGACTGGTACTCTCCACTCACCGGAATGCACGTCGGATGGATCTGTGTGAAGCACGGATTCGCGAACCCCGCCCCGTGCTTGTACGCCCGCCAGATCGCCGTCGTGTTGCATCCTTTCGCGTTGGTCGACAGGTAGAAAACGTTGCCGTATCCGCCCGTCGCCAAGAGCACCGCGTCCGCGACGCGCACCTCCATCTCGCCCGTCAGCATGTCCCGCGCCACGATGCCCCGCGCCCGTCCGTCCACCACGATGAGGTCCAGCATCTCGTGCCGCGAGTGCATTTTCACCCGCCCCGCGTCGATCTGCCGCTCCAGCGCCTGGTAGGCCCCCAGCAGCAACTGCTGCCCCGTCTGGCCGCGCGCGTAGAACGTCCGCGACACCTGCGCTCCGCCGAAGCTCCGGTTGCCCAGCACGCCGCCGTACTCCCGCGCGAACGGCACGCCCTGTGCCACGCACTGGTCGATGATGTTCACGCTCACCTCGGCCAGCCGGTACACATTGGCCTCGCGCGCCCGGAAATCCCCGCCCTTCACGGTGTCGTAAAACAGCCGCTGCACCGAGTCGCCGTCGTTCTGATAATTCTTGGCCGCGTTGATCCCGCCCTGCGCCGCGATCGAGTGCGCCCGCCGCGGCGAATCCTGGTAGCAGAACGCCGTCACGTTGTAGCCCAGTTCGGCCAGCGAGGCCGCCGCCGAGCCCCCCGCCAGTCCCGTTCCCACCACAATGATGCTGTACTTCCGCTTGTTCGCCGGGTTCACCAGCTTCATCTCGAACTTGGCATTGTCCCACTTGCTCTCGATCCGGCCGCTTGGAATTCGTGCGTCGAGCGTCAGTGACATCTTCGAATCTCCTTCTCCTACGCGCGCAGCGTCAGCAGCCCGGCGAGCACCGCCAGCGGAATCGAACAGTTGCCCAGCCCGATCACGATCCCGTACACCTTCGCCAGGCCCTTCAGCCACGGCGTGTAGCGCGGATGGTTCACCCCCAGCGTCTGGAACATGCTCCACACCCCGTGATACAGGTGCGTCGCCAGCAGGATGTTCGCCACGATGTAGAACAGCGCCACCGCCGGCACCTGGAATCCCGTAATCACGTTGTGGTACACGTCGCCTTCGACGAAATTCGGATGGACCGTCCCGGTCGTGAAATGCAGCAGGTGGTAGATGATGAACGCGCCCACGATCGGCCCGCTCCACACCATCGTCCTGGAAGCGTAATCCGACGCGATCGCCGACTTCTTCAGATACGCCACCGGCCGCGCCTTGAAGCTGTTCAGAATCGTCAGTTGCCACGCCATCAGCACGTGTAGCACCACCGCCGTCAGCAACACGATCCGCACCGGCCACAGCAGCTCCATGTTCCCGTGCAGGAATCGCCCGTAGGCGTTGATTCTCTCCGGCCCCAGGAAGATCTGCAGGTTGCCGATCATGTGCCCTAGCACGAAGACCGACAGGATCACCCCCGTCACGGCCATCACGATCTTTTTCCCGACCACGGAATTGAAAAGCGCGGCGCTCCGCGCCAGGCCGTTATCGACGGCGGCTGTGCTCATCTTCTTGCATTCTCCGTTACTTCCTCGTACCCGGCTGTGCTGGGCTCGATTCACCGGCTCAGCCTGCTGGCCGGCCTTTCCATCGGCGCGCCTGCGGACTCTTCACGCCTCTGGAATGGGCCCCTCCGCTCGCCATGTGAGCTTCGCCTGGGAGGCCCTGTCATTCTCATTCTATGAAAACCTCCGGATAATTTCGCGTGAACATCCGGGAACATTCCGCCCGCACTTGCCCACGCGAGTCTCCCTCGCCGCCTTCAGCGCGGCCATGCACCTATGCCGCGGCCCGACGCGTAAGGAAACTGGCACACTCCAACACGCGATCGCAGGCCGGGTGGTTGCCGCGAGACCGCGCCTCCCGGCTCGTCAGATCACTGCTTTATCGGGGGCGTAGCACAGGTTCGCGATCGGGCACTGGCCGCACTTGGGCTGACGCGCCGCGCAGATCTCGCGGCCGAAGTGAATCAACTGGTGCGAAAAGAGGATCCAGCGGTCCTGGGGCACCTGCTTCATGAGGTCCTGTTCGATCCTCTCGGGCACGGTCTGGCGCGAGAGGTCCAGGCGCTGGCTGATGCGCGCCACGTGCGTATCCACGACCACCCCGCTCGAGATCCCGAGGGCCGTGCCGAGAACCACGTTGGCGGTCTTGCGCGCCACACCGGGCACGGTAAGAAACTCGTCGATATCGCGCGGGATCCGGCCGCCGAATTTCTCCAAAATTGTTTTGGCGGCTCCGATCAGGCTCTTGGCCTTGTTGTTGAAAAAACCAGTGGAGTAAATATCACGTGCCATCTCTTCCTGGTTGGCCGCGGCGAAGTCGCGCATCGTGGGGTACTTGGCGAACAGGGCGGGCGTGACCTTGTTGACGCGCTCGTCGGTGCACTGCGCCGACAGGATGGTGGCCACCAGCAACTGCCAGGCGTCGGCATGCTGCAGCGCGCAGGTGGCCGCGGGATAGCGGGCGTCCAGGGCGCGCTGGATGGCCTCCAGGCGTTCCCGCCGGGCGCCCGCGGTGGCGGGTCTGGCCGGCTTTTTCTTAGCCGCGCGTGAAGCGGTGGCGCTGGTCTTGCGCATGCGGATCAAACCAGAATAGGCCGCTAGCGCGCCGGCGTGATCGCCACGGAGACGCGCAGGAACTGCCAGTCGGGCAGCTCGTACGCACGCAGGGTGGTCTTCAGCGGCGCGGAAATGTCCTTGGAGGCATTGGCCTCAATCGGGCCGGTCTTGAGGTTCACGACGGCCAGAGGTTCTTCCTCGGGCTTGGCGGAGGAGGTGCGCAGAGTGACCTGCAGATCGAGGTCCGGCAGAGCGGCCTCGGAGTGATTGATGACGACGAACGTGGCCTTGATCTTCTGCTTCTCGTCCTCGGTGATGCGGATGCCGGACACCTCGACGTACTTGGCGTAAGGATTGTCCTCGGCGCCCTTGGGAGCCGTGGCAGCCATGTCGGTCTTCACCGCGGAAGCGGCGGTTCCGCTCTTTCCTCCGAGCAGCTTGTAGGCCAGGAACAGGCCGCCGAGGGCCAGCGCGGCAACGAGGATGGCCACCAGCCAGGTGGGCAGGCCGCGGGAAGGCGCGGTCTCGGGCAGCGTGTAAACCGGCTGCTCGGGCTGCGGCGCGGCGTAGGGTTGCTGCGGCGGCGGAGGGGCGTAGGCCGGCTGCGGCGGCGGGGGCGGTGCAGCGTAGGGCTGCTGCGGCGCATAGCCCTGGGCCGGGGGAAACTGCGGCTGCGGTGGCGGGGGCGCTGCCGAGGTCTGGAAAAACTGTGTCGGCGCCTGCACGGGGTAGTTCGGCGGAGGCGGCTGGTAAACCGGTTGGGGCGCCGCGGGAGCCTGTGCCGGAGGAGCCTGTGGCGGCACAGCCGCGGGGGATGCCCCGACGGGCGGCAAGCCATGAGCGGCGCGCTGCCGGTTCTCCGCGCAGGTGGGACATTCCGAATAGGAGGGCGGCACTTCGCGGCCGCATTGCGGACAAATCCAGGTAAACATGCCGTTGATCTGACTCTAGCTCAGAGATGCACTCCAGCGCAGAAGGGTTCCTTTCGAAGCGCTCAGCGCGTATCGTTCCCGCAATAAAGACCCGTTGGATGGCGGCGCGAGCGCGCTGCGGCTAGGATCAGGGCATGGAAATGCGGAGGCGGGGCGGCGGCGTGCGCATAGAGGCGCCGCTGGCGGGTTCGCGAGAAGTTGCGCTGCTCGCCGGCGCGTGGAATCCGCCGACGCGGGCGCACATGGCGCTGGCCGAGGCCGCGAGAAGGTTTGCGCCGGAGGTGCTGCTGGCGCTGCCGCAGGCGCTTCCTCATAAAGCTTTCGAGGGCCCGGATTACGCGACACGGCTGGGATGGCTGCTGAAACTGGCGGAGAGCCGGGAGTGGATGGGCGTGGCAGCCGGAGGGAGCGGATTGTTCGTCGATCTGGCGCGCGGGCTGCGGGCGGCCGACCCGCGAACGGAGCGGATCTACATCGTGTGCGGCGGCGACGCGGCGCAACGTTTCCTGGGCTGGGACTACACGGGCGGCGCGAGCGTAGAGGAGCAACTCAAAGAGTTCGATCTGCTGGTGGCGCCGCGCGGCGCGGATTTCGAACCGCCGGCGCGCTTCCGGGCGGCGGTGCACCGGCTGGAGCTGGAAGCTCGCTGGCAGACAGTCAGCTCGACGCAGCTGCGGCAGCGGATCCAACACGGCGAGCCGTGGGAGCACCTGGCCCCGGAGGAGATCGCGGCGCAGCTCGAGCGCGCGTACCGGCCGGCGTAAGCCTCAGTCGTGCGGGCCGTGTTCCAGGAAGGCGCGCAGCTTGTGGCTGCGGCTGGGGTGGCGCAGTTTGCGCAGCGCCTTGGCCTCAATCTGACGGATGCGTTCGCGCGTCACGGCAAAGTGCTGGCCAACCTCCTCAAGGGTATGCTCGCTGCCGTCCTGGAGGCCGAAACGCATTTTGATGATCTTCTCCTCACGCGGGGTGAGCGTCTTGAGCACCTCGGCGGTCTGCTCGCGAAGATTGAGGTTGATAACCGCCTCGGAGGGGGAGATCACGCGCTTGTCCACGATGAAATCGCCGAGATGGGACTCTTCTTCCTCGCCGACCGGCGTCTCGAGCGAAATCGGCTCCTGGGCAATGCGCAGCACCTTGCGCACTTTGGGAACGCTTAGATCCAGGCGGCGGGCCAGCTCCTCGTGCGTGGCGTCGCGGCCCAACTCCTGCTGGAGCAGGCGCTGCGTGCGGACCAGCTTGTTGATGGTCTCGATCATGTGCACGGGAATGCGAATCGTGCGGGCCTGGTCGGCGATGGCGCGCGTGATGGCCTGGCGGACCCACCATGTCGCATAGGTCGAAAACTTGTAGCCGCGGCGATAGTCGAACTTATCGACGGCCTTCATCAGGCCGATGTTGCCCTCCTGAATGAGATCGAGGAACTGCAGGCCGCGGTTGGTGTAGCGTTTCGCGATCGAGACAACGAGACGCAGGTTGGCCTCGATGAGCCGCTTCTTGGCCTCATCGGCGTCCCTTTCGCCGCGATCGGTGATGGTCAGGGTGCGGCGCTGATCGGCGGCGGGGGCGCCGAAAAGGCGCTCGAGTTCCGCCAGCCGTTCCAGCGACGTCTTGGCCTCGCGCTTGAGCTCGCGGGCGCTGCCGCCATGTTGTTCGGCATCCTCGGCGGCGCGCTGGAGCCGCGCGATCTCGCGCTCGATCGGCTTCAACTGGTCTACGGCCGCGCGGAGAAGGTTGGAAAAGCGGCGCCAGGTGGAAGAGCTGAGCTGCAGGCCGCGGATCTGGCGGCTGACGCGGACCAGCATGCGGGAGAGTTTCCAGCGCAGCTCCTTCTGGTGCTTCTGCCTCGCGCCGGACGGCCGGGCGAGCACCTGGTGGCGCAGGCGTTCGGCCTCGCGGATGTGGATCTCGACGGAACGGATGGAAGCGACGAAATCGTGGATCTGCTGCTCTTCCTCGTCGTCGGCCGTCATGGCGTCCGGCGTGCACAGGATGTCGCGCAGGCTGCTGCGGCCGTCTTGAACTTCGGCGGCCAGTTCGGCCAGTTCGCGCATCACCAGCGAGGAGCGGGAGAGGGCGCGGATGACCTTGGTCTGGCCCTTCTCGATGCGGCGAGCGAGTTCGATCTCGCCATCGCGGGTGAGCAGCGGCACCGTCCCCATCTCGCGCAGATACATGCGCACGGGGTCGTTGGTCTTATCGCCGGCTTCGGGGCCCAGTTCGAGGTCGGCGAACTCCTCGGCTTCCTCCGGTTTTTTGGCGAAGTCGGTCTTCGGCTCCTCGAGCAGATCGACGCCCGCAGCGTCGAGACCGGCCAGCAGGTCGTCGAGTTCCGAGCCCGTGCCGAGATCGTCGGGAAGAAGATCGGAGACGTCGTCGTAAAGGACGTAGCCCCGTTCCTTGCCCATTTCAATGAGTCTTTGAAAACGGCTGTAACGATCGTCGGCAGCCACGACTCAACCCCTTCCTCCGAAAAAGCACTCCCAAACCACGCGGAACACCCCCGTACCGGTAAGGCTCCGTATCTGAGTCATATTACAACACGCCTTGGGGGCCGGTGCCGGGAGGGGCTATCCGGCTCCCCGGCGGACGCGGATTTCAGCCGCCAGGCGGACCGCTTCCGCGACATTGCCGGAGCGCTCGGCGGCCTTGATGCGTTGCCTGAGCTCCGCCATCTCAGCCTTGCGCGTATCGGCTTCGAGGCGCTCGAGCGCCGCCAGCGCCTGCTCCGGTGTCATCAGGTCGGCCGACTCCTCGTCGTCGTGGATGAGGAACGCCAGCCGGTTCTTGTCCTCGTCGCCAAGCCGCGCTTCGACGGCGGCGTAACTGACGGGTTCCCCGGCTTCGATCATGCGCAGCATGGCCTCGAAGATGCGCGCCGAGACGAACGTGCCGATGGAAGGGACCTGGCTCAGGCGGCGCGCCAGTTCCGGGCGTGCTGCGGGTGTTTCCAACAGGGCGCGGAGCAACCGCCGCTCATGCGGCAGGAAAGGCGAAGCCGGAGGCGGGAGTGGACGCGCTTCGCGGCGCTCGGCCGCGGCGCGGCGGAATTCGTCGCGCACCAGGCCGGCGTCGATCTTGAGGTACTCGGAGACGTCATCGACCACCTGCAGGCGCTCGATCCGGTCGGGCATCTTCTGGATCTGCGGAAGGAGGAACTGAAAAATGGCGACGCGGCCCTCCGGGGTGCGGACATCGAACTTGCCGCGGGCGCGCTCGGCCAGCCAGTGGAAGTAGCGCCGCGCCTGGTTCTTTACAAGATCGGCGTAGGCCTCGGCGGAGTGCTCGAGAATGTACTCATCTGGATCCACGCCCTCCGGCAGTTCGAGCACGCGCACCTGCATGCGTTCGTTCAGCAGCACGTCGATCGAGCGCTCCGTGGCGCTGCGGCCGGCTTTGTCGGGGTCGAAATTGAGGACTGTCTCGGGGGCGTGGCGGCGCAGGGCCGAGACCTGGGCAGGCGTGAGGGCCGTGCCACACGTGGCCACGACGTTGTGGATGCCGGCGGCGTAGACGCCGATCACGTCCATGTAACCCTCGACCAGGATGGCGCAGCCGGCCTCCTGGATGGCCTTGCGGGCGCGATTCAGGTTGTACAGCACGGCCCCCTTGCGGTACAGGGGGGTCTCGGGTGAATTGAGATATTTGGGCTCATCGGCTGCCTCCAGCGCCCGCCCGCCGAAGGCGATCACTTTGCCGGACTCGGAGTGGATGGGGAAGATCAGGCGGTCGCGGAAGCGGTCATAAAACCCCGCTCCCTCGGTACGGCGCAGTACCAGGCCGCTGGACTCCATTTCGTCGCCTGTGAATCCACTCTTTTCGAGCACGCGGAGTAGGGTTTGGCCGGAACGCTCGGCATAACCGAGAGCGAATTCCTTGCAGGTTTCGGGACTTACGCCGCGCCGGGCAAGGTAGTCACAGGCCTCGGAGCCGGAGGGCCCGGCGAGCGTCCGGGCGAAGTGCTGGGCGGCCAGAGCCTGGATTTCCAGCAGCCGCCCCCGTCGCCGGGACTCTTCGTCGGTCAGATCCGTGCGCTTAGGCAAGGGAATCCCGTTGCGCTCGGCCAGTTGCTTGACCGCCTCCCAGAAGGTGAGGCGCTCCATTTCCATGACGAACTTGATGACGTCGCCACCCGCATTACAGCCGAAACATTTATAGAACTGATGCCCGGAATGGACTGAAAAAGAAGGTGTTTTCTCGGCATGGAAGGGGCACAGTCCCATATAGCGCGCGCCCCCACCGATGCGCCGCAGGCGCACATACTCGCCGATCACGCCGACAATGTCGACCGACGACTTCAGGTGTTCGATGAACTCCATTTGAAGGGCGTCACCGTTTCTGATTATGCCGCAGCCTCCTATGCGGACACCATGCGCCAGGGCGGAGGCGCTAAAAGTGAAAATTCCATTATGTGAGTGACAGTTTTGAAATAAAGGTCTAGACTATGACAAGGAGTTTGCTGGAGACACCCCCGCTGACGGGTCAATTTGGGGGGCAGTCACTCTTGGAAAGTCAACGGTTCAACTGGATCTGGCAGCCCCTAAGACTCCCGCGCTGTTGACCCGGGACTATTCGAGCGGCGGGCTCATAGCCCGTTACGAACCAAGTGAGCGAAACCTGGAGGTGCACAGATGGATACTTTGCAGGAACTATTGAACGCGATGGAAGCGGTGAGCAAGAAAGTCGCGGACCTCGAAAACCAAATGGCGGAAGCGCGGGCCGAGGGGAAAAAGCTGTTTAACGATTTTCAAAAACGACAGGGCGATCTGGCCGGTAAGTTTGGCTTCGCGGGCAGTGCGGAAGCGGTCCGCACGCGCACGGGACGCAAGCCGCGTTCGGTGGCTGCGAATATTGCGGTCGGCGGATCGCGGATGGTGACCAACGCGTCGCAGGGGGGCAAGAGCCAGGCCGAGGCCAAGAAGGCCGGCATGGATCGGGCGCTGGATCTGGCAAGAAAACACGGCCTGACGGCCGTCCCGGAAGAGGCCGTCAAAATGATCGAGGCGACGCTGAAGCGGCGCTACTCCAAAGCAAAGTAAGCTCCTGGGCAAAAGCCCAGACTCTCTTCGCAAAACACCCGGATATCGTTGGCCAGCGGCGCTGAGAAGCGCCGCTTGTTAGGAATGATATCCGCATTGAACTCTACGCTCGAACAGTGCAGCGCCTGTCTGTTCAATTCGAGCAAACGCTGTTGTCTTTGCGTCCATCCCTGCTCCAGGAACTCCAGAAACAAAGTTTCGTCCGGACCGTAAATCTTGTCTCCGAAAATCGGATGACCGAGCGCCCGCGCGTGTACGCGGATCTGATGCAGGCGCCCCGTGGCGGGCAAGACTTGGCATAGAGTGGCCCGGTCATTGGCAACGAGCGGGACAAAGATAGTCAACGCCGGCTGTCCCGTTCCGTCCTGCAATGGCGCCCGCCGCAGCCGCACCGGCGAATCCGGGCGCAGGCCTATGGGCAGCGCCACGGCCGCCCGGCCGCGCAGCCGTCCGGTTAACAGGGCAGTGTACTGTTTGCGGTAGTGGCCGTTCTGAACCGCGCGCTGCAGTCGTTTGCCCAGTTCCTCGTCGCCCGTCAGGAGCATGACGCCGCTCGTCTCGCGATCCAGTCGAAATGGCAGGTGCAGTTTCGGCGCGCCCAGAAACTCGCGGGCGGCGCCGGCGAGACTCGACCACGGGCCCTGTTTGGAGGGGTGGCAGACGACCCCGGCCGGCTTGTTCACCACCACCAGGCCGGCCTCCCGCGCCACAATCCAGGATTCGAGCTCCGCGGGGGTGATCCGCCAACCCCACTGTTCGGCGGGCATACATCAAGGTTAGCCCGGTCCTCGATCAATCCACTGGACGCGCTGACGCAGAAGCAGCGCGCTTTGTGTTCCGGCCGCGCATGCCGCTACGCTGGAGACCATGGAACGGGTGGAGCGGGCGACGCTTGGCGGGGGCTGCTTCTGGTGCCAGGAGGCGGTCTTCCAGCGGCTGCAGGGCATTTTGTCGGTTGTCTCCGGCTACATGGGCGGCACGCTGGCGCGGCCGGCGTATGAACAGGTATGCAGTGGGGAGACCGGTCACGCTGAAGCCGTGCAACTGACCTTCGACGCCGCGGCTATCAGTTACCGCGAGATCCTCGAAGTCTTCTTCGCGATCCACGATCCGACGACCCTGAACCGCCAGGGCGAGGACGTCGGGACCCAATACCGCTCGGTGATCTTCTGGGAGAACGAGGAGCAGCGTGCCGCGGCCGAGGCGCTGGTTGGCCAACTGGAAAAGGACGGCGCCTACCCGGACCCGATTGTGACGCAAATCGTCCAGGCCTCCGAGTTCTGGCCGGCCGAGGATTATCACCACAACTACCTGAACAATCACCCCGCCCTGCCCTACTGCGCCTTCGTCGTTGCTCCCAAGGTGGCGAAGTTCCGCAAGCAGTTCGCGACGCGCCTGAAACAAAGCTGAGGCTGGTTCCTCGGCTTTGTTCCATACTGGCAGCCAGAGATGTCTTCACACGGTCGGCGAAGCTCTCCCCTCCGAGTCCTGCTGGGGCTGGTCGCGTCGCTGGCGGCGGCGTGCGCGCAACCCGCCCCTCCCGCGGGGATGGATGCGGAATCCATCGCCGAAATGCTGCGCGCCCACAACGAGGTTCGGCGCGCGCGCCAGATCCCTCCCTTGAAATGGTCCCTCCGCCTGGCCGAATTGGCGCAACAGTGGGCCGATCATCTGTCTGCGACCGGCGTCATGGAACACAATATGTCGCTCAGGACCGGTCAAAACCTGTATGTCATTCGCGGAGCGACGACGCGCCCGGCCCTCGTCGTGCGCCGTTGGGCGGACGAATCCCAGGATTACCGCGAACCGCAGAAGTTCTGCCGCCTGGGCGCGATCTGCGGGCACTTCACGCAGATCATCTGGGCAGCGACGCAGGAGCTTGGGTGTGGCGTGGCCACCGGCGAGCGGGGCCAGTTCTGGGTCTGCTTCTACCTGCCCCCGGGCAATGTTGTGGGCGAAAAGCCGTATTGAGATCGAATCAGCCAATTCGCATCCACGCTGCGACGCTCCCAATGATTTGCGCGCCTCGACGCCCCCCGGAAAAGGCCGCGTGCCCGGGGACAGAAAATCGCGCTAAGGAACGAGTCTCACGCGCCGCGGCGTCGCACGGCGGCCTGCCATGCAGCCCTCAGTTTGACCTGCACGTCGGGGGGCAAAGGCCGGCTTGCCGCCTGCTCGGCGCTCAGGCCGTGCGAGGCTCGAATGCAACTTTTTAGGGATTCGAGAAAGGCGACGCAGGGCTCGCAGCCGCGCATGTGTTCCTCGATGTGCGCGCAATCGGCGGGTGTGAGTTCGCCGTCCAAATACTCCGACAGCCGTTCGAAGACCTCACGGCAGGACGCCTCTGTCGGACCGTGCCCGTGGCGCTCTCGTTCGGAGTCTCTCATACCGCCTTTTCTCCGCTGACCTGGAGATAACCTGCCAGCCGCTTTCTGAGCGCCAGCCGCCCGCGGTGCAGCCGCTGCTTTACGACATCCGGGCTGAGTTCCAGCACCTCCGCCGCCTCCGCCGTCGTGAGTTCCTCCACGTCGCGCAGCAGGACGACCGAGCGGTACGTCTCCGGCAATTCGCTCAGCGCGGCGCGCAACTCGCTGCCCAATTCGGCCTGCAGCACCCGGTCGTCGGGCAGTGCGCCATCGTCCGGCACGCGGCTGGCGAGCGCTTGGCCCCCGGACTCCGCTCCGGGCATCAACTCGTCCAGGGAAAGTTCCCGCTCCGGAGCGTAGATACTGCGCCGCCGCTTCATGAGGCAGTAGTTCTTGGCGATCCGGAAGACCCACGCCTTCACCACCCGCGGGTCGCGAAGCTGATCGAAACTCTCGAACACTTTCAACAGCGTGTCCTGCGCCACTTCCTCGGCATCCTCGCGCTGCCCGCACATCAGCCAGGTGTACTGAAACACCTTTGATTGGAAGCTCTCCACGAACGGAACGAAGGCTTCCGCGTCGCCCGCCAGCAGGCGTCGGGCCCATTCCACTTCGGGACTTTCAGGCTCGGCCACCCCTCCATCGTAGCGGCTCCGCGGCCGCGCCCAAACGCCGGCGCCGGCTTGCCGCTCAGGCCCCGGCCGCTACTTCGCTGACGACATCCACCGTAATCTCGGATGGAATCTGCAGCGTATTTTTCACCAGGCACTTCTCCACGGCCAGTTTCACCCCGGTCTGATGCTCCGCGTCGTGGACGCCCGGAGTCTGCACCGTGACCGTGAATCGCGCCAGCCGCGCGGGCCTCAGCGCCCTTTCCGCCGTAACCTTGATCCGCAACCCCGCAGCCGGCAAATTATGTCTGTTCAAGTACTCGGCGGCATAGTAGCCCGCGCAGGTTCCTACCGCTGCCAGCAGGAATTCGGGCGGAGTCATGCCTTCGTCGTGACCGTGGTTGGAAAGCGGCTGGTCCGAGTAAACCTTGTGGCCGCGCGCCTCGGCCTCGAATTGCACGCCGCCCAGGTATGTGACTGTGAGTTCCATTCGTTGCCTCTGCTCTATCGATGCACGCTCTGGCGTGGCGTGACATGTCACCGCGCGCGCCCTGGCCGCATCATCTTCAACAGGTTCGAAGCCGCGTTTCAGCGGACATCGCCAATCACATGTTAATCCAACGATTGCTCTTACTCTCACTTCCCTGCCTCGGCTTGTGGGGCCAGGAACCCCTGAGTCTGCAGGAGGCCGTCCACCAGGCTCTGGCGCGCCATCCGTCGATGGAAGCGGCCGCGGCGCGCGTTCACGCCGCCGAATCGCGCATCGCCGAGGCCCGCAGCGGCTGGATGCCTCGCGCCACTTACGCCGAGAGCTTCCAAAGCGGCGATAACCCCGTCTATGTCTTCGGGGCCCTGCTGACCCAGCACCAATTCAGCGCCGCCGACTTTGACATCGGTCCGCTGAACCGTCCCAGCGCGCTGAACAACTTTCAATCGCAACTCAGCGTGGACCAGGTGGTCTACGATTTTGGCGCGACGCGCGGCGCGGTGCGATCGGCCCAACTGGGCCGCAAGATGAGCGAGCAGGACCTGCGTCGCGCCGAACTGGCGCTGATCGCGGCGGTCGCTCGAACCTATCACGGCGTGGCGCTCGCCGGACAGGGCCTGCAGCTGGCCGAAGAGTCGTTGAAATCGGCGCAGGCGGACCTGGAGCGGGCGCGCACGCTGCAAAAAGCCGGCATGGCCACCGATGCCGACGTGCTCAGCGTGCAGGTGCATGCCGCGGCCATGGCTGAGTTTCGCGCGCGCCGTGAAGCCGACCTGCGCATCGCCCACGCCGCGCTAAACGAGGCCCTGGGGCTGCCGCTGGATGCGGAACACACCCTGACGACGCCTCTCCGCGCTCCGCCGCCGGAACAGGAATCGGCCGCCGAACTGGAGCGCCAGGCCGCGTCTCGGCGTCCCGAGGTGCTTTCCGCGCGCCTGGGCCGCGAGTTCGCCGCCTCGCAGGAAGCAACCGCGAAATCCCAGTATTGGCCGGTGATCGGATTGCACGGCGTCTTTGAAGCTGATCGCCAGGATTTCTACTCCAAGGGTGGCGGCAACTGGATGTTCGCGGCCTCGGCGCGCTGGAACTTCTTCGACGGCAATCGCGCCCGCGCCACCGTGGCCGAGGCCCGCCATTTGAAGGAGGCTGCGGCCGCCACCGAAAAACAGCTCGATGCGGCGGTGCGCCTCGAAACTCGCCAGGCCGGCGCCGAACTGCAGGCCGCGCGCGAGCGAATCACCGTCACGGAGGATGCCGTCGCCCAAGCCGGCGAAAGCCTGCGCATCCTCCGCAACCGCTATTCGAACGGACTGGCCACGGTCACCGATCTGCTGCGTTCCGAAACGGCCCTGGTGGAGGCCAGGACGCGCCGGCTCGCGGCGCTGTACGACTTGCGCGTCGCGGCGGTTCAACTCGACGCCGCCTCCGGCTCACTGAATGGAGATTCTGATGTTCTCAAGTAAGACGTTGCCCCTCTATCCAACGCTCGCCCTGGCCGCTCTGCTGGCAGGCTGTGGCCCCGCTGCGGACCAGTCGAAAAGAGCCGAGCCCTCCGCGCCGCCGCTGGCCGTGCATGCTCAGCCGGCGGCCGTGGTCAACCTGCCGGAGACCTACGAGGCGACGGGCACGGTGCGGGCGCGCGTCACCACGCTGCTCTCGGCGCGCACCACCGGCCGCATCAGCGAAGTCCGCGTGCAGTCGGGCGACTCCGTGAAGGCCGGACAGGTGGTGGCCGTCCTCGATGCCCGCGATCTCGAAGCCGCTTTGCGGCAGGCCGAGGCCGCTCACGCCGAGGCGCAGGATGCGCTGCCCGAAGTGGACAGCGCCGTCGCGGCCGCGCAGGCGCAACTGGAGCTGGCCGAAGCCACGTTCCGCAGAATGAAAATGCTCTTTGACGAGAAGTCGATCACGGAGCAGGAATTCGACGAGGCCCAGGCGCGTCTCAAGACCGCGCGCGCCGGCCGCGAAATGAGCCAGGCCAGGCGCCGCCAGCTCGAGGCCCGCATCCGCCAGGCCGGCGAAGGAGTGGCGCAGGCCAGACTGCAGGCCAGCTTCGCCCAGGTGACGGCGCCCTTCGCCGGCACGGTGATCGAACGCAAGGCCGAGCCCGGCATGTTGGCCTCGCCCGGGACGCCGATCGTGTCCCTCGAACAAAGCGGCGCATATCGTTTGGAAGCGGCAGTGGACGAAACCAAATTGGGCCGCATCCGCATTGGGACGCCGGCTCGCGTGGAGCTCGCCGCCTTCGACCGCCAAACGCCCGCGCGCGTCAGTGAGATCGTGCCTGCTCTCGATGCGCCTTCGCACAGCTTCACCGTGAAGATCGATCTGCCCGGCCAGCCGGGCTTGCGTAGCGGGTTGTTCGGCCGCGCGTTGTTCGAATTCGCAACGCGCCCGGCGCTCGTCGTCCCCGTGGCCGCGCTGGTCAGCGACGGCCAGGTGACGCGGATCTACGTCGCCGATGGCGGCGTGGCCCGGGGCCGCCTGGTGTCGACGGGAGTGCGCGCCGGTGATCAGGTGGAAATCCTCTCCGGCCTCAGTGCCGGCGAGGTTGTGATCGCCGCTCCTCCGCCAGTCCTCAGCGACGGCGCGCGGATCGAGGTGCGGCCTTGAGCGTCCGCAATCTCGGGCTCGCCGGCCGCGTGAGTGCGGGCTGGATCAATTCGAAGCTGACGCCGCTGGTCATCGCCGCCTCACTGCTGCTCGGCGTTTTCTCGGTGTTGATGCTGCCCCGCGAGGAGGAGCCGCAGATCATCGTCCCGATGATCGACTTGTTCGTCCAACTCCCCGGCGCCTCGGCCCAGGAAGTCGAGCAGCGCATCACGCGGCCCATGGAAAAGCTGCTCTGGGAGATCCCCGGCGTCGAGTACATTTACTCCACATCCTCACCCGGCATGGCGCTGGTGATCGTGCGCTTCAAGGTCGGCCAGGACGAGGAGAAGGCGATCGTCCGCGTGAATCAGAAGATGTACGCCAACTACGACCTGATCCCGCCCGGCGCGACGCCGCCGCTGGTAAAGCCGCGCTCAATCGACGACGTCCCCGTGCTGGCGTTGACGCTCCACGCCAGACGCTACAACGATTTCGAACTGCGCCGCGTCGCCGCGCAATTGACTGACTCGATCAAGCAGGCCGCCGACGTCAGCGAAGTCAAAATCCTCGGCGGGCAGCGCCGTGAGCTGCGCGTCACTCTGGATGCGGGTCGGCTGTCCGCCTTTCAACTGACGCCCCTGCAGGTATTGGACGCGCTCGGGGCCGCGAACCGGAAACTCCCCGCGGGCCGGGCCTCGGCGGGCAATGTCGAGACCGTGCTCGAAGTAGGCTCTTTTCTGCGCGACGCCGAGGAGGCGAAAAACCTGGTCGTCGCCGTTTCAAATGGGCATCCGGTCTATCTGCGCGAGCTCGCCAGCGTCGCGGACACCGGCGAAGAGCCCAGCCAGTACGTTCAGTTCGCCGCCGGCAACAGCTTCGAGCCCGCCGTCACGCTCTCCATCGCCAAGCGTAAAGGCGCCAACGCCATCACCGTCGCGGACAATGTTCTGCGCCGCGTCGACGCCTTGAAAGGCAATCTTCTGCCGCGCGACATCGACGTGAGCGTCACGCGCAACTACGGCGAAACCGCGGCCGAGAAGTCGAATGAGCTGCTGTTTCACATGGGCATCGCCGTCGTCTCGGTCAGCCTGTTGATCGCGCTCGTGCTCGGCTTCCGTGAGTCGTTGATCGTCTTCACGGCCATCCCCGTGACGCTCGCGCTCACGCTGACGGTCTTCTATCTCTACGGCTACACGCTGAACCGCATCACCCTGTTCGCACTGATATTTTCCATCGGCATTCTCGTCGACGACGCCATCGTGATCCTCGAAAACATCGTCCGCCACGTCCGCATGGAACAAAACGCCGGCCGACCGCTGACGGAAGTTGCCGTGGAGGCCGTCGATGAGGTCGGCAATCCCACCATTCTTGCGACGCTCACGGTCATCGCCGCCATCCTGCCCATGGCCTTCGTCGGCGGATTGATGGGACCCTACATGCGGCCCATCCCCATCGGCGCCACGGCGGCGATGGTCTTCTCTCTGCTCGTCGCCTTCATCGTCACGCCCTGGGCCGCCGTCCGTCTGCTGCGCCCGCACGCGCACTCCGGCCACGAACACCGGGAGGACCTCCCGACCGTCTTCTATCGCCGCGTCATGGACCGTCTGATCCACGTCCGCCCTCTGCGCTACGGCTTTTTGACGCTGGTCGTCGCCCTGCTGCTCGGCTCGATGGCGCTGGTCTACGTCGCATTCGTCAAGGTGAAAATGCTGCCCTTCGACAATAAGAGCGAGTTCCAGGTCATCGTCGACATGCCAGCCGGCACGACGCTTGAAGAGACCGCGCGCGTGGCCCGTCAGCTCGCTGAAAAGACCTTCGAGCAGCCCGAGGTCGTGAATGTCCAGACCTACGCCGGCACGGCCTCGCCCTACAATTTCAACGGCCTCGTGCGGCACTACTACCTGCGCCGCGGATCCAATGTCGCCGACATTCAGGTCAACCTCAAGCCCAAGGACGAACGCCGCCTCGCCAGCCACGAAATCGCCAAGCGCGTCCGTCAAAGCCTGCTCTCCATCGCCCGCGCGAATCATGCGCGCATCAAGGTCGCCGAGGTCCCGCCCGGGCCGCCGGTGCTCGAGACGCTGGTGGCCGAGGTCTACGGCCCGGACAAAGACGGCCGCGAGAAGCTCGCCGCGCGCATTCTCGATATCTTCGACCATACCGACGGCGTCGTCGATGCCGACTGGTACGTCGAGGCCCCGCAACCCAGACAGATCTGGCATGTGGACCGCGAGAAAGCGGCGTTGAACGGCGTCAGCGTCGAGGACATCGCCCGGACCGTCTCAGTCGCCTCCGGCGGCGCCAGCGCCGGCCTGCTGCACATCGACAACGCCCGCGAGGACATCCCGATCATGGTCCGCCTGGACCGCCCCGGGCGCAGCGACCTGGCGCGCCTCAAGCAGTTGAAAGTGGCCGGCAAGGGCGGCCTCGTTTCGCTTTCGGAACTGATTCGCGTCGACACCGGCGCCGTCGAGCGCAGCATCTACCACAAGAACCTGATGCCCGTCACCTACGTCACCGCCGACGTCGCGGGCAGCATGGAAAGCCCCGTCTACGCCATTCTCAAGCTCGGCCCGGAGATCGCGAAACTGCCGGTGGAAGGCGGCTATGAGATCGACCAGCTCACCGCGCATCAGCCCTTCGACGACTCGCGCTACGCCATGAAGTGGGACGGCGAGTGGCACATCACTTACGAAGTCTTCCGTGACCTCGGACTGGCCTTTGCCGCCGTGCTGGTCCTGATCTACGTGCTCGTCGTCGGCTGGTTCCAGAGCTTCTCCACGCCGCTCATCATCATGGCCGCCATCCCCTTCTCGCTCGTCGGCATCCTCCCCGCCCACGGCCTCCTGCACGCGTTCTTCACCGCCACCAGCATGATCGGCTTCATCGCCGGCGCCGGCATCGTCGTGCGCAACAGCATCATCCTCGTCGATTTCATCGAACTGCGCCTCAGCCAGGGCATGCCGCTCG
Organism: Bryobacteraceae bacterium; assembly: GCA_052145115.1. Lineage (GTDB taxonomy): Bacteria > Acidobacteriota > Terriglobia > Bryobacterales > Bryobacteraceae > CAIVVT01. The sequence continues at coordinate 218,938 of JBKQPG010000028.1, forward strand.
ATAAGGCCGTCATCGACGCCGGCGCCGTGCGCTTCCGCCCCATGATGCTCACCGCCGCCGCCGTCATCGTCGGTAGCACCGTGATTCTTTTCGACCCCATCTTCCAGGGACTCGCCATCGCGCTGATGGCCGGCGAAATCGCCTCGCTGGCGCTATCGCGCGTCACCGTCCCGATCGTCTATTACATCTTCCACGCCCGCTCCGGCAGCGAACCTGTTACGCTCCACGAGCATTACGAATCTGATCCCCAAGGAGACTAACTCATGACCGTCGACCGTTACCTGCGCCTCATCGCCGGCCTGTTCGTCCTGCTGAGCGTCGCGCTCGGCATGACCGTCAGCCCTTACTTCTACTGGTTCACGGCCTTCGTCGGCCTGAATCTCTTCCAATCCGCCTTCACCAACTGGTGCCCCATGATGGCCATCCTGCGAGGCCTCGGCGTCAAGGGCTGAGCCCTTCGTCGGCCTGCCGCCCGGCCAGCAGCGCGGCCTGGTGCTCATACCTGCCATGGTTCAAGTGGCCTAGCCCGAATGTTTCACCACGATCGCAGCGAGGCGCGATGAGAGGGCTGCAGATACAAGGCGCGCGACGGGAGCCGCCCGCAGGCGTACTTGCCAGTACGTCGAGGACGGGGGGTGCCCTCTGGGCCTAGCGCAACGAAGTAGATGCGGCCCTATCGCGCGCCGCAGCCGATTGTTGGTGAAACATCCGGGCTGAGCCCTCGCCTCCACGCGCCTCACAATCCGAGTCTTACTGCGGCGGCAATGCCCCGCTTCCACACCCGGAACGGCTCTCTCCACCGGGACGGTCCGTCCCTATAAGCCATTTATTTTGTTGGACTGGCGGAGAGGCAGGGATTCGAACCCTGGGTAGAGGTTTAGGCCCCTACGACGGTTTAGCAAACCGCTGCTTTCGACCACTCAGCCACCTCTCCGCGAGGCAGGATGGTTCGTTCATCAGAATACCATAAGGCCTTCCGCGGCCCGCGCCATCGGCTCCCGCCGACTGGACGGCGCGGGACCCATCATGGAACATTAGAGCCAGGAATGCCATTTTCTTCCATTGAAGAGGCACTTGCCGAGTTCCGGCAGGGCCGGATGGTGGTTGTCGTCGACGACGAGGATCGCGAGAACGAAGGCGATCTCACAGTGGCCGCCGAATTCGTCACGCCCGAGGGCATCAATTTCATGGCGCTGAACGGGCGCGGCCTGATCTGCCTGGCCCTCGCGCCCGAGATCTGCGATCAGCTCCAGTTGCCCTTGATGACCCGCCACAATACCTCCCAGTTCGGCACCGCCTTCTGTGAAGCCATCGACGCGGCCGAGGGCGTGACCACCGGCATCTCCGCCGCCGACCGGGCCCGCACCGTCCAGGTGGCGATCCATCCCGATTCGCGCCCCGGGGATCTGGCCCGGCCGGGACACGTTTTCCCCATTCGCGCCCGCCGCGGCGGCGTGCTCGTGCGCACCGGCCAGACGGAGGCCGCGGTCGACCTGGCGCGCCTGGCGGGACTGCGGCCCGGCGGCGTCATCTGCGAGGTCATGAACGAGGACGGCACCATGGCCCGCGCGCCCGAATTGAAGGCCTTTTGCCTGCACCACGGCCTGAAGATGATCTCCGTGGCCGACCTCATCCGCTATCGCATGAAGCACGAGCGCATCGTCCAGCGTTCCGCCGAAGGCGTGCTCCAAACCGATCTCGGCGAGTTCCGCATTTACTCCTATCGCAGCTCCATCGATCCCGAAACGCACGTCGCGCTGGTTTACGGCTCTCCCTCCGAGCGGGAAGTTGCCCTCGTTCGCATGCACGCCCGCTGCACCTTCGGGGATGTATTCGGTTCCACCGAATGCGATTGCCGCGCGATTCTGCGCCGGGCCATGGAGCGCATCGTGGAAGAAGGCGCGGGCGTGCTGGTCTACCTGCACCAGAGCGGCTCCGGCGTGCGCCAGGGAGATCCTGAAACCGAGGGCGGCCTGCCGCGCCTTCTTTCCCACACCCGCGAGCACATGCACTACGCCTCCCCCGCCGGGCAGCGCCTGTTGCAACATGAAACCGGCATCGGCGCACAGATCCTCTCCGATCTGGGGCTCACCCAAATCCGGCTGCTCACCAATCATCCCCGCCGCGTGGTCGGCCTGGAGGGCTTCGGCATCCAGATCGTCGGCCAGGCGCCGCTGGAGTGAGCCCCCCGCCGCCGCGCTATGATGGAGGTTGTTCGTTTGTCCGATCCCACGCCGGAAGGAGGTGAGTGCAAATGGCGGAAGTCGTCGTCCAGGAGGGGGAAACCCTTGAAAGCGCATTGCGTCGCTTCAAGCGCAAGGTCCAGCAGGAGGACATCATCAAGGAGATCAAGAAGCACTCCCACTACATGAAGCCCGGCGAGCGCAAGCGCGTAAAAGCTGCTTTGGCGCGCAAACGGAATCGCAAAAAGCGGTCCCGGGACATGGACTGACCGGAGTCCTGAACCCCTCACGGTTCGAGTTCTTGTTGAGAAGGGCGATCCAGCCGGCCAGGCTCGATCGCCCTTCGTGCATTCTGCGGCGATTTAGGTTTTCTATGTATCTCCGTGAACGCCCGCCTGGCGCGGCCTGATAAAGTTCGTCTCAGGACCAGATGGAAATGAGTGATTTTCTCAAAGGCAAGATCGCGGTGATCACCGGCGCCAGCCGCGGCCTGGGGCGGGCCATGGCGCTGGCGCTGGCCGAGTCGGGCGTGCGCCTGGCGCTGGTGGCGCGCGACGAAGCGAAGCTCGCCGAGGTCGCCGCTGCGGTGCGCGAAACCGGCGCAGAGGCGGAATGCTACCGCGTCGACGTCACATCCGAGGCCGAAGTGCTCGATCTGGAAGCCCAGGTCCGCCAGCGGTTCGGACGCGCGCAGATCCTCATCAACAACGCCGGCGTCAACCTGCGCAAGCGGGTCACCGATTTCACCTACCAGGAATGGCGCTACGTCCTCGACACGAACCTTACCGGCGCGTTTCTGATGTGCCGCAGCTTCGTTCCCCACATGCAGGGCACCGGTTACGGCCGCATCCTCAACATGACGTCCATCATGAGCCACGTCTCGCTGCCCGAGCGCATCGCCTACTCGTCTTCAAAGGCCGGGCTGCTGGGCCTGACTCGCGCCCTCGCCCTCGAGCTCGCCCCGGAGGGCATCACGGTCGTCGGCATCAGTCCCGGCCCCTTTGCCACCGAGATGAACACGGCGGTGGTCAACGACCCCGCCAAAAACGCCCAGTTCCTGCAAAGCATTCCTGTCGGGCGCTGGGGCCGCGTGGAAGACATCGGCACACTGGCCCGCTTCCTGTGCTCCGAGGAGGCTTCGTTCATCACCGGCACCGACATCGTCATCGACGGCGGCTGGCTGGCGCGCTAGCTTCGGCGCAATCGCAAGCGCCCGGCCGATCCTGTAGACTCGATGGTTTACTCATGATCCGGCCACAGGACACCCGCTTTTTCGGCCATCCGGTCGGCCTTTCCACTCTATTCTTCACCGAACTCTGGGAGCGTTTCGGCTACTACGGCATGCGCGCCCTGCTGATCCTGTTCATGGTCGCCCCGGCCTCCACCGGCGGCCTCGGCATGGACGTCATGACCGCGGGCTCCATCTATGGTCTCTACACGGCCTCGGTCTATATGGTCAGCCTGCCCGGCGGATGGCTCGCCGACTGCTTCTTGGGCCAGCGCAAGGCGGTGCTCTACGGCGGCATTCTGATCGCCCTCGGATACCTGCTGCTCGCCGCGCCCGACGTCCGCATCTTCTATGCCGGCCTGTGCGTCGTGGTCTGTGGAACGGGTCTGCTCAAGCCCAACATCAGCACCATCGTCGGCCAGCTCTATTCGCCCGCTGACCCGCGCCGCGACGCCGGCTTCTCCATCTTCTACATGGGCATCAACCTCGGCGCCACCATTGCTCCGCTGATCTGTGGTTACGTGGGGCAGCGCATCAACTGGCACCTCGGTTTTGCCCTATCCGGCTTGGGCATGAGCTTCGGCGTCATCCAATACTGGCTCGGCCGCCGTCACCTCGCCGATGCCGGGCTCCATCCCGTCCCCGCCGCTAATTTCGCGCAAGCGGCCTCCCAGCGCCGGCTGCTGCGCAACGCCCTCCTCGGCGTCGTCGCCATCGGATGCGCCTTGGCGTTCGTCCATCTCACCGGCCTTCTGCCGCTTACGCCGGTCCTGCTGGTCAACGCCGCCGGTGTCGTGCTGCTGGCCATTGTCGTGGCTCTTTTCGCCTGGATGCTCCTGGGCGGCGACTGGACCCCGGTCGAACGCAAACGCCTCGGCGCCATCCTGGTCCTCTTCGTTGCGGCGTCCATTTTCTGGGCGGCTTACGAACAGGCCGGCTCATCCTTGAGCCTCTTCGCCGAACGCAGCTCCAACAACGTCGTCCTGCACTTCAACTTCCCCGCCAGTTGGTATCAGTCGCTGAATTCGCTGTTCATCGTCGCCCTTGCCCCGCTGCTCGCCTGGCTGTGGGTCCGTCTCGGCAACCGCCAACCGTCCAGCCCCGCCAAGTTCGCCCTGGGGCTCCTCTTCGTCGGCCTCGGTTTCGTGGTACTGGTCTTCGGCGCGCTTCTCAGCGCTCACGGCGCCAGGGTCTCGCCGCTGTTCCTGGTGGTCACCTACCTGCTCCATACCATCGGCGAGCTGTGCCTGAGCCCGGTCGGACTCAGCGCCATCACCAAGCTCGCCCCCGCGCGTGTCGGCAGCTTCATGATGGGCGTCTGGTTCATCTCCATCTCCATCGGCGACTACCTCGGCGCGCGCCTCACGTCCTTCTACGGCGCGCTGCCGGTGCCGGTCCTGTTTGGCATTGCGGCCTCTGCCAGCATCCTGGCGGGCATCGCTCTGTTCCTGGTCGTCCGCCCTGTGACGCGTCTCATGGGCGGCGTACGCTAGTGGCAATCGGCCCCGGGATAAAATAAGACAACAATGTCGCGCCGACCACATTCCGGCTCCGGGGCGCCCGACGCCCCCACGTTTGAGCAGAATCTCGACCGCCTCGAAGGCATCGTCAAGCGGCTGGAGGAGAGCGAACTGCCGCTCGAAGAGGCGCTCAAGCTCTTCGAGGAGGGAACGGCACTCAGCGAAGGCTGCCGCAAGCAGCTCGAGGAAGCCGAACACCGCGTCGAGATTCTCTCCAAACGCGCCGGCAGCGTCGTCGCCAAACCCCTGGATGACACCCCCGCTGGTGAGGAGTAGCCCGTGGAAACGCAGCCCTTGCCGGTGGAAAAGATGACCATCCAGGAGTACCTTGCCGATCGCGTCCGGCTCATCGACGCGGAGCTCGACCGGCTTCTGCCGCCCGCCGCGCTCCCTCCGGAAACCATCCACCAGGCGATGCGCTACAGCGTCTTCGCCGGTGGCAAGCGCATTCGGCCGGTCCTGTGCCTGGAGAGCGCCCGCGCCGTCGCCGGCCACGATCTTCCCGGCGCCGTCTCCATCGCCTGTTCGCTCGAGTTCATCCACACCTATTCGCTGATCCACGACGATCTGCCCGCCCTCGACAACGACGACTTGCGCCGCGGCCGGCCCACCAGCCACAAGGTCTTCGGCGAAGCCATGGCCATTCTCGCCGGCGATGCGCTGCTCACTTTCGCGTTTGAGGTCGCCGCCCGTCACGGCACTGCGCGCCTGGTCGAGGAGCTGGCTTGCGCCTCCGGCGCCGTCGGCGGCATGATCGCCGGTCAGGTGCACGATCTGGAAGGCGAACATCAAGCGCCCACGCCCCAGTTGCTGGAGCGCATCCATCGCGCCAAGACCGGCGCGTTGCTCAAATCCAGCGTCCGCATGGGCGCGATTTTCGCTCACGCCTCCGAGGAACAACTCGACGCCCTCTCGCGCTATGGCGCACACATCGGCTTGGCCTTCCAGATCGTCGACGACATCCTCGATGTCGTGCAATCCTCCGAGGCGCTCGGCAAGACGGCTGGCAAGGACGCCGCGCAGCACAAGATCACCTTCCCCGCCGTCTACGGCCTCGACCAATCGCGCCGCATGGCCGAACAGGAGCGGCAGAACGCCCAGGAAGCGCTCCAAGGTCTGGGGGAGCCGGCCCAGCGCCTGCGCGAACTGGCCGGCCTGATCGTCGAGCGCACGGCATGAAGGCCGGCCGTCAGCGCATCGATCAACTGCTCGTCGAACGCAATCTGGTCGAGTCGCGCGAGAAGGCCCAGGCCCTCCTGCTCGCCGGCCAGGTCCTGGTCAACGGTCAAAAGGTCGACAAGGCCGGCGCCGCCGTCGACACCACCGCCAGCGTCGAGATCCTCGCCCGCATGCCCTGGGTCAGCCGCGGCGGCTACAAGCTGGCCGCTGCTCTCGATCGCTGGACCATCGATGTCACCGGCTGCGTGTGCGCCGATATCGGCTCATCGACCGGCGGTTTCACCGACTGCCTGCTGCAGCGCGGCGCCGCCCGCGTGCACTGCGTCGACGTCGGCGCCGGCCAGTTGCATTGGAAGCTGCGCACCGATCCGCGCGTCGTCCTGCACGAGGGTGTAAACGCCCGCTACCTCGAACCGGCCGTCTTGGGCGAACCCGTGCGTCTCGCCGTCTGCGACGTCAGCTTCATCTCTGTTACACTCATTCTCCCGGTGCTTCCTCCGCTGCTCGAGTCCGCTGGCGAGCTCGTTATCCTCGTCAAGCCGCAGTTCGAGGTCGGCCGCGCTCAGGTCGGACGGGGCGGCATCGTGCGCGAGCCGGCGCTGCACGCCTCGGTTTGCCGTAAGGTGGAAGACGCGGCCCGTATGCTCGGGTTCCGGACCCAGCTCATGGAGAGTCCGCTGCCCGGCGCCGAAGGCAATAAGGAATTTCTGCTGTATGCAACTGATCGGCACTGTCGGGATCATCGCCAAGCCTGAGGTCCAGCAGAACACCGAGCTGCTGCCGGGCCTGATTCAATGGCTCGGCGCGCGCGACATCAAGGTCCGCCTCGATACTGTCGCCGCCGAATATGTGGGCGCCGAAGGGTTGGATCGTTCCGTGGTGGCCGAGGGCTGCGAGCTCGTGATCGTCCTCGGCGGCGACGGCACGCTCCTCGCCGCCGCGCGCGCCATCGCCGGACGCGACATCCCGCTGTTCGCGGTGAACCTCGGCGGCCTCGGCTTCCTCACCGCCATCACCGTCGAGGAGCTGTATCCCGAACTCGAGCGCGCCCTCCGCAATGAGCATCGCATCGCCCGCCGCCGCATGCTCGCCTGCGAGGTCCAGCGCGCCGGGGAAACCTCTGCCCGCTACGACGCGCTCAATGACGTCGTCATCACCAAGGGCCAGATCGCGCGCATGATCGACATCGTTTGCAATGTCGACGCCCACTTCGTCTGCCGCTATCGGGCCGACGGGTTGATCATCTCGACGCCGACCGGATCCACCGCCTATTCGCTCTCCGCCGGCGGCCCCATCGTGTTCCCCTCCGTGGGCGCTCTGTGCATTACGCCCATCTGCCCCCACACCCTCACCAACCGGCCCGTCCTGGTTTCCGATTCCAGCGTCATCCAGATGATCAATCTCGCCGGTCAGGAAGATGCCTACCTGACCATCGACGGCCAGGTGGGCCAGCCGCTCAAGGACCAGGATCGCGTCGTCTGCCGCAGCTCTCAAAAATTCGTCAGCCTGATCCGTCCGCCCCGCATGCTGTTCTTCGATGTGCTGCTCCAGAAGCTCAAGTGGGGTGAGCGTTGAAGAGGCCCTCGCTGACGGCCTGGATTTTCATCGCCATGGTCGCCGGCATTGCCGTCGGGCACTTCTTCCCCGAAACGGCGCGCGGCCTGTCTCTCGTCAGCACCATCTTCCTCCGTCTCATCCGGTCGATCATCGCCCCGCTGTTGTTCGCGACTCTCGTTTACGGCATCGCCGGCTCCGGCAGCGCCCGCGCCATGGGCCGCATCGGCGTGAAGGCCATCGTCTACTTCGAGATCGTCACCACCTTCGCCTTGGCTGTCGGCCTCGCAGCCGTGAACCTCGTCCGGCCCGGCCAGGGGATCGCCATCGCCACGGCCGGCGCCGCCGCGTCGCCGCCCGCCCGCGCCACGCTGGAGGGCGTCGTGGAACACACCTTCCCCGCCAGCGTCATCGATGCCATGGCTCGCGGCGAAGTGCTGCAGTTGGTCGTCTTCTGCTTCATCTTCGGTTCCGCCTGCATCGCCATCGGCGACCGGGCCCGTCCCGTCGTCGATTTCTGCCGCTCGCTCGGGGAGGTGATGTTCGAGTACACGAAGTACGTGATGTACCTTGCGCCCCTCGGCGTCGGGGCGGCCATGGCCGCCACCGTCGGCGCCAAAGGACTCGGCGTGCTGGTCGGACTCGGCAAACTGATCCTGACCCTCTACGCCTCGCTGGTCGTCTTCGTCGTATTCGTGCTCGGCGCCGTCATCCTGATCCTCCGCATCCCGCTCGCACGCTTCTTCCGCGCCGTCCGGGACCCCTTCCTCCTGGCCTTTTCCACGGCTTCCAGTGAAGCCGCGTTTCCCACTGCCATGCAGAATATGGAACGCTTCGGCGTGCCCAGGCACATCGTAAGCTTCGTACTGCCCACCGGCTATAGCTTCAACCTGGATGGCACGACGCTCTATCTCTCCCTCGCCAGCGTCTTCGTCGCCCAGGCCGCGGGTCTGCATCTGGCCTGGTCGCAGCAGCTCATGATGATGCTGACGCTGATGCTCGCGAGCAAAGGAGTGGCGGGCGTGCCTCGCGCCGCGCTGGTCATCCTGGCGGGCACCCTGGCCAGCTTCAATCTCCCCTCCGAGGGCATCTTCGTGCTGCTCGGCATCGACACGCTGATGGATATGGCGCGGACTTCCGTCAACGTCCTGGGCAACTGTCTCGCGACCGCGGTCGTCGCGCGCTGGGAGGGTTACGATTTCACGCCCGGCGATGATTCGCCGCACCCGCTGCCCGCGGCCGCCGGCTAGGTGGGGCGGAACTCCAGGTCCAGCCCCCTTCAGCGCCGCGTGAGCTCGCGGATCCAGATATCGCGGAACAGCATTTCGGCGGTGCCGCCCGAATGCAGTTGCAGCGCGATCGTCCCGTTGTCAAAATGCGCGTTCGGATCGGTGTAGTCCACCATCGTCACGCCGTTCAGCCGGCAGATGTACCGGTTCCCGTCCACGATCAACAGGTATTCGTTCCACTCTTTCGGGCGCACCACGGTCTCGTTCTCCGGCGCCGGCCACACCAGCCAGCCCACCACCGCGTCGTACACCCCGCCGGTGTGGCGATTGATGTTGCAGTCGATTTCGAACTGCCCGCCCTGTGAGACGTCCACCGTGCCGGGCTTGAACCTGGTGTGGTAGTACACTCCGCTATTGCCCATCTCCACGCACCGGAATCTCAACGCCAGTTGAAAATCCCGGTAGTATTTCACGGTTTCGAGATACCCGTAATTCTTGGTGACGGCCTTGCCCCTCACCGCGCCGTCCTGCTCCACGGTCCACTGCTCCACGCCCACGTTATGCCACCCCGTCAGGTCCTTGCCATTGAAAACCTGAACCCAGTCCTCGCCCGGTGGCCTGGTGCCCGGTGGTAATTGCGCCCCCAGCGCCATACACGTTGCGATCACCAACACAACGACTGCCAGAGTCCTCATGGGAAAACCTCCTTCACGCGCTCAAAGCCGTCACGATGGCGCTGGCGATCCGTTGGACGCGGAAATCCACGCGCTCTTCCGACGGGCCTTCCACCATCACGCGGGCCAGCGGCTCGGTCCCTGAGAACCGTACCAGCACGCGCCCCGCGTCGCCGAACTCTTCCTCCGTCGCCCGAATCTCCGACTGCACTTCCGCCAGCGCTTCCAGCGGCCGCTTCACCTTGAACCGCACGTTTACCAGCCTCTGCGGATAGATGTGAAAATCGGCCGTGAGTTCGTCCAGGCTGCGCCCTGTCGCCTCTGACTGCTCAATCACCCGCAGCGCCGTCAGCAGTCCGTCGCCCGTCGTCGCGAACTCGCGGAAGATCACGTGGCCGCTCTGCTCGCCGCCCAGCGGCAGGTTGCGGCGCAGCATCTCTTCCAAAACGTACTTGTCGCCAACTGCCGTTCGCCGCAGCCGGATCCCGTCGCCCGCCAGCGCCCGCTCCAGGCCCAGGTTCGACATCACCGTGGCCACGATGACGGGCTCGTTCGTGTCGCCCCGCAGCCGTCCCTGCGCGTGCAGCGCCCGGCCGGCGATCAGCATTGCATGGTCGCCGTCGATCAGCTTGCCCCGCTGCGAGATCATCATGCACCGGTCGGCGTCTCCATCGAACGCCGCGCCGTAATCCGCGCCCTGCGCCAGCACCGCCGCCCTCAGCGGCTCGACGTGCAGCGCGCCGCAGTTCAGGTTGATATTGCGGCCGTCCGGCCGGCACGCGATCGCCACCACCTCCGCGCCCAGCATCGCGAACAGCTCCGGGCCGAGGTAGGAGGCCGAGCCGTTGGCGCAGTCCAGCACGATCCGGCGTCCCTTCAGGCTCGCCCCGAAAGTGGAGGCCAGGTGCTCGATGTAGTGCCTGTCCAGGCTCGCGTCCGGCTCCACGCTCTCCGCGCCCGGCTCGCCTCCGCCGTTGGCCGTCGCGAATATGCGCTGTTCGATCCCGTGCTCGATCTCGTCCGGCAGTTTGAAGCCCGAATGGTCGAAAACTTTCAGCCCATTATCGTGATACGGATTGTGCGACGCCGAGATCATGACGCCCGCGATGAAGTCCTCGACCTTCGTCAGGTGCGCCACGCCGGGCGTCGTCGTCAGCCCCGCGAACACCGGAATCGAGCCGCTGCGCCGTAGTCCCGCGGCGACCGTCGAAGCGAGTCCCGGACCGGACTCCCGTGTGTCCATGCCGATCACCACGCGCGCCGAATCGTGTCCCCGTTTCTGCGCCGCCGCGCCTGCCCATTCGCCCAGCGCCCGCCCGAACGCATACACCGTGGCCGCATCCAGAGGATACTCCCCGGCGACCCCGCGGATGCCGTCGGTCCCGAACAGTTGCTTGGCCATGAATCCCTAGTGCTTGGAAATCGGCGCCAGGCTGATGCGCACCGCAACGTCGGACGCCGCCGGGAAGCTGACGCGCGGGTTGCTGATGTAAGCCACGGTCCGCGCGCGCCCGCTCTTGTCCAGCGCTCGCACGTCAATCGGATCGGCGTCCACCACGTCGATCGGGCGGACCTGGCTCTCTGGCCCCGTGATGGTCAGCATCGGCGGCGCGATCTCCTCCACCACCGCCCGCATTCCAGGGGGCACGTTTGCCAGTCTCACACGCACCACGACGTCCTTCCGCAGCGGCGGTTCCAGCCGCAGCCGGATCTGCCCTGGTTCGGCCTTCTCCAGCCTCACTCCGCCCGGCAAACGGACGTTGTCGGCCGTAATCGAGAACGTCTTCTCGCCCGGCCCGTGGGCCTCGCTCAAATCCAGAACCACCGGCGCGGGGTTGCCCGCGAAGCGCGTCAGCAGCGGCGACGGACCGCGCAGAATCAGGTGCGCGTGTTCGGCCATATCGTTGCTGATATCGAGATCCGTTGGAATGTTGCGGTACTGCACCGGAACGCTCACCGACGCCGTCCGGTCGTTGGCCCCGTTAATCGCGATCCACAGCAGGCACGAGGCGGCCAGCGCCGCCAGCTTCCACCCCAGATTGCCGAACAGCAGGCGCCTCACGGCCGCACCTCCGGCGCTTCCGCCGCCTCTTGCGCCCGTGATTCGGCCGGTGCGATGCGGCCCCTCTGCGCAAACGGATGCTTCAGCCGCTCCGCCAGGCGTTCCATCGAAACATCAAGCTCGATCTCGCCTCCGGAAGCGAGTGAAATCGCGCCCCGCTCCTCGCTCACCACCACCGCCAGGCAGTCGCTCTCTTCCGTCACTCCGATGGCCGCGCGGTGGCGCGTGCCCAGTTTGCTCGATAACTGCGGATTCATGGTCAGCGGCAGGAAACACGCCGCGGCGGCGATCCGGTCGTTCTGCACGATCACGGCGCCGTCGTGCAGCGCGCCGCCGGGCTGGAAAATCGCCAGCAGCAGGTCGCGGGTTACCCGGGCGTCGAGCGCGACTCCGCTTTCGATGAACGAACGCAGGCCGATGTCGCCTTCGAGAACGATCAGCGCCCCCACCGAGTGCTGCGCCAGGTGGCCCGCCGCCAGCATGATCTCGTCGCCCACCTCGCGCGTCTGGAAGCGGCGCTCCACGCTCATCCAGGGCCGTTCGCCCAGCCGCGCCAGCATCCGCCTGAGTTCGCTCTGGAACATGACGATCAGCGCGAAGGCCGTGTACGGCGCGATCGCCTCCAGCACCGCGCGCACCATTTCCAGGCCCGTCAGCACGGCCACGACGTAGGCCGCCACCACGGTCCCCAGCCCCAGGATGATGCGCGCCGCGCGGCGGCCGCGGATGATCATCGCCGACTGGTAGATCAGCAGTGCGACCAGCAGAATATCGATCACATCGCGGATTGAGAGCCGCGGCATTGCGTCGAGCAACTGGGTCAGGTAGTGCCGCATTCTGTGCGCGCCGGAGACGTCAGCTCACGGCGTGTCTGACTTTTCAGTCTACCTGACCCTCCGCCGCGTCCACGCGCCGCGCCGGTTCCCCCCGGTGCACCATTGCGGCCGGGTTGCCACACGGGTACAATTCAAGGAACTCTCATGGCTACCCAACCCTCCGCCGCTGCCCCCGCACCCGAACCGGTTTCCCCGGTCATGGGCCTGATCGACGTTTTCATCAACCCCGGCCGCCTGTTCGCAGGGCTCGCCGGCATGCCGAAATGGGGCTGGCTCCTGCCCCTGGCCATCGGCGTGCTCGTCGCCGTGGTCATACAGATCGTCTTGCACCCCTACTCTGCGCGCGCCGTACTGGGCATGATCACCGACGATATGTCACCCCAGATGGCGCAAGCGCTCCGTGACAGCGCCGCCAAGCCCGCCGTGGGCTGGAGCCTGATCTGGCAGCCGATCGGATATGCGATTGCGGTCCTGATCGGCGCCGGCGTTCTCACCGGCCTGGCCACTATGTTTACCGCTAAGGGCAAGTTCATGCTGCTCTTCACCGGCCTGATGTTCGCCAAGCTGGTGCTGGTGCCATCCCAAATCCTGACTTACGTGATCGTCAGCCTGCGGGGCGTGGACTCAGTCAACAACATGATGGACCTGATTTGGACCATCGGGCCGGCGATGTTCGTGACCAGCAACAAGCTGCTGTTCAACATCCTCACCCAGATCCAGATCTTTGAAGTCTGGTACTTCGTGCTGCTCGTGATTCTGGTCGAAAAGGTCACCGGCGCCAAGCGCGGCACCTGCATCCTCGTTGCGGCCATTTACTGGCTTCTCGGCGCCGCGGTCCAGGTGGGCCTGCTCGCCATGACCGGCCTGCACTAAGCGGCGCTCCCGCGCGGCTTACTTGTCGGTCAGCGCCGCCACGCCCGGCAGCGTAATGCCGGACAGGTACTCGAGCGACGCGCCGCCGCCGGTCGAGATGTGGCTGATCTTGTCGGCCACGCCGGCGTTCTTGACGGCCTTTTCGGAGTCGCCGCCGCCCACCACCGACAGCGCGCCGCTATCGGCCACCGCCCTGGCGATCGCGACCGTGCCCGCATCGAAAGGCTTCTTCTCGAAGACGCCCATCGGGCCGTTCCAGATGATCGTCTTGGCGGTCTTCAGCACCTCGGTGAATGCCGCGCAGGTCTTGGGGCCGATGTCCATGCCCATCTGGCCGTCGGGGATCACTTCGACCACTTCGTTGGGCGCGTTCTCGGCGAACTCCGCCGCCACCACGTGATCCACCGGCAGCATCAGCTTATCGCCGGCATGCGCCAGAATCGACTTCGCCAGGTCGACCTTGTCCTCCTCCACCAGCGACTTGCCGGTCGGCTTGCCCTGGGCCTTCATGAAGGTGTAGGCCATGGCGCCGCCGATCAGCAACCGGTCGACGAACTTCAGCAGGTTCTCGATCACCTCGATCTTGTCCGAGACCTTCGCGCCACCCAGAATCCCGATGCAAGGATGGGCCGGATTGTGCGTGCACTTCTCGAGGTAAGTGAGTTCCTTCTCCATCAGCAGGCCCGCGGCGGCGGGTTTCAGGAACTCGATGATGCCGACCGTGGAGGCGTGCGCGCGATGCGCCGTGCCGAAGGCGTCGTTGACGTAGAGGTCGCCCAGCCGCGCCAGTTGCTGCGAGAATTCGGGATCGTTCTTCTCTTCCGCGGCGTGGTAGCGCAGGTTCTCGAGCAGCAGCACCTGGCCCGGCGCGGGCAGCATCTTCTCGACTTCGGCTCCGACGCAGTCCGGCGCGAAGGCCACCGGCTTGCCCAACAGCTCGCTCAGCCGCGCGGCCACGGGCTTGAGGCTCATCTCGGGATTCGGCTTGCCCTTGGGGCGGCCGAGGTGGCTCGCCAGCACCAGCCCGGCGCCATGCTCGAGGGCGTATTTGATGGACGGCAGCGAAGCCTTGATGCGCTTGTCGGAGGTGATTTCCTGGCCGCCGGGAGCCAGCGGAACGTTGAAGTCGACGCGCATGAAAACGCGCTTGCCTGTGAGATCAAGATCGCGGATAGAGAGTTTGGCCATGGTAGTTAGAAGGACCTCATTCAAGATCCTAACATCCGTTGTGGACCGGTCGCCGGACGGGCGGCCGCAGATGCAAAAAACAAAAAATGGAGGAACAAAGCCAAATGTCGAGTTTGGCCTTTAGATTCATTTGCTTGAAGTGGCTATCCGGAGATAGTTCGGCGTATTTGATGTGCGATTGTCAAAGAACGCAGGACGGCAGGAACGCGCCGGAAGGCCGAACGGGCCGGAGTCGCATAAGTCAATCCCTATCAATAGGATAGGGGACTGTGTCAAGCGTTTTCGGGGGTGGGGCGAAGGTAAGATTAAGCACGGCGAGGGGCCAAATTCGACACTTTTCGACACAAGTGTCGAATTCGGGGGTGAAAACGCGACAGGCTGTCGTGGATGGTAAGTCTATTGTTTACAGTCAGGAAGCGGCCTGGCAGGAGGCCAAACGCGACATTTCAACACGACAGTGCCGCCTGGAGGCGCCGGGGCGGTTTCTTAATGATATGTTCGCCTGGAAGAAGGTGTGACCAGCCGGTGGGCCCGGCAGTGAGGGGGTGGCTGCGG
>JBKQPG010000029.1:0-31350 GCA_052145115.1 Bryobacteraceae bacterium
CCGCTCTTCAAATTCAACCAGTTCCAGGCCGTAAGAGTTGGGCGGAAGCTGCTTCACAACCACGAGGTGCCGCTCGCCGGTGTACTCGCGCGGCAGCCGTTTGACGTGACCGCACCGGATCCTGACCGACCAGCGGGATACCGCCTCGGCCCGTTCCAGCCGCACGAGTCGCGACGTGAGACGGGACCTCATTGCCGCCATCCCGGTTTCTTGATTTCCGCGGCCTGCTCCAATGCCGCTACCCGCGCCTCGACATCTTCGAGTTCGATCGCCTGCTTGGTGTGATCCAGCACGCATTCGGCTGCACGGATGCGCGCCGACGCCGGCGTACCGGGCTCCACCATCACTTTGAGCAGCGTGGAGACGGCGGCGCCGCTGGCCTGATGCAAGCGCGAGACAGCTTGGCCATACGCAGCGCGCCGGGCTTCGCGGTAGGCGGTCTGAAACTCCGGCAGTTTCTGCCATCGCAAGAGCGTGGGCCCCGAGATGCCGACGGAGCGGGCCGCCTCTTCGATGTTGCGCTGCGTCAGCAGCGCGACCACCGCCTGCTCCATCTTGTGGCTGAATTTGCTGCCGTGGCCCTTCATCTGGGTTCACCTGCGATTAGCTGGCCAGTCTGGGCCTCATCGCCGTTCCATCGCCCAGGCCGCTCCCCGGCGCTATTTGCTTGCTTGTGTCCGCGACGTGAGGGATGGATGTGATCACTGCGGTAACTACCGCAGAAGGACGCTTACGATGATCACTTTTACGATTGATAACGAAACCGACAACATCATGGCCCACGCGACGGCGCCGGAAGCCGAAGCAGTGCCCAACGCGGAGCGCTTCCGCAACGAATCCGGCCTGGGGAGGCTCGCCGCCGACTGGCCAGCAACACGGCTGGTAGAGATCTACAACAGCCTTCCTGGGGTAAGCCCTCTCAAGAAGTTCACGGACCGCAAGACGGCCGTCGGCCGGATCTGGAAGGCCATTCAGGGTCTGCGCCAGTCGATGCCGGCTGAGCCCGAAGCCCCGGCCGAGCAGCCCGACACCACGGCTACGCCCGCTGCGCCACAAACGCCCGACGTCGCGCCGGCGAAAGCTCCGGCGACCAGGAAGACCACCCGGTCGGAGAAGGCGCCCAAAGCCGCCACGCAGCCCAAAGGCTCCCGCGACGGCAGCAAGACGGCGCTCGTGCTCAGCCTGCTGCGGCGCGCGGGCGGAGTGAGCTCGGAGGAGTTGATGTCGGCGACGGGCTGGCAGGCGCATTCCGTGCGCGGCTTCCTCTCCGGCACCGTCGGCAAGAAGATGGGCCTGAAGGTCGTCTCCTCGAAAGCCGAGGACGGCGGGCGCCGCTACTCCGTCAGCGCCTGAACGCCGCCCAGTTCGCTCCCTCCTGCCGCCGGATTTCGCTCCGGCGGCTTTTCTCATTGCTGGCCCAACAGAATCCGCAGCTCCGCCGACCAGTCCGAGAGCGCCAGGCACAGCCCTTGCAGGTCCGGGTGACCGGCTCGGATCTGCGCTGCGATGGCCGCAATCTCCCGGCGGCATTGTTCGATTCATGCCGCATCCCTCCGGCGTTCCGCCGCGACTTCCTCGAACGTTCCTCCATGGCCATCGAGCCGGGCTTGCTTGCCGCTCAGCCCCTGCCACCGCTGCACGACCACGTCAACGTACTTCGGATCCAGCTCCATGCCGCAGCACACGCGCTCGGTCAGTTCCGCGGCGGCGAGCGTCGTGCCCGAACCGAGAAACGGCTCGTAGATCAGCTCACCGCGCCTGGTGTGGTTCAGGATTGGGCGCCGCATCAGCTCGACTGGCTTCTGCGTCGGGTGGTCGAACTTTTCCTCGTTTGACCCACCCATGATGAACTTCGGCGAGGGCGAGTCCCAGATCGTCGCATTTTCGCCGGGCTTGCCAAACCACGGCGCGTTCTTCTTGCGGACGTACCAACACGGCTCATGCTGATACCAGTAGTGCGTGCGCGTCAGCACTGTGCGGCCCTTATTCCAGATGATCTGCTGCGGATACAGGAACCCGATCCGCAGCAGCCCATTGAGCACTTCGCGCGTGAAGACCGAGGCGTGCCAGACGTAGGCGACCTGAATGCTCGGCACCAGCTCGAAAGCCTCCGACCAATCGGCGCGCGTGTCCCCGGAGATGGTCGTCTCCGTGTGACCCTCCGTGCGGTGCCGCATGTAGCTGGGCTCTGCGGGTGCCAGTGGATGCTTTTTCGCAGCAGCCTTTGAAATCGCGGTGCGCTTCGCGCCTGGAGCGCTATTCAACCCGGCGCGGTCGCGCCATTCCGAATCAAGCTCGATCCCGTACGGCGGATCGGTGACCAGCAGCAACGGCTTGCGATCTTCGAGAAGCCGCGCCACGACCTCTGGGCTCGTCGAATCCCCGCACAGCACGCGATGCGGCCCGCATAGCCAAAGGTCGCCCAGCCGAGACACCGGGATCTCGGGGACCGGAGGCGTGGCATTCGCCCGATCGTCGTCCGCGTCGTCCAGCAGCAGGTCATCGATCTCTTTCGGATCGAAACCCGTCAGGCTGAGATCGAAGTCGGCCGCGTTGAGCTCCTGCAACTCGAGCGCGAGCAGCTCCTCGTCCCACCCGGCCCACGTCACTGACCGATTGACCAGTAACCGGAACGCCTTCACCTGCGCCGGCGTCCACTCGTCGCACAGGATCACGGGGATCGCGGTCGTGTCGCCTCCAGGCCACGATCCTAGCTTCCGCGCGGCTTTGAGTCTCAAGTGCCCGTCGACAACTTCGCCGTCGCTACGCGCCAGCACCGGAATCTTGAACCCGAACTCCCGGATGCTGCTGCACATCCGGTCCACGGCGGCGTCGTTCTTGCGCGGGTTGCGCGCATAAAACACCAGGCGGTCGATCGGCCAGAACTGGATCTCGGTCGACGTGAGTGAGGTCGTCATAGTTTGCATCTGCCGCGACGCTGCGCGCGAAGCGGTCCTATCGTCCCCTGAATATCGGTTCCCGATTTCATTCGTCAACAGACAAATCGAATTGGGCGTGGTCCGGTTACTCTTGACAGGTCAGATGGGCCCCGCCGGTGAATTCTGAGTATTGTGAGTAATCTGAGTAGGGGAATGGAATTTGAGCCCGCGCAGAGGCTGGGCGATCAGTCAGCGTCGTGCGCGCGATGAATTGCTTCCATCCTGAGCGTCGAGAACCAGCAACTTGACGCGATCAGGTCAGACATGAATGGCACGAATGCCCGCGTGTCTGTGCCTGGCGTCCATTTTTGGACTCCAAATGGACTCCAAACGGGGATGTTGGTGGAGGGTGGAGGCTATAAGTCTTTGAAAAAGCTGGTCGGGCCGCGGGGATTTGAACCCCGGACCTCTTGCACCCCAAGCAAGCGCGCTAGCCAGGCTGCGCCACGGCCCGAACTTTTTATTCTCTCACAGCGGCGTGCGGGGAAGATGCCGCCGCGGCTGTTTCTCTTACCCGCCGCCGGCGAACTTCGATGCCTCCAACCGCGCCTGGGCGCGTTTCAGGGCGTTCAGGGCGCGCGCGATATCGACGTCCCCGGTGGGATTGAGGAGCCGCTGGTTGGCGCGCTGTAGCGCCTCCTGGGCGCGCCGCGTGTCGATGTCGTTGCCGTGCTCGGCGGTGTCTGCCAGCACGCGCACGGTATTATCCTTCACCTCCACCCAGCCGCCGCTCACCGCCAGGTAGTGCGGGCGCCCGCCCGCGGGCGTGTAGCGCAGCGCACCCGCCCCTAGTTCGGAAAGCAACGCCGCGTGCTCGGGCAGAATGCCCAGCACGCCCTCCGCGCCCGGCACCTGCACCTCGCTCACCTGCTCCTTCAGCATCAGCCGCTCGGGCGTCGCCACTTCGAGCACGATGGTCCCGGCCATGACTAGCTCGCTTTCTTGATCTGCTCGGCGCGCTCCAGCGCCTCCTCGATCGTGCCCTGCATGTAAAACGCCTGCTCCGGGATCTCGTCGTGCTTGCCGTCGCAAATCTCCTTGAACCCGCGCACGGTGTCCTCGAGCTTCACGTACTTGCCCTTGAATCCCGTGAACTGCTCGGCCACGTGGAACGGCTGCGAAAGGAACCGCTGGATCTTGCGCGCCCGCGCCACCGTGATCTTGTCGTCTTCCGACAGCTCGTCGATGCCCAGAATCGCGATGATGTCCTGCAGGTCCTTGTAGCGCTGCAGAATCCCCTTCACCCTCTGCGCCGTGTCGTAATGTTCCTGACCCACGATCAGCGGATCGAGAATCCGCGAGGTCGAAGCCAGCGGATCCACCGCCGGGTAGATCCCGATCGACACCAGGTCGCGCGACAGGTTCGTGGTGGCGTCCAGGTGCGCGAACGTCGTCGCCGGCGCCGGGTCGGTGTAATCGTCCGCCGGCACGTAGATCGCCTGCACCGACGTGATCGACCCCTTGCGCGTCGACGTAATGCGCTCCTGCAGCTCGCCCATCTCCGTCGCCAGGTTGGGCTGGTAGCCGACCGCCGACGGCATGCGCCCCAGCAGCGCCGATACCTCCGACCCGGCCTGCGTGAATCGGAAGATGTTGTCGATGAACAGCAGCACGTCCTGGCCCTCTTCGTCGCGGAAGTACTCGGCGACCGTCAGGCCCGTCAAGCCCACCCGCAGGCGCGCCCCCGGCGGCTCGGTCATCTGCCCGTAAATCAACGCCACTTTCGATTTGGTCCAGTCGCTCGGGTCCAGCACGCCCGACTCCTGCATCTCCAGCCACAGGTCGTTGCCCTCGCGCGTCCGCTCGCCCACCCCGGCGAACACCGACACGCCGCCGTGCTTCATGGCGATGTTGTTGATCAGCTCCATGATGATGACCGTCTTGCCTACCCCGGCGCCGCCGAACAGGCCGATCTTGCCGCCTCTCACGTAAGGCTCCAGCAGATCGACCACCTTGATCCCCGTTTCGAACATCTGCAGCGTCGTCGACTGCTCGTCGAAGCTCGGCGCCAGGCGATGGATCGGCAGCCGGTGCTCGGTGTTCACCGGCCCCATCTCATCCACCGGCTGGCCCAGCACGTTCAGCACCCGGCCCAGCGTCTGCTTGCCCACCGGCACTGTGATTGGCGCGCCCGTGCTGACGGCCTGCATCCCGCGCACCATCCCGTCGGTGGGCTCCATCGCGACCCCGCGCACCCGGCCTTCACCCAGGTGCTGCATCACCTCGATAGTCACGTCGACGGGCGCCGGCACGTCGAAGCCCTCGCTATTGATGCGCACCGCCGTGTAAATGGACGGAATCTGGTGCGCCGCGAACTGAACGTCGACCGCCGGTCCGGCGACTTTAATCACCTTGCCGATCGCTCCGGCCGTGGCATCGACTGCGTGCGTTGGTGTGGACATGGGATTCTCTTCCTTCAACCTGTCTGCCTGGGTTCCTTCGCGTCCGCGGCTAATCCTCGGCTCCCGCCGCCCCGCTGACGACTTCGATAATCTCCCGCGTGATGCTCGCCTGGCGCACGCGGTTGATGTACTGCGTCAGCTTGTTCATCACATCGCTGGCGTTATTGGTGGCCGCGTCCATGGCGGTCATGCGCGCGGCGTGCTCGGCCGCCGCGTTCTCCAGAAACGCCTCCAGTATCTGCAGCAGCACGTAGCGTGGCAGCAGCCGGCTGAGCAGCTCCGCCGGCGGCTGTTCGTAAATGTAATCCGTCGCCGCCTGGCCCGCCCGCGCAACCGTCAGCGGCAGAATCTTCTTGAGCGTCACGCGCTGCGTCAGGACGCTCTTGAATTCGTTGTACAGCAGGTACACCGAGTCGATCTCGGCGTCGCTAAAGCGCCGGATCAGCTTCTCCGCCAGCGGTTGCGCCTCTTTCAGCGACGCCGTCTGGCTGACGCCCGTCAACTCGCCGCTGATGCTCACCTTGCGCCGCGCGAAATAGTCGCGCCCCTTGCGCCCGATCAGCTCCAGCTCCACCTGCTGGCCCGCGTGGTCCGCAATGAACTGTTGCGCCGCGCGGATCAGGTTGGCGTTGAACGCCCCGGCCAGCCCGCGGTCGGCCGTGATCAGGATCAGCTGGATGCGCTTCTCTTCCCGCACCGCCAGCAGCGGCTGCTCCGCCACGCGTTCGTCGCCCGCCGCCGCGGCCGAAACGTCGGCCAGCATTTGGTTGAAAATCCGCGTATACGGCCGCGAGTTGATCACCCGGTCCTGGGCCCGCCGCAGCCGCGCCGCGGACACCATCTTCATCGCCTTGGTGATCTGTTGCGTGTTGCGGATCGACCGCACACGCCGCCGTAGATCAATCAGACTGGGCATACGGCCTCGCTCGCTGCGCCGCGCGGCATGGAATCTCGCGGCATCTTACTTCGCCACCGGGTGGGCCGCGACGAACTGCTGCTTGAACTCCTTCATCAGCGCCTCGATCCGCGTCTTCAGCTCGTCGCTCAGGATCTTCTTCTCGCGGATCTCCGCCAGCACGTCCTGGTGGGCGTTGTCGAGGAAACGGTACAGCTCGGCTTCGAACGGCCGGCACTGCTCCACCGGCAGGTCGTCGAGATGCCCGTTCGTCCCGGCATAAATGATCAGCACCTGCTTCTCCACCGGCACCGGCTGGTACTGGCCCTGCTTCAGAATCTCCACCAGCCGCCGGCCGCGGTTGATCTGCGCCTGCGAGGCCTTGTCCAGGTCCGAGCCGAACTGCGCGAACGCCGCCAGCGCGCGGTATTGCGCCAGGTCCAGCCGCAGCGACCCGGCCACCTGCCGCATCGCTTTCACCTGCGCGTTGCCGCCCACGCGGCTCACCGACAGGCCCACGTCCACCGCCGGCCGGATGTTCGAGTTGAACATGTCGGCCTGCAGGTAAATCTGCCCGTCCGTGATCGAAATCACATTGGTCGGGATGTAGGCCGAAACGTCGCCGGCCTGCGTCTCGATGAACGGCAATGCCGTGAGCGAGCCGCCGCCGTGCTTATCGTTCAGCTTCGACGCCCGCTCCAGCAGCCGGCTGTGCAGGTAAAACACGTCGCCCGGGTATGCCTCGCGCCCCGGCGGCCGCCGCAGCAGCAGCGAAATCTCGCGGTACGCCGCGGCGTGCTTGGAAAGGTCGTCGTAGATGCACAGTGCGTGGCCCTTGTTGTCGCGGAAGTACTCGCCCATCGCGCAGCCCGAATACGGCGCGATGTACTGCATCGGCGCCGGGTCCGATGCCGTCGCCGCCACCACGATCGTGTACTCCATGGCGCCGTAATCTTCCAGCGTCTTCACCACCTGCGCCACCGTCGAGCGCTTCTGCCCGATCGCTACATAGATGCAGATCACCCCCTGGCCCTTCTGGTGGATGATCGTGTCCAGCGCGATCGCCGTCTTGCCCGTCTGCCGGTCGCCGATGATCAGCTCGCGCTGCCCCCGACCGATCGGAATCATGGCGTCGATCGCCTTGATGCCCGTTTGCAGCGGTTCCTTCACCGGCCGGCGGTCGATGACGCCCGGAGCGATGCGCTCGATCGGCAGAAAGTCCGTGCTGTCGATCGGCCCTTTGCCGTCCAGCGGCTCGCCCAGCGGATTCACCACCCGCCCGACCAGCCGCGGCCCCACCGGCACGGACATGATGCGGCCCGTGCGGCGCACTTCGTCGCCTTCGCTGATCTCGTCCGCTTCGCCCAGAATCACCGCCCCGACCTCGTCTTCGTCGAGGTTCAGCGCGATGCCCGAGATCCCGTGCGGGAACGACAGCAGCTCGCCGGCCATCACTTTGTCGAGACCCTGAATATGAGCGATGCCGTCGCCGGTCGCGGCCACGTAGCCCGTCTCGGCCACCTGGATCGCCTGGTCGAACCCTTCAATCTCCTCGCGCAGAACCCGCGCTATCTCGTCCGCACGAATCAGGGCCATAAACTCTCTTCTTCCTTAACCCTTTCCTGTTCCCCGGCCGCCGGCGCGCCCGCGCCTCAGGCTTCCACCGCCAGCCGCCGCCGCAGCGACTCCAGCCGCCCGCGCACCGAACCGTCCAGCACCCGCGAACCGATCCTGACCGTCAACCCGCCCAGCAGCCGCTCGTCCACCGCGTAGGCGTAGCGCGGGCTCTTCTTCTGCACCATCCCCGCCAGCTTCGCCTCCAGCGCCGTCCGCTGATCCTGACTCAAGGCGTGCGCCGAGGCCACCTGCGCCCGTACGATCCCGAGCTGCTCATCCAGTTGCGCCTGGAACGCCTGCCGGATGCTCTTCAGCAGCACAACCCGCCGGTGCGCCGTCACGACGTTCAGGAAATTCCTCATCCGCGGATCGAGTCCCATCATTTTACCCAGCCGCTCGATCGCCTTCGTCTTCTGCGCCGTCTGGATCGCCGGCGAAAGCAGCGCCAGCCTCAATTCGGGCGATCGCTGGATCAGCCCCTCGATGGCATCCAGTTGCGCCAGCGCCTGTTCCGGCCCGAGCGTCGAGCCCGGCTTGCTCACTACCGCGAGCAACGCCTTGGCGTACTGGTTGGCGACAGCGAGCGACATCTTCCGCGGCTCTCCTTATCGGCTCAGGCTTTGCGGTTTGTCCAGGTCCCGCACGAAGCGTTTCTGCAGCGCTGCTTCGGTCGGCTCGTCCATCCGCGCCGCCACCTTCTGCCGCGCCAGGCCCACCGCCAGCAGCGCCGCCGCGGCCTTCACTTCCTGCTGCGCGGCTTTGGCGACGGCCGCGATCTCCTGTTCCGCCGCCTGCCCCATCTTGGCCATCATCTGCGCCGTCCGCGCCCCGATCCGTTCCGCTTCGGCCTGCATCTCGCCCTCCGCCTTGGCCTTCAGCACCTCGACCTCGGCCTGCAAACCGGCCATGCGCCGCTCGACTTCAGCCGCCTTTGCGGCCGCGGCTTCGGCCCGCCGGGCGCCCTCTTCCATTCGCTCGGTGATTGCCAGTTTTTGGGCCCGGAACGCCGGCCCGCCCGCTTTCACCGTGACGTAGCCCAAGCCCCCGGCGAGAATCGCGAAATTCACCCATTTCTCGAACAGGAATTCGTTGTCGTTCTCTTTACCGGCAGCGCCCCTTTCCGCGCCCAGCGCCACGCCGGCGAGAGTAAGGAACAGCAGGAACTTGCGCATCTTAGTTACGTCCCGCCAGCACGGCTTCGGCAATCCGGTCGGCCAGCCGGTCGCTCTCCGCGGCCAGTCCGGCCCGCGCCGTCTCGGCCTCGGCCGCGATTTCGGCTCGCGCCCCGGCCAGATGCGTCGCCGCTTTGCTGCGCGCCGCCTCCACCGTCGCGGCCTGTTCGGCGCCCAGCCGCCGCCGGTTCTCTTCCTGACCGGCGTAGATCCCGGCCCGCGCCTCCGCCAGCGCTTTCTCGTAGGCCGCCAACTTCCCCGCCGCCTGCGCCACCGCGCTCTCGGCCGCCTCCACCGCCCCTTCCGTCCGCTTCCTGCGCTCCGCCAGCACTCGCTCCAGGGGCTGGATCAGAACCTTCTTCAAATACCAGTGCAGAGCGATCACCAGGAGGATAGTGGGTATGGCTCGAACAAGGATATCCTGCAGGGTTCTAACGATTTGTTCCATGGACGACCGTTCTGCTGAATGTGGGCCGAGGAGGGCGAGCGGGACGAACACTCCAGGCCCTGAAGTCCCATTATACGCACGCCGAAATTTCGGCGGTCAAACAACACAGTCGCCCCCGATTAAGCTTTCTCTCACTTCAAAATCAGTCCCGCCGGACCGGTCCTGCTGGAACTGCCCGGGCTATGCCGGGACATATCGCCGGATGGCGAATTCGCCCGCGCGCCGCTCGATGCCCGGACCACTGCCGCGACCCCTTGACTCTCAGTCCGAGGGACGATATATCGAAGTGGACTCCTGAGGAATTTGCCCATGCACAGATTTCCCATTTGCCTGGCGATGTGTTTGTGCCTCGTCGGCCTCGCCGCGAGCGCCGACCAGCGGCCCAACACGAATAAGAAAACTCTCAATCAGCCGTCGGACATTCAGGGCTATCCCTGTGCCAAGGGTATCGCCTGGTTTTACGACGACGGCAAACTGGAATCCTGCCGCACTGCCCGCGGTGCGCCCTTCGGCGAAGCCCCTGTCCCCGCCGGAGCGTGGATCCATCTCACGCCCGCCGGCCAGCCCGCATTCGTCTTCTTGCCCCACGATACGCGCATCGCTGCTCACACTTGCCGCGGCGAAGGCCACGGCTTCACCACGGCCTTCTTCCCCAGCGGCAAATTGAAGGAGTGTTGGCTGGCCGCCGACGAGGAAATTCAATCGGCGCCCTGCAGTCGTGGCAGTTTCTCCGGAGACGTGTTCGGCGGCGGCTCCAGCACGCAATTCTACGAAAGCGGCATGCTGCGCGCCTGCCGGCTCTCCAAACCGGCGCTCATCCAGGACCACCAGTTTCCCCGCGGCGCGCGCGTCGCCTTCGATCCGGACGGCCAGATTAAATAAGCCCGGCCTCAACACCTGTGGAATCCATCGCGCCGCCCAACGGCCTCCAACCCGGATGTTGCACCACGATCGCAGCGAGGCGTGATGAGAGGGTTGCAGCTACAAGGCGCGCGAAGGGAGCCGCCCGCAGGCGTACTTGGCTCCTACGTCGAGGACGGCGACCGAGTCGCAACGAAGTAGATGCGGCCCTATCGCGCGCCGCTGCCGATTGTTGGTGAAACATCCGGGTTAACCCCGCAGCTCCGCCACGATCTCCTGCGCCACTCGCCGCGCTTCTTCCAACTGATCCCGGCCGAAGCTGATCGCCCCCACCCGCGGATGCCCGCCCCCGCCGTAGCGTTCGCAGATCGTCGC
Organism: Bryobacteraceae bacterium; assembly: GCA_052145115.1. Classification (GTDB taxonomy): domain Bacteria; phylum Acidobacteriota; class Terriglobia; order Bryobacterales; family Bryobacteraceae; genus CAIVVT01. Next base: position 10,710 of record JBKQPG010000029.1, read on the forward strand.
CAGGTTGTGTGTCGGCGGCGCCGCCGCCCACGGGTTCGACCCCACCGAGACTTTCGTCCGGAAGCTCGCCAGGCTCACCGACACACTATAGGTCGCCTCCGGGAATAGCGCGTACGGGATGAATTTGTTGTACCCCTCCAGGTCGTAATCCGCCACGTCGAACCCGATCACCCCCGCCTCGCACCGCGCCACCCGCCGGATGATCTCCGTCGACTGCAGGTGCCGCTCGTGCAGCGGTTCGAACTGCGCCCGGATCTCGGCCTCCTCCATGATCGACTGGAGGCTCTGGTGCTGCATCCGGCGGATGATCTGCTGCACCGTCCCCGATCCTTTCGAGGCCTCGATCACCAGCGTCAGTTTCATCGCCGGCTCCCGCATCGCCACGGCTTCGGCCGCGCTCGCGTACAGCGCCCCGTCGATGATCTCCGCCCAACGCACCAGCTCCCCCAGCTCGGGCGCTTCCCAGCCGTAGACCTGGCGCGCCACCCGCGCGATGAAGCTCGTGCAGGAGCGCGAGTGGGGGTCGAAGTAGAACCGCTTGGAGTCCTTGAACCGCTCGTAGTTCGCGGCGTCCTCAGGACTCAGGAACGCGCTCTGGTGATGGTCGAACCACCACGTCAGCTTGGGACTGCTGGAGTACTTGAAATCGACGATCGCGTTGACGTCCCCGTCGAACAGCCCGTCCTCGAACAACTGGTCGGGCTTGTGCGCCATGCCCGTATACGCCAGCTCCGCTTGCGGATCGAACCTGGCCATATAGAAGCGGCTGAAGAAAGCGGCCGCGGCCGCTCCGTCGAAGCAATGATCGTGATATAGGATGCGAACCTTCATCGGATAGGCCTGTCCACTCCAGCGCCCCGCGCGGGCAAGGAAACCTTAGAGGATGCCTGATCGCCCGCCCGGAATGCAACCTGCCTACCTGCCCTGCGGGTACGGAAAGCGCCTGTGGAACGCGCGCCCTCGTCCGCTCCGCCGCTCTGCGGTGATGCTGTTGGATCGCTTGTTTGACCCGCCGCCCGTCACGCCGCCGGCTTCAGCACTGTGCACACCGACGCGCACACCGGCCCGCCGATATTGAACGTGGCCGCCGCCCGCGCGTCCTTCACCTGCACCTCCGCCGGGGCCTTGCCCAGCAGTTGCAGCGCGCTCCAGCCGATCATCGCGATGCCCGTCGCGCCCACCGGATGGCCTTTGGCGATCAGGCCGCCCGAGGTGTTGATGCTGCACACGCCCCCTGGCGCCGCCTTGCCCTCCACCCAGAACCGCGCCCCCTGGCCCTCCGCCGCCTGCCCGATCACTTCGGTGCCGATCGCCCCCATCACCGTGAAACAGTCGTGGATCTCGGCCACGTTCACGTCAGCCGGCTTCAGCCCCGCCATCGCGTAGGCCGCCGCCATGGCCCGGCGCGCGCCCGCCGGCCGCAGCACGTCCCGCCCGGCCCGGCCCAGCGGATCGGTGGCCTGTGCGTAGCCCGCCACTTCGACGCACTCCTGCCGCTTCACGCCCAGCTTCTTGAGCCCCTCCTCCGTTGCCACGATCAGCGCGGCATAGCCGTCGCTGATCTGCGAGCAGTCGTAGGTCTTCAGCGGCAGCCCCTCGATCACGTAGCGGTTGATGCCTTCCAGGCGCAGCACGTCCTCCACCGTGATGCGCAGCTTCCTCATCTGCGCCCACGGGTTATGCCGCGCGTTGGCGTACTCCTGCGCCGCGATGTGCGCCAGGTCGCGCTCCGTCACCCCGTATTCGGCCATGTAGTCCCGCATGATCTCGGCGAAGATGTGCGGGAACACGAACGTCTTGCCCGCGCGCTCTTCGGGGAAGGCGAAGTAGCCCAGCGCCTTGCCGATCAGCTTCCCGTCCATCTTGCCCTCGGCATCGCGCATCTTTTCGTAGCCCACCGCGATGCCCGTCGCGCCCAGCCCCAGCCGCAGCTTGTAGATCACGCTCAGCAGCGCCTGCCCGCCCGAAGCGCAGGCGTTCTCCACGGCCTCGATCGGCTTGCCCTCCAGCCCCGGCGTCATCGCCATCAGCCCCGCCAGCAGCCCCTGTTCGTTCAGCGGGAAGTTGCACGCCGCGCCGATTGAGCCCACATCCAGGGCGCGCGCCTCGATGCCAATCTCGCCGCACGCGCCTTCCACGGCCGCCCGCACGATCTCCGGCACGCCCATCCCCATCAGCTTGCCGAACTCCGACTGATGATACGCCGCAATGTAGACCTTCTTCATCACTGCGCCCTCGCTTCAGACCGTCCCCGTCACCACCCCGCCGTCCACCGACAGCACCGCGCCGTGGACGAACGCCGCCCCGTCCGAGGCCAGCCACACGTAGGCGTTGGCCACGTCCTCCGGCTGCCCCAGCCGGCCCAGCGGCGTGCCGGCCTTCATCCGCTCCAGGATCTTCTCGTGCATCTGGCGCACCATTTCGGTGGCGATGAAGCCCGGCGCCACCGCGTTCACGCGGATGTTGTAGCGCCCCAGTTCGCGCGCCCAGACCTTCGTCATGCCGATTACGCCGGCCTTCGCCGCCACGTAGTTCGTCTGGCCGAAGTTGCCGTACAGCCCGACCACCGATGAGGCGTTGAGGATCACGCCGCCGCCCGCCGCGATCATGTGCCGCGCCACCGCCCGCGTGCACACGAACACGCCCTTCAGGTTGACGTTGATCACCGCCTCGAATTGCTCGTCGCTCATCACGCCCGCGAGCGCGCCCTCCTTATATTTGACGAGCATCCCGTCGCGCAGGATGCCGGCGTTGTTCACCAGCACGTGGATTGCGCCCCAGCGCGCCACCACCTCGCCGGCGGCCTGTTCGACCGACGCCTGGCGGGCCACATCCACCTTCTGGAACAGCGCTTCGCCGCCCTCCGCGATCAGCTCCGCCGTCAGCGCGCCAGCCGCGGCGTCCTGCACGTCCCAGGCGGCCACTTTTGCCCCCTCTTTGGCGAAACGGACGGCCGTGGCCTTTCCGATCCCCGCCGCGGCCCCCGTGACCACGACCACCTTGCCTCGCAGACCTGTCTCGATCATCGGCCCGTCTCCTCAGTGCCAGACTCGCAGAAAATGCCCTTCGCCGCGAGGGGCCTCCGCCGCCGCGTCGCGATGCCGCGGAACATCCTCCGCCGCCGCCGTGAAATGAGGTTCAGATGGCGAAGGTTGAAGTATCATGAATCTGAGCCGCCGGGAAACCGAGCCGCCCACTGAGCGAGATGAAGGTACTCATCGCGGACGACAGTCCGACCATGCGTCGTCTGCTCCAGTCCACCCTCGAGGAATGGGGCTACGAAGTCGTAGAGGCCCAGGATGGCGAGCAGGCCTTCGAGATTCTGGACGGCGACGACCCGCCGCCGCTGGCGATCCTCGATTGGGTCATGCCGCGGCTTACCGGCCCCGAGTTGTGCCGCCGCATCCGGGCCCACAAGCGGCCGGCCTACACCTACATCCTCCTGCTGACCTCCAAGGCCCAGCGCCAGGACCTGATCGAAGGCATGGGCGCCGGCGCCGATGACTACCTCGTCAAGCCCTTCGACCACCCCGAAATGGAAGTCCGCCTGCGCGCCGGCCGCCGCATCATCGACTTGCAGGCCGAGCTGATGCAGATGCAGGAGGCGCTGCGCGAGCAGGCCACCCGCGACGCCCTGACCAAGTGCTGGAACCGCACCTCGATCTTCGACATCCTCACCCACGAGATCACCCGCGCCAACCGCGAGCGCCGGCCGCTGGGCGTCATCATGCTGGATCTCGACCACTTCAAGGAAGTCAACGACACCTACGGCCACGTCTGCGGGGACGAAGTGCTGAAGCAGGTGGTCAAACGCATCGCGTCGTCGATGCGCTCCTACGACGCCCTCGGGCGCTACGGCGGAGAAGAGTTCATCTGCGTTTTTTCCGGCTGCGGCGAGCAGTCCGTGCGGGGCAATGCCGAGCGCATGCGGGCGGCGGTGGAAGGCGCGCCCATCGAGTGGCAATCCGAGCGCATCCGCATGACCGCCAGCTTCGGCGCTGTCGCCGGCATCCCGCCCTCCGGCCTGACGGCCGACCAGTTGATCCGCATCGCCGACGAGAGCCTGTACCGCGCCAAGCGCGAGGGCCGCAACCGCGTCGTCTTCGCGCCCTTCGGGGAGCAGCTCTAGTGCAGCGTCTCTAAGGTGTCTTGACCATTTGTTCATCATGCGCGGCTCTTGGTTTCAGAGTCGCGACCGTGAGGGAGCGGTGGCGTGCAGTGGGGCAGACGGCCACGTCTGCGCCGGACCGCCAGGTCCGGCTCTGGACCGCGACCGTAAGCGGTTGCGTTGTTTCACAGCCGCGACCGTTAGCGGTAAAGCAACTTGCGAGACACGACTCTAGCGGCCTTGCGGATAGCCGGCCGTGGAGCGCGACGCCTGTTTCGGGGGCACGGGCCTGTCCAGCCGGCTGAGCGTCGAGGCGTAGGCGCTCACACCGCGATATAGCGCCTCGGCGATGCGCTGGCGCTGCTCCGGCTTCTTCAGCAGGCTCTCATCGTGGGGATTGCTGATGAAGCCGATCTCCGCCAGCACCGACGGCATGTTGGCGCCGATCAGCACCACGAACGGCGCCTTCTTCACGCCGCGATTGCGCGTCACTCCGCTGAGCTTGTTCCACGTTCCGTACAACTCGCGCTGGAGGCGGCTGGCGAACTCGCTGGACTCAGTGACCTTCTCGCTCAGGGCGATCTTCTTCAGCAGATCCTCCAGCTCGTGGATCGACTGGCCGGTGCTGGCGTTCTCCCGCGCCGCCAGATCCAGCGCTTCCTTCGAGGTTGTGAAGCTCAGGTAATAAGCCTCCGAACCAGAAATCGCCTTGTAGGGCGAGGAATTGGCATGCAGCGACAGGAACAGGTCGGCTTCGGCCCGGTTGGCGATCGCCGTGCGTTCCTCCAGCGGCACGAAGACGTTGGTCGTGCGCGTGTAGACCACCTCGGCGCCCATCTGCTCCTCGATCAGCGCGCCCAGCCGTTGGGCCACGTCCAGCACCAGGTCCTTCTCCAGCAGTCCCGTCGGCCCGCGCGTGCCTTCGTCGTGGCCGCCATGCCCGGGATCGATCACCACGCGCGACAGCTTCAGGCCCAGTGCCCGCGTCATGGACCGTCCGCCGCCTGAATTGCGCGCTGCCGGAACGGGCTTCGAGCCCTCCCCTTCCGGGGATTCGGGCTCGGGCGCGGGCTTGCCCGCCTCGGCCAGGGCCGATTCTGGCGCTGGCGCGGGTACGGGCTTCTTCGCCGCCGTGGTAGCTTCCGGCGTCGACCTGGTTTCAGGCTTCGTCGTTGCCGCAATGGTCGATCCCGGCAGCGTGCCGGGCGCGGGCTTGCCCGCCTCGGCCAGCTTCGATTCTGGCGCTGGCGCGGGTACGGGCTTCTTCGCCGTCGTGGCAGCTTCCGGCGTCGACCCGGTTTTGGGCTTCGTCGTTGCCGCTATGATTGATCCCGGCAACGTGCCGGGCGCGGGCTTGCCCGCCTCGGCCAGGGTCGATTCTGGCGCTGGCGGGGGTACGGGCTTCTTCGCCGTCGTGGCAGCTTCCGGCGTCGACTTGGTCTTGGGCTTCGTCGTTGCCGCTATGGTCGATTCCGGCAACGTGCCGGGCGCGGGCTTGGCCGACCCCGTCGTCGCCTTGGATGCCGGTTTCTGGGCTGGCTCCGCCGGTTGCGTTCCCTTGGATAGACTCGGTTCGGCCGGCAGCGGCGCAGGCGCGACCGGCTTGGGCGGTTTGGCCAGCACCACTGCCGCCCGTGACGGCCCGGACGCCCCGGGCTTCGCCGCGGCGGGAGTCTGACGGGTCTCGAAGCTCGGAGCCTCCGGTCCGGCCGGTGCGGGCCGCTCCGCCGCCTTCGGAGCCGGTTGGGAAGCAATCGGGATCCTGGGCCGGACCTCGAAGCTCAGCCGCACCGGATCGGTGAGCGCGCTCACCTCGACGCTGGCGTCACACTCCAGCTCCAGCACCACCCGGGCGACGCCCGGACTGTACTGTGCCACCCGGATCTGGCTCACCACCCCGTCGCCCACGGGAATCACGTGCGTGCCCCGGCCGGGGATCTGAACTCGCGTTTCCGCCAGGTCGAAGTAGACTCGCGGCGGGTTGCCGACGCTGCCCTTGCGCGGCGTGACGGCTGCATCCAGCTCCACTGTGACGGTGGTCGAATGCGGGGTGGAATAGAAGCGCACTGCGCGCAGGCCCACCGGTCTGGCGGCGGCGGCACAACTCGCCGCGCCCAGCAACACCGCCAGGGCGGCGGCGCTTCCAGTTACCACACGCTTCCAGGTTCCGCCGGAACCGTGCTGCGCCGGGCTGGCCTGAGGGCGTGCGCTCACTTCCGGAATCAGTCGGCCCTCCTGTTCAGCGCGTTCTGAAGAAAATCCGCCCTTCGCTGTCCACGTAGGCCTCCACGGGGCGCGCGCCGGCCTCTTCGGGCGGCGCCGCGGCGCTGGCCGCCGGCGGCGCGGGCGTCTGCTGACGGGCCGTGCCCAGGGCTTTTCCGACCCGCGACACGTAGTTCACCGTCTCGCGATACGGCGGCACGTCGCCGTAGCGGATGACCGCCGATTCGCCGGCATTGTAGGCCGCCACCGCCAGCCTGTCGTCTCCAAACATGTCCAGCAGGTACTTCAGGTAGGTGACGCCCGCCTCGATGTTCTCGCGCACGTCGAACGAATTGGTCACGCCGAATCGCCGCGCCGTCGAGGGGATCAATTGCATCAGGCCCTCGGCGCCCTTGGGAGAAACCGCCAGCGGATTGTAGTTGCTCTCCACGCGAATCACCGAGTCCACCAGCAGCGGATCGATCCCATGCCGTCCCGCGGCCTCATCCGCCAGTTTCCGCAGCGCCTGCGGCGCGCTGGCCGGCTGGCCCGCGCCCGCGGCGGCGTCCTGGGAATCGACCGCCGGCGCCACCACCACTTTCCGCACCAGGCGGCCGCTGCGCTTGTCTGCCCGCACCACGCTTTCCGCCCGCACAGTGGTACTCTGCTCCGCACTCGCGCTCGACTGCGCCCCAGCCGCCGGCGCCACCGCCAGCCCGGCCAAGGCCAAACAAAGCCATATCAACTTGTTTTTTAAATTATACGGCATGTCGGGACGAGTTCTAGCACTAAAATGCCGCTCCAGGCCGCGGCCCCTTGCATCCTGCTCCGATTCTCTCACGCCGCCGCGCCTCCCATGCCGCGCCGCGGCGGCTCAATCGCCGCTTGAACGGGCCCGCTGTGCTGGCACAATGGAGGGTGGACCCGGCCCCCGCCCCGCGGGACCGCCGGCGCCGCACCGGGGATTGCGACTTGCAGGACGATAATCCGCATTACATCGAGTTCCGGCATGTCTATAAGACGTTCGACCGGCCTGTTTTAGTCGATTGCAACTTCTATATCGACCCCGGCCAGACGCTGGCCGTCATCGGACGCAGCGGCGTCGGCAAGAGCGTCTGCCTGCAGCACATCATGGGCTTCCTCAAGCCCGACGCCGGCCGCATCATCGTCGCCAACCAGGACATTACCGGCCTCGATGAGACGCAATTGCGCCCCATCCGGCGCAAAGTGACCATGGTTTTTCAGAGCGGCGCTCTGTTCGACTCGCTCACCGTCGGCGAGAACATCCTGTTTTCCCTCGAATTGCGCCCTGACTACGACTACGAGAACCGCATGGAGGTGGTGCGCGGCCTGCTGGCGATGGTCGATCTGGCGGACTACGAGGAGGCCTACCCCGGCGACCTCTCCACCGGCTACCGCCGCGCCGTCGCCATCGCCCGGGCCCTGGCCGCCCAGCCCGAGTGCATCCTCTACGACGAGCCGACCACCATGGTCGACCCGATCATGTCCGAGCAAATCGGCAACCTGATGCTGCGGCTCAAGAGACAGCTCGGCCTGACCTCGGTCGTCGTCACCCACGAGCTGGACCTGATGCGCAAGGTCGCCGACCTGGTGGCGTTCCTGTACCGCGGCCAGGTCGTCTATTTCGGCCCCGTCGGCGGACTCGGGCAGTGCGACCATCCGCACGTCCAGGAGTTCCTGCGCATGGACCGCCTCGATTTCAGCGGAAAGAGCCTGAGCGCAGTCGATTGATCCGCCCCACCAGGCGGTCCCACAAGGAGGGCGCGCGCGTTTCGGTCTCCGTCGCGGGCCCGCTGGAGACCTTGCGCGGGGCTGGCGTGTACCACGGCGCCGGTGGCTCGCCCGGCGTGCGCGCCGCCACCCGTGCGCGGTAGCCCTGTAGCGCGTAATCGCGTTTCACCGTCCGGCCGTCCTTTTCCACGGCCCAGGTCGTGAACCCCGTCACCGCGCCGCCCTTCCGAACCAGCGTCACCGGTCCGGCGCCCCGCACGCCGCGCTCAATCCAGGAGGTCTCATAGCGGTGGTGGCGCGTGCTCCAGTTGAAGATCCGCAGGGAGTCGAACTCCCGGTCGCGCGCCCCCGCCGATTGCGCCGCCCACAGCCACACCGTCTTGTCGACGCCCGCCTGCCGGTCGTGCACCGTTCCGATATCGAAATAGGCCACGATGCGCGCCCGCTCGGCGTACTGCGCCACCTCGTCCGGGATGGAGCTGTAGAGCAGCCGGTCGAGCACCCAGCCGCAGCGCCCATCCGCGGCCCGCACCAGCGTCCAGTCGTCCAGCACCGGCGGCGTCGGCGGGGGTTCATTGGGCTTCTCCTCGGGCAGATGGTCCTGCGTGTAGCCCGACAGCAGCAGCCAGTCGTCGGGCACCGGCGGGGGCGGGCCCGGCGGAGGCGGCGGAATGCGCGGCGGTTCTTTCTGCTTGCGCACGATCTTGGGCCGGAAGGCGTCCTCGTCCAGCAGCGGCGGCGGATCCCATGGCACGCGCTCCACCCGTTGATGGGCCATCACTTCCACCGTTTGCTGCGGTGGAATCTGGTAATACGCCGGCGCCTGGCGATAGGGCGCGGTATGCGCGCTGAGCGTCTCCAGTACCGTCGCCTGGCCCAGCGCCGGCGCCTTCGCGGCGCGTTCCTGCAGCGCCAGGAACTCGGCCCGCGCCCGCGCCGACAGAAGCAGTCGCGAATCGGTCCAGCCCTCCACCCCGGAGCCCGCCCGAACCTTGACGAATCGCCGCCGCCGCGCGATCAGCTCCACCCGCTCGCCGTGCCGCAGCACGCCCGACACCGGCGAACGCAGGTTCAGCTCCTTGCGGATCTGCACCGCCGACGGACCCACCCACGCTTCGCCTACGGCTCTTTCATGCTCCGGCGTGGGAGAACAAGCCGCTAGCACGAGGCACGCGCCGAGCAGCAGTAGCATCGGGACGAACGTTTCCGAGCCGCGACCGTCAGGGAGCGGATGCGTCACCGGGCTGTGCGCTGCCGCGCCATGCTGCCTGCCGGCGGGCGTCAATAAGAATTCCATGGGCAATGCCGGGGCGCGGCCGGGCTCACGAGCCCGCGCGGACGCGCCCTCGAGCCGCGCCGCATGCCGGTCCCCTGGCTTCAGAATATCAATCCGTTTCCAGTTGGCCTTGGGAATCAGCACCCCGGGCGGCCTTCAGCCCATCATCTCGCGGATCAGCTTTTCCATCCGCGTCATGCCCTGGTCGAGCTGACTCATGCTGGCGGCATAGGAGATCCGCACGTGGGCCTCCGTGCCGAACGCTTCGCCCGGCACCACCGCCACGTGCGCCTTGGCCAGCAGACGCTCCGCGAACTGCATCGGCGTGGAGCTGCCATTCATCCGCAGCACGCCCGACACGTTGGGGTACGCGTAAAACGCGCCCCGCGGCTCGGCGCACGTCACGCCCGGCATCGCCCGCAGCCGCTGAATCACGAAATCGCGCCGCTGCCGGTACTCCTTGAGCATCGCCTCCACCGAATCCTGCGGCCCCGTCAGCGCCTCTATCGCCGCCTTCTGCGCGATCGAGGTCGGGTTGGAGGTGGAATGCGATTGCAGCTTGATAATCGCCTGGCACACCGCCGCCGGCGCCAGCACGAATCCGATGCGCCAGCCCGTCATGGCGTAAGTCTTCGACAACGACCCCGCCACCACCACCGTATCCTTCATCCCCGGCATCGCCGCCACCGAATACGGCGCGCTGTCGTACACGAACCGGCAGTAGCATTCGTCCGTCATCAGCCACGCGCCGCGGGCGCGCGCCAGTTCGGCGATCTTCTCGAACTCCCGCCGCTCCACCAGCGCCCCCGACGGGTTGCACGGCGAGTTGATGATGATCAGCCGCGTGCGGTCGCTGAGTGCGCGCTCGATCTGCGCCGCCGTCACCGCGAAGCCGTCCTCCTCCCGCGTATCGACGAACACGCACACTCCACCGGCATAATTCACGACGTCTTTGTACGTCACCCAGTACGGCGCCGGGATCACCACCTCGTCGCCCGGGTTCAGCAGCGCCTGCGTCAGGTTGAAAATGGCGTGCTTGCCGCCCACCGTCGCCACGCACTCGTGCACCCCGTAGTCGGTGCCGTAGTCGGTCCGGTGCCGGTCGCAAATCGCCTCCCGCAGCTCCTGGATGCCGTGCATCGCCGTGTAGCGCGTGAAGTTGGCATCCAACGCCGCCACGGCCGCGCGTTTGATGTTGTCGGGCGTCGGAAAGTCCGGCTCTCCGACCCCGAAATCGATCACGTCCACGCCCGCCCGGCGCAGCTTCTCGGCCTCCGCCGACACCTTCGCCGTGGTGGATACGCCGATCAGGGATATGCGCTCCGACTGAGGTCCGGCGTCCTGCATGAACTCCTTATTCCCCTATCCTTTACGGTTCCTGGGGGAGAATCCTCCGACGCAGCCGCGCTTCCACCGACGGGGGGACCAGATCAGTGATATTGCCGCCCAGGCTGATGACCTCCTTCACAATCCGGGAGGATATGAAGGAATAGGCCTCTCCTGCCATCATAAACACAGTTTCAATCTCCGGCGCCAGTCTTCGGTTCATTAGAGCCATTTGTAATTCATATTCGTAGTCAGAAATGGCCCTTATACCTCGCAGGATCACGGATGCACCCTTGCGGTCCGCGTAATCCACCAGCAGCCCGTCGAAACTGTCCAGCTCCACGTTGGGCATCCCGCGCACCACCTCGGCCAGCATCTCCAGCCTTTCTTCGACGCTGAACAGCGGCTCCTTCTGTTCGTTCCTGAGCACCGCCACGATCAGCCGGTCGGTGATCCGCGCCCCGCGCTGGATCAGGTCCAGATGGCCGTTGGTGATCGGGTCGAACGACCCCGGGTAAACGCCGACGATCTCAGATCGGGTTTGCGTCAAGGCATGCCTCCCCGGCGGCCCGGCCGCCGATTCATCCCTTCATGGTACGCCGGAGATGCTGCCTCAGCATGCCGGTTTCACTGGCCTTGCGGACGGCTGCTCCCGGTAAGATAGAAATGGAGGCGACGAACGTGAACACGATCCGTGACATCGAACGCGCGATTGACACTCTGCCGCCGGAGGAACTCGACCAGTTGCTCGACTGGCTGGACCGGCGTCACGCTCAACGCATCGACGCCCGGCTCGCCAGCGACCTGGAGGCGGGCCGCATGGATGAGGCGATTCGCCGCGCATTGGACCGAGATCAGAGCGGCGAGGCGCGTCCGCTGTAATGCATCGCACGACTGCGGAGTTCTGGGCGGCGTATTCCACCCTCCCGGAAGACGTCCGCAGGCGCGCCGACAAGCAGTTCGCATTGCTCAAGGCGGACCCGCGTCACGGCTCCTTGCGGTTCAAAAAGATCGGTGAGCGCCAGGCCGCGAGATCTGGTCCGCCCGCATCACCGTCAGGCACCGCGCTCTCGCGATCAAACGGGCCGACGGGTTTCTGTGGTTCTGGGTCGGCGGCCACGAAAACTATGACCTACTGATCTCCTCCTAGGCTCTCGCGCGCGACCGATCCCTGCGATACCAAGCCGGAAGGCTCCAGGAACCCGGGCCGCAGGGCCTCAGCTCCTCGTCCCATGAAATGCGGCCCGAATGCACCAGTCTGTTGGCAGATTCTATCCTGAGGTCAGCCCCATGGCCCACACCCCCGACCCGCAACTCGTCCTCGACTCCGGCGACTCTTCTCTATTCGACGTCCGCAGCCACGCTCCGGGCCCGGCCGGCGCTCTACCCTTCACGCCCGAACAACTCCGCACCGCGCCGAGCGGCAACCTTTTCGGCTGGACCATGAACGCCGGCATGGGCTGGGACCCGGCCAAGCTCGGCGGCCCGGAGGTGCTGATCCTGTCGACGCACGGCGGCCTGCGCGCACCGGACGGCACGCCCATCGCGCTCGGTTTCCACACCGGCCACTGGGAAGTCGGGCTGCTGGTGGAAGCGGCGGCGCGCGAACTCGCCGCGCTCGGCGCGGTCCCGTTCGCCGCGGCCTGCAGCGACCCCTGCGACGGCCGCACGCAGGGCACCACGGGCATGTTCGACAGCCTGCCCTACCGCAACGACGCCTCGACGGTCTTGCGCCGCCTGATCCGCAGCCTGCCGACGCGCTCCGCCGTGCTCGGCGTGGCCACCTGCGACAAGGGCCTGCCGGCGATGATGATGGCGCTGGCCGCGACCCACGATCTGCCCTGCGTGCTGGTGCCCGGCGGCGTCACCCTGGCGCCCGAAAACGGCGAGGACACGGCCGTGATCCAGACCATCGGCGCGCGCTACGCGCAGGGCGAAATCACGCTCGAGTACGCCGCCGAGATGGGCTGCCGCGCCTGCGCCTCGCCCGGCGGCGGCTGCCAGTTCCTGGGCACGGCCGCCACTTCGCAGGTCGTCGGCGAGGCCCTCGGGCTGTCGCTGCCGCACTCCGCGCTCGCGCCCTCGGGCCAGCCGGTATGGCTCGACATGGCCGCGCGCAGCGCCCGCGCGGCGCTGTTGCTCCTGTCCGCCGGCGTGACCACGAAAGACATTCTGACCCCGGCCGCGCTCGACAACGCCATGGTCGTCCACGCCGCTTTCGGCGGCTCGACCAATCTGATCCTCCACCTGGCGGCCGTCGCCTTCCACGCCGGCCTGCGCCGCCCCGGCGTGGAAGACTGGAATCGCTTCAATCGCCAGACCCCGCGGCTCGTCGATGCGCTGCCCAACGGCCCGCGCAACTTCCCCACCGTGCAGGTCTTCCTCGCCGGCGGCGTGCCCGAGGTCATGCTCCACCTGCGCCGCGCCGGCCTGTTGAATACGGAGGTCCAGACTGGGGCCGGCTGCACGCTCGGCGCCGCCCTCGACTGGTGGGAACAAAGCCAGCGCCGCGCCGCGCTGCGCCGCCTCCTGAAAGAACGCGACAACATCGACCCCGCCGACGTCATCATGAGTCCCGACGACGCCCGCCGCCGCGGCCTCACCTCCACCGTCTGCTTCCCCGTCGGCAACCTCGCCCCCGGCGGAGCGGTCATCAAGGCCACCGCCATCGACCCCTCCGTCGTCGACTCCGACGGCGTCTACCGCATGCGCGGCCCCGTGCGCGTCTTCCTCACCGAACCGGCGGCCGTCGCAGCCATCAAGGACGGCCTTATCAACGCAGGCGACATCCTCGTGCTGATGTGCCGCGGTCCGCTCGGCTCCGGCATGGAGGAGACTTACCAGCTCACCGGCGCGCTCAAGTACCTGCCCTTCGGCAAGCACGTCGCCCTGCTCACCGACGCCCGCTTCAGCGGCGTCTCCACTGGCGCCTGCATCGGCCACGTGACTCCCGAGGCGCTCGCCGGCGGTCCGCTCGGCAAGCTGCTCGACGGCGACATCGTGGAGATCGTCATCGACCGCCAGCGTCTGGAAGGAACCGTGAACCTCGTCGGCCACGCAGATGAGATCTTCGGCCCGGAGACGGGGGCCAAGGTGCTGGCCTCGCGCTCCTTGCGTGCCGACCTGGCGCCCGATCCGTCTCTTCCTGACGACACACGCCTCTGGGCCGCATTGCAGGACGTCAGCGGCGGACCCTGGGCCGGCTGCGTCTACGACGTGGACCGTATCCTGACAGTGCTCGCTGCGGGCCGGCGCGCGCTCGCCGCGCCGGCGGACGAAAAGCCCTGATCTCCAGCAGCGCGGCATGAATAGGAACGGCTAGCGCGCCGTTAAATCTGCGAACGGGCCGCCGGCTTCTCTTCTTTCTTCTTCGCGGGCAGCACGTCCGTGTGCGCCACGCCCAGGAATCCCTCCAGCCGCCGCGCCAGGCCTTCGTCAATCGTCCGCAGCGCCTTAACCTCTTCGAGCGCCCCCGCGTTGTCGCCCGCCAACGCCAGCCCGATGCCCAGGTTGTAATGCGCCTCGGCGAAATCCGGCTGCAGTGCGATGGCCCGGCGGAAGCAGCGGTTTTTGGCCTGCGAATGCCCTGTCTTGCCTTCCATGAACGCCAGGTGGTACCACACCCGCGCATTGTCCGGTTCAGCCACGCTGGCTTTGCGCCAGTAGAAGGCCGCGCCCTCGAAGTCGCCGGCCCACAGGTAGCCCAGCGCCTGCGAATAGATCTCGTCGGCTTCCGGCTTGCGGCGTTGGTTCCATTGCGCGACGCTCACCAGCCCGGTTTCCTTCAAGCCCGCCTCGATCCGCACCAGCGGAATGGCGAACGCCGCCGGTTGCCCATCCACCACCCGCACCGCGTGCCACCCGGCCAGGAAGCCATGCTCGTCGTACAGTGGTCCGCTGGCCTCGTCCCGCCCGGCGCAATCCAGCCGCGCCACCGGCCCGTAGCCGCCCAGTTCCCGATACTCGCCCGCGCGCGCCGCGTGGCCCGCGCTGCGCACGTCCGTCGCCGGCCCCCTCGACGCATCCGGCCCGCTGGGCGCTTGCCGCCCGACAAACAACTCCACCACGCCCGAGTCGCGGTCCTCACCCGTGATCCACGCCACTGTGTACAACGCATGGTTGTCATCCAGGAGCAGCGCCGACGCCGCGCCGTACAGCGCCTCGCGCGGCGCCAGCGCTCGCCCCGCCGTCCGCAGCACCGCCGGCGCCTGCCGGAGCAGCGCGCCCGTGGCGTCGTGCACCAGCAGCACGGGCTCGGCGCGGCCGGCGAGCACGCACAACAATGCCGCCGATAGGAGCTTCATGACAATGAGGGGACGACATTTGCGCATGGGCGGTTTCGCCCGATTTTGTACGATGAATAGATCAGAGCGCAATGGATTTCAGCAGTTTGGATCTGAAAAAGACGGTCAATCTGCCGTCGACCGCCTTCCCGATGAAGGCCAATCTGGCCACCGTCGAGCCCAAAATGCTCGAAAAGTGGAACCACGAGCGGATTTACGAGCAGATTCGCGCGAGCCGCCAGGGCCGTCCGCTGTACGTGCTGCACGACGGTCCGCCTTACGCCAACGGCAACATTCACCTAGGCCACGCCTTCAACAAGATCCTCAAGGACTTCATCATCAAGTCCAAGGTCATGGCCGGCTACGATTCGCCCTACGTTCCCGGCTGGGATTGCCACGGATTGCCGATCGAGATCAAGGTCGATGCCCTGCTGGGCGCGAAAAAGGCCGCCATGAGCGTCGCCGCCATCCGCGGCGAGTGCCGCAAATACGCCCAGAAGTACGTCGACCTGCAAAGCCGCTCCTTCCAGCGCCTGGGCGTCTTCGGCCGCTGGGACCAGCCCTATCTCACCATGAGCCCGCAATACGAGGCCGTCATCGCCGGCGCCTTCGTCGACTTCCTCAGCCAGGGCTCGGTTTACAAGGGGCTGAAGCCGGTCAACTGGTGCCTCCACTGCCGCACCGCCCTGGCCGAGGCCGAGGTGGAGTACGAGAACCACACCAGCCCCTCCATCTGGGTGCGCTTCAAGCTGGTCAGCGACCCCGCCGCGATCCATCCCGCCCTCGCCGGCCGCGACGTCTACGGCCTCATCTGGACGACGACTCCGTGGACCATCCCGGCCAACGTCGCCATCGCCTTCCACCCAAAATTCGAATACGCCGCCGTCGAAGTGGATGGTGCGGTGTACATCGTCGCCGTGGGTCTGCTCGAGGCCACCGCCGCCAATTGCGGCTGGCAGAACGTGCGCGAGCTGGTGCGATTTGAAGGCGCGGTCCTGGACCGGGCCGTCTTCCGCCATCCCTTTCTGGACCGCGACTCGCTCGGCATTATCGAGGATTACGTCACGCTGGAGCAGGGCACCGGCGCGGTCCACACCGCTCCCGGCCACGGGCAGGAAGACTACGTCGCCGGCATGCAGTACGGCCTGCCGATCTATTGCCCGATCGACGCCCGCGGCCGTTTCTTCCACGCCACCGGCGCGTCCGGCACGCTGCCCGAGATTCTCATCGGAAAGACCGTCTGGGAGGCCAATCCAATCGTCTCCGCGATCCTGCGGGAGCACGGCGCGCTGCTGGCCGAAAAGAAGTTCGACCACAGCTATCCCCACTGCTGGCGCTGCCACCACCCGACCATCTTCCGCGCCACCGAGCAGTGGTTCATCGGGATGGACCTCAACGGCCTGCGCGAGAAGGCCTTGGAGGCCGTTAAGAACGTCACATGGCACCCCACGTGGGGCCAGGAGCGCATCTCCAACATGATTGCCACGCGCCCCGACTGGTGCATTTCGCGCCAGCGGGTGTGGGGCGTGCCGATCATCGTCTTCTACTGCGAAAAGTGCGGCGAAGCGCTGACCGACCGCAAGTATCTGGATCCGATCGTACGCCTGTTCGCCGAGCACACGGCCGACGTCTGGTACTCCCGCGGCGCGGCCGAACTGCTGGGCCCCGAGGCGGCCTGCGCCAAATGCGGCGGCCGGGATTTCCGCAAGGAGAATGACATCCTCGACGTGTGGTTCGACTCCGGATCGAGCCACCTGGCCGTGCTGACCGTAGCCAACGGCCTGCCCTGGCCCGCGGATATGTACCTCGAGGGGGGCGACCAGTATCGCGGCTGGTTCCACTCCTCGCTGCTGGTCGGCGTCGGCCTGCGCGGCCGCTCGCCGTACCGCGAATGCGCCACCAACGGCTGGCAGCTCGATGGCGAGGGTCGCGCCATGTCGAAGTCGCTGGGCAACGTCATCGAGCCGGAGCAGATCATCAAGCATTACGGCGCGGATGTGCTGCGGCTGTGGGTCGCCTCGGTGGATTTCCACGAGGACGTGCGCTTTTCGGAGCTGATCATTACTCGCATTACCGAGGCTTACCGCAAGCTGCGCAACACCTTCCGCTACGCTCTCGGCAACCTGCACGACTTCGACCCCGCCGCCGACGCCCTGCCCGCGTCCGAGCTCGAAGAGATCGATCGTTGGATGCTGTACCGCGCCGCGGCGCTGGTGGAACAGTGCCGCGCCGGGTACGCCGAGCTGGCTTTCCACCGCGTCTACCAGGCGCTGTACAGCTTCGCTACCACGGACCTCAGCTCGGTTTACTTCGACGTGTTGAAGGACCGGCTGTACACCTTCCCGCGGCGCTCGCGGGCCCGCCGCAGCGCCCAGACGGCGCTGTACCGCATCCACTACGCGCTGGTCCGGCTGGCCGCTCCACTGCTGGCCTTCACGGCCGAGGAGGTGTGGGCCGCGACGCATTTGCCGGCCGGCGCGCCGGCCAGCGTGCACATCGCCGAGTTACCCGAACCGGGCGAATTGACCGCCGGCCTGGAGGGCGACGGCGCGGCATTGTCGCAGGACTGGGAGCGCCTGCTCGAGGTGCGCAACCAAGTGTTGAAAACGCTCGAAGAGGCCCGCACCGCGCGGCTGATCGGCGCTCCGCTGGAGGCCAAGGTGATCCTCCTAGCATCGGGCCAGCGGCTGGAACTTCTGCGCCGCTATGCGGCCCAGTTGCCGGCGCTGCTCATCGTCTCCGAAGTCGAAGTACAAGCCGCGCCGGCGCCGGGCGCGGAGCCGGCGTTGAGGGTGACGGTGGAACGCACCACGGCCGTGAAGTGCGAGCGCTGCTGGAAGTACACGCGGGACGTGGGCGCGGACGCGGAGCTGCCCACGGTCTGTGCGCCCTGCGCGGAATCCGTCCGCGAATGGGCCGCCGGGCAGCCGGCGTGAACCACAATGGCGACAAGCGGGTAACGGCGGTGCGAGAATCAGGGCAGGAACCTGTGACCGCCGCCACTGGTTGAAAGGGGAGCTGTGCGTTATTGGCCCTTTGCCCTGGCTGCCGTCGTCGCCCTGGCCGACCGGGCGTCCAAACACATCATCGAGACTCACCTGAAGCAGTGGGACGCGATCCGCGTCATCCCCGGCTTCTTTCAGATCGTGTCGGCGCGCAACACCGGCATCGCCTTCAGCCTGTTCGACAACTCCGCCGCGGGCCACACCAGCCCGATCCTGATTGCCTTCAGCCTGGCCGTGATCGCGGTCGTGGTGTGGATGCTCAGTCAGGCGATCCGCCTGGATCCGTTTGAAAACGAACCGGCGCATCGGAGCTATCGCGCGGGGCTCGCGCTGGTCCTGGGCGGCGCCGCCGGCAACCTCTACGACCGGCTCTTTTCCGGCACCGTCACTGACTTCCTGGACTTCTACTGGGGAGCGTCCCACTTCCCGGCCTTCAATCTCGCCGATTCGGCCATCACCTGCGGAGCCATTCTGATCCTCGCCAACCTGTTGTTCTCCCGCCCACGCTCGGGCGGCTGGACCTAGCCCTCCCAAAAGCCAGCACGCACGTTCGGATCGGTGGCCGGGCGGGCAACCGTTTCGCTGACCCGGGGGGCTGTGCTCCAGAGATGACGGCCCGCATCCGGAATCCGGGCAGCATTCGAGGACTGCGCCAGTTGGCGTGCGGATGCCGATCGTGGGTGGATCGCGGGAGCACTCCCATGGCGCCGTCATGAAATGTTCATCGATTGGAGATGCAGACGTAGGTTGGGTTGCCTATCGTGAAACGTGGCCGGTTTCACGAATGCCCTAACCCGCGGTGCGCGATCTGAGCCTGCGCGGCAAGTTCGAACGCCTGCGAGACGGCTGCGCTGAACCCCCGACTCCCAACTCATGGAACAACAGAAACGACTGCATCTGTGGCAAGCGCTGGCCGTAGGGCTGATGGTGCTGGGCTATGCCGGGTATTACGTCTGCCGGTCGAATCTGCCGGTGGTTCTGCCGCTGCTGATTCAGGAGATGGCGGCGCGGGGCATTCCGGCCAACAGCGTCGAGCTGAGTCTGGGAACGATCGCCTCGCTGGGCGTGCTGGCCTACGCGATCGGCAAATTCCCCAGCGGTAGCATCGCCGATTTCCTGGGCGGGCGGCGCAACTTCCTGATGGGCATGGGCGGATCGATCGCGTTCACAATCCTGTTCGCGCTCGGCGGGGGGCTGCCGCTGTTTACGCTGGCGTGGATTGGCAACCGGTTCAGCCAATCGCTGGGCTGGGCGGGGATCGTCAAGATCACGTCGAAGTGGTTCCCCTACGCCTCGTACGGAACGGTGATGGGGATCATCAGCCTGAGCTTTCTATTCGGGGATGCGGCGGCGCGGAAGTTCATGGCGCTGCTGATCGCGCACGGGTTGGGCTGGCGCGGGGTGTTCTTTGCGGCGGCGGCGACGCTGGGCATGTTGCTGCTGTTAAACGCCGTGCTGCTGCGCGAGTCGCCCAAGGAACTGGGGCTGCCGGAGCCGGCGGCGAGCCCGGAGAACCTGTTCGGGGCGGAAGGAGAGAAGCACCGGCCGCCGACGCTGGGGGCGTTGCTGGGCACGTTTGCGCGCAGTCGCATGTTCTGGCTGGTGTGCCTGATCTCGCTGGGGGTGACCCTGGTGCGCGAGACGTTCAACCTGTGGACGCCGACCTACTTTACGCAGGTAGTGGGGCTGAGCAATGCGGACGCCGCCGAGAGCAGCGCTCTGTTCCCGCTGTTCGGAGGGATTTCGGTGATTCTGGCGGGAATTCTGAGCGACCGGCTGGGGCGGAACGGGCGGGCCTCGATTCTGTTCTTAGGACTGCTGCTGGCGGGCGGGGCGCTGTTCGTGATGGGCTGGTTCAATTTCGGAGCCTATCCGCGGTTGTCGATCTGGATGGTGGCGTTGGTTGGATTCCTGACCATCGGGCCGTATTCGTACCTGGCGGGGGCCATGTCACTCGATTTTGGGGGGAAACAGGGCAGCGCGACGGCGTCGGGATACATCGACGGCGTGGGCTACCTGGGAGGGGTGCTGGCCGGGAACAGCATGGCCGCGCTGTCGATCGCGTGGGGCTGGCGCGGGGCGTTCCTGGTGCTGGCGGGGGCGGCGTGGCTGGCCAGCCTGGGGGCCGGAATCTACCTGGTGCGGCACCGCCGACAGACGGCGCTGGCGGCGCAAGCGGGAGCGGTTTGAAAGGCGGCTGAGCAGGGCGCCTGAACGGCCGCCAGGAGGGCCAGCGGCGGTGGGGAGGGCCAGCCGGACCAGGCGTCGGCACGAATGCGACGCGGCAGACAAGAGTGTCTGCGCCACGATGCAAAAACACGTTTTTGGAGGAACAAAGCCAAATATCGACTTTGCTTTTGTGATTCAATAATTTAAGAGGCTATCTTTCGGGCAGTTATTCGCCAATTATTCGGTTTTCAAAGAACACTCTTGTTCGCCCGCAGATGCGGACTCCCTGATTGATGTTGCGCCCGCGTGTCAAGTGGTTTGAACAAGGCGTCGGCGGGTCGAAAGACCGGGCGCTGAAGATAGAGCCGGGCGGGCCGGACCAAACGTCGGCGCGAATGCCGACGCGGCAGACAAGAGTGTCTGCGCCACGGTGCAAAAACACGTTTTTGGAGGAACAAAGCCAAATATCAACTTTGCTTTTTAGATACAAAGACTTAAGAGGCTATCTTTCGGACAGGTA
>JBKQPG010000030.1:0-38910 GCA_052145115.1 Bryobacteraceae bacterium
GGGGACACCGAGGCCCGCGGCGCTTGATCGACAGCCTCTGAACGTCGCGCCGAGGGAACCCAAGCGTGCCGCCGCGGCACGCGCAGAGTGTCCCCTCCGGCCACCCAACCCGCGCCGGCCGAGTTCAAAGAAACTGTGAATCTGCTCTAGCCCGGATGTCGCACCACGATCGCAGCGAGGCGCGATGAGAGGGCTGCAGATACGAGGCGCGCGACGGGAGCCGCCCGCAGGCGTACTTGGCGGTACGTCGAGGACGGCAACCGAGCGCAACGATGTAGATGCGGCCCTATCGCGCGCCGCAGCCGATTGTTGGTGGAACATCCGGGCTGGCTGTGCTGGCCGGCGTCGGCCCAGGCGGCGCTACTTGGCGACGTTCCTGCCCCACTGGAAGCCCGGGCCGATGGCGAATCGCACCGTGTTGCGGCCGTCCTTCAGCAGGTCGCTGAACAGGTGGTCGTGCACCAGGTCGGCCTGGATCCGCAGGCTGATGTGCGGCGTGATATTCACGTCCACGCCCCCGCCGAAGCCGTAGAATGCGACCCAATCCGTCTTTACGCCGCCGGGCGCGAGTTGGTTGATTATCCCCTGCGCCACCGGATCGCTGGTCGGGACAGTCTTGGCGGTTTCGTGCATCGCGCCCAGGTCCGGACGGATGAACAGCGTCACGGCCTTGAAATGGCGGTAGGAGATCTGCGGCCCGGCGGAGTAGGTTTCCGTTTTCGAATTGATCGGCACCGCCAGGGTATATGTCGGGGGGATCACGTTCTCCTGCACCAATTGGTCGAGCTCCGCACCCAGTTCCTGCTGTAGCGCGGTGGTCAGCAAGTTCGGCGTAATCGTCGTGCTGCCGGTCCCGATGCAATAGTCGAAACCCAGCGAGAGCCAGTTCGTGGCCCGGTAGCCGACTTGGGTGTGGAACCCGTTTTCCCACAGGCTGATGTGCGGGCTATCCAGGAACATATAGCCCGCGTAGACATCAAAGCGCCCGACATAGTCCTGTTGGGCATAGGCCGGCGCGGAGATCAGCAGCACGATTGCGGCCAGCAGGAAGCGGGTCGTGCACAGCCCACGCTTTGCTATACAGCCGTTTTCAGTTTGGTTTCGCATCGATTACTGGAGAGCAGTATATCGAGAGAGATCGATAAACGGATAGCGATTTGTACGATTATTGCGAATTTTTCACAACGTCGCGCTTATGGAGCCGGCGCCTGGCCCTGGCCCTGCTCCTTCGGCCCGGGAATATCCCCAAACCAGTACCCCGGCCGCGCCCGGACGCCGAGCCCGCCGCGGCTGACCACCCGCACTTCCAGCTTGTGAAACCCCGGCTCGACTCCGCTTGCCGGGAAGCTCAGCAGGTATTGGCTGTGCAGCTCCTCGCCCATCCGGGTCAGCGACTTCTCCAGGCCCTTCAGTGTCGCGAAGCTCAGCTTCTCGCCGCCGGTGGCCTTTACCAGCGTATTGGCCGAGTCCCGCTTGGCCAGCCGCCCAAGCTCCTGCAACCCCGCCAGCAAATCGGCGCTGTCGCCGCCCGACTGCGGCATATCGGTGCCCCTGGTTGTGAAGGCGGTTTCGTAGGGTGACCACGTTGCGGCGTACACCAGCACCGCGTCGCGCTCCAGCAGCCGCAGCGCCGCGGCGAGCCTGGTCTTGCTGCCGCGATCCTTGCTCTCCCCGATGAGAATCAGGATCTTGCGCTCGTTCGCCGGACGCGCGGCGAGCATCTGGGCGGCCTCAGCCACGGCGTCGATCTGCCGCGCCGCGTCGCCCCCCTGCGAGGCCGCGGTGCGCAGGAACGCGGCTTCGATCAGGTTGGGATCCCGGGTGAAATCCGTCAGCACCACCGGCGCGTCGCCGTATCCAAGCACCGCCGCGCGGCCGCGGTCGCCGGTGATCAGCGGCTGGATCAGGCTCCCGACCTTGCGCACCTTGAGATTGGCCGTGGCGGAGAGATCGTCGGTCTGCACCGCGATGACGATCGCCAGCGGCGCCACCACCGCATCGGCGGCGTCCATGCGGAACTCCTTCGGCCGCCCGTCCTCGAGCAGCGCGAAGTCGGCCGCTGTCAGGCCGTCCACAAAACGGCCCTTGTTGTCGGTGACGGTTACCGGCACCAGCACCACCGGGACGTTGGCGCGGAAGGTCGGCTCCTGGGCCGACAGCATGGCCCACGCGAGGGCGCTAACGATAAGGATCCTCATGGTTATTGCAACTTGCCGCGCCCCTCGACCTTCCAGCTCGCCACCACCTCCTGGCCGCTCACACCCCACACCTGCTCGTGCAGATTCATGGCCGTGCAGACGTGGTTCATCAGCACCCGCACGCGGTCGCCGGGTCGGTATTTTCGTTCCGCCCGCTCGAGATTGACGTAGCCGTGTTCTTCGTTCAGCTTGTGGAACCGCGCACCCGCGTCACCCTCGATCTCGCCGTACAGCGCGTCCCCGCCGGCCGAGGCCCGATCCGACGAGAACGTCTTCGAGCCGCCGTCGATCATCATCCGCCCGTCCTGCACGGACACCACGGTACAGACCACCGTGGCCGCGCAATCGGCGCGCCCGCAGGCGCCGCTCAGCACCGTGTTGCGGTCGTTGAAAATGTAGGTTCCCGGCCGGATCTCGTTGACGCCGCCGATGGTGTGGGAGTCCCACAGCAGCGGCGTCGACCCGCCGCTGACAATCTCCGCCTCATGCCCCTCTTTCCGCAGCCCGCCCAGCATCTCCGCCACGGCCTCCCGCAGCCGGTCCAGCGCCGCCGCGCCCTCCGCGCCGTGATCCTTAATATGGCCGGGATAGAATGCCACCCCGCGCCAGCGCACTCCGGGCAGGCGGAGCACGCTCCGGACCAACGCGCACAGCTCCGGCCCCGGCTTCACGCCCACACGCTCGAGTCCCAGATCGGCTTCGGTCAGAATGCCGATCTCGACGCCCGCCCGCGCCGCCGCCGCGCCGATCCTCGCGGCGACCTCCCGGTCGTCCAGCGCCACCGTCACCTGCACCCGCCGCGCCAGCTCCGTGAGCCGCGCCAACTTTGCCGCGCCCACCACCGGATACGCGATCAGCAGGTCCGGCGTGCCCGAGGCCTGCATCACCTGGCCTTCCGTCGTTTTGGCGACCGTCAGCCCCGCCGCGCCCAGCTCGATCTGCCGCGCCGCGAGCGCCGGGATCTTGTGCGTCTTGGTGTGCGGCCGCAGGCGCAGCCGATGCCGCCGGCAGTACTCGGCCGCGCGCGCCAGGTTGCGCTCCATCGTCTCCAGCTCGATGAGCAGCGCCGGCGTGTCCAGATCCTGTAGGCGGCTCACTTCTTGTTGGGATCCTTGAAGCGCACGCTGACCCGCGGCGGCGCCTTGCGGTACACCAGTTCGAGCTGCTTGGGCTTCACCTTGCCGTCGATCTGGAAATACAGCAGCCCGGTCACCGGCTTGTCGAACTCGCCGTCCTTCAGCTCTTTCGCCTTGAGCGCATTCAGCAGCGGGTTGGGCTTGCCGGCGCCCTTGTCCTCGATGGTGGCCGATGCGCTGGAAGTGTCGGCCGTGGCGCTGCCGCCCGTCGGACCGCCCATCTGCCCCGGATACGGGTACCCGCCCGGGTAACCGCCCGGATAGCCCCCGGGATAGCCGCCCGGCGATTGTCCGGCCATGCCGCGGCCCTGCTGGCCGCCCACCGACTTGACCACCATCACCGCGCTCCCGGCCACCTGGGACGCCGTCAGCGGCCGCGAGTGCTGCCCGTCCTTATCGCTGCGCAGCAGGAAGTCGTCCACATCCAGATTGAGCTTCTCATCGCCCTTCGGCGTGAGGGTGACTTCGACGATCAGGTAGCCCGTCCCGATGTCGCCGCCCAGCGCTTCCTTCATCGATTCCCGGTCCAGAAACGCCCGCGCCGTGATTTCGATTTTTTCGTCGGAAGCCATCCCGGTGGCCACCGTTTTGGGCTCCGGCGCCTGTGCCTTGTCCTTCTTATCGGCCCGCGCCGGCATGCCCCCCGCCAGCGCCAGGACCACGACTAGGCCCGCCATCGCGCTCCGCCTCATTCGTCGCCCTCCTTGGTTTGGATTGCCAACGCCTTTTGTAGCGCCCACGCCCATTAGAAATTGTAACCGCCGGATTGCCTGGTCACATCCACTACTTCTCCGACGAAATACAGCCCCGGCAAGTTGCGCGCCGGCATTGTTTTCGAGCGCGCCCGTGCGTAAGGACGCTCCCGCCCTCGACTCTGGTCTTCCCAATCCCTGCGCTGAGGCCGGCCTTAAGCTACGCGCTCACGATGGCGTCGATCCGCTGCAATTCCTCCGTGCTGAACTCGGCGTTGTGCAGCGCCGCCACGGCGTCGTCGATGTGCGCCGGGCGGCTGGCGCCGATGACGGCCGAAGTCACGCCGGCGTGCCGCAGCACCCACGCCACGGCCATCTGCGCCAGCGTCTGCCCGCGCCGTCCGGCCAGCTCGTTCAGCCGCCGGATGCGGCTCAGCATCTCCGCGGTGATGTTTTCGGGCTTCAGGAACTTCCCCTTGGACGCCCGCGAGCCTTCGGGGATCCCGCCGAGATACTTGTCCGTCAGCAGCCCCTGGGCCAGCGGCGAAAAGACGATGCAACCCATCCCCTCGGCCTCCAGCACCTCCAGCAATCCGTTCTCCACTTCGCGGTTGAACATGCTGTAGGAAGGCTGATGGATCAGGCACGGCGTCCCCAGCGCGCGCAGAATCTGCGCCGCCCGGCGCGTCAGTTCCGGCGGATAGGCCGAAATCCCGGCGTAAAGTGCCCGCCCGCTGCGCACGATGTGGTCCAGCGCGCCCATCGTCTCTTCCAGCGGCGTGCCGGGATCGGGGCGGTGGTGGTAGAAAATGTCGACGTAGTCGAGGCCCATGCGCTTCAGACTTTGATCCAGGCTGGCCACCAGGTATTTGCGCGAACCCAGGTCGCCGTACGGCCCGGGCCACATGTCCCAGCCGGCCTTCGACGAAATCACCAGCTCGTCGCGATACGGCCGCAGATCCTGCGCCAGGATGCGGCCGAAGCTCTCCTCGGCCGAGCCGTACGGTGGGCCGTAGTTGTTCGCCAGGTCGAAATGCGTGATCCCCAGGTCGAAGGCCCGGCGCGCCATCGCCCGGCCGTTCTCATACACGTCGTCGCCGCCGAAGTTGTGCCACAACCCCAACGCGACGCCGGGCAGCTTCAGCCCGCTGCGCCCGCAGCGGTTGTAGCGCATCGTCTCATAACGGTTCGCGGCGGCGACGTAAGGCATGACGTTATCCTATGAACAGGTTACACGAACGATTCCTCGATCGCCGCCGGCCGTGCCGACTATCATTGATTGAAAGGAAATTCGATGTGCCAGATCAAGCGACGCTCCTTCCTGGGCTCATCCGCCGCGCTGTGCGGAAGGGGTCTCCTCATGGCTGAGGCGTCCCATGCTCAGGACCACTCCCCCGGCCCCGGTCCCGCCTCCCCGGGAGCCGTCACCCATCACCCCTCCGCGCTCTCCGTGATGACCGCATCCGCCGACCGGTTCCTGGCCGCGCTCAGCCCGGAACAGCGCGCCAAGGCCACTTTCCTGCTGGACGAGGACGAGCGCCTGAACTGGCACTACATTCCGAAGGAGCGCAACGGGCTGCCGCTGCGCGAAATGCTGCCCTACCAGAAGCACCTGGCTAGCGCGTTGCTGGCCTCCGGGCTGAGCCAATCCGGCTACATCAAGGCCGTCACCATCATGAGCCTGGAAGACGTGCTGCGCATCATGGAGCACGATGACGGCGAGCGCCGCAACCCCGAAAAGTACTACTTCTCCATCTTCGGAACACCCTCCGACACGGGCACTTGGGCCTGGCGCATCGAGGGCCATCACATCAGCCAGAACTACACCGTGGCGCACGGGCAAGTGGTGGACGCGCCCAGCTTCTTCGGCTCGAATCCCGCCGAGGTGCTCGAAGGTCCGCGCCACGGCCTGCGCGTGCTCGCCGCCGAGGACGATCTGGGCCGCGAGTTAATCGGCATGCTCGAGGAGCCGCTGCGGAAAACGGCCATCGTCGACCCCACGGCCTACGGCGACATCCTGACCGCGGCCAGCCGCAAGGCCGCGCTGGCCGGACAGCCCTCCGGACTTTCGGCCACGAAGATGAACGCGCGCCAGTTCGAGGCGCTGCGCGCCCTGGCGGAGCTTTACGCCCGCAATCTGCCGGACGAGCTGGCCCGGCGCCGCCTGCAACAAATCGATGCGGCGGGCCGCAACGCCCATTTCGCCTGGGCCGGCGGCATCCACCCCCGCGACCCGCACTACTACCGCATCCAGACCTCCGCGTTTCTGATCGAACTCGACGACACGCAGGACCACGCCAACCATATCCATTCGGTGTGGCGCGATTGCACCGGCGACTTCGGCGCCGACCTGCTGCGGGCGCACTACGCAACAGGCCATCCCGGCAGCGCCGCGTAGCGCGCCTGTGACCCCTGCTGCCGGACAGCTCAATTGCGGTCCTGCGGAACGCTGCGGGCGTGGTGCAATTCAAGCTGCGCGCGCGCTGAACTTGGGGCTGCTCAGTGCTGGCCCGGCGCCGCTTGGGGTGGCGCCATGCTCTCCAGGATGCGCGTCTTCCAGGCCTGGAGACCGATGTCCCGCGGGTCTTCGGCGATTAAAGCGTTCACCAGCGCCAGGGCCTCGGTGTACTTCTTCGCCTCGAAGAGCTTCTCCAGTTCGGTCCGTTTAGCGCTCCCTCTCGCGGGCGCAGCCGGCGTGGACACCGATCCCAGGTTCAGCGCGTTCCCCACAATCGTGGTCTGACCCATCAGCCCCGCGATCAGAGGGGCCAGGTCCTGTATCGTCCCGGGCGCGTGGCCGATGTTCAGGCCGTTGCCCATGAAGACCACCTTCCGCTCCTTGATGGCCTGCAGGATCTCTCGCGCGAGCGAAGGCCGCTCATCCTGTTCGGGAATGACCTCGGCCCGGACGTCATCGCCTTTCACGATCAGCACGCCCAGCGGAACCACCCTGGCGTTCAGGCCGCCGGCGTATCCGATCACCACTCCAGCGCTGCCCATCTCGAACTCGATGGCAGCAAACGGAACCACCGTGGTATCGCCCGCTCGCATCGGTTCTCCAACCATGCTGCTGGATTTCAGTTGCGACGCCAGCCGGTCGAATTCGTTCAACGGCTGGTCCAGCGGGGCTTGAGCGGTGAGCACGGCGCCCGCCGGCATCAGCGCCGCCGCCAGCAAAATGAGCCTGCGCATCGTTTTTCTCATGGCATCCTCACTTGGCCGGCGTCCTGGCGACGCTGATGAAACGCGTCCCCTGCTTGGTAATCACGACGAACCCCAGGGGCCGGGCCTCGCCGCTCATGAAGAACCCCTCGCTACTCATCGGCGGGCCTGGCGGCTGCGCCGCGGGTGTTTGCGGCGTCGCGGTAGGTGTTGGCGCTTTCGCGTTGGCGGCCTGCGGTTTCGCGGCTGGCGGGCCGAATGGCAGCGCCAGCCCCGCGCCGCCGAAGGTCAGCTCCACCATCAGAATCGGGATCAGCGACACGGAGCCGATCGTGATGGGCTTGCCGACCACCGTTTTGACATGCAGGTCATCGCTCAAACGCCGGGCCATGCTATCGGCCAGCTCCCCGGCGGGCTGAGCAGTGTGCGAGGCCGGCTTCGGCTCCGGCGGACTCTGCCCGGCGGCGAGCGAGGCCAGCGCCAACCCCGCCGCTGTAACTAGTGCCAACATCCGTTTCAATGGGCGCCTCCTGATCCAAGTGCAGATTTCAGGTCTCAAACTCCACCCCCATACCATATAACCCGGAGCCGGCAAGCGAAAGCACGGTTTCCGCGCCGGCGGTGATTACTTCGGCGCGGCGACAAAACGGTAGCCGACGCCGCGCACGGTCAGTAGGTGGCGGGGCTGGGTGGGGTCGTCCTCGATATAGCGCCGCAGCCGCACGATGAAGTTGTCAATGGCGCGCGTGTCGGTGTCCTCGTGCAGGCCCCACACGTCCTCCAGCATGGCCTTGCGCGACACCGGCTTGCCCTCATGTTCAATCAGGTAGCGGAGCAGATTAGCCTCCATCAGCGTCAGCGGGAAGGCCTTGCCCCGCACCTGCAGCTCGAGCAGGTCGAAATCGACCGACTTCTCGCCGAACGCATAGCTATCGGGCGGCCGCGGCACGTCAACGCCTGTCGCGACGGCTGAGGCGGCTGTGGCAGAGGAGGCGCGCAGCCATTCCGTGCGCCGCAGCAGGCTGCGCAGGCGGGCCAGTAGCATGGCCAGCTCGAAGGGCTTGGTGAGGTAGTCGTCGGCGCCGGCCGTGAAGCCGCGCAGCACGTCCTCGGGATGGCTGCGCGCGGTCAGCATCAGGGTCGGGATGAACTGCCCCTTCTGCCGCAGCTCGGAGATCACCGTGAAGCCGTCCATGCCCGGCAGCATGACGTCCAGCACCACGACGTCGAACGGCGGCGCCGGAGCCAGCAGCAGGCCGAGCGCCGCCTCGCCCGTCTCCACCACGGCCACGTGATAGTTTTCGGCTTCCAGGTTGAAGCGCAGCCCGGCGGCCAGGTGGCGCTCGTCCTCGACAATCAGAACGCGGTTCATCGCTTCACCGCACCAGCGGAAGCTGCAGCACGAACGTGCTGCCGCGTCCCGGACCCTCGCTCTCGGCCCACGCCCGGCCGCCGTGCCGCTTGGCCACCGCGCGCACGATGTACAGCCCCAGGCCCGTGCCCTTTACGCGCGCGGCGAGCTGGCCCGGCACGCGGTAGAAGCGCTTGAAGACGCGCTTCAGCTCGGTCTTTTCGAGGCCCGGGCCCTGATCGCACACCCGCAGCGTGACAAATTTGTCGTCCACAACCGCCGTTTCCACGACGATCTTGGCCGTGTCGCCCGAGTATTTCACTGCATTGTCGATGAGATTCGCCACCGCGGCCCGCACCTCGTCCAGGTCGCCTACAATGCTGACCGGCGGCCCGGGCGAGTATTCGAGCGTCTGCTCGGGGACGACGTGCAACTGCCTCGCGCGCTCCAGGCACTCCGCGACCAGAGCGTTGATTTCGATGCGCGTCAGATTGAGCTTGGGGCCCGACTGGCCCATGCGCCCGGTCCGCAGCACCTGCTCGATGGTCGCCAGCAGGCGGTCGCTGTCGGCCAGCATGATGCGGTAGAACTCGACCCGCTTGACCTCGTCGACGGCCCGTGTCTGCAAGGTCTCCAGGTACAGGCGGATCGAGGCGACGGGGGTTTTCAGCTCATGCGTGACGGCGTTGATGAAGGCGTCGTGCTGCTCGTTGCGGCGGATCTCGCGGACCAGAAAAATCGTGTTCAGGACGACTCCCGTGATGATGAATGCCAGCATCAGCACGCCCAGGAACAGCAGGATGCCGGTGCGCCAGTTCAGCAGCACCCAGCCGATATAGAGAACCAGGATGACCAGGATCAGGCCCGCGCCCAGCGCGATGAACAGCGCCATGGTCTTTCTGCGTCCCGCGATCACCATGCCTTCAGCTTAGCGCGCGGGCCTCGCGCGGCCGGAGGCAGTGACTGAAAGGCTGCTGGGACGCGGCCCTCAGGCCGCCCGGCGGGTGACGCCCGCGCCGGCCGCGTCCAGACGTGCCACCTTCACCGACTTCGCCAGGCCCAGCAGCTCGCACAACCGGATGGTCCAATAGGTGACGTCGAGCTCGTACCACGCCAGGCCGTGGCGGGCCGAAACGGGATAGGCGTGGTGGTTGTTGTGCCAGCCCTCGCCGAAGCTGAGCAGCGCGACGAACCAGTTGTTGCGCGAATCGTCGCGCGTGGCGAAGCGGCGCGAGCCCCAGATGTGGGTAATCGAGTTGACCATCCAGGTGACGTGCTGGCCGATGGTGACGCGCAGGAAGATGCCCCACAGCACGAACGGGACGCCGCCGCAGGCCAGCAGCACGAGCCCGACCACGGTCAGCGGAACCCAGTGGAACCGGTTCAGCCAGACGTAGAACCGATCCTTCATCAGGTCGGGCGCGTAGCGCAGGCAGACCGGGGTATTGGCGTTGCTGGGATCGCCCACCAGCATCCACAGGATGTGCGCCCACCAGCGGCCATCGCGCGGCGTATGCGGGTCCCCTTCGAGATCGGAAAACTGGTGATGGACGCGGTGCGTCGCCACCCAGGCGATCGGTCCGCCCTCGAGCGCCAGCGTGCCGCAAACCGCCAGGAAGTACTCGACGTAGCGCGGTGCCTTGTAGCCGCGATGCGTCAGCAGGCGGTGGTAGCCCATGCCGATGCCCAGGCTGAGCGAGAGCCAGTACAAAGCCACGGCCGTGAAGAACGCCGGCCAACTGAAAAAGAACAACGCGGCCACGGCGCCGCTGTGAAATGCGCCGAAAGCGATCACGGTGATCCAGTTGACGCCGTCGCGCCTGACAATGGGAGCCGAAACCGCCGGCGCCGAAACGATGGGTGCGGATGTAGTGGTCAAGCCAGTCCTCGCCTGGAGAATTCGAGCGGGTGCCCCTCTGAGGACAACCTTCTAGCTTGAAGGTAGCAATGGCTCCGGCGCCCCCGCGTAAGAATTGTGTAATAGCTGCGGCGACGCGAGCGCGGAGGCTTGCTACAATCCAAAGTCGAAGGCGTCATGGCCACGGAAAAGTGCGCGCAGTGCGGCGGGAGCGGCTGGGTGATCAGCGAGCGCGACGGCGTCAGCTCGGCCCGGCGGTGTGATTGCAGCCGCGCCGGGCGTTCCGGCGTGGTCTGGGAGCAGGCCGGCATTCCGCCCAATTACCTGCAAGATTCCTTCGACAATTTCAGCCTGCCGGACGCGAATCACCCGGCATACCGTGTCTTACAGCTCGCGATGCACTCGGCCAAGACCTACGCGAACGAATTTCCGACCGCCGCCAAGCCGGGCCTGCTGTTCGTGGGCGACGCGGGCTGCGGCAAGACGCACCTGGCCGTGGCGACGGTGCGCAAGCTCATCGAAAAGGGTTTCGACGCCGTGTTTTGGGATTTCCAGACGCTGCTCGAGCGCATCCGCGCGAGCTACGACCCGGAGACGCGCGGCGCCAACAAGGACGCCTACCAGTCGGCGCTGGACGCCGAAATCCTGCTGCTTGACGACCTGGGCGCGTACCGCTCGAGTGAGTGGGTCGAGGACATCGTGACGGGCATCATCACCCATCGCTGCAACCACCGCAAGCCGCTGATCGCCACCACCAACCTGCCCGACGAGGAGATGGGCGGCAAGGACGCCGTGCGACTCAGCGAAGGCTCCGCCCGCTACGATCTGCGCAAGACGCTGGCCGAACAGATCGGCGTGCGCGCGCGCTCGCGGCTGTTCGAGATGTGCACCATCGTGAAGATGTTCGGCGCGCCCGATTACCGCATGCAGCGCGTGGTGCGGTAGCCGAGCGACCAGCAATTCAAAGGAAGACGCACCCGAACCCGCCTGGCTGCTCAGCCCGGCGGATGCGTAGGAGCGAGGCTCCGCTGGTGGCGCAGCCTAGCGGTCCCAGACGCGCACCGTGTACCGTAGCGTGAGCGGTTGGCCAGGCTGCAGCGTGACCGAGTCGCCGGCCCGGGGTTTCAGAGTGCGGCGCCGGATTCGGAATCGGGCGCGCTGAGTGCTTGACAGTACTGGTCAAAGGGAGGTGTAGTGGGGGCACGAGGGTCAAGCTTGGTCCTTCTTGCCCGCTACTTAGAGGGGGTCAAGTTATATCAATGTGCTGGAATCAGGGGGGTGCTAAGGCCGTCCTGGTTTTCGGTTTCGGTTTACTGAGACCAAGGATTGCGCGCACTGGCAGGTACTGTTATGAAGCTCTCAACAAGACGGGTGGCATGGTCCGCTATCCCTGTGATAGTCGTTTTGTTATTAGTACTGGCAATTCCTCTGGGTCACCTTATTTCTCGCTGGATCTTGAGAGTGCAAGCAGAATCATATGTGATCCGGCCGGACACCGGCGATTGTGCAGACTTGGCCCTCGACGAAGATGCATCGTTTGTCCTCGCGGACTTTCGATGCCACGTGCTCGATGAGCCGAAGCGCGCCAAGTGGTTAAAGCTAAAAACCGCTGGCAGGAGCATACAAGTCGGAAAGCTCGAGGACGCCAAGAAGCTAGATATTTACATGATAAAAGACGGTCAGGTTCGACGCGATCTCTCGACGGACGAGTATTTGAAGCCCGGAGAGATTGTGATGGCTAAAATAAGGGTTACCTCCGGTCCGAAAAAAGGAGTCGTCGGGTGGCTCCCGGTAGTAGATATAGCTCGTAAGTATGCTATGCCATGACAAAATGGGCGGGCCGACAATCACTCAGGCTACTCCAGGCTCACAGTCGCGGCGGGATTGTCGCAAAGGCGATCCGCGTCGCTCCTCATAGGGCGATGGCGTCCCGGTAGACCGATTCGCGGATCGATGGCTTGACCCAGCCGTCGCTGGCGATGTCGACTTTGCGGCCCAAGAGGCGTTCCAGGTCCAGCATGAGGGCGGCATGGTTGAGGAGAGTCGTGCCTTCGCGCCAAGTCACGAGCAGATCGACGTCGCTGTCAGGACGGGATTCGCCGCGGGCGACGGATCCGATCAGGCGCACGGCGCTGGCGCCATGGCTGGCGGCAACGCGGAGGATCGCCTCGCGCTGTTTGCGAATTGTATCGCCGACCGTCGGGCCCGCCACGGTTTCGTCTCCTTGTAAGAAGTATAGCGCCGGTGCTGAAGACGGCTGGGAGGGCGCACGGCGGCCGGGAGGCGGGCTTCGAGGCCCGGAGGATTGACCTTCGGAAAGGCGGCTACCGGTCCGAGACGCGCACGCTATAGCGCAGCGTCAGCGGCTTGCCCGGTTCCAGCGTGACCGCGTCGCGCTGGGGCGTTTTGCCCGGGTAGGAGACGCCCAGGAAGCCATAATGGCGCAGGGTCATTTGCGGCGTGCCGCCGGGGTTCGACGGGTCGTTGTCGATGCGCAGGGCGGCCCGGCGGCCGTTGTAGAGCGCCTCCAGTTCGGCCCATGAATGAGGATTCAGGTCCTGGTCCTTTTCCGAGACGCCGGCCTCGGTGCGAATCACGGTCTGCTCGCGCGGGGCGAAGCGGACGTTGAAGCCGCCATAGCTCTTTTCGGCTTCGTGGGAGCCCTTGAGGGTCATCGGCGCGTCGAGCGCAGTGAGGGTCAGCGCCATCTCCAGGGTGCGGGAGCGGTCGGCGGAGAGGTGGATGGTGTAGGTTTCATGCAGCGTGGCGACGCGCTGGCCGTTCACCGCCCAGACATTGTCGACCCTCAGGATGGCGCGTTTGCCGCCAGCGGCGATCTCGGCCTTGTGGCTGACATTCGCGGCCTTGAGCCCGCGGAGGTCCCACACGTCGTAGTCTTCGCCGCCGATGCCGACGTAAGGCCAGGCCCAGAAGATGCCGCGGTGGTGCAGGTGGTCCGGTTGGAAGTCGCCGAGGACGTTGACGCCCTCGGGCGTCAGCAGCGGGTAGAGGTAGCAGCAGCGGGCGCGGTCAGCGGCGATTCCGGCGGGGAGCTGCGTGGCATAGAGATAGCTCAACACCAGCTTCGAGCCCTCGCGCAGTTCGTCCTTCTTGGGCGTCTGCACCCACTTGAGCGGCTCGCCGGCGTGCAGCAGGCAGGCGGCGGAGGCAATCCACAGCAGGCTGGCCCTAACCATGGCTGGCGACCCTCACTTTCTCCTCATCCACTTCGACGCCCAGACCGGGGCCGGTGGGGACCCTCAGCGCGCCGTCTTCCAACACAAACGGTGTTTTCAGGAACGACCCGCGCAGGAACTGCAGCCCGTTCAACGCGGCCGGATACTTGAGTCCGTAGGCGCCGAACAGAATCAGCGACGCCGCCAGGGAAACATCGGGATCGGTGAGGCCGCTGCCGAGAAACAGCATGTGCTCGCGTTCGAGGATTTCGGTCTGCCAACGCGCATCCCATAGTCCGGCGGTGCGCGCGGGCTTCATGGCCACGCCGTCGAGCAGGCCGAGCTGGATGAATTCCTCGAGTTCGACGTGCGACACCACGCCCTCGTCCATGAGGATCGGCAGCGCGCCCTGACGCTTGACGGCGGCGAAGCCGCTCAGACGGTTAGCGGCGACGGGTTGCTCGAACACATCCACGCCCGCGTCCTTCAGTTTGGGCGCGACCTCGAGTGCTGTGGCCGTATCATAGCCGCCATTGGCGTCCGCCCAAAGGAATGTCCCTGGGGCCAGGCGGCGCACCGTGCGGGCCAGCTCCACGTCGAATTTCGGGTCCGGCGAGACCTTGATATTGAAGTGGCCATAGCCGCGGCGGCGGCCCTCGGCGACAGATGCTTCGGCCTCGGCCAGCGTGTGTGTGTTGACGGTCCAGCTGAGGGGGATGCGGTCCAGCGGTTTGCGGCCCCACAGCTCGGGCAGGCTCTTGCCGGCGAGGCGGCCCGCGAGGTCGTACAGCGCCAGGTCGATGCCCGCCTTGGTGATCGGCATCCCCGTGGAAAAGGACGGGGCAATGGCCTTATCCATGGCCGCGTGGGCCGCGGCGATGGCCGTGGGATTGGAGCCGATGAGCGCCGGCGCGAGGTAGTTGCGCAGCGTGTGGGCCGCGGACTCAGGCGTCTCGTAGCTCCAGGTCGGCGTGGGCACGCTCTGGCCCCAGCCGGCCAGGCCGTTCTCCAGAGTGATCTTCACGAAAACAGCGCTGCGCACGGGGCGCGTGAAGAACTTGAAGAAGCCCGTGACGGCGTATTCGACCGGGAAGACCTCGATCTTCGTGATCGGCGGCGCCGGCCTGGCGGGCATCATCATGACGGGCGGCAGGGCGGCGTTGACGGCCATAAATTCACGCCTTGTCATAGCATTTCGAGGCGTTGCGGATCGAAGCCCACGCGCCGCCCGCGTTCCAGCGCCGCGGCCGCCATGCAATCGGCCACGGCGTGCGAAAAGCCGGCCTGGATGTCGGCGCGCGGCGTGGCCCGGCTGCGCACGCAACGCAGGAAGTTCTCGAGGTGCGATTCGACCGGGATCTTCTCGATCTTCACCGGCTCGAGCAGACGGTCGGGCATGCTGCTGCCCGCGCCGGTGATGGTCATCGCCTCGCCATCGAAGGTGCCGCGCGTGCCGAACCACAGATTGCGGATGCCGGCGCTATTGGTCAGCGACATCGCGAACGAGACCAGGAACTGCTTGGGGTATTCGAGCAGGGCGTGGAAGACGTCCGACGTCTGGCGCCCATCCTTCCATAGATAGACCCCGCCCAGCGCGACAGCGGCGTGCGGATAAGGATCGTCGAGGAACCACGGAATCAGGTCGATGAAGTGGCTCATCCATAGGCCCGGGATGCCGTTTGAGGTCGGGCGGAAGAGCTGCCATTCACGCCAGTGCTGCAGGTCGCGCGGCACGTCGCTCGCGAAGGCGAAGGCCTCCCAATCGATCTGCGCGGGATCCACTTTGGTATAGTCGCGGCGCCAGCGCGGTTCCTGGAAGTTCATCGCAATGTCGATGCGCGTCACTTTGCCGAGGACCCCGGCGCGCATCAACTTGGCGACGGAGATCAGCTGCGGGTCGCTGCGCCGTTGCGTGCCTATCTGTACCACCTGGCGGGATTGCTTCACGCTCAGGTAGGCGGCCTTGGCCTCGGCGAGGTCGGTGGCCATGGGCTTCTCGCAGTAGACGTCCTTGCCGGCTTCCACCGCTTCTTTCAGGATGCGGGCGTGCGTGAAGTCGGGCGTGGTGATGATCACCGCTTCGACGTTCTTGTCGGCCAGCACGTCCTGGTAGCGCGAGGTAAGCGTGGGGGATTTGCCGCCGACCTTCTGCACTGCGGCGGCGGCCCGGTCGCGGGCCATCGACCAGACGTCGCACACCGAGACGACCTGCACGACGTTCGGGATCTTCGCCATCTCGTTGAGATGGTCGGTGCCGCGCCCGCCCGCGCCCAGGACGGCGATGCGGACCGGGTCGTCCGCGCTGGCGCCCATCGACAACGACATGGGAGCCAGCGCGGCGCCCGCGAGGAAATCACGCCGTGAAGCACTGGTCATGTTCAACCTCCCGTCAGTAGACTCATCACAAGATCGCGCGCCGCCGCCGATTGTTGGTGAAACATCCGGGTTAGGCCTTGTAGCCCATGCCGGCCAGCACGCCGCGCATGTAGGCGAAGCTCTTCACCATGCCCGCCAGCGGGGCCGTCTCCTCATCCTCGTACTCGAGCATCACCTGGCCCTTGAAGCCGATCGCGATCAGCGCCTTGAAGATCGCCGCGATCGGCATCTTCCCGTCGCCCACCGCGCACCCGCTATTGTCCTTCGAGAAGTCGGTCATGTCCTTGATGTGCATGTCGAACAGGCGCGGGCCGGCGGCCTTGATCGCGGCCGGGACGTCCGCGCCGGCGCGCACGGCATGGCCGCAGTCGATGCACAAGCCGACGCGCGGATCAAGGCTGCGGACCGCCTTCAGCACGTCGTACGGGGATGGGAAGTTCTTGTCCTCGGGGCCGTGGTTGTGGATCGCGACCTTGATGTTGTACTCCTTCACGAACTTCTCGACGCGCGGCAGCACCGCTACGCTCGGCATGCCGACGATCATCGGGATCCCGGCGGTCTTGACGTACTCGAACTTGGCGCGCACGTCAGCGTCGTCATCCTTGTTGAAAGCGATCACGCCCGCGCCGGTGATCGTCAGGCCGGCCCGCCGGAATTCGTCGGCGGCGCGGCGGGTCTCCTCGGGCGGGCTGATCGGCAGGTGCATGTCCTTCAGGTTGATCAGGGACACGTTCAACTGCCGCATGAACTCGATCACGTGGGGGCGATCGAACTTGCGGAAGGAGTAGCTCGCTACACCGAGGCGAACGGGTGAAACGGGCATCTCCGCGGCGGCGACGGTCGCGGCGGGGAGCGCAGAGGCGGCCGCGAGAGCGGCGCCTTGGCTCAAGATACTGCGGCGGGTGGGGTTGAACATGCTCCGATCTTATAACTTCCAGCGCCTGGCCCGGAGCCTTTCTCATGCCCATGCGAACGGGAAACAGGGCTGGACTTCGACCTGGACTTGGGACCATCGGAGGCCCCTCCGCACGGTTTTCCGCGAGAAACCGCGCGTCGACGATAACTCCTCTGGTAGCATAGAGTTAAGATGGCGCAGGTACTCGAGGGCAAGACCGTCAACCAGCACATTCTGGAAGAGTTGAAGCCGCGCATCGCGGCGCTGGCGGCGCGCGGGCGCGTGCCCGGGCTGACGGTGATTCTGGCGGGCGCC
Source organism: Bryobacteraceae bacterium (assembly GCA_052145115.1). Classification (GTDB taxonomy): domain Bacteria; phylum Acidobacteriota; class Terriglobia; order Bryobacterales; family Bryobacteraceae; genus CAIVVT01. The sequence continues at coordinate 17,160 of JBKQPG010000030.1, forward strand.
CATCCGGCCAGCGAGATCTACGTGCGCAACAAGGTGAAAACCTGTCTCGAACTGGGCATGCTCAGCGAGGAGATCCGCCTGCCGGCCAGCGTCACCACGGCCGAGCTTGTGGCGCACATCGAGGCGCTGAACCGGCGCCCGGAGATCGACGGAATCCTGGTGCAGATGCCCGTGCCGCCGCAGGTGGACAGCCGCGCCGTGCTGCTGGCCGTCGACCCGGCCAAGGACGTGGATGGCTTCCATCCCTTCAACGTCGGCCAACTGGTGGCCAACGCGCCCGCCCCGCGCTCGTGCACGCCGGCCGGCGTGATGGAGATTCTGCGGCATTACGGCATCGACGTGCAGGGCCTAAACGCTGTCGTGGTAGGGCGCAGCGACATCGTGGGCAAGCCCATGGCGCTGCTGCTGCTGCATCGGCACGCCACGGTCACAATTTGCCATTCGCGCACGCGGGATCTGAAGTCGGTGTGCCAAAACGCCGATCTGTTGGTTGCCGCCATCGGTAAGCCGGCCTACCTCACGCGGGAACATATCCGCCCGGGCGCCGTTGTAGTAGATGTGGGCATAAACCGTATTACGGACCGCCAGGAGGTGGAACGGATCTTCCGCGGCAACGAAGCCAAGCTGGCGGCGTTCGACCGGCGGGGCGAGGTGCTGGTGGGCGATGCAGACCCGGTCGACACGGCCGAACTGGCCTCGGCTTACACGCCCGTGCCTGGCGGCGTAGGGCTGCTGACTATCGCCATGCTGATGAAAAACACGGTCGAGGCGGCCGAGCGGCGGATGGCGTCGGGCGCGTAGCCTCGAGCCGCTGAAAGGCGAGCGCGAGCGAAGCGGAGATAAGGGCGAGCGCGAGCGAAGCGGAGATAAAGACGAGTGCCAGCAGGGCGCGGAGCAAGGGAGAGCGCAAGCGAAGCGGAGATGAAGGCGAGCGAGAGCGAAGCAGCAAAAATGCTACGAGTGGGACTGACCGGCGGCCTCGGCACCGGCAAGAGTTTCGTCAGCGCGGCGCTGGCCGACTTGGGTTGTCGCGTGCTGAAGGCGGACGAGTTGGGGCACGCCGTTCTCGAGCCGGGAGCGGAAGCCTACGCGCCCGTGGTCGAGCGTTTCGGATCCGAGGTTCTGGACGGCGATCGCCGCATTGAGCGGAAGCGCTTGGCGGAGATCGCTTTCCACGACGCCGGGAAGCTGCGGCTATTGAATTCCCTGGTCCACCCGGCGGTCATCGCGCGCGAGGAAGACTGGCTCCGGCAGGTGGAAGCGGCCGATCCGTCGGCAATTGCGGTGATCGAGGCCGCCATTCTGGTGGAAACGGGCAGCTACCGGCGGTTCCACAAGCTGGTGCTGACCGTGTGCAGTGAAGCGCAGCAGATCGAGCGCGCCATGGCGCGCGATGGCTCGACGCTCGAGGCCGTGCTGGAGCGCATCCGGCGGCAGATGCCGCTCGAGGAAAAGAAAAAGTTTGCGGATTACCTGATTGACACGTCCGGAACGACGGATGACACCATCGAACAGGTGCAGCGTCTGTACAAGAGTCTGCGGAGTTTGAACGTATGAACAAGAGAACCATTCTGCTGGCCATCGTGTTGGCTGGCGCTTTCATCGGCTGGACGACCTGGAGCAGATGGGGCCCCCGCGCCGTGCTGACCGCCCGCGAGGCGCCGTTGTGGACCGGTCCGTCCACGGTGCAGGGCGCCGGGCTCAGCAACGACGAACTGAACAATATCGAGATCTACAAGCGGGCCCGCGAGGCCACGGTGAACATCGTGTCCACCGTGTTGCAGCGCAACTGGTTTCTGGAGGTTTTCCCGGAGAAGGAAACCGGCTCGGGGATGATCATCGACAAACAGGGGCGCATCCTGACTAATGCGCACGTCGTCAGCGGCAACGCGCAGGCGCTGGAAGTGACGCTCGCCGGCGGCCGGAAGTACAAGGCCGAGCGCATTTACGTGGACCGCGTGAGCGACATGGCGCTGATCAGGATCACCCCCAAGGAAGATCTGAAGGTGCTGCCGTTGGGCGACAGCGACAAGCTGCAGGTCGGCCAGAAGGTGCTGGCCATCGGCAACCCGTTCGGATTCGACGGAACCCTGACCACGGGCATCGTCAGCGCGCTCAACCGCGACATTCATGGCGAGAACGGGGAGACCCTGGAAAAGATGATCCAGACCGACGCGGCGATCAATCCCGGCAATTCCGGAGGGCCGCTGCTGGACAGTTCGGGCAACGTCATCGGGATCAACACGGCCATCATCGGGCCCAGCGGGGCCAACGTGGGCATCGGCTTCGCGCTGCCCATCAATCGCGCCAAGGAGATGATCGCGGCCTACCAGGAGGGCAAGCACTACGGGCCGGCGACGCTGGGCGTCGAAACGGTCTTCGTGCAGGGCGACCTGGCGGTCGAATTGGGCCTGCCGGAGAGGGGCGGTCTGCTCATCCAGAGGGTGGTCCCGGGCTCGGCCGCCGACGAGGCGGGGCTGCGCGGGCCACGGCGCACGGTCATCATGGGCGGCATTTATGAGGTCGGCATCGGCGGCGACCTGATCACGGCGGTGGATGCGCAGCCGATCGAATCCCGCGACGCCTTGACGCGTGTTCTGAGCCGCAAGCGGCCCGGCGATCGCATCACCCTGACCGTGGTCCGCAACGGCCATTCCACCGAGGTCAAAGTGACGCTCGGCGAGGGCAGCAGCCGGTTGTAACACAGGCCCGGTATCACAGTAGAGGCCAGCCATGCGCGGTCGCGGCCGCCCCGCGGCCGGAGGCCAGCGCGGGCCAGCACGAGTGGCCGCCAGGCTGCTTGGCTAGAATATGTTGACATGTCCAAACGCGTTCAGCAGCGCGCCGTGCCGAAGCAGGCCGCCCGGCGAGCCGGACAGCCCGCCGCCACTGCTCCAGCGCGGCTGGACGGGTCCGCCGCCGGATGGCGATCGCCGGTGATGCAGCGCAATCTGTCCATCGCCGCCCTGGTTTTGGCGGTGCTGATCTTCTATTGGATTCCACTGACGGACGCGAACACAACGCTGCAGTGGGATGCGATCGACTATCATCTGAGCGTCCAGCGCTACTTCGGGGATGAGATCCAGAGCGTGCGTGTTCCTTTCTGGACGGAATACGCGTTCTCCGGATTCCCGTTCCTCGCCGACCCGCAAGTGGGCGCGTTTTATCCGCTGAACTGGCCGTTTTTCCTGTTTGGCGTCACGCCGGACGCGCTCAAATGGGAACTGGCCCTGCACTGCCTGCTGGCTTGCCTGGGAGTCTTCTTTCTGGCCCGCGAGTGGACCGCGAGCCCGCCGGCGGCGGCGATGGCCGCCATGATGTACGCATTCTCGGGCTTTTTTGCCGGTCACAGCGCGCATATCGGGATGTTTCAGAGCGCCGCGTGGTTGCCCTGGCTGCTGCTCGCCGCGCATCGTGCCCTGGCGGGCGGGCGCAATCTCGCTGTGCTGGGCGGCGGATTGGCGGGCGCCTGCCTGTTCCTGGCGGGGCACTTCCAGACCGCCCTGTACGCCTTCAGCGCATTGTCCCTGTACGTAGTTGGCGTGACGGCAATTGGCAAATCTTCGTGGCGGCGGGCCGCCGCGACGCTGGCCGGAATCGGCCTGACCACGGGTTTGTTGAGCGCCGTCCAGATCCTGCCGTCCTATGAGCTGATGAGCCAATCGATCCGAGCGTCACAGAGCTATGTGTACAGCACCCCTGGCCGGCTGCAGTGGCGCGCCTTCGACACCCTGTTCCTGCCCAACATCTACGGTTCCGTGAGCGGGAAATACTCCGGACCGATCGACCGGACCCAGTATTACCTCTACGGCGGCATTCTGCTGGTCCCGCTGGCCGTTCTGGGCTGCCTGGCGAAACGGCTGCGCTGGGTTGGATTGCTGCTGGCCGTTCCCGTTGTGTGGTACGAATTCGGGCCCGCGGGCGGATTTTACAGGCTCGTCGCCGCGCTGCCCGGCTTCGCCCAGGTGCGCGCTCCGGTCCATGCCTGGTTCGTCGCGGCGCTGGCCCTGGCGCTGCTCGCCGGTTTGGGCGCGGACGTAGCTGGCCGGCGCTGGCGCGCGGGCTGGCTGGGCGTGCTTTTGGCGCTGATTTCGTTTGTCGATCTGGCGTATTGGAACTCCTGGCGGAATGAGCTGGCCTACGCCAGAAGCAGTTTTCAGAGTTTATACGGCCGGCGCGAGGCCCAGGCTGCGGCCGCAATTCAACAGGCGATGCCCGAGGGAACCCGTTTCCACGCGCCGGACAAATCGACTGTGCTCGGCCCGATGAACGGCAGCTTCGACGCCCGCCTGGAAGTCACCTATGGGTATAACCCGCTCAAGCTGAAACGCTATTCCGAGTACCTTTCAGCGCTCGCCGGCAACCCCAGCTTGCTGGCCGCGCTGAATGCCTCGGAGCAACTGCGCCTGGGCCAACTGGCGGCGGTGCCGGGCACTCTGCCGCGGTTTTTCTTCGCCCGCGGCGTCGCTCTAGTCTCCGGGCCCGACCAGAGCCTGGCCCGGCTCCCGGGCGCCGACCCCGCCGCCGCAACGCTGCTGGAAGGCGCGCCGGCCGTTCCCGTCTCGCCCTCCGGTCGCATCTCGATTGCTCGCGCCGAGCCGGGCTTCTACGTCCTGAAATTTCAGACTCCGCAACCGGGCCTGGTTCGAACCGCCCTGCCGTGGTTTCCCGGCTGGCAGGCCAGCGCCGCCGGCCAGCCGTTGGCGATCCGCGTGGTGGATCACGCCTTTCTCGGATTCGACCTGCCGGCCGGGTCAGGCGAAGTTGTACTGAAATACCACTCCACTTATTTTGCTCTGGGCGCCTGGATCAGCCTGCTGGCGCTGGCGGCGGCCCTGTTCGGCTGCGTTGTGCTGGCCGGGGGCCTGCGGATCTTTCGTCAACGGAATCCCTGATGCGCCGGCTGTGGTTCATTCCGCTGTGCGCCGCACTCGTTGTGCTGCCGGCCTGCCGGCGCACGCCCGAGCACGCTCGGGTGGACGCGGCGCTGGCGCCGCTCATGCCTGGCGACACTTGTGCCCTGGCGTGCCTGCGGCTCGACCGCCTGAAAGACACGCCGTTCTACGCCCGCTACGTTGCCGGCCGGCGGATCAAGGCGCTGGAGGAGTTCTCGCAGCGGACCGGCCTCGACGTGCGCGAAAACGTGTGGGAACTGGTCTTCACGACCAACGGCCGGACGAGCTACGTCTTCATTCGCGGGAAATTCGGCGGCGACTTCGGCTTCGAGCCCGACCTCAGGCGGCCGGACCTGCACCGCACCAGCTATAAGGATCATTACCTGATCTATAGCGGCGGCGACGGCGTCATGTTTATGAACACGGGCGCCGCCGTGGCCGGGAAAGTGGACGATCTGAAGGCCCTGGTGGACGGCTTTGACAACCCGGCGCGGGGCGTTCCGCAACCGGTCTTCGATCTGGCCGGCACGTTGCCGGGCACGGCGCAGATCTGGGCTGTCAGCACCCAGCCGACGGCGCTGATTCCGTTCGACAGCGGCATGCACGGAATGCAGAGCGGCGACGCCATGGCGCGCAACCTGATGCGCGCCGCGCGCAGCATCTCGCAGTTGACGCTGTGGGGCCAGCTGTCGCCGGGATTGGAGATGCATCTCCAGGCCCTGGCGGCAACTGAAACGGATGCGGCCGCGCTGCGGGACGCCTTCCAGGCCGGTGTCGGCCTGGCACGGCTCACGACGAAAGACTCGCAGCCTGAAATGCGGCGGTTGTTTGACGGCCTGACCGGTTCCGCGCAGGGAGCGACCGTAACAATCGACGTGCGGGAGCCCTTCGAATTGCTGGACACGCTGCTGTCGAAAATGGGCATTGCCGCAGGCGCGGGCGCGCAATAGCCCCCGCCGCCGCGCCTAGGTCTTGGCCGCGGGAATCGCCGCGCCGAGGTTCATCGAGCCCCCGCCTTCACTCACATAGTTGCGGTTCCAGGAGGGGATCTCCACAACCACCTCGCCGTCTTTCACAAATTGCACCTGGCAGCCCAGCCGGCTGTTCAACTGCAGGTCGGCGGCCATGTCGAGTCGGTCGGCCTCATCGTCATCCATCTCCGATAGGAACTCCTGGCCGGATTTCACCACCACGTGGCACGTGGTGCAGGCGCAATTGCCTCCGCAGGCGTGCTCCATCTGCACCCCGGCATTCAGCGCCACGTCGAGGAAGGACTTGGGCTTGCCGTGGTCGTGATAGGGCAGCGATTCGAGCTCGAACTCGTAGCTCACGCTTGCCGGCAGGAACGTTATTTTCGCCACGACCTCAAGTATAGCTCAATCGCGGACTGTTTTAGTCGTAGATTGCGTGGAGCTCCCTCTATTCCCGTATGACTGATTGAGAGAACAATACAAATGAATCGCAGAGGATGGAACTGCCAGTGCCGTTGTAAGGCTCAACGGCCGGGCTGACGCGCACTCCCCCGCGCCCTCGCAAACGGCTTGCCGCGCGATCGCCTGATACGATGAAGCTTGTGTTTGCCATCCTCGAACGTCGTATTCGCGAACAGATTACCGCCCATCTCTCGAAGCAGATCGCTGCTTGCCCGGCCATCACTGTGGAGCAGCCCAAGGAGGCTGCGTTCGGCGAATTCGCGCTGCCCATCGCTTTCCATCTGGCTCGCCAATTGAGAAAATCCCCGCGCCTCATCGCCCAGGAGATCGCAGCCGGCTTGCCCCCCATCGCGGGCGTTTCAGCCGTCGAGATTGCGGGCGGCGGGTACCTGAATCTGCGGCTGGACCGCGGCGCCTATGCCGCCAGCCTGCTGCGCGGTGAGGATCTGCCGCCCAGCCCCGCCCCCGGCAAGGTGATCGTCGAGCACACCAATATCAACCCCAACAAGGCGGCGCACATCGGCCACTTGCGCAACGCCGTGCTGGGCGACACGTTCGTGCGCCTGCTGCGGGCCTGCGGCCGCCAGGTCGAGGTGCAGAATTACATCGACAACACCGGCGTGCAGGTGGCCGATGTCGTGGCCGGTTTCCACTATCTGGAGGAGAAGACGCCCTCCGAGGTCCGCGCGCTGATCGCGCAGCAGCGCTTCGACTACTACTGCTGGGATCTGTACGCGCGCACTTCGCAATACTACGGCGAGCATCCCGAGGCGCTCGATTGGCGGCGCGAGACGCTGCACGCCATTGAGCGCGGCGCAGGCGAGCTGGCGGAACTGGCGCACCTGATTGCCGATGCCATCGTCGAGCGCCATCTGGACACCATGCTCCGCCTGGGCGTCGAGTACGACGTGCTGCCGCGCGAAAGCGAGATCCTGCATTTGCAATTCTGGGCCACCGCCTTCGAGCAGCTCAAGCAGCGCAACGCAATCTACTTCGAGACCGAGGGCAAGAACGCCGGCTGCTGGGTGATGTCGGGAGCGCATTTCCGCGAGAACGCCGGCGAGCAGGACTCCAAGGTGATCGTGCGCTCGAACGGCACGGTGACCTACGTCGGCAAGGACATCGCCTATCAGCTGTGGAAGTTCGGGCTGCTGGGCCGGGATTTCCATTACCGGCCGTTGCGCACCTATCCTGACGGACACGTCGCCTGGGTCGCCACGGACGAGCCTTACGACGGCCCCGCGCCCCGCTTCGGCGGCGGCTCCGAGGTCTACAATGTTATCGACTCGCGGCAGTCGTATTTGCAGGACGTGGTCGTGGCGGGCCTGCGGGCGCTGGGCTATGGCGGTCCGGCCGATCGCTCCGTGCACTTCAGTTACGAGATGGTCGCGTTGAGTCCCCGCGCCTGCGCCGAGCTGGGGATCGAGCTGAGCGCGGAGGACCAGCGGCGGCCCTACGTCGAGGTATCCGGACGCAAGGGTCTCGGCGTCAAGGCCGACGACCTGATCGACAAGCTCATCGAGAAAGCCCAGGCCGAGGTGGATTCCCGCCACGCCGAGCGGCCGGAAGAGGAGCGGGCGCGCGTCGCGTCGGCCATCGCCATCGCGGCGCTGCGCTACTTTCTGCTGAAGTTCACGCGCAACACGGTGATCGCCTTCGACCTGCAGGAGGCGCTGAGTTTCGAGGGCGAAACGGGACCGTACCTGCTCTACACCACCGTCCGCGCACACAGCATTTTCCGGCAACTCACGGCGCGGGGAGAGGCGCTGCCGGAGTTCTCGAAGATCCTGGATGAAGAGGCCATGCGCCGGCAACTTGCCGACGAACAATGCTGGCAGTTGCTGCTGGCCGCGTCGAAGGCGAACAAGGCGTTGGAAAGCGCTCTGGAAAGCGGCGAGCCGGCGCACGTGGCGCGCTACGCGTTCACGCTGGCGCAGTCGTTCAACAGTTTTTACCACAACTACCCGATCCTGGCGGAAGAGAATGCGGAAAAGCGCGCATTCCTGCTCTGGATGACGGACTATTTCCGTGCGCAGCTCGATCGGACGCTGGCCATTCTGGGCATCCCCGCGCCCGAGTACATGTGATCTGAGCGGATCGTTGCCGTCGGAAATGGCGGCCTGAAATCGCTGCTCAATTCTCGATTCCCGCGGGTTCATTCTGGTGACGCCGTCTGAATGCATGCTGCAACGCGGTCAAAATAGAGGCATTATCGCCCGATTTGTTCGCGATTTAGATATCGAATCTCCAACAAAACTTGTAATATTTCCGCGAACTTTCCCCCCGGAAGCCCGCGCGGCGCAGCCTGGAACCGCGTGCGCCGGCGCGCATGATCTGCGGGAGGGAATGCCGCTCCCGCGCTCCGAAGCTCCCGCACCACGCTACAATGAGTGCGAAAAACCATGCACTCCCAAGACTCCTTCGGCACGCTCGCCACTTTCCGCGTGGCGGGCCGCGAATACCGGATGCATCGCCTCGGCGCACTGGAACAGGCCGGCTTCCATCTGCGGCGCGTTCCTTACTCCATCAAGGTCCTGCTCGAAAACCTGCTGCGGCATCAGGACGGCGTCTTGGTCAGGCCGAGCGACATCGAGTACGTCGCGCGCTGGGACGCCAATGGCGCGCAACAGGAAGTGCAGTTCATGCCCGCGCGCGTCCTGCTGCAGGATTTCACCGGCGTGCCGTGCGTCGTGGACCTGGCGGCGATGCGCCACGCGCTGGCGCGGATGGGGCGCGACCCGAAGCGGGCCAACCCGCTGATCCCGGTGGACCTGGTCATCGACCACTCGGTCCAGGTGGACGAATTTGGCACCACTCGCGCCTTCGAGCAAAATGTCCTGCTCGAGTACCACCGCAACTCCGAGCGCTACTCCCTGCTGCGCTGGGCCCAGAATGCGTTCCACAACTTCCGCGCCGTGCCGCCGGGCACGGGCATTGTTCATCAGGTCAACCTGGAGTACCTGGCCCAGGTTGTTTTCGCCAAGGATGGGTTGGCCTACCCCGACACGGTCGTCGGTACAGACTCGCACACCACGATGATCAACGGCCTGGGTGTGGTCGGCTGGGGCGTCGGCGGCATCGAGGCCGAGGCCTGCATGCTCGGCCAGCCGGTCTCTATGTTGTTGCCGCGCGTGGTCGGCTTCAAACTCCACGGCAGGCTGAACGAAGGCGCGACGGCCACCGATCTGGTGCTTACCGTCACCGAGATGCTGCGCCGCAAGGGTGTCGTCGGCAAGTTCGTGGAATACTATGGCCCCGGAGTCGCGGCGCTCAGCCTGGCCGATCGCGCCACCATCGCCAACATGGCTCCCGAATACGGTGCCACCATCGGTGTGTTTCCGGTGGACGCGCAGACTCTGGCATACCTGCGCATGACGAACCGTCCGAAGGACCTGATCGATCTGGTTGAGACCTACTACCGCGAGCAGGGGATGTTCCTGGAAGCCGGCTCGCCCGAGCCGGAGTTTTCCGATACCATCGAGCTCGACCTCGCCAGCGTAGTCCCTTCGCTGGCCGGGCCGAAGCGCCCCCAGGACCGCATCAATCTGCCCGATGTAAAGCGCAATTTCCTGGACGCGCTGGGCGCCGCACCGAAGTCGGTTGTGGCTTCGGGCGGGGCTGACTTCACCCTTCAGGAGGGCGCGGTAGTCATTGCCGCCATTACTTCCTGCACCAATACTTCAAACCCTTCGGTACTCATTGGCGCGGGCCTGGTGGCGAAGAAAGCCGTCGAGAAGGGACTCTCCGTCAAGCCCTGGGTCAAGACCTCTCTCGCTCCGGGTTCAAAAGTGGTCACCGACTACTTGACTGACTCCGGCCTGATGACTTATCTCGATCAACTGAAGTTCAACCTCGTAGGTTACGGCTGTACTACTTGTATTGGTAACAGCGGACCATTGCCCGACCCCGTCTCCAGGGCCGTGTCGGAAGGTAAGCTGAATGTCGCGGCCGTGCTGAGCGGAAACCGTAATTTCGAGGGTCGCGTAAACCCGCAGGTACGCTCCAACTATCTCGCCTCGCCGCCGCTCGTAGTGGCCTACGCTCTCGCCGGCCGCGTCGACATCGATCTCTCGACGGAGCCGCTGGGCGTGGGCCAGGACGGCGCGCCCGTCTACCTGCGGGATGTGTGGCCCACCTCCGCGGAGATCAATGCCGTGATGGAAAAATTCGTCACGACATCGCAGTTTGAGAAGGAGTATTCGAAAGTCTTCGAGGGCGATGCTTTGTGGCACTCGGTGAAGACGCCGGTTGGCGACACCTTTGCCTGGGATCGTGATTCGACCTATGTGAAGTACCCTCCTTACTTCGAGTCGCTGCGCGACCCGTCGGCGCCGCTGGAAGATATGAAAGGTCTGCGCCTGCTGGCGATGCTCGCGGATTCCATCACGACGGATCACATCTCGCCGGCCGGCAACATCGCCAGGGACAGTCCGGCCGCGAAGTTCCTGATGGAGCGTGGAGTCAAGCCGGCGGACTTCAATAGCTACGGCTCGCGTCGCGGCAACGACGACGTGATGGTCCGCGGTACTCTGGCCAACATTCGTTTGAAGAATGAGCTGGTCCCCGGCGTCGAAGGCGGCTGGACGGCGATGGCGCCGGGCGGGGATCCTATCTTGATCTACGATGCCTCGGTAGCTTACACCAGCGAGGGTACGCCGTTGCTGATTATCGCCGGCAAGGAGTACGGCTCCGGCTCTTCCCGCGATTGGGCCGCTAAGGGAGTCGCCTTACTCGGAGTGAAGGCGGTCATCGCCGAGAGCTATGAGCGCATCCATCGCTCCAATCTTGTTGGGATGGGCGTACTGCCGCTGGAGTTCCTCGCCGGCGCCACGCGGCGGTCGTTGGGATTGACGGGCTTCGAAACCTATTCTATCCAGGGTGTCGCGACCTCTATAGAGAGTGGTTCCAAGCGCGCCACTGTAACTGCGACCTCAGCCGATGGCGCGGTGCGCAGCTTCGAACTGAAGGTGCGGATCGATACTCCGCGCGAGGTGGAATACTTCCGCTACGGTGGGATTCTGCCTTATGTCTTACGGCAGATTGCCGGATAGTGCGGCCCGCTTACTCGAGACCGAGAGGCTTGGGCGGCGGCGCGGTGGGATCGTCCTGCTTTGCTTTCTTCAATAGCTCCTCGAACTTGCGGTCCAGGATACTCTTTGACGACTTCATGGCTTCCACCGATTTCTGAAAGGCTGCTTCGCGCGCCTTCTCCTCGCCCTTGAGCCGCTCGACGCCCGCTTCGAGATCCTCAATCGTCTTGGGCCGCGGCTTCTCCTTAAACTCGAGCACTGCTCTGACCTGAGCATCTATCTTCAACGTCGCCCCGCAGCAGGGGCATTCGATCTCGAAAGTCGGGATCCCGGGGGCATTGTGCGACGGTGGCATACCGGCCCTATTGTGCCACAGGCGCGGCTCCTGAGTCGCGAGTGTCCCGGCCCGGATCATGAGAGCGTTTTTCGATTCGAAACCGCCGCACGGCCGGCCGCGGCCATTACGCTACCATGAAATTAACCCTTCATGGATCACTGGGAAGAGCGTCAACAGGCCCTTCGGGAGGCATTGAACTCGCGCATCGTTGTTCTCGACGGTGCCATGGGCACGATGCTGCAACGGGCCGGCCTGGCGGCGGCGGATTTCGGCGGAATTGCGCTGGAAGGCTGCAATGAAAACCTGGTGCGCACCCGGCCTGACGTAGTGCTCGACGTGCACCGCGCTTACTTCGCGGCCGGCGCCGACATGGTCGAAACGGACTCGTTTGGCGGAACTCCTCTGGTGCTCGCCGAGTACGGGTTACACGATGACGCCGCATTGCTGAACCGGCGTGCGGCCGAACTGGCGCGCCAGGCGGCGGATCAGTTCTCCACACCTGGCCGGCCGTGCTTCGTCGCCGGCTCGATGGGTCCTACGACGAAGTCGATCACGGTCACCGGCGGCGTGACCTTCGAGGAACTGAAGCGCAGCTACTCAATTCAAGCCCGAGGTTTGATCGAGGGCGGCGCCGATGTGCTGCTGGTCGAAACCTGTCAGGACACGCGCAACGTCAAGGCCGCGCTGCTGGCGATCGATGCGCTGACCCGGCTCTCGGCGCGCCCCATTCCTGTCATGGTCTCGGGCACCATTGAGCCGATGGGCGCCATGCTCGCGGGCCAGACCGCCGAGGCCTTTTATATCTCCGTTGAACACGCCGGCCTGCTCTCTATCGGCTTGAATTGCGCCACGGGGCCGGAGTTCATGACCGACCACATCCGCTCCCTGCACCACATGGCTGCGACGCGCGTCTCGTGCTATCCCAACGCCGGTCTGCCCAATGAAGAAGGAAGATACCTTGAGACTCCGGCCAGTCTCGCGGCGCAGCTTGAGAAGTTCGTCGATCATGGCTGGCTGAACATTGTCGGCGGCTGTTGCGGCACCACGCCCGACCACATTCGCGCCATCGCGCAGATGGTCGAGGGCAAACAGCCGCGCACGGTACCGGCAAAAGAACTGCGAAGCTACTACTCCGGCATTGACTTCGTCGAAGCGGAGGAATCCAATCGGCCGCTGCTGGTCGGCGAGCGAACCAATGTCATCGGCTCGCGGCTTTTCAAGCAGTTGATAGCCGAAGAGAAGTGGGAACAGGCAAGCGAGATCGGGCGCCGGCAAGTACGCAACGGCGCTCACATCGTCGATGTCTGCCTGCAATCGAGCGATCGGGAAGAGCTAAGGGACATCGCGCCCTTCTATGAGAAACTCATTCGCAAGATAAAGGCGCCTGTCATGATCGATACGACGGATCCGAAAGCCGTCGAACTGGCGCTGACTTATTCGCAGGGCAAGGCAATCATTAACTCTGTAAACCTGGAGGACGGCGAAGAGAAATTCGAGACAATCTGTCCGCTCGCGCACGCCTATGGCGCGGCGCTGGTAGTGGGAACCATCGACGAGGATCCGCTCCAGGCGCAGGCCTTCACCCGCGAGCGCAAGCTCCAGGTCGCCCAGCGCTCGGTCGAGCTACTCACACACAAGTACGGCATTCCAATTACCAATATCATCATCGACACGCTCGTCTTCCCCTGTGCCACGGGCGACGAAAATTACATCGGCGGCCCGGTGGAGACGATCGAAGCAATCGGTACCATCAGGCAGGCGCTGCCCGGCGTGAAGACGATTCTAGGCATCTCGAACGTCAGTTTCGGACTGCCCGCCGCGGCGCGGGAAGTCGTTAACTCGGTCTTCCTCTACTACGCGACGAAGGCCGGCCTGGACCTCGCCATCGTGAATACCGAGAAGCTGGAGCGCTTCGCCTCCATTCCTCTCGAACAACGGCGTCTGGCCGAGAATCTGCTTTTCAACACGCCGCCATCGGAAGTCTCGGCGGAATCTCCCCAGCGCGAGTTGCTCCGCGGCGCACCACAGGACTGGCGCGAACAGAGCAAGCAACAGCGCGTTGCGGTCAACCAGTTCAACATCGCTGCCCTGGCCGAGCATTTCCGCCAGAATGTCAAGCCCGCTAAGGCGCCGAAGGAAAGCATTCCTCTCGATCAACGGCTCGCGAATTACATCATTGAAGGCAGCAAAGACGGGCTGATCGACGATCTCGAGCGCAAGCGCGCGGAAGGCGCCGAGCCGCTCGAGATCATCAACGGGCCGCTGATGGCCGGGATGAGCGAGGTCGGGCGGCTGTTCAACAACAATGAACTGATCGTGGCCGAGGTGCTGCAGTCGGCCGAGGCAATGAAGGCCGCCGTCAGCCATCTGGAAAAATTCATGCGCAAGGCCGACGCGGCCGCGCGCGGCAAGATCGTCCTTGCAACCGTGAAGGGCGACGTCCACGACATCGGCAAGAACCTGGTCGAGATCATCCTCAGCAACAACGGCTACACGGTCATCAATCTCGGCATCAGGGTGAGCTCCGAAGCGCTGATCCAGGCCTGGCGGGAGCACGCGCCCGATGCCCTGGGCCTGTCCGGGCTGCTCGTGAAAAGCGCCCAACAGATGGTGAGCACCGCCGAGGATTTCTGCAACGCCGGCATCCAGGTCCCGTTGTTCGTCGGCGGCGCGGCGCTCTCGGAGAAGTTCACGACGACGAAAATCGCCCCGGCCTATGGCGCGCCGACCTTCTATGCCAAGGACGCCATGACCGGCCTGCGCCTGCTCAACGAAATCATGGACCCGGTCACGCGCGAGGAGCGGCTGCGGAGTCACATTTTCGCCGCACCGGCTCCTCGTTCCACTGCTCCGGCCGCTGCGACGATGAGTCCCGGCAACCAGCGCAGCTCGAAGGTACGCACCAATATCCCCCTCCCGCAGATTCCTTACAAGGACCGCCGCGTCCGGCTCGTGCCGAACTTACAGGAGGTCTGGAGTTATATCAACCCATACATGCTGTACGGCCGCCATCTTGGTTATAAGGGTAACTTCGAGAAGGATCTGCACGAACGGAACCCGCTGGCATTAGAGCTATTCCAGGATGTGGAAGCTGTGAAGCAGCGCGCGGCCGGCTTGATGAAGGTCCGCGCCGTCTGGCGCTTCTTCGACGCGCAGCGGGAAGGCAACTCTATCCATCTCTTTGAGCCCGGAGCCGCGAGTCCGGCCCATACCTTCCACCTTTCACGGCAGGCCAGGGAGAATGGACTCTGCCTCAGCGACTACGTCCTCGATCCCGGCGACAACGGAGAGCGCGACCATATCGCGATGTTCGTCGTAACAGCCGGCGAAGGAATCCGCGCCTTCTCGGAACATGCCAAGGCCGCCGGCGATTTCTTCCTCGCGCATTGTATCCAGGCTCTCGCCATCGAGACTGCTGAAGGCTGCGCCGAGTACCTGCACCGCCGCCTGCGGGAGGATTGTGGCTTCCCCGACTCTCCGGCGATGACCATGAAGGACCGCTTCACCTCGCGCTACCGTGGCAAGCGCTACAGCTTCGGCTACCCGGCCTGCCCGCGTCTGGAAGACCAGGAAGCTCTATTCAAGCTGCTGCGCCCGGAGGAGATCGGCGTGGAGTTGACCGAAGGATTCATGATGGATCCCGAAGCTTCGGTGAGCGCGCTCGTATTCCACCATCCGGACGCCAACTACTTCAGCGTTAGCGAGGAGCCCGTAGCGCAAGTGCCGGCCTGAGGCGGCTGCATGTCATCCCGTCGCCGGGATGCGTTCACTCCACCGCGCTCGCGGCCGCGTCCCGGTCGCCTGGATCTGGCGAGATACAACAATGCCGGTTGACGCTGATCTTGAATGCGGCCTGCGCCTGCCGCGCGTTTGAGTCAGTCACCGTGACGACGAAGGAGCCGCCCAGCGCGCTGGTGATTGTCCCGCCGATCGCGCACGTGGTCGGATTCAATGTCAGGCCCGCGGGCAGCGCGCCCGAGGTAATCGCACATGTGAAGGGTGGTAGTCCGCCGGTGTATGCGATCGTGGCGGAGTAGGGCTTGCCCAAGGTGCCCGCCGCCAGCGCCGGCTGGGTGATCACCGGCTGTGTCGCGCCTGAATCCGGGTCCACCTGCAGAGCTGACTCATCCACGTAATCGAAATCGTCCAAACAGAAGCCGGGCCCGGCGCTGCAGGCCTGGTTGGGGGCGACAAAGTCGATCTCGGTGCCGGCGGGAACGTCGGCCATCAGCGGCTGGCTCAGCGTGACGACGTTCGCTTTGACCGCCGTCACCACCGGGTTCGCGATCGTCAATCCCGCCACTCCAATGCCCGCGCAGGACGAATGGCATTGCACCCACATCCCGGCGGTTACTTTCTTGGCGCTGGCGAACGTCAACTGACTTCCGCTCGATGCGTCGGCCGACGTGGCCAGCGATAGGGTAACCCTCGCCTGCGCCTTCAGATTGCCCAGATCGTCGTCGCTCCAGCGGGCATCCGGCATCCCGGTAAAGAAGCCGGAACTGCCGTTGTCCGCAATGAAAGCCCCATACTGCTGCAGCGCGCGCGCGATCACCTGGTCGGTCGTCGAGAGCGCCGCGATGCGCGCGTTGACGCTCGCGCTGTTGCGCAGCCGGATGCGCGCCCCCATCGGCGGCTTCTGTGTCCCGCTGGTGCCCGCCTTGTGGCGGCCCGGCCAGATGTAGCTGTTCTGGGTATTCTGCATCGTCATCCGCAGCGCGTGCGCGATCTCGCCGCTGGCCACCTCGTCATAACTCACCAGGCCCGGCGTGATCGGCAGACCCGCGGCGTCGGCCGATGTCCAGCCGGCCGGGCGGAGCGCATCGCTGTTCAGGTTGAACAAAGCCGAGGAATCGGCGGTCCAGGCCGGCAGCAGGGCATAGTACATCTCGTACAGCATGCAGGCGGAGGTATCGATGGTCAGCACGTGGCGGTCGCCGGTCGATGTGTTGGTCCCTTCGATGGGCGCATCCGCGGGGATGGGCTCGGCCGCGGGGCCGGTCGTATTGATCCCGAAATCGCTCTCGCTGGGATAGCCGTTGACCGGGTCGATCGTGATCGTGGTCAACGCCTGGCCGGCCTCCACCAGCGTGAACGGAATCCCGTATTGCGTACCGAAATCGGGGTGCAGCGTGGCGTTGTGGTAGATCGAATTCCACACCGCGCTCTGCGCGTTCACCGGCAAGCCGTCGATCCGCTGCCGCCACACGTTGTCGGCCGGAAAGTAGGTGCACGCGCCCAGATGCTGGTCCCCGTTGATGGGAATCGTGAGCTGGGCCTGCGCCGTGTTGGACGCCGTATCCGTCACCTGGAAGGTCACGATGTAATAGCCCGCGCCCGACGGCGTCCCGCTGATCGCGCCCGTGGAGGCGTTCAACGTCGTGCCCTCCGGCAATGTCATCGGCGTACTCGCCGTCACAACGCTCCACGTGTAGGGCGACGTGCCGCCCGCGGCGGTCAGGGTCGCGGAATAGGCCTCATACTGCGTGCCGGTGGTCAGCATCGCCGGGCTGGTGATGGTGAGCGAGCTGCCGGCGGCGAGCGCAGCCGCCCACAAGGCGAGCAATAGAATGCGCATGGCTCTTTCCTCCGGAACAAGTGAATTCATCTCGACCTGGTCTCGTGCTGCCACTTCGCCCGGCCCTTCGGCCGCCGGCGAGCTGACCGGTTTCCGAGCCGCCTTTTCCCCTGCCGGATTTCCTGTCTCCTTACTCCTCGACAGGCATTAGTATCCCCATCCTATTTCGATTTCCCGCCGCCGGCAAGCGCGCGATTCAGGAGATTCAGGTTAAAAAACCGGCCATGCGGCCGAAGAGAAAGGTATGCGCTTGAGATGTCCCTCCTGCGGCAGTGTCAATACGCGCCGGGCTCACCGGCATCCGGTGGAGAGATTGCTGAGCATCTTCTGTTACTTCCCGTTCCTGTGCGATGATTGCGACGCCCGGTTTCTGGTCCGGATGGGATGGGACGAGCACAGAACACGGCGCCTGCTGCGCGACCTGGCGGCGGAAGCGGCGGCCGGGACGGAGGATCCATGGGCTCCCGGGCCGAACGTGCTCATCACCGTCCAAGCCATCGGCCAGACGGGAGATCTGATGCGCCTGCGGGAACAGCTCGAGGCCTGCCGGACGGCGCCGGAATGGCCCTCCGGCGCTCGCGCCGCACCGCCGGCGTTGCGGATGCGAGCCTGGCCCGATTCCTCCGGCTGGCCGGATTCCACCAACGATTGAGCAGCCGGCGGAGCCGGCTGAGCGCCGGCTGCGAACAGGATTGCCCACCCCGCAGGAGGCGCCCGGCGGCGCCTCAATGGCGCGTCTGCGGCGGCGCGGTGCGGCTATCATAAGAGTGAAATGATTTCCTCCGAGGCGCCGGCGGCGCTGGCCGGGCGCATTGCGCGCGTGGAACAGTCGCTGGGGTCGGTGTTACGCGGTAAGGACGAGGTGGTACGGCTGTCGATCGTGTGCCTGCTGGCGCGCGGGCACCTGTTGATTGAGGACGTGCCGGGCGTCGGCAAAACCACGCTGGCGCAGGGGCTGGCGCGCATCGCGGCGTGCGGCTTCCAGCGCCTGCAATGCACCTCCGACATGCTGCCCGGCGACATCCTGGGCGTGACGGTCTACAACGCCAAGACGGGCGAATTCGAGTTCCGGCGCGGGCCGATTTTCACCAATTTCCTGCTGGCCGACGAGATCAATCGCGCCACGCCGAAAACGCAGTCGGCGCTGCTGGAGGCGATGAACGAGAGGCAGATGACCGTCGACGGCGCGACCTACCACATGGCCGAGCCGTTCATGGTGGTGGCCACGCAGAACCCGGTGGAACACCACGGGACGTACCCGCTGCCCGAGTCGCAACTCGACCGGTTTCTGATGCGGCTGCGCATCGGCTACCCGGCCGCGGAGAGCGAGCGCGCGATCCTGCGCGACGGCTACACCCCGCAAGTGAGGGTGAGCGAGCCGGTGCTGACGGGCGTCGAGCTGATCGAAATGCAGACCGCAGTGGAACGGGTGGCGGTGGACGAGGCGCTGGTGGGATACATGCTCGAGATCGTGGGCCGCACGCGCGAGCACGAGGGGCTGGCGCTGGGCGTGAGCCCGCGCGGCGCGCAGGGTTTGTTTCGAGCCTCGCAGGCCCTGGCGCTGGTGGAAGGCCGCGGCTACGTGCTGCCCGACGACATCAAGCGGCTGACCGTGCCGGTGTTCGCGCACCGCGTGGTGCTCAACCAGCGCGCCAGCCTGGCCGCGAGTTCCACCGAAGCCGCCGAGCGGGTTCTGAACGAGATCCTGCGGCAGGTGGAAGTGCCCATCTGAGGGTTTCATCGAGACAGGAGACCAATGAGGACTGCCATTGTGGGTCTGCCGATGACCGGCAAGACGTCACTGTTCACGATTCTGACTGGCGTGCACGAAGCCACGCGCGTCGGCACCATGGAGGCGCGCGTCGGCGTCACGAAGGTGCCGGACCCGCGGCTGGAGGCGCTGGGGCGCGTTTTTCAGCCCCCCAAGGTGGTCCACGCCACGGTCGAATTCCTCGATTTTCCATCCATCTCGAAGGAAGCCCTGCGCGACCCGAGTTACCTGGCCAGCCTGCGCGTCGTGGACGCCGTGGCGCACGTGGTGCGCGTGTTCCAGGACGACACGGTGCCGCATGAGAAGGGCGACGTGAACCCGCTCAGGGACATCGGGGACGTCGATGTGGAGCTGATCCTGAGCGACCTGGTGGTGGTGGAAAAGCGGCTGGAGCGGCTGGAGAAGGAACGCAAGAAGATCCGCGATCCGGAGCTGGATCGCGAGTACGAGCTGTTGATCCAGGCCAAAGCGCGGCTGGAGGCCAATGAACCGCTGCGGATCTGGGAGCTTTCCAAGGAGGATGAGAAGCGGCTGCGGGGCTTCCAGTTCCTGTCGCAGAAGCCGCTGCTGATCGTACTCAACCTGGGCGAGGCCGACGCGCCGCGGCTGGAACAGATCGAAGCAGACTACTGCGCCAGGCTCCTGGCGGGCAAGCCGAAGACGGGCGTCACGGCGATCTGCGGCAAGATCGAGGCCGAACTGGTGGAGCTGGGCCCGGCCGAAGCGGCCGAGTACCTGGCCAGCTACGGGCTGCCCGGTTCGAGCCTGGACCGGTTGATCGCGGCGGCGTACCGGCTGCTGGGATTGATGAGCTTTCTCACGGCGGGCGAGGACGAGTGTCGCGCCTGGACCATCCCCATCGGCTCCAACGCCGTCAAGGCGGCCGGCGCGATCCACTCCGACTTCGAGAAGAAGTTCATCCGCGCCGAGGTGGTCAGCTGGAAGACGTTGGTGGATCAGAACGGCTACCACGGATTGCGCGAGAAGGGCCAGTTGCGGCTGGAGGGCAAGGAGTACATCGTCCAGGACGGCGATGTGCTGGTCATCCGCCACGGCTGAGCGGGCGAAGGGCGCCGCGCGCTGGAAACAGGATCGACCGTCCCGCTCTGTCAAGTGGCGTGGCGGCAAGGTGTTGGCGAAAGAGGATCTCGATGACAAGCACGAAATGGTCTTGGGTGATGAGAGCGGTGCTGGCCGTTGCCGTGGGCCTCACGCTGGAGGCGCAGGTCCAGACCGAGGTGCCGGCGGTGGTTGCGGGCGCGAAGCCGGCGACCGTGGAGCACATCAAGATTCACGGCCCCGCGTTGGAAGGCAATCTGGAGGGCGATGCCGTCGACCGGGACGTCTTTGTGTTCCTGCCGCCGAGCTACGCCAAGGAGAAGAAGCGGCGCTACCCGGTCGTCTATGCTTTGCATGGCTACTCGATAGGCGCCGAGCAGTGGACGCACGAGATCCATGTGCCGCAAACGATCGAGGGCGCCTTTGCGCTGGGCGCGCACGAGATGATCGTGGTGTTGCCCGACTCCAAGACCGTGCACAACGGATCGATGTATTCGAGTTCCGTGACGACCGGCGACTTCGAGCAGTACATCGCCCACGACGTCGTGGCCTACATCGACGCCCACTACCGCACCATTCCCAAGCGGACGGCCCGTGGTTTGGCGGGCCATTCCATGGGCGGCTATGGCGCCGCGCGGATTGGTATGAAGCACCCGGATGTCTTCGGCAGTCTGTACATCATGAGCCCGTGCTGTCTCGCGCCGATGGGCGGGCCGCCTAATCCCGCGTTGGCGAAAGCCGTGGAGGCCGTGAAGACGCCCGCCGATTCGGCCAGCCTGCCGTTTTTCGCGCGGGCCCAACTTGCCTCCGCCGCGGCATGGTCGCCCAATCCGAAAAACCCGCCGCTGTATCTCGATCTGCCCACGAAGGACGGCGTCCCGCAGCCGGATGTGCTGGCCAGGTGGACGGCCAACGCCCCGTTGGTATTCGTCCACCAGTACATCGGCGGTCTAAGGCGGTATCAGGGCATTGCGCTCGACGTCGGCGACCAGGACGGCCTCAGGGCCGGCGCGGGCCAGTTGCATGAGATTCTCGACAACTATGGCATCGCCAACAGCTTCGAGATCTATCACGGCAACCACACCAGCGCCGTGGCGGACCGCTTTCAGAACCACGTCTTGCCGTTCTTCAGCAAGAACCTGTGCTTTGGCAGAGACTGCCAGTGAAGTTGAGTGAGATCCGGTCCCGCGGGTTCGAAAATGAGGAAGCTGAGGCGGGAGAATGACCGCTGACCCCTTCGCTCAGTCGCGACTCGAGGGAGTACATCGTCCAGGACGGCGACGGGCTGGTCATCCGGCGGTGGTGAGCGGACACACCACGGCTGAGGCGGTGAGGTGGGAAGCGGAGTTGCGGATGGTGGACGGGCCGGATTGCGCGGCCCCTGCGCCGGACGGATCCGGCGTGGATCTAATGATCAGAAGACATGACGATCAGGGCGTCCGGCAGCCGGAAGATCCGGCGATCGGAACGCCTGTCGAAAAACTATCATCGGAAAGCCAAAAATCCAACTTCTGAACGACTTACTCGCCCGATGGAGCGGGGCCGAAGCCGCCGCTCCATCGTACTTATCGAGCTGATCGGGACGAGAAACGTCTCTATGCGCGCTGCCGAAGCAGCGGCCCGCTGTGGTTGAGCACTCCCAGCCTGC
>JBKQPG010000031.1:0-5035 GCA_052145115.1 Bryobacteraceae bacterium
TTCTGGCAACTGAGCGCAGCGGCACGCCGGACGCTGCGCCACATGCGCCGCCGTCCCCGACTGATTACCGCCTTCTGGCAGCAGGCTTCTTTGTGGCCGCAATGACTTGCTATTATGCGGGAGTCAACAGTTATTCGCTTTTCCTTCTTTTTATTCATCTGACTTGCGTCAGAATTCGTCTGACCGACGATAACGGCCCCGCGCGAGACGGGGCTCCCAGCCCCACCGTACTTCTGCGTGGCAAGAGGTTTGACACCGGGGCGTCGGCAGGTCGAAAGACCAGGCGCTGAAGATGGAACCGGGCTTGCCGGGCCAAACGTTGGCACGAGCGCCGACGCGGCAGACAAGAATGTCTGCGCCGCGATGCAAAAACACGTTTTTGGAGGAACAAAGCCAAATATCGACTTTGTTTTTTAGATCCAAAAACTTAAGAGGCTATCTTTCGGGCAGATATTCGCTAATTGTTCGATTTTCAAAGAACACTCTTGTCAGACGCGCAAATGCAGACTCCCTGATTGATGTTACACCCGCGTGTCAAGCTGCAGAGTTGTCCAATAAAAGAAGAGCCTGAAAAGGGCGTTTGATTCCAATACAAGATGAGCCTGAAGTGGGAGTGGGCGAAGATGCGGGGCGATGTCGCCCACGATGCAGAATCCCGAGCAATTGAATCTGGCGGTGGCGCGCAAGCTGGTGGCGTATCTGTTGGCGGTGGACCGGCGCGCCGGCGCCTTTGTCGCAGCGGGCGCGCGCCAGCAGGTGGCCTGAGTGCGCGGCCCACACAATTCTGAGAAAGGAGCGGACACGACACTCAGCGATTGCTCGATCTGACCGCGCGGCCTGCCAGGCCCGGCCGGAGTGGGGACTCGGCGAGGGAAGCAATTCCCGAGGCTGCCGTCTCGGTGTTTCCAGGCTGGCAGGCGAACACGAACTCAAGCTACGGAGAAGGCGCCAGCGGCGCCGGAGATCGCAAATGGATGTCTGGTTAAGCGCCTGGCGCGAGAACCTGCGGCGGGCTGAACAACGGCACGGCAGACGAGACGATGGCATCGGTTCAGGAGGGCTTGCGGGCCAGGCTCGAAGGGCCACTCCGTGCGCCCTTGACAAAGACCTAACATGGATGTCCCCATCCGGGAGCGGCCTCATTGCGGGTGGACGCGACGGGCTACACTTATTCCGAAACAGGTCTAGCGGGGTTGATTCGACCTATCCGAAGGAAACTCCGGCGAACTGGCGCAGGGGCGTCTTGACAGGTCGCGAAGGAGCGAAAAGGCAGAAGGGTTCGAAAAATGAAGAAGCCCGCAGCCGGACCCCGGCGACGGGCTCTCCAGGTAGCTCGAGAAGTTCAGACAACAGCACTGAACTTGACTGTGCTCGATGGCCGTTCAACAAGAACCACGGTCCCCACTGAATGGGACCTGAGCATACAGGAACGGCGAACCTCAGCTATCGACCACCTCGCACTTGGATCTACTACCGATGTTCATTAGCTTCTGGATCACCTCCTTTCTTCAGCGTTGAGACGATCATAAATCGGCTGCGAGGAAGATTCAAGAACAAAAGAAACAAAAACACAAGATTTTGTTGTTACAATTTTGGACCCCCAGGGAATAGCCTCGCGGTGGAAGAACCTGGCGCCAACGCCGGGACCTCCAACGCGGCGGCTGAGACCGTGAGCGAACGCGCCGGACCCGGATTTGCCCCTGGCCGTGCTGGGAGGAGACAGACCAGCCGCCGGACGGCGGCATAGCCGGAGGCACATTTCTGAAGTTGTATTTCCCCGGCTAATTGAAAGCAAGGAAGCGCTAATCCCGTAGTTAGGGCCTGCTCACACTACGCGGACGGTGGCGACGGGAGCCGGTTTTTCCGAGTTCCAGGAGCGAGGAGCGACGCATACCTGGCGTCTGCGAGCGACGAGCGACGCGGAAATCGGCGAAACCGGCCCCGTCCCTCCGGGTTGCGGCGAAAACCGCCTCAGCCTTCGTTGTCGTCCTCGCTTTGGAATGGCCAAAGTCATCGTCCTCCGCCTCGCCTGAGATGCTTTTCGCGCGCAACGCCATCCGTTCGGATAGTGTGAACAGGCCCTGATCTCCCATAATCGGAAGAATCGATTCCCGGGTACAGAATTTGGGAGAGTAACGCGGGTGGAGGGTTGGGCGCAATGTAGAATACTGAAGTGCATCCCGAGCCGGATATCCCGCCGGAGCCGCAGCATCCTCAGGATGCGCCCGCGCTGGGCGCCGCCATCGTCGCCAAGACAATGGCCGGGTTGCTGATCTCAGGGCTGCTGATGGCGCTGCCGGGGGCCGTTCTGCCCTACTGGCGGCACTACATCGAATCCCGGTATCTTCTGATTGCGGTTTACTTTCTGGCGCAGATTGCGGGGCTGTTGGGGGCCCGGCTGTGGGCGCCGCGGCTGGTGCGGACGCAAGGCCTGGGCGTGGCGATGAGCGCCTCCTGCTGGCTGGCGGCGGGGGGACTGTTGGTGATGGGGGTGTTCATTCCGGAGGCACACTGGGGCTGGCGGATCGGCGGGCTGTTGCTGACCGGCTCGGCAGCGGGACTCATGAACACGGTTGTGTTCGCGGGCACGACCGCGGCCTATGAGCGCCATCCCGCGGCGATGGTCAATCTGGCGGGCGTCTTTTACGGGAGCGGATCGCTGGTGTGCGCGCTGGCGGTCGGCAGCAGCTATTTCTTCGAACAGACAGCGGCGGCGATGGCCGTGCTGTTGCTGCTCCTGCCGGCGGCGGGGTGCGTGCTCTACGTGCGGGCCAGGATTCCAGACCAGCGGCCGAAAGTGGAATGGCACTGGGCCGAGAGCACGCGCGAGTTTCGTTCCCCGGCGGCCATCCTGCTGGCGCTGTTGCTGTTTTTCCAATTCGGGAACGAAGGCGCGGTGGGCGGCTGGCTGGCGTTGTACGTGACGCAGAAGATCGGCATCAGCCCGGCCAACTCGGTTTTTCTGCTGGCGCTGTACTTCGGCGCACTGCTGGTCGGCCGGATCCTGGCGCAGGTGCTGTTGGGAAGCGTGCGGCACGGGCGGATGCTGGTCAGTTCGGTGCTGATGGGCCTGTTGGGGAGCCTGATTCTGGCCTTTACGGACAATTCATTCGGCGCCGTCACGGGGGTGCTGTTGTGTGGCGCCGCGTTCTCGACGGTGCTGCCGCTGGCGTTCGAGAGGATCGGGGACCGTTTCCCGTACTTTCACCCGGCCTTCTCGAGCGGCATTTTCGCCATCGCCATGACGGGCGGGTTACTGGCGCCGGCCTCGCTCGGGCTGTACGCCTACTGGTTCGGCATCGACGTGGTGATGGCGCTGCCGATGGTGGGCTCGATCATGGTGCTGCTGCTGGTGTTGCTGATTTTCCTCGAGGCGCGCCGGCACGCGGCCGCGGTAAAGGCTGCCCAAGGCTAGCCCGGATGTTTCACCAACAATCGGCTGCGGCGCGCGATAGGGCCGCATCTACTGCGTTGCGCTCCGTCGCCGTCCTCGACGTACCGCCAAGTACGCCTGCGGGCGGCTCCCGTCGTGCGCCTTGTATCTGCAACCCTCTCATCGCGCCTCGCTGCGATCGTGGTGCAACGTCCGGGCTAGGTGCGGGCGCGGCACGCCTGCTGGCGGCCGCGGCGCTGTTGTGGTTGGGAGCCGGCGCGGCTTGGGGCCAGGGGGTGATCGGGGGCTGCCAGGTCTTTCCAGCCAACAATATCTGGAACCGCAGAATCGACAATCTGCGGGTGCACGTGCATTCGCAGGAGTATCTCCTCTCGGGAGGGCTAGGCAAGCCGTTCGTGATCGATGCCTCCCTGCCAATCAATGTGGTGGGCCCGGACCAGCCGATGGTGCCCATCCCCAAGGTGCTGTACGCCGTGGAGTCCGACCTCGGGCCGTTCCCGATTCCGGACCATCCGTTGATCGAGAAGGGCGGGCAGGGCGATGCCCATGTGCTGATCGTGCAGAGCGGGCGTTGCGTGCTGTACGAAATGTACGCGGCCAAATTCTCGGGGGGCGTCTGGACGGCCGACAGCACGGCGATCTTCGACCTTTCTTCGAACGCGTTGCGGCCGGATGGCTGGACGTCTACCACCGCCGGCGGTACCCCGCTGGTACCCGGTCTGCTGCGCTACGCGGAGGTGCAAAGCGGCGAAATCCGCCACGCCCTGGGGATGTCAATGCCCAAGACACAGCACGCCTACGTGTGGCCGGCGCGCCACCAGGCTTCGAGGAGCAACAATCCTTCTTTTCCGCCGATGGGGATCCGCTTTCGGTTGAAGCGCGATGTGGATCTGAGTGGGTTTTCTCACGACGCCCAGGTGATCCTGCTGGGATTGAAACGCTACGGCATGTTGGTGACCGATAACGGCCTGCCGTTCAACGTGTCGGCCGCTCCGGACGGGTGGCCGGAGCCGCTGCTGGAGGAGGTGAATCGCATCAAGAGCGACATGTTCGAGGCCGTGGATGAGTCCGATCTGGCGATGAGCGACAACTCCGCGCAGACCGGACCGTGGCCGCCTTTCGGCGAGGTCAAGGTGGATTATGCCGCGGATTTGAGCGTTGATCTGACGCAAGGATCGGTGTTTGACATCGCGTTGAAGGGCGATGCCAAGCTGACGTCGGTTCAAGGCCTGATGCCGGGTTTGCAGGCGGCCTTCCACATCTGTCAGGACGCAGCCGGCAATCACAAATTCGACTGGCCGACCAGCGTCCACGGAGCGATGAGCGTGGGTGCGGCGCCGGGCAAGTGCTCGACGCAGTCCTTCGTCGCCGCCTCGGGCGGACTCTACGCCACCGGCCCCGGCGTAGTGGACCAGTAGCCCGGAAGGAACGCGCCGCCGCTGCCGGCCCTAGCGCCGCACTGCCACCAGACGGGCCTGCAATTCGCGCAGAGTCGCCTCCGCCGCTGCGCGCTTGTCCGCCGGGCAGACGCGCAGGTAGGCGGTCAGATCCTGGATCGCGCCTTTGATGTCGCCGCTTTTGGCCCGCACCTTCGCCGCCAGCAGCCGCGCCGGAGGAATCTGCTCCGCGGCGCGATCGAGG
>JBKQPG010000032.1:0-52553 GCA_052145115.1 Bryobacteraceae bacterium
GGCCATAGCGACGCCCGCAAGAAAGGATTCAGTCACTGGCCGCCGCTGCAGTCGCCCTCCGGGCTCCTTGCACGGCAGCCAGTGATTAGCCAAGATCAGGAAGAAGTGTAACCCATGTGGTTAGCAACAACTGTTACCCATGTGCCGGATCGTACACTCAGTTGGCCTTGGTCAGAAAAATCGGCAGGCCGAGTTTATTGGAATAGTTGGGGCGATAGCGCTCGGTGTTGTAGGCCGTGGCGACGTCGATCTTGCGGGGCCCGAGCTTGGGGTCGGGGATCGAGACGAGATCGAAGCAGCCATGGACGATGGCAGTCATGAGACCGCTCTTGCCGGCGGCGATGGCGTCCATGGCGATGTTGCCGAAGGTGGCGGCGACGAGCTTATCGATAAAATCGGGATCGCCGGAGCGGAGATCGTAGGTCAGGTCGGAGACGATGGTCTCTTCCTTGGCGCGGCGTTTGATCTCCTCGGCCAGCTCCTCGCCGACGTTGGCCTTCTTCTGATGGCCGTAGGCGTCGGCTTCGCCGACACTGCGCACCGAATAGCCCTCCCACTCGGCGCCCTCGGAAAGGATGACGAGGGAGTAGTTGGAGGGATTGTGCTTCTTGTCGTCGACGAGCAGGGAGATGAGCCTGTCGAGGTCGACTTTGTGCTCCGGGATGGCGCAGCGGATGTTGGTCACGTAGGCGGTATAGAGGGCGGTGAAACCGGCGTCGCGGCCGAAGACGCGGAAGACGCCGATGCGCTCGTGGGAGCCGACGGTGGTGCGCTGGCGGTTGATGGCGCCCTCGGCGCGGGTGATGGCGGTTGAGAAGCCGATGCAGTACTCGGTGTTGCGGACATCGTTGTCCATCGTCTTGGGGATGGCGATGACCTTGACGCCTTCCTTGTCGAGGCGGGCGGCGTAGGAGAGGGTGTCGTCGCCACCGATGGCGACGACGTAGTCCACGTTGAGCCGGGAAAGGTTGGAGAGGACGGCCTTGGTGACGTCGTAGGTGACGACGGGCTTACCATCCTTGCCGATGGATTCTTTGGAGGGAAATTCCTGGCCCTTGAGATGGTCGGGGACCGCTTTCATCTTGGCCGGGTTGGTGCGGCTGGAGTGGAGGAAGGTGCCGCCGGTGCGGTCGATGGTGCGGGTGACGAGGCGGTCGAGGGGCAGGACGTAGCGGCTCTTACTCTCGTGGTCGTCGAGGTTGAGGTGGGTCAAGCCCTCCCAGCCGCGGCGGATGCCGATGACTTCGCAATCGACTTCGGTAGCGCGGTAGGTGACTTCCTTGATCACCGAGTTGAGACCCGGGACGTCGCCGCCGCCAGTGAGGATAGCAATTCGTTTGGCCATGGATACTCCTGGAGAGGTCGCGAAAATAAGTGCGATTTACAGTATATCCATTCCGGGTGCAGGGAGCGGCTGGCGGGGGCGGGAGGGAGGGGCGGTGACACGCGGAGGGAAAGAAAAATCCGTTCAGGATCAGCAGGTTGCGCATAACGGGGGAGGGCCGGGGTTGACCGGCGGGGATAGTCTGCTGGTGCGGGGGGGCAGTGAGGAGATGAGTGAAAAGCACGACCAGACGAACGGCGAGGAAAAAAAGAAAATGAGCGGGGAGCTGGACGCGGCGCAGAAGTCAAGCGGGATGGACAAAGCAGAGAGCGGCGTGGAGGTAGAAGCCGACAGGGAGTCAGAAGCGAAGGAGGCGAAGCAGCCGGCAACAGGGAACGACACGAACGACGAGGACGACGAGACGGCCACGATGACGGAAGCGGCCCAGCGGGAGCTGGTCAACAAAATGTTGGGCCGGGGGAGCGAGATGGCGGCGAGCAAGGAATTCAAGATGAGTGCGGCGGACCTGATCCGGCTGATCCAATTCCAAAAAGAGATGACGGCGAAGCCGCACAAGGTGACGGTGCAGTGGGTGGAGGACGAGAGGGAATGAAGCGCGAGATCCGGTACAACCCGCTGCCGTCGCAGGCGCGGTTTCACAAATTGGGGACGCGGTTCAAAGGATTCTCCGGGCCGGTGGGGTCGGGCAAGAGCCAGGCGCTGTGCCAGGAGGCGATCAAGCTGGCGTACGTGAATTCGGGGTGCATGGGGCTGATCGGGGCGCCGACGTATCCGATGCTGCGGGATTCGACGCAGATCACGATGCTGCAGGTGCTGGAGGAGAACGAGATCCCGTTCGAGGTGAACAAGGCGGAGAACACGCTGACGATCTCGGACACGGGGTCGAGGATCCTGTTCCGGTCGATGGACGACTACGAGCGGCTGAGGGGCACGAACCTGGCGTGGTTCGGAGTAGACGAGCTGACGTACACGCGCGAGGAGGCATGGATCCGGCTGGAGGCGCGGCTGAGGGATCCGGATGCGACGCGGTTGTGCGGGTTTGGGGTGTGGACGCCGAAGGGCTTCGACTGGGTGTACCGGCGGTTCATCAAGGGCACGGAAGGGTATGCGTGCGTGCTGGCGCAGGCGGACGAGAACCGGCATTTGCTGGAGAAGGTGCCGGATTTCTACGCGCGGCTGAAGGCGAGCTACGACGAATCGTTCTACAAGCAGGAGGTCCTGGGCGAGTACCTGAATCCGAAGGGCGGGCTGGTGTATCACGCCTTCGACCGGAAGGCGTGCGTGGAGGAGCAGCGGGCTAACCCGAAGCTGCCGCTGATGTGGGCGCTGGACTTCAACGTGAGCCCGATGTGCTCGATTGTGGCGCAACGGGACGAAGACACGGTGCGGGTGCTGGACGAGATCGCGCTGAGCCGGGCGAGCACGCTGGACGCGTGCGAGGAGTTCACGAAGCGGTACCCGAAATGGGCGGCGGGGGTGGTGGTGCACGGCGATGCGTCGGCGAGCCACATGCAGACGGCGGGGACGAACGACGAGGACATGATCCGGGATCATTTCGCGAATTACGGAAAGCTGTCGATGCAATACAAGATCCCGAAGGCGAACCCGAGCGTGGCGCTGCGGGTGCGGCTGGTGAACGGAAAGCTGAAGGCGGCCGACGGATCGACGACACTGCTGATCGATCCGCGGTGCAAGGAGCTGATGGCGGATTTCGACGAGGTGGGGTACGTGGAGAACTCGAATGAGATCGACAAGGATAGGGATTCGAAACGCAGCCACCTGTCGGATGCGCTGGGGTACCTGATATGGCAGGAGTTCGCGACGAGCTCGAAGACGATAGGCGAACGGAAGCAGAGGCTGGTTTGAAGGCATGAGGTGAGAGAGATGATCGATGTCCGCAAAGAACATCCCGAATACGTCGCGCAGCGGGAGGTGTGGCCGAAATACCGCGACCTGTACGTGGGGGGGGAACAATTCATCCGGCGGGCGGGGCAATACCTGATCCCGCGACTGCGGGAGCCGGGGGACGTGTTTCTGGAGCGCACGAGCCGGGCGTTTTACGAGAACTACATCGGGTCGATCATCGACTGGTACGGCGCGACGCTATTCCGGCGAGAGCCGGCGCTGACGCTGGAGGGGCAGGACGAGCGGGCGCGGCAGTTTTTCAGCCAGTTCGCGGAGGATTGCGACATGAAGGGATCGACGCTGAGCGATTTCTTCCGGCGGCAGACGATCGAGGCGCTGGTGGCGGGGCGGTCGTGCATGGTGATCGACTTTCCCGACCCGGGGACGAGGGCGAAGAACCGGGCGGAGGAGGACCGGCTGGGGCTGAGCCGGGCGTATTTGTGCGAATACCCGGCGGAGAGCCTGGTGAACTGGCAGCGCAACGAGCGGGGCGAGTTCGATTGGGTGGTGCTGAGGACGGAGCGGAGGGTGGACGAGCCGGGGGCGGGCGAAGGTGAGATAGAGCGGCGGTGGGTGTACTACGGGCGGGAAGAATACCAGGTGTACCAGCAGTGGGAGCGTAAGGGGCAGGCGGCGCCGGTGGAGATGGTGAAAGAGGGGGTGCACGGACTGGCGGGGCAGAAGGTGGTGCCGCTGGTGGAATTCAGCTTCGGGGAGGGGATGTGGCTGATGAACAAGGCGGCGTCGCTGCAACTGGAGCATTTCAACAAATCGAATGCGCTGGGGTGGGCGCTGACGATGGGGTTGTTCGCGATGCCGGTGGTGTACAGCGACCGCGAGTGGAAGGAGTGCGTGGGGGAGAGCTACTACCTGCAGCTGGGACCGCAGGACAAGTTCGGGTGGACGGAGCCGGAGGGGCACGTCTACCAGGTGGCGCTACAGAATATCGACTGGCTGAAGCAGGAGATTTACCGGGTGTGCTACGCGCTGAACCAGGCGATCAACCCGGGGCCGAACAACGCGCAGATCACGGGGGTGAGCAAGCAGCGGGACTACCTGATCACGCAAGAGGTGCTGAGGGGATTCGGCGACCGGGTGAAGGACACGTTGAAGAAGGTGATGCGGCTGATTGCGACGGCGCGGGGGGACGAGATCGGGATCGACGTGACGGGGCTGGACGAGTTCGACATCGGGGACTTTTCAAGCGAACTGCAGGACGCGCAGAGGCTGCTGAGCCTGGGGATCGATTCGGAGACGTTCCGGGCGCAGGTGTTCAAGAAGCTGGCGATGAAGTACCTGTGCGACGTGCGGCAGGAGGTGAAGGAGAAGATCGCGCGGGAGATCGACGCGGGGCTGGCCAAGAGTTGATGCGGAACCTGGAGCGGAATCGAGAGGACCTTGTGGAGCCGGCCGGGTGGACGCGGCCGGGGTGGAGCGGGACAGCCTGGCAGCCAGGCTGAGTGGAAAGCAGCAGGGATGGCGAGGCTGTCCCGATTTTTTGGAGTCAGGAAAGCATGACGCGGGCGGCTGACAAAGCCGGGCGCGACGTGGAAGAGGATTTGCCGGGGTGAGGGATGGGGACAGCGCGGCTGTCCCCATTTTCATTTGGCCGGTGGTATCAACCAACAACACGAGACGAAGGAGAGACCCATGGGGCAGGACAGCGAGGCGCTCTCGCCGGGTGGGAATGACGTGCGCGGGATGATGCGCAGCGTGATCGAGGAGTACCTCAACTCCGAACGGCGCAGGGCCGAGCCGGCGTATCAGGCCGAGCTGGTCGAGGAGCGCCACCGGCGAGAGCAACTCGAGCGGCAGGTCAACCAACTGGTGGAAGAGAACCGCAGGACGAAGCGGGAGGTGGAGGAGAACGACAGGGTGACGCGCATTCGCGGCGAACTACAGCGGCTGGGCGTGACGAAGCTGGACCTGGCGTTCAAGGCGGTGAAGGACGAGATCCAGCGGGCGCCAGACGGCAGCCTGGTGGCGAAGACGCCGGAGGGCGAGATGCCGGTGAAGGATTACCTGAACCAATTCGTTCAGGAGAATCCGGAGATCCTGCCGGCGCGGATGGGCGGGGGGTCAGGAATGCTGACGCCGCCACGCAGCAACGCGGGCCCGAGCATCGATCTGGAGTCGATCCGGCCGGGGATGAGCGAGGAGGAGATGCAGAGGGTGCGTGAGCAGATCGCCCGGGTCGCGATGCAGACCTTCCGGAGCGAGTAGGGCGGGACGAGTGAAGTCCCGCAGAGACCGAGAAAGGAAAAGACAAGGGAGAGAAAGATGCCGATTATAACTTCCGCCAATCTGGCGAGTGCGATTGTGAAACTGGTTGCCGCCGATGCCCTGCCCACGCTGATGGGCAACCTGGTGATGGGCAACCTGGTAACGAGGGACTACGATACCACGCTGGCCAAAGCGGGCGACACGGTGAACGTGCCGATTCCGCCGACGCTGATTGCGAACAACATTCTCGAGGGGGGGAGCGTTCAGACGCAGAACCCGGACCTGGGCAATGCACCGATCGTCCTGGACTCACACATTGAGGCGACGTTCCAGATTCCGGACGTCACAAAAGCGATCGCGGTGCCGACGCTGTTGAAGATGTACATGCAACCGGCGATGGTGGCGCTGGCCGAGCGGGTGGAGACGGACCTGCTGACGCTGTACAGCCAGTTCACGACCAATGCGCCGCTGGGCGTGGGGGGCACGGCGCTGACCGAAGGCGTGGTGGACCAGGCCGAGACGGAGCTGTTCTCAGCGAAGGTCCCGACGAGCGAACCGAAGTACATGGTGGTGCATCCTTCGGCGTACTCGGAACTGCGCATGATCGACCGATTCACCGAAGCCGACAAGGTCGGTCCGCTGTCGCAGGCGATCGACACGGGCGTGCTGGGACGCATCAAGGACTTCTTCGTGTACCGGTCGCAGTTCGTGGTGCAGACGGGCATCGGGACGGGCACGGTGACGACGAACAACCTGGCGTTTTCGCGGGACGCGATGGCACTGGCGATCCGCCGGCTGCCGAAGCCGCTGCCGGGCACGGGCGCGATCGCGGAGTATGCCGAACTGGGCAACTTCGGGATGCGGGTGGTGATGAGCTACCAGCCGAACACGCTGGCGCAACAGTTCACGGTGGACATCCTGTACGGCTGCGC
This sequence comes from Bryobacteraceae bacterium, assembly GCA_052145115.1. Classification (GTDB taxonomy): domain Bacteria; phylum Acidobacteriota; class Terriglobia; order Bryobacterales; family Bryobacteraceae; genus CAIVVT01. The sequence goes on from JBKQPG010000032.1 coordinate 6,406, forward strand.
CGTGTTGCGCAACGAGCACGGAATCCAGGTGCGGAGTTAACCCGGATATTTCACCAACAATCGGCTGCGGCGCGCGGATGAAGAGGGAGGCGGATTTGATTACTGTCTCCCTATTTTTCCGGAAGGGCAAGGGCGGCGGTGACAGCAGAGAGTTGAAAGCCGCCACCCGTGTGTTCAGGAGAACGCGCAGACCGGCCCAGGTAGCCCGGATATTTCACCAGCAATCGGCTGCGGCGCGCGATAGGGCCGCATCTACTGCGTTGCGATGGGCCCAGGGGGCACCCCCCGTCCTCGACGTACTGCCAAGTACGCCTGCGGGCGGCGCCCGCAAGCGCGCCTTGTGGCGTTGCTTGATGTTGGGGCCCTCTCATCGCGCCTCGCTGCGATCGTGGTGAAACATCCGGGCTAGGACGACGGAAGTTTAACGAAAGGAAGGAAGCACAGCGATGGATGTGAAGCAGTATTTCAAGAAACTGCGCGAGCTGGAGGCGACGATCCCGCAGACCGATGTGATCGTGGTGAGCGCGGAAACGCCGGACGGGGGCAAGGCCGGCGTGATGACCGAGGCGCCGCGGAGGAATGCGTGCCAGCTGGTGCTGGAGGGGCGCGCGCGGCTGGCGAGCGAGGCCGAAGCGGCGGCGTACCGGCAGTGCGAGGAGGCGAAGCGCGAGGAGTTCCAGCGCGAGCAGGCGGCGGGCAAGATCCAGTACCAACTGGTGCCGGCCGATGTGATCCGGCAAGGGCCGGCGAAGACAGGGAATTAAGGAGGCGCGGCGTGGCTCTGCTAGTGGATGGCGCGTGGTGCGAGGCGGAAGAGCTGCAGGCGTACGACGACAGTGCCACGACGGTGGCGGCCGAGGAAGGGATCGACCTAGCGGCGAAGATGAGGCTCTCGGAGGGTTGGATCACCGAGAGGGTGGACGATTTCCTGAGATGGGAGACGAATTGTGGCCAGGGGGTCTATCAGCAAAGCGGGTTGACGGTGAAGAACGCGGTGGTGGATGGACGGCTGAAGCGGTGGCACCTGGCGCACACGCTGGCGCTACTGTACCGGGACGCAGCGTTCAGCCAGGTGAACGACCGGTTTGAGAAAAAGTACGAGGCGTACGAGAAGGACGCCGCGCAGGCAAAGGCGGAGTACTTCGAGAGCGGGGTGCCTTTCGTACACAATCCGCTGCGCAGGCCGGCGGCGCCCACGGTGACGGTGACGGCGGGGAGCCAGGCGGCGGCGGCGTACTTTATCACGACGACGCAAGTAGATCCAAGAGGAGAAGAAAGCGCGCAGTCGCGCGTGGTCGCAGTCCAGGCAGCGGAGGGGAACGGATTGACGGTGACGGCCAACGGGCTGGCGGCGGGGAATGGATGGAACGTGTACGCGGCGGACAGCAACGGGGTGATGCGCAGGCAGAACGCAACGCCGCTGAATGCGAATGCGGTGTGGACGCTGCCGGACACGGGGCTGGCGGCCGGAGCGGCGGCGACGAGCGGACAAGAGCCGGATGGGCGCGTGAAAGAGCGCAGGATTCTGCCGCGGGGGTAACGATGCCAACACCAACCGCGACAGTCGTGCAGACGGCGCTGGATCTGTTGAATGCGTCCGACGGGCTGGCGGAGAGCCTGGCGGACTATTCGGTGACCCTGCAGATGGCGGGCATTCCGCTGAGCGGCGGGCCGCTGCCGGAGGCGCCGACGGCCGAAGCCAGCTACGCGCCACAGGAGCTGGAGGAACAGCAGCAGAAGATAGCGTACCCGGTGTGCAGGGTGTATTGCGACCAGATCCGCAACAACGGCAAGGTGAAGTTCCGCGAGTTCTCGGGCAGCTACCGGGTGGTGGTGGCGGTGACGCATTCGCAGGACCGGCTGGAGGGGTTGACTGAGACGCTCCAGGCGGTGGCAGATGCGGTGGGGGACGTGTTTGACAGGAACCAGGGGAACCTGGGCAACGGGATGGTATTGGAGCCGGGCTATGAGGTGCAGGTCGAGGCGGTAAAAAAAGGCGGGTTGCACTACATCGAGACGGCCCGGGTGGTGAGCCAGTTCAGCTGGGAACGCTAAAAGGAGATGGGGAGAGATGGCAAATTACGTTCTATCCAAGAATAACCGCTACTACGTGGCGCTGGAGAGCAGTTACGGAGTGGTACCGACGGTGTCGGCCACGAATCGCGTTCCCGGCGTGCGGCTGGCGGTGACGACGGAGAAGGTTACGGTGCCGCGGCCGGACAAGACGGGGACGCGGACGTTCCTGGGCATACCGGGAATGCCGCGGAAGATCACGGGCTACGAGTTCGAGACGAGCCTGATGGCGGGGACTGGCGCGTTGCCGCCGGCGGTGGGACAGATGGTGCAAGCCGCGCTGGGCGCGTCGACCGGCTCGAGCACGCAACAGACGGTGACGGTGAACGGCGGCGGCGCGGAGCTGGATTTTCCGGCGCCGCACAACCTAGCGGTGGGCAATGCGGTGACGGTGGGCGGCGAGATTCGAATCGTGGCCAGCGTGCCGAGTCCGACGAGCGTGGAGCTGAGCGCGCCGCTGACAAGCGTGGTGAGCGGCTCAGCGCAAGTGCTGCCGGCGGCGGCGTATGCGCCGGCCAACGTGCTGCCGAGCGTGAGCCTGTTCGACTACTGGGACCCGAGCAGCACGGTGCAGCGAATCGTGCGCGGAGCGGGAGTCGATGAAATGGACATCGTGGTGGACGGAACCGAGCACAGGCTGGTGTTCCGCGGGCCAGCGGCCGAAAACGTGGACTCCAGCTCGTTCCGAGCATCCGATGGCGGGCTGAGCTTGTTTCCAACAGAACCGGCGGTGCAGGCCGAGACGTGGGCGCCGGTGCCGGGCAACCTGGGGCAGGCGTGGCTGGGGAGTCCGCCGAGCCAGGTGCTGACGCTGACGCGAGCGCTGGTGAGAGTGAAGAACAACCTGGTGACGAGGAGCTTCGAATTCGGCGCGACGCAGCCGCTGGCACTGTCGCCGGGCGATCGCGACGTCGAGGTGCAGTTCGAGGTATACAGCACGGACCAGAGCGTGTTCACGCAGATGTATCAGGCCGCGCAGACCGAGACACCGATCCCGTTGACGATCCAGCTGGGAGATCAAGCGGGGGCGATGGCGGCGGTGTATATCAAGACGTTCGTGCCACAGGTACCGCAGTTCAACGACTCTGAAACGCGGTTGCTGTGGAATTTCTCCAGCTCCAGGGCGCAGGGGGCGGGCAATGATGAAATCTTCTTCGCGTTCGGCTGATGGCTCGGCGGCAGGCGGGGTCGCGATGCCGCCGGAGCAGTACGAAAGCGCGGTGTGGCGCGAGTCACGGACGAGGCCGGGGATCCGGTACCAGGTGCTAAGGATGTCACTTCTGCGGAGGCACCGGCTAGTCCAGGAGCTGAAAGAACTGGCGGCCGAACAAAGGTTCCACGCGGCGCAGGAAGGCCTGGAAAGCGAGCTTGCCGCCGCGGAACTGCGCGGGCGCATCGACGAAAGAGTTATCCGGGCGGCACTGGTGCAGATCGAAGGACTGCGCATCGGCGGGAAACGGGCGACGGTGGAGAGCCTGCTGGAAGACGGGCCGGAGGAGCTGGCTTACGAGATTGCGGCGGGGATCGCCGACGAGAGTTTTCTGAACGAAGAAGAACGAAAAAACTGACACTCGCATTCCATTTCCAACAGGAGTCTCCGGCCGGATGGGATTGCGAGACGTGTAGAAAGGGACGGCTGGAGGCAAAACGCAATTGCAGATGGGCCGGCGTCGAACCGACGCCAGCCCGGCCGATTGTGTGGAGTCGTGGCGGCGTCATCGCCGAGCAATGCCCGGTGAGCACGATCAGCAGTCACTCGGCAGCGTGGGTGGAATTGTACGCGATATGGCGCAGCGGAGCAGTGACGAGTTCCGCGGAATGGTGGGCCAAAGACCTGGAGGCAATGGCCATTCTGAGAGGCGAAGAGAGGGCGGTGGCCGGTGGGCGCTAACAATTCGCAAGAGAGCACACAAGCGTCGCGAGAGCTGCTGGCCTATGTCCGCAAGATCCTGGGCCCCTCCAGTCTCAGCAGCAGCGCGGTTGGCGCGCCGAGCGTCAAACTGCCGATCACACATAGCGGGACCACCGGCCAAGAGGCGCTCACGAACGGCGAGAGGGCGAACGGGAGCCCCCGGCAATTGCAGGCGGAGGCCATCACGAGGCCGTCGAAGAGCAGCTCGGGCAGCTCAGGCAGTATCAGTCTTGGCAACAACTGGCTGCTATCGCCGATCGCAGGAGTTCTGAATTCGGTCCTGGGGTTGTTCGGGATCGGGAGTTCGACGTCCCAGGTGACGCGATACCGAGCGGAGACCCGGCAACCATTCGAAGTCGTGGAGGAGATATCGCCTGAGACAGGGGCGGGGATTCAGACGATCAATGAGAGCACAAGCGGGTTGTTTGGCGTAACGAGCGGCGGGGGCGCAACGGCGTCGTCAAACGCCACCGCTAGAACGACAGGCGGCGCCGATTCAAACTGGGCGCCAGCGGCCGGAGCCGAGGCGAGCGCGAGCAGATCCGAGTCGACGACGGAGGATAGCGCCCGTGGCGGGACGGGTGGGGGCGGCCAGCCGACGAGCGCGAGTTGGGCGCGCAGGCTGACTGGAAGCGTGATTTCACCAGCGCCGCGAGCGACTGCAACCACGAGCATGACGCGAGGCAGCGAGGGAGCGACGGCTCAGAATCTACTGCGGACAGAGCCGGGGAGCGGCAGCGCGACAGGGCCGACGGCGTCCCACTCGACGAGCTGGGCGAACGGGGTGACTGCCCCGACGAGCGAGGATGGCCGTTCGCTGATGAACGACCGGCAGGGGCTGATATCGGCGGTGCGCCGCAGTTTGAGTGATTCGCGAGGATTCTCGGATGTGCTGAACGAGTTTCAGGATGGCCTATGAGTACACTGCCCTTACTTTCGACAGGCGCGGTACAGCAATACCCGTACGAGTGTGCGATCACAGGCAGGACGCGTTCGTTCCAATTCGCCGACGGCACGGAGCAACGGTACCTGCTCACGCCGCCGAGAAGGATGTGGTCGATTAATCTGCGACTTCTCCAAGACGCGGAGCGGACCGCATTCCTGGCGTTCGCGCAGGCGGCGCTGAGAGACCAAACGGCGTTCGCCTACACGGACCCGCAGGATGGGACGGTCTACCCGACATGCCGGATCGTCGTGGCGCCCATATCTGACCGGATCGACGGGGTGGCGCGGACGGGGATCCAATTCCTGATAGCGGAGGCGCCGCAATGAGTAGTCCGAGTTTCCCGCTGGTGGCGACGACGGTGAGTGTCCAACTGCCTGTTCAGAGAATATGGAAACCGGCGCAGGAACTGGAGATGACGCCGGGAGGGACATGGTACCTGCGCACGCTGCCGACGGGCGAGTTCTACGAATGGAACCTGAGGTTCAGCGGGCTGCTGTGGGCCGAAGCGCAAACGCTGCGGGATTTCCATGCCGAGATGTGCGGGGCGTACCATTGCTTCCGATTCTGCGATCCGCTGAGGAACCTGCTGGCGTGGAGCGAGGACCTGACGCAGGCGGCGTGGACATTATCCGAGGGACTGGCCGTTACACTGTTCGCGAGTCCGATTGCGGGCGTGGCACAAGGGGTGCAGATTGTGAATTCCGGCGCGGCCGAGGGCCAGGCGAGCCAGACGGTCGGGTGCGCGCCGGCATTCCCGTACAGTCTCGCAACGACGGCGCGGAGCAGCGTTGGAAGCACGATGGGACTGCTGATCGGGGGGCAACGAATGGACGTCGCAGCAGGCGGACAGTGGCAGACGTTTCAATTCAGCGCGATCCCGGGAGGGAGCATCGATTCTGTCACGTTCGCGATTGCCATTCCGGCGGGCGGCGAGGTACAACTGGCCGGCGTGGAGGCTGATTTCGGGGCGGATTCGCCCGAGTACAGGCAATCCGAAGGGCGACAGGGATTATTCACGCAGGCGAGATTCAAGGACGATGCACTGGTGGTGAGCGGCGGCGAGGGCGGTGTCTTCTCGGCCGAGATCACGGTGATCGCAAGCGCGGAGGAGTAAGCGATGGTCCCGAATGACCAGCTCAAGTACGTCGAAGAGATGCTGACTCCAGTGTTGTTGTACGAATGCACGCTGGTGGACGGGCAGATCGAATACTGGAGCACGCACAGTGCGACGTACGAGGGCGTGACATACAGCCCGCGGATCCTTGAGAATACGGGATTCGAAATCGGACTTCTGGCCGACGACGGGGCCGACTGGGGCAACCGGATTTCGCTGGTGCTGGCCAATACCGACGCTTACGTGACGCAGTTGCATCAGGACCAGAACCTGAAAGGTTGTCAACTGCTGGTGCAGTTCGCGTTTCTGGATCCGGCGAGCGGGCAGGTGATGGCGACGCCGCAAGCCGTATTCACGGGGATCGGCGATGCTCCGGAGCAGATCACGACCACCAAGGCGAAGCTGAATTTCAGCAGCCGGTTCAGCCTGCAGCGGCTGGCCGTGCCGCAGGTTCGAATCCAGGAGAATTGCCCGTGGAGCTTCCCGCAGAACGCGGCGCAGAGAGCCGAGGCGGTCAGCGGGGGGAGCGCAGGCTTATACAGCCGCTTCTACCCGTGCGGGTATTCGGCGGACCAAGCGGGCGGGTGCGGGAACCTGCAGAGCGATGGGACAGCGTACACGAGTTGCGACGGAAGCAAGACACAATGCGTAGCGCGCGGCATGTGGAGCGCGGACGCGAGCGGCAACCCGACGATGCGATACGGAGGGTTCGAGTTCCTGCCCGCCACTTCGCTGGTAAGGAGCTATGGGTCGGCGCAGAGATACTGGTCGCAGGCGATCGACGGCCGAGCAAGGCCGAATGACGCCGTGCCGCTGGTGTATGGCACGGTGCGGTTCCCGGCGCCGGTGATCTGGGCGTGGAGCGACGGGAACTACCTGATTTGCGAGGTGCTGGTCGGATCGGGGCCGATCCAAGGCGTGCAAAGCCTGTGGGTCGAAGGGATCCAACTGCCGTTGGGCGTGGCGGGCGTCGACATGTCCGCGACGGGGTGGTACAACGTGGTGACGACGGGCAGCCGGAACGGGGCATTCGATCCAAATTTCATGGACAGCCAGGGGAATCCGATCAGTGATCCGCATGGCAGCCTGGCCGTGCTGAGCGTGCACGTGCCGTCGGGCCTGGTCTCATCGAACAGGCTGCCGACGATTGAGGTGCTGGCGCAAGGATTGTTGCTGGACCGATATGACGCGCAGGGGAATTTCCTGGACCAGTTTTTCACCAACGACCCGGCGTGGGCGCTGCTCGATCTGCTGAGGCGATGCGGGTGGCAGGACGACGAAATCGACCTCGGCAGTTTCGGGAACGCGGCGGCGTACCTGGATCAGCTGGTAGCGGTGACGGACGAGAATAGGAACGCGATTCAGGAGCCGGTGGCAGCATTCAACTACGCATTGCTGGACCGCAAGCCGGCGATCGACGTAGTGCGCGGGTTGCGGCAGGGCGCGGAACTGCTGGTGCGGCTGAATCAGAACGGGCAGATCAGCGTAATGGTGGAAGGAACGATCGCGGAACAGCAGCCGGTGCAGCTCGCATGTTCGAATGCGACAGCTTCGTTGAACGGCGGCTGGCCTTCGTTCGAGGCGAACGATGGGTCCACCGGCGCGTGCACAATCCTGGCCGGGAAAGACGGCGACATCGCGCTGAGCCTGTCGTGCGAACCAACCAGCATGACGCCTAACCGCCTGACCGTGGAGCTGCAAGATTCGCGCAACAATTACCTGAACGGGAGCCTGTCGCTGGTGGACTCAGACGACGTGGCGCGGGCAGGAAGCGAAGTGCCGGGCATCTTCAGAGGGCTGGGCATCCCCAGCGTTACACAGGCCGAGCGGGTCTTATCGAAGGAACTGGCGCGGGACGTGGACGGCAATCTGTTCGCGGAATTTTCCACGACGGTCAAAGGGCTGGGGATGCAGCCGGGCGACATTATCGCCATCACGAGCAGCGATTACAACCTGACGCGCGCGCCATTTCGCGTGCTACGGCTGAGCCTGGGGCTGAACTTCGAAACGATCGCGGTGGTGGCGCAGACGCACGATGACAGTTGGTATGGACCGGGATCGGCGACGAGCGGCACCTCGTCCGGGTGGCCGTCCACGGCCGCGGCGGGCACGCCCTTCCCGATCGCCGGATACACCTACGACGCAGGCTCCGGACCGGCCCTGTTCATCCAGGAAGAATCCGAACCGGAAGCGGACGGCGGGGCCAGCGAGGTGCTGTTCGTGCAATTCCGACCGCCGCGCCAGCAAGTTGCGTCCTTGCCTGCCCCGGGGATCGAACCGACGGCAGTGATTGCGGGCAGCGGGCAACTCCAACCGGGCGCGAAGGCGCTGTACTACGCCGTAACGGCGGTGGATGGCAACGGCGAGGAGTCCACTGTTTCACAGGTTATTCAAGTGGTGACGGGAGCGATCGAGACGGCCTTTGGGGTGACCTTGAATGGACTGGCAGCGCCCAATGGGGCGGCAGGGATGCGCGTGTATCGAGGGGACAGCGCGTACGATCTGCTGTATCTCAGTGACCTCGATGCAAACCTAACGACGTGGACGGACACGGGCGGAAGCGTCTCGCCGATGCGGCCGCCGGACCCGAGGTACGATCACGCGGATTTCTATTGGCGGACTGAGTTGACGGGTGAGCTGACGGTGGCGAGTATCGCCGGCGCCACTCTGACGATTGCCAACGCGAGCTTCACGAACGGCCAATTCACGGGCAATGCGCTGGCCGCTGTATCGGGGAACGCGACAGGCTGGCAGACAACGGTCGCCACGAATACCAGTACGGAGATCACGGTCAACGATCCGATTCCGGATGGACTGGCGGCGGGAGACTTCGTGGTCATCGCGGACTCCAGTTGGCGGCTGGCGGGCAGGAGCTACTCCGACCAGATCACCTGGGAAGTCCCGAACCGAGCGGGCCTGCCGATTGAGATCACCGGCAGGTCGAGCACGGCTAGCGGACTGGAGGCTCCGATCGAGCAATCTTACCTATACCGCTACACGATCACGGGGGGAGCGGGGAGCCTTCTGGACAGCCAGTTGCCGCCAATCGCGGCGCTGGACATCGAGGCACCGGCGGACGGTTCATTGCTCTTGCAGAACATCACGACGCAGACCCTGAGCGGCACGGTAACAGTGGCGTCGGCGATTCTTGTCACCTATTCTGTCGACGAAACGGAAATCCCCGTGACGTTCGCGCTAGCGGCGGCGCTGGAGCCGGGCGACCTTACGCTGCCGGTTGTGCAGGGTCTCACGTTGGGGCAAAACACTTACCTACAAGTCGACACAGAGATCATCCGAGTCGGCGCGCCGACGACGGACGGATCCGCCTATGAAATCGACCGAGGCATCGCCGGAACCGCAGCGGCAACCCATGCGAACGGGGCTTTGGCCACTGTTCTCGAAAGGAACCTGCAGGTGGTTCCACTGGGAACCGGGTTCTTCTCCAATCAGACCAACACGAACTTTCAATACCGGATCCTGTTCCCCGACCAGCGAATTGCGGGGTCGGAGTTCTATCTCGAGAACGCGCTAGGAACCGGCCCGGGAGATGATACCAGCTACCTGCAGAATGGGCAGAATGGGCTGCACACATTCGACGGTGGCACGATCGTGTTGCAGACCGCAGGGGATCTCTCGATCGAGCGAGACGCGTCGAACTCGATTGTCCTGGACCGCACGAGGGTCGTACGCGACGTGCAGGCGTTTGTGGATTCGGCTCCCTCCGGAGGCAGCGCGACGATCGTTCTCAATGCCGATGGGCAGCCGATCGCGACACTAATCATCGCGGACGGCAGTGTGCAAGCGACACCCTTCATTCCGGCCGCCACGCTAAGGCTTGTGGAAGGGGCGAAATTGAACTACGACATCGCGGCCGTGCCGCAGGGCGCGAACACTTCCTCAGGCCAGAACCTCTCGGTGCAGATCAGGACATGAACCAGAAACGCCAGGCAGGGCGACGGGCCGTGGCATGGGCTATTCTGCTGGTAGGGGATCCGTTTGACGCGCGCAGTTTTCCTTGCACTCGCGGCAGTTTCCGCGCTTCTGCTCGTAGCTCTCCAAGTTGCCAAGACGGCGGAGAAGACTAAGCGCCCGCGGTTCGTCAATGTCGCGCCGCGCTCAAAATTCTCCTATATATCGAACAACAGCCTGACGAGCGGAAAATACTTTCCACAGCCGATGTGCGGCGGGGTGGCGGTTTTCGATTACGACAACGATGGCAGGCTGGACATCTTCTTCACCAACGGCGCGAAGATCCCGGAGATGAAGAAGGTGGACCCCTCGTATTACAACTGCCTGCTGCATCAGAAGCCCGACGGAACGTTTGAGGACGTCACAGAAAAAGCCGGCCTCGCCGGAAAGGACCTCGACTTCAACTTCGGCGTCGCGGTGGGAGACTACGACAACGACGGCTACGAGGACCTGTTCATCTGCAGCGCGGGACGAAATGTCCTGTACCACAACAACGGGGACGGGACGTTCACAGACGTCACGGCGAGTTCGGGCATCGGCGGCAAGCCCGACAAGACGCTGAGCGTGGACGCGGCGTGGTTCGATTACGACAACGACGGCCTGCTGGACCTGATTGTCTCGAACTACACGTATTGGACGCCGCAACTGGACATCCACTGTTCCATGGGCAGCAAAGTGTATTATTGCGATCCGCGCCGCTACCCGAGCGTTCCTCACCGGCTGTACCACAACCTGGGCAACGGCAGGTTCGAGGATGTGACGGAAAAGTCGGGGTTCGCCAAGGCACCGGGAAAGGGCATGGGCATTTCGATCGCCGACTTCAACGACGACGGCTGGCCAGACGTCTTCATCGCGAACGACACCGAGCCCAATTCCCTGTTCATCAACCAGAAGAACGGCACCTTCGAAGAGGTGGGGCTGCAGATGGGCGTCGCTTACAACGACAACGCGCAGACGGGATCTTCGATGGGATGCGACGCCAAGGATTTTAATAACGACGGCAAGGTCGACATCTTCTACAACAACCTGATGGGCCAGATCTGGGCGCTGCTGCGAAACCGGGGCGACCTGTTCGAGTACTACTCGTATGAGTCGAAAATCAAGAGGTTGAGCGCCCCGTTTTCGGGGTGGAGCCCGGGCTTCATCGACTATGACAATGACGGCTGGAAGGATATTTACTCGGCCAACGGAGACGTCGACGACGTCAACGAGTCGTCGCGCCAGCACGACACGATGTTTGAAAACGTCGATGGCAAGACATTCATCGATGTCTCGGACCAGCTAGGGCCGGAGTTCCAGAAAAAGGGGTTCCAGCGCGGCTCGGCCTTCGGCGACCTCAATAACGACGGTGCTCTGGACATCGTTGTTACGTCGCTCAACGAACCGCCGCGCATCCTCATGAATACGGCCGACAGCGGCAACCACTGGATCGTCCTGGCCCTGACCGGCCATAAGAGCGCGCGCGATGCCATTGGAGCCAAGGTGAAGCTGACGACAGCTTCCGGCCGCACGCTGTACAACCACGTCGCGATCAGCGTGGGGTTCATGTCCTCAAGTGATAAGCGAGTCCATTTCGGGTTGGGTCAGGAGACCGAGATCAGCTCGATCGAGATTCGCTGGCCGAGCGGAATACAACAAGCACTGAAGAACGTCAAGGCCGACCAGTTCCTGAAAATCGACGAGCCAACGGGGCGATAGAAACGTCTGCGCGAATCGGCCAGGGCGCAGATCGCGCCGGGCTTAATGGATAAAGCGGGACTACATTCGCCCTGGGGGCAGGAGGGGCTCACCAAGCGCCGCGAGGGGACCCGTCTAGGGGCTCCCGGCGGTCTGCACACCCGTTTCCTGAGCCGCCGGGCCACGGGCAGCCGACACATCAGCAAGCGCTTCCCTCAACAACTCCGCCAATGGCGCCATGAAAGATAACTGTCCGCGGTCTGCTCCGAACGCGTGACTCAATTCGACGCGTCCAACCCCATCCAGAGGCACGGCGACCGTCCACGCGTTGCGGCATGCCGTGCAGGTTCCTGCGCCGCCGGCCTCCCGGGTGCACTCCGCGGCAACGCACGCCTCCATGGACATTCCAGGAATCTCCATCCGAATGCGGCAAAATCCGAGTTCCCCGCAGAGCACATGCAGCGCCTCCCAGTGCTCCTGCAGGTTGCGCGCCTGCGCCAGACGCGTCCGCGCGCCAAGCAGCGCCAATTCATTGTTCAGCGTACGGCGGAAGGATCCCTGGAGGAGCATTCTGCCGGCGGTGTGAAACTCCGTGTATCCTAAGCCCTGAATCCCGACCCAGGAGACGATGCAGAAGAGCACCAGCACGGCACCGGCAAACTGGTTGCCGCCGGCACTCCCAATCAACGAAAGGACGGCATACAGACAGGAGACGGCGTATAAGAGCAGCACGACACGCCGCGGCGTAAGTCCCCGATCGAGCAGCTTATGGTGAATATGACCGCGGTCGGCGCCAAAGAGCGGCTGCATTCTCAGGAAGCGTCGGACAATCGAGAGACAGACGTCCAAGGCGGGGAGCGCCAGGGCGAGCAAGGGTGCGGTCATGCCCAACAAGGTCGCGGATTTCTGGCTCCACAGGACGCCGAAGCACCCGAGCATAAAGCCGATCGAATAGCTGCCACTGTCTCCCAGGAAGACAGAGGCAGGGTTGAAGTTGTAACGCAGGAACCCTAGCAGCGCACCGGCCAAGGGCATGGTGGCCAGAGCCAGCGGCACGTTATCGCCCATCAAACCGGCCGCCAAGGCGGTCAGCGTCGCAAACAAGCCTACTCCGGCTGCCAGGCCATCCATGCCATCAATCAGGTTAAAGGCATTCGTGCAGAAGACCAGCCAGAAGAGGGTGACTGGCACCTCGAGCCAGGGCTGCAGTGGATGATAGTGAACGAAGTGAATTCGCAGACCGGCCAGCACGGCCAGCCCCGCCGCCAGGAACTGCACCGCAAACTTCTGGTAGGGCTTGAGAGCGAAGAGATCATCCAGCAGACCGACGAAGAAAACCAGACCGACCACTGGCAAGAGCCGCCATATGAGTGACAGGTCCGCGCGCACGAAACTGCTGCCATGGAGTCCGGCCAGCAGCAAAGCGCCAAACGCGACAAGATAGGCCACCATGATCGCGATGCCGCCAACGCGCGGAATCGCTTTGGCGTGGACCTTGCGCTTCCCGTCCGGCGTATCCACGAAACCACAGCGGATAAACAAGCTGCGCAACAGGGGAGTCAGTAGCAAGGCGGTGAGAAACGCCGTGCCGGCGAGCAGCAGCAATGAGTACATTCCTTTTCCCCTGAACAGTCCGAAGGAATCAAGTTGCCCGCCCTCGTCTTGTGGCGAGCTTCCCTCCCGACCACGCCGTACCGGCTTCCGAGCGCAGATTCAAGGCCGGCCCAACACAGCCTTGCCACTCAACCTCAGAGGTGTGGCGAGGCGATCCCGCGCCGGCCGCACTCCGCATTCACCTCGAATTCAGCCGAATTTATACTAAATTCAAACTGGTGGTGAACGAGAATCACCAGATTGTCCAGAAATCTGTCCGATTTTCTTCCCTTTTCGAACAAATTTCGAGTCCATTGCACCCATCAGACGCGTCAATTCACGCCCGATCCATCAGGACGCCGCCCATTTCTACTCGGGCGAGAATCTCATCCCCAATCGTCAACCCTGTGCGCCATTGCCCTGACTGCCGTAATACTTCTTGTAATAACGGTGATAGCCGTCGTAATAGCCGTAATAGCCACTCGGGGACCGCCTCGGATTCCAGTCGTTCATGATCGTCCCAATCACGCGCACGCCGTCCTCCCGCAGCCGGGCCCGTGACGCCAGCGCCGCGTCGCGGGTCGTCTTGGCAGCACGCACCACCAACACGACGCCGTCGGCCAGACGGCCCAACACGCGCGCGTCAGGGATGGTGAGCATCGGCGGGGTGTCGATCAGGATCATGTCAAACTCAGCGATGAATTGTCCCAGGCACTCCTTCAGCCGAGGCGTATACAGCAGGTTGGTCGCCCCGGCCACCGGCGGTCCGGCAGGAAGCACGAATAGATTGGGCACTTCTGTTTCGCGCAGAATCCCATTGGGCGACGTCGCGGAAGCGTCGACCGTCCCAGCAGTGTCCGCCTGGACCGGCTCGCCAGTATCACCCGCCGCAGCCCACAGCGGCAACTCACTTTCCGACGGCGCGGAGTTTGGAGCGGCCTTTGCGTGGGCCCCAGCCGGCCCCAATGGAATTGTGTTTTGCAGCAGGGTGGTCAGTCCGATATCGTTGGGCAGATCAAACACTTCGTGCACCCGCGGCTTGCGCGTGTCGGCGTCAACCAGCAGCACCCTTTGGCCCGTTTCGGCCATGGCGATTGCCAGGTTGCAAGCCACGGTCGTCTTGCCCTCCGCCGGGCTCGGACTCGTCACCACCAGAGTTTTCGGCCGAGTCCCGTTTTGACCCGTAAACAGAATCGACGTCAAAGCAGAGCGGAAACTCTCCGCCATCAGGCTTGGTTTGCGGCGATACGTTACCATGCCCAACGGAGGCTCGCCCGCCGCGCCACTGCCAATCAGATCCGGATCCCGTTTCCCGTACAACAAAGGACGACGCTTGCGACTGATTGACGATTCCGCGGGGATCATCCCCAGCTCCGGCACGCCGAGGTAAAACGCAATGTCGGAAGGCTCCTGGAGCGTCCGATCCGCCTTGTCGGTGATTAGGATAAACCCGATCCCGACAAACAGCCCGCAGACGAGGCCCATCAGCGCATTCAGCACAATTTTCGGTTTGTAAGGCTGGGCGGGCACTTTGGCAGGATCCACAACGCGCACGTTACTGGCCCGGATGGCGCTCGCCACGCTGGCTTCCTTCACGCGTTGCAACATGCTGTCGTAGATCTGCCGGTTAGAATCGACTTCACGCTTCAGGATGTTGTACTGGATCGCCTTCTCGCCCTGGTCCGTCACGACCCCGGTCTGATGATTGTAATCGGCCAGGAGCAACTTCTCCCGGCGCGCGGCCTCTTCGTACTCGTTTCGGATCCCCTGTAAAATGTCGGCTCGCTGCCGCGTGATGCTTTGCTCCACAGCCTTGATCTGGGCCTGCACGCGCCGCACCTTGGGGTGGTCCGCCGTGTAGGTCTCCTGGAGCTCAGCCAATTGCCGTTGGAGCTCGGTCAAGCGTCCCAGGTAATCCTGCAAGCTCCTGTCGTTGAGTATGTTCGGCAGCGACTCAGGAGGCGCGCTGCGAGCCATTTCCCAGCGGCTCTGCTTGGACACGCGGTCCCCCTGCGCCTTGACCAGCTCGTCCTGCAATTGCTTCAACTTGTCTTCACTGACGCTGGATTTTTCGCTGGTGAAAATCAGTCCTGCGCGGCGGGCATATTCCTGCAGAGCATCCTCACTGTGCTCCAGTTTGATTCGCATTTCGTCCAATTGACGGGCCAGGAACTCGCCAGTGCGCTGGGTGAGCTGCCAGCGCGCCTCCATGTTTTGTTCCACATAATTCTGCGCCAGCCGATTGGCGAAATCCGCAGCGACCCGGCCGTCGACCGAGTCAACCAGCACTTCGATAATCCGCGTTGGCCCGCTCGAGCGCACTTTCAAAGTCCGGGCCGCCATCAGCAGAGCCGCGTCGGGGCCGTCCCGCTGGATGGGTTCCGGGAGATTCAGGAGCCGCCTCCATGCCGATTGCGGCTCAGCGGAAGCTTTCACGACTCCCGCTTGCTGGCGCTCTTTGGCCAGCGCCGCCAGCGTAGAGTCCATCAGGCTTTCGCTCTGCAAAATCTGGATCTGCGTCGGGATGTCGGTGTTGGCATTCAGGCCGGACTGAGCCACCTGGCTCACATCCTTCATATTCATGAAGTTTTCATTCAGCTCGAGGATCTCCAGCGTGGTTCGCGCCTGGTACACCGGCGCCTGCGGGAGCGTGATCAGGAGCGCCGACAAGAACCCGATGCACGTCAGTAGGATCAGGAGGCCGCGCCGCCGCCGCAGCGTGCGCCAGTATTCGACCAAGCTGCCCGCATCCGGCTCCTCCACGAGATCCTGGGCATAGGCGCTTCCCGCGGGCGGCAGATAGCCGACTGGCACGTACGCTCCCGGCGTCTGAACGACGGTGGCTCTCACTGGCAGATTTCTGCCCTCACCGCCGGGATGATGCCTGTCCTGCAACGTCAACTTCCTCCTAACGCGTATAAATCGCCAGCCCTGTCCCGATCGCCAGGCCTGCCTCTGCAGTCCGGGCTAAGGCCTTCTTGCCTCCACTGACCGGCACGAACAGAATATCGTCACTTTGCATCTCGACGTCGTGGTCCTTACCCTCCAGAATGCGCTTCAAATTCAAGGCGATTTCCTGCCGTTTTTCGGGATTGCTGGTCCGGCGCAGAATCTTCGCGTGCCCGGACTCGGCATAACTGTCCATCCCCTCCGCCATGGAAAGCGCCTGGAGCACGGTAACATTTTCCCGGTCGCCCAGAACGAATCCCCCGCTCTTCTTCACCGCCCCCATGACATAGACCAGTTCCCCCTTGGGGACCGTAATCACGTCGTTCGGTTTCACCAGAATGTTCTTTTCGGGCGCACGCGCCTCCAAAATCTCCTTCACCCCCACCTCGGCTACATAGTATTGACCGGTCTCGTCTTCCCGCGCCCCGGGCAACGGGATCTCGCCCCACTCCTTTTTCCGGGTGATGCGGATCGAGTGCCCGGCCGCCGGATTCAGCCCGCCCGCCATGCTCACGACTTCCAGCAACGTCTTCTCGCCTTGCAATTGGAGCACACCCGGATTCTTCACCTCTCCCAACACGCTCACGGGCTGGCTGCGCATTTCGCTGAGGCCCACTGACACTTCAGGGGTTTTCAGGAATTTTTTCAGACGTCCGCCGATCTCTTGCTCCAACTCCTCCACGGTCAGCCCACTGGCATGGATGCGTCCCGCCATCGGCAGATTCACGTTGCCCCGCATGTCAATCTGGTAGGGCTCCTTCCCCATCTCCTCGAGGTCCAACACACGCACCAGAATCTGGTCTCCCGGCCCCAAGACGTAGGTTGAACGGGCCTGTTCTCCAGCCGAAGGCGGGCCCTCCTTGCCCGCTGGCGGGCTGGCCAGGCCTGCCGTGGCCAGCACGAGCAAGGCTAATGCCACGCAGCACGCGCCGAGTGCTGGCCGGTCCTGCTCGACCTGCGGCGCCTTCATCGTTCTCCCTCCCCGACCAACAAAGCCAGGCGAGACACCCTTTCCTGCAAGTGATTCAGCCGCTGATCCAGGTCCGCCACGCGCTCCGTCAGCCGCTCGTCAGAGGCCCCATTGCCGGGCCCGACACCAGCCATCAGCCGGTGCATGGCGTCCCGCGCCAGGTCGCTCAGACTCCGCGCGCCGGTCACAGTGCACAACTCCCGTAGCCGCCGGAACTCTTCGTCCGACAGCCGGATGCTCACCATCCTGCTTCGCTTGGTCAGCAGCGTCATCAGTTACAAGGCCTCGACAATCTCCGGGTCCACCTCCAGAGCGACACTGCGCTGCAGGAGATTCACCGACAACACCAATCGGGATTGGTTCTTGATCCGCTCCAGACGGCCCACTACACCAGCCAAAGCGCCGCTCCGAATTCGCACTTCCATCCCGGCCCTCAGATACGGACAAGGCCACGCGGCCAGCTTGCTGTGTTGTAAACGCCAAATCGCGAGCACTTCGCTTTCCGGCACGGGCTCTGGTCCCGACCCATAGCCCAAGAGGTGCACCACGCCCGGCGCGCGCAGTACCGATTTGAATTGCGGCGGGTCCACCCGACAAAAAAGGTATCCCTTCAAGAGCGGCAACTCCACGCTTTTCAGACGGTCGCTCCACTGCCGCTGGACCGTATGCAAAGGCAGATACTCTTCCAACCCTTGTGACCGGAGGTACCGGGCGACGGCTCTTTCATGCCGCGCCTTGGTTTGCACGGCGTACCAAGGATAGCAATTCATCTCGCGCCTGTATCAGCTCACCAACGGGCCCCGTCCGGGCCAATCCCGCAGGCCTTAAACGAGCGTGCGCTCATCAAATAACCAGCCCAGCGCCAAGCCAATCCACCCTTGCGGAAACGCTCAGCTCCTGCCAATCGTCGTTGGGACGCACTTGGAGGCGATTCGGCAGATTGGGCGCCGTTTTTAACTACTTTCGCGGGGCAGACCTTCTGTGTTAAGTTACGCCTCCGTATAGCAAATGTCAATCAGTAAAAGTACCGGGGAGTGCAAATTGGGCGTTCTTGCTAGAATGCTTGCTGGGGCGCTGGCAGTGAAGCTTTGTCTTTCGATTATCCTAATGATTTCAGCGGGGTTGTCGCTTGTTCTGAACTTGGTAACACCTGCGTCCGATTGGGCCTGCTGCTTAATTGGAATGTGCCGGCCGGATCAGCTTCAGGCTGAACGGTCATACAAATCAAAGGAACAGTCGCTCGGTGTCCTACAAGGCGCCCTACGGCTAGATTCGGCCAATCCGTACCGCTGGGCCGAGTACGGAATTGCCCTCGATGAGCGAGGTGCCCGGCTCGCTGCCCATAAGTTCTTTGACCGCGCGGCGGAATTGGGGTCGAACACGCCACCGGTTCTGATGGTCGCCGCCAACCATTACCTGCTGGACAGTCAACCTGATCGCGCACTCGGGTTGAGCAAGCGAGTTCTGTCGCTCACAGGGGAGTTCGACGAACTGCTGTTTGCGACATACGGGCAATTGGGCCGCCCGCTGCGCGACTTCCTGGGGACTGCCATCCCGGCCGAAAAGCGCCCGGCCACCGCGTGGCTGCAGTGGTTGATCCCACGCGCGCCAGAGTCCGATCTGATAGAGACCTGGAGCTGGCTTCGCGCGCATGGCTGTGCTGACGATGCGATCGCAGGCAGTCTCACCCAGGAGCTTTGGAAACGAAATTCCTGCCGCAACGCGGCGGAATTGTGGCGCGAATGGTTAGGCCCTGGGCGCGGCGACTACCTGCGCCCGGAATTGCTCACCAATCGCCGGTTCAGCGCCGCTCCCCGGCCGGGCCCGTTCGATTGGACCATCGAACCGAATCCGGCGGTGGAACTGTCAATGAAGAATGGTCTGCAACTGACCTTTAATGGGAGTGAGAATCTGGTCTACAAAAACATCCGGCAAAGGGCGGCCGTCGTTCCCGGCGCATACCGATTCTCGGCCGTCGTAGAAAGCAAGGAACTCACTACGAATCAAGGTCTTAGCTTTCATATTTACGATGCCCTATCGGCCACGCGCCTGGACGTCGCTACGCCCATGGTGCTGGGCACCACACCCCGTCACGTGGTGGAGGTTGAGTTTACGGTCAAAGCACCGGCGTGCGGCGTGGTGATTCAGTTGGAGCGCCGCGCCTCGGAGAAGTTCGACAACAAGATTTCCGGCAGTTTCACGATTCACGAAGTTTCCTTTCGCCCGCACTCCTGAGTTCAACGTTTTCGAATGGAACTTCGCGAGGGTGCCAGAGGCTGCTCGCGGTCCCAGCAACGCGCACGGCCTGGAATCCTATCGCGGCGCTGGTGAACATGTGCGACCAGGTCGTGGACACCTGCATGAGAACCAAGCGAAGGCGGGTCACACAAATTTTGAGTTGAAAACAAAGGACTTGGTGAAACGCAAGTTGACTTCGGGTGGTACAGTCCTTGCAGAACGGCCAATGGTCTGGTGGCCGCCGTTCAATTCCCTGGAGGTTCAAGATTGTGACCCGGATACCCTGGAAAGCCGCTGTGTGCGGCGGGCTGATCGGCCAGCTGTTGCTGTGCGCTCAGACGACAATCGACTTGCGCACGCAGGCCAAAAATGTCGACTTCAGCCAGGCCTCGACGACGAAGCCGAACAAGAGCGGGGCGGCGCTGCCAGCGACGTGCGGAGTGGGCGAGACGTTTTTCCTCACCAGCGCTCCGGCGGGGGGGAACCTGTACGGCTGCGCGGCGGCGAATTCCTGGAGCCCATTGGGTTCAGGCGCCGGCTCCCTGCCTACCGCGAACATGCCAGGACAAGTGTTGGCTTGGACGGGAGGATCCTGGCAAGCCGAATCCAGCGCGGGCCTGAACGTGTCGCTGACCTACTCCGTCATCGCGGATGGGAGTTGCGCGGAACAGTCCGCGACGCTCGAGTTTCCGTGGCCGGCCGGGAGCACGATCACGGTGACCACGCCGACACAGTACTGCGACTCGACCGGTGGCACCTGTTACGCCCTGTCGGGGCTGGAAGTGATCGCGAGGGTCAGCAGCCTCGGTGTGGCGACAGTGAGGGTCTGCAACCTCAGCGGGACGAGCCAGGCGCTGCCTGCCGCTAACTACAATCTCGTGCCGCACGGCGGCGGCGGCACGACTGTCGGTATCAGCTTCCCGGCAATCACGGACGGAGGATGCTCAAACCAATCCGTCGCAGTCCCGGGCGTGACGGCCGCATCTGCGGTCGCGCTCGGGTTACCCGCGGTGCTCGAACCGGGTCTGATCGTAACCGCGGCTCCGGGGGGAGCCAACAGCGTTTTAATCATGGCTTGCAACTGGAGTGGGGCAACGATCACCCCAGCCCCGGCAAGCTACCAAGTCAACGTGATGTAGGAGATCAGCATGAAGAGGCTTCTTCCAACCCTGTTCTTGGCATTGCCGTTGTTGGCGCAGAACCCTGTCATCCGGCAGGGCATCACGCCCACCGGAGCAGTGGACTTCAGCGGCGCGGCGACCACAAAGCCGCTACGTATCGGCACGACATTGCCAGGAACGTGCGCCGCGGGCGAGCTATTTTTCCTGACGAATGTGGGCGTGTACCAGTGCGTCAACGGCGCATTCACGGCGATCGGCAATGGAGGCACCTGGGGCACGATCGGTGGCCCGATTACGGCCCAAGCCGACCTGTGGAATGCGCTGCAGGGCAAGCAACCACTCATGACGACGGGGACCCAAACACAATACCTGCGGGGTGACGGGAGTTTGGCGACCTTCCCGACATCCATGACGCCGGCGCATCACGCCGCGACGCATGGCGCATCGGGCTCGGATCCCGTCTCGCTCTCGGCGTCCCAGATATCGGGGTTAGCGGCCTCGGCCACAAGCGACGCGACGCAGGCCCAAAATGTCAATTACGTCCAGGGAGGCACAGGCAGCGTTCAGCGGACGGTGGCCTCCAAGCTAGCCGAGGCGGTCTCGGTGCTGGATTTCGGGGCTGATCCCACAGGGACCAACGACTCGACAGCGGCGATCCAGGCGGCCATCAATTTTGCGGCCAGCACGGCCGTGGGCAACGTGCCTGGCGGCAGGGTGGTCATCCCCAAAGGCCAGTACCTCGTCTCCGAACGGTCGACGACGATCAGCGACGTGAGCACAGGCGCGGGCACGACAGGAGCGGCGACGATCCAGTTGAAAGACAAAGTTGATGTGGAGTGCGATCGATCCTCAATCGTCGGCACGGGCAGTTTTACCAGCGCCATGATCAAGGCTTACAGTCGCGACGATAACAACGCCAGCTACTTCGTGATCACGAGCATGACGGGATGCCAGTTGACTTTGAACAGCTCCAGCAATGTGCCAATTCTGGACACGTCCGGAATGCGAAACAGCCTGTTCAGCCATATCGGCATCAATGGCACAAGCAACACGTCACAGATCGGAATCAACATATCCGACAGGACTCCTGGGAATTACCAGAAGTCAGACTTTTTCAACACTTACGAGAAGTTCTATGGAACGGGCCCACTGGGTACAGCCATCCGGTGGGTGACGATCGACGGGAACGCAAGTTTTCAGGCCTTCACGGACTTCCAGTTGGGCGCAGGGGTGGCAATCTTCGACACGACTGGAACACTAATGAGCCAAGGCGGGGTCATCCGAAACAGTTATTTCACCGCCGGCACGGCCAGTACGGCGATGTTTAAAGGCAATCCCCCACAGGGCCTGACGATCCTGTATTCCGGCTGCGAAGGATGCGCCTCCAATTTCCCCGCGTCGTGGGGTCAGGTCGGCGGAGCTGCGCCATTTCTCGTCGTGCCTCCGGCTGGGTATAATCCCTGGAGCAATACGAACGGCCCTCCCGGCGCTTACATTGGAGGCCTGCAGTTAGGACGGTATTCGTTTTTTGGCGTGAACGGTCAGACGCCGCTGTTAGCCTCAGACTTGTCTCCCGCGTTTGTGCTGACGGGGTGTCAAATTATCGCAAACAGTAGTGTTCAGTATGTTCTTCCACCGCCCTGCGTGCTTTATAACGGCTACAGATTAGAGTGGCAGGGCGCGACACTCTGGGTAGCCAGTTCCATCCCGTCGGGGAGCGAATCGGACCTGGTTCCTGGATCGCCGTACAAAATCACAGTCCAGAATGTTGGAATCGTCAGCGGAGATTCAGGCGTAACATACTCAAACACTGGTAGTCCTCTAGCAAAAGTGGCGAGCAGTCCGACGAAAGGACAATATGCGGTCAGCGCCGGAGTCTACACCTTTTCCGCGAGTGACAGCGGGGCACAGGTCACAATCTCGTACACTTACGGTCCACACAGTGAGACGATCTATGCGGATCAGACGACGTCGTCGTATCCAGGCGACCGGATCCATTCGTCGGTGAGCGGGCTGCCGGCGGGTGGATTCACCCTGGCCACAGCGTCCGTGGACGGCACTGGCAATATTTTGAGCATCACGGACGCGCGTGTGTTCAATCCGATATTCACTCTGCAGGGCGTAAAGCTGCCGTCGTTAGAAGCAAGCAGCGGTTTGAACAACGCGTGCTTCGATACGAACGGGAACCTGACAAGCCAGGCGAGTGCGTGTAACGGGAATGGGGTTTCGGCGTCGAGCGTCGGTCTGAGCTTGCCGGCGGATCTCAGCGCGTCTTCGCCGACTATCCCCACCAGCGGCACATTGACGATCACACGGAACAGCCAGAGCGCGCACACATTCCTGGCCGGTCCAGCGAGTGGCGCGGCAGCGCCGCCAGTGTACCGATCGTTGTTGACGGCCGACCTTCCGGCCGGCTATTCGTATGCCAATCTCAGTGGCGCGCCGACGATCCCTAGCACCGCAGCGCAGGTCGGGGCACTGGCCGATCCGGGCAGTGGAACGACGATCCTAAAACGGGTCAGTTCGAACACGGTGGCAGCCGCCACCGCGGCGGATGTCGTGGGACTGCTGGGCTACAGTCCGCTGAATCCGGCTAGCGCTCAGAATCAGAATAGCGTGTACGCAGGACCCGCCAGCGGCGGCAGCGGCGCGCCCAGCTTCAGGCAGTTGGCCGCGGGCGACATCCCAAACAACGCCGCCAACACAACCGGGAACGCCGCCACCGCGACCGCGCTTGCCGCAGCGCCGACCACCTGCCCGGCCGGCAGCTATGCGCTGGGGATCACGGCCAATGGCAATGCAACCGGTTGCACAGCAGCCAGCACCGGGACAGTCACGCATACGGCGGGGGCATTGACGAGCAATTACGTCCTGATGGGGAACGGCGGCGCGGACGCGGCGGTATCGGCCGCATATCTGGATAGTTCGAACATCCTCAACAATCCGGCGGGATTCAAGAGCGGCGGAGCGGGCAGCGGATTCGTGGAACTCGGGGGCGCAACCTCGGGGACAGTGACGGTCACATCACAGGCGGCAGCAGGAACGTGGACGCTCACACTGCCGAACTCGCCTGGAACCAACGGCTACTTGCTGACGACCGACGGAAGCGGCAATGCTTCATGGACGGCGCCGTCCACAAGTTTGGCGCCGAGCGGACCGGCGTCAGGAGACCTCGCCGGTTCATATCCAAATCCGACCGTTGCGCAGATTGGTGGCGCCGCCCTGCCCACGGCAGGTTCCATCGCCAAGACCAACAGCGCCGGACAACTTGTCGCGGCGACGGCGGGAACCGACTACGTGGTTCCTTCAGGCAGCATCACGGGCAACGCCGCAACGGCTTCGGCTCTGGCCGGCACGCCGACGACTTGTGCGACGGGCAACTACGCCACGGGCATCACAGCCAGCGGAAACGCGACGGGCTGCACAGCAGCTCATACGGGTACCGTCACGAGCGTGACCTTTACGGGAGATGGGACTGTGCTGAGTTCCACGCCCTCGGGCGCGGTGACAAGCAGCGGCACATTGCCGGCAAGCCTCAACACTCAAGTGAAGAACGCGTTTCTGGCGGGACCGACGTCCGGCTCGGCCGCGATTCCGACTTTCAGGAACATCTCAGCTGCGGATCTTCCGGTCCAGGCGCTCAACTACTGGTTCCCGGGCTGGATCGGGCCTCCCCAAAATGGGGCCAACGCGGTCCTGACGGGCACCGGCGACGCGAACTCGGTACGGTTCCTGATCTTCACCCTTCCATTCCCCACTTCGATCAGCAAGGCGACGATTTTTGTGACGACAATTGATGCTTCAAATACGGCAGACTTTGGGATTTACAGTGCGAACGGCGGAACGAAGTACTGGTCGATTGGGGCCGGCAACGGCATATCCGCAGGGAACGCCAACGCCCAGTCTGCCACCAATACGACTGTCAATCTTCTGCCTGGATCGTATCTGTTTGCCTGGACGGAAAGCGGCACGGTCGCACAGGTCTACACATATAATATGAACACGAACCTGTATAACCTACTGATCTCGGGCTCAAACTATAAATTTGGGACATGTTCCAATTCAGCGACGTCCGGTGTCTTACCGGCGACTTGCGGAACCCTAAACGCGGCGGCATCGGCATTCAACGTCCCCGTTGTCATGCTGGAGCCTTAATTTAGTAGCACACAAGATTATCTGCCCTGCCGTGGTGCGGCGCACCCAAAGGTGCTTCTGCAGAGAAGACAATTTAAAATGTACGGCAGACCGGCGGGACTGTTCTTACTTTTCCACGGACTGTTACAAACGGAAGGATCTTGCTATGCAAAGAGCCCTGATTATTCTGATGCTGTCAGCATGCGCCGGCCGGGCGGCGACATATTATGTAGACAATTGTGTAGTCCCGGGCAATGATGCGAACAATGGCATAAGCCAATCGACGCCTTGGCTGACCATCGCGCATGTGAACACGCAAACACTGAACCCGGGTGACTCTGTGCTGTTCCGGCGGGGCTGCATCTGGCATGAGAAGCTGCTGCCTCCGAGTTCGGGCACGAGTGCGAGTCCTATTACCTTTGCGGACTATGGGACCGGGAACAAGCCGATCCTGGACGGCGCGACCGCGCCGGCGCATTGGGGCAGCGGCGGCGGCTCCTATCTTTTACAGGACACTTTCGAGAGCGGGGCATACAGCAGCTCGTGGAGTTCCACGCAGGGTACTGTGAACACCTGGTCCGGCCTTGGAATCACCGGGCCTCCCGGCGGCGGCTCCTACGGCGCCGCGCTGGCGAGCGCCCAACAATGCAACTGGAACAACGCCAACGGCACGGAGTACTGGTTCGAGACCTGGGTCATGTCGGGCGCATCGGCCGCGGCGCGGACCTACCTCGGCCAATTCGGAAACGGGGGCAGCCCGATCATGGCCATCATGTTCTCATCGAGCACCGATCCGACTCCGAATAAGCTGAGGATCTACAACTATGCGGCCGCTTCCGGCTCACAGGAGTTCTACGGGACGATGTCCATCGCCACATCCACCTGGTACAAGGTCAAAGTGCGGCTGGTCGCCAGCACCACTGCCGGCGAGATTGACGTGTGGATGAACTCGGGCTCCGGCTGGTGGCTGGAGTTCGCCCAGAGCGGCGTCAATACCGGCTCGTCGAACATCACGCGCGTCAGCATGGGTTACGGCGTAGCATCTCAGACCTCCTATTTCGACTACTTTCAGATCGCCACGACCGACCCCTCGCTGCCGGCGACGACTCACCTGTTCGGCACTCTGACCACCAACCCGCTTACCTCCGCGCCCATCAATCTGAGCCGGGTCTGGTACGGCAACAACATCGCGAGCATTGTGGAGTACCCGCAGAACCCCGGCGCGGGCCCGGCTGTCGGCACAAGCCAGTGGGATATCGCAACCGCCAATGCCGGCCTTTCCTCGATCGTTTGGCTGGGCACATCGGGCAATATCGCCAACGTGGAGTGGCCCACGATCGATTACTGCGTCCGGATCTACGGGCAGAGCTATCTGGTTTTTCAGAACCTGATGTTCATGCGGGCCCTGGTGCGCGGAATGAACTCGGGTACGAACGCGCAACCCACAAACAACCAGATCCTCTATTGCGACTTCTGGGATAACAATGGGAGTGGTTTTTATGTAAACAAGGATGGAACCTTGTACGGCGTCAATGCGTACACTATAAGCCACAACACGTTTTATCGAAACTACCTGCATACTCAGAGCACTGTTTACCAGGGCGGCAGCGGCCACGGGGTATATTGTACGATGTGTACAAATAGCCTCATCGAGTACTCCGACTGCCAATACAATGGCAATTATTGCGCGCAGCTTCAGGACGCTTCCAACTACAATACATACCGCTACAGCCGATCGATCGGCGAGCAGGGGCTGTTAAGCTTAACGACCGATCTGGTGGGCGGTTCGACTGGAAATTACATCTACGACAATGCCAGTATCAATGAGTATCAGTGCCTGATCGCCACCAGCGCAACCGCCAACTATTTTTACTATAATACTTGTGCTGGTTTTTCTTACCGAGGTTTTGCCAACAACGGTGGTTCGTTTGGGACCCTGGAGAACAACATATTCTGGACAACAACCCCTGGGGCCCAGGTCATATTCACTTCGGGAGGAACGGGGTTTAATTCAAATTATAATATATACGGCACTCAACAGACAGATTTCATCTATTCAGAGGGGAGCTACTACAATACACTCGCAGCCTGGGGGCGCGCGGGCGCACAGGATGCGACCGCCGATCCTCTGTTTGCTGCTTTGGTGGGCAACGATGTAGCACTCACGAGTCCATCACCGGCACATAATGCAGGGACTGATTTATCGTCCATTGTTCAGTATGGCTGGAATCCGACAGCACCGCTTGCATTCCCTCCCGCGTTATTGAACCGCAACATTCTAGGCAAGAAGGATATCGGGGCTTTCATCTATCTACCAAACGGCCCCGGGTCCTTGTTATCGGGGAGTGTCGATTTCGGCGGAAAAATCACTGTGAGATAGCAATAGCTACTGTGACAGAACTTCCATCACGAAGAAGGCTGGTCGTGCCGAGGTGGGCGAACATTCGTTCTCTTCCAGATGTTCGCGGGGTTCGAGAAGAAGATGGATACCGCGACCAGGGCAGCCGCCAGCAGCACGACGAATGCGCGCATCGGGGCCGTCGCTCGTTTGATAAAGCTCGCTTCGGGCACGAATGTATCCAACATGGCCACGGCATAGAAGAGTAACTGACCTGCCACGGCGAACAGGCGAAGGGGTGTCGGTAGCCAAAAACTGACCAAGAAGCAGATCAGCAGAAATTCAGGCATCAACAAGCGGCCAAACTTCAGGACAAAGAAGGGCCAGCGTAATCGATTGCGCGAGGAAAACAAGCCTGGCAATTGCCAGAGCAACTGAAAAACACCTGCTTGTGTCCTCACCTTGCGGACAAACTCTTCCTTCAATCCTGTGGGGTAATCCCAGGCAACTGCGTGCTCGTTCCAAACGGAGCGATAGCCGGCAAGAACCGCCTGCATGGGCAACCAGACATCGTCCAGGATACAGTCGTCCGGCAAAGGTCGGACTAATCCGCGGCGGATCGCGTATACTGCGCCGGTCGCGCCCAACAAAGAGTCGGTCAGACTAAGATTCTTGCGGATCCAGCTCTCGTAGCGCCGATAAAGGCCCACGTTCGCCTCTTCGCTGGACGCACCAGCCAGGATCAGGAGATCGCCACTGACTACCCCAACTTGCGGGTCATGCATTGTTTCCGCCAAAGAACGAATGCAGCCCGGGTCCAGGCATTGGCGGACATCGGTGAGAACCAGGACCTCGGAAGTTGCTTCGGTGAGTGCAACGTTGAGAGTCGCGGCTTTGCCCCCGCGAGGAACGCGGATGAACCGCACTCTGGCGGGGAATCGGCCACGGAACTCCCCGGCCAAAGCATCCGTTCCGTCAGTGGAACCGTCCGACAGAATCAGGATGTTGAGTTTTTCCGGCGCGTACTCCGAATTCAGGATGCTCTCCAGCTTGGCTGTCAGGAATCGCTCCCCATTGTGAACGGGAAGAATGACCGTGATTGTGGGCTCATACGAGCCGGAAAGGGGCGGGCAGCCCCACAGCCGGGCCCGCAGCTCAAGCCACAGGGGATAGCCGGCGATCACCCAGATCACCCAGGCGAGGCACAAGCAGAAGATCCAGGCAGCAGCGTTCACTTGCCAGTCCGATAGAGTTCAAGATATCGATCCGCCATCCGCTCAGCCCTAAAGTGCCGGAGATAGTGGGCCTGCGCCGCCTGCCCCTGGGCCGCGCACAATGCGGGTTCGCG
The DNA here is from genome assembly GCA_052145115.1 of Bryobacteraceae bacterium. Classification (GTDB taxonomy): domain Bacteria; phylum Acidobacteriota; class Terriglobia; order Bryobacterales; family Bryobacteraceae; genus CAIVVT01. The sequence goes on from JBKQPG010000032.1 coordinate 34,788, forward strand.
TGCCAGGCGCAGAATCGCCTCGGCGACCCCCTCGGCCGAACCGATCGGAACGACGAAGCCGCACTGCCCACCCTCGACGATCTCCGGAACGGCGCCCGGCGCGGCGGCCACGATAGGCCGGCCAGCGGCCATGGCCTCCAGCAGAGAAATCGGCAAGCCTTCACTCGTGGAAGAGAGCACACAAACGTCGGCGCTATCGAAAAATGCGCCCGTGTCCGCTCTTTCCCCCCACATAGTGACTGCATCCATCAAGCCCAGCTCATCCCGCAGCTTTTCGACCGCCGGCCGCAACTCGCCTTCGCCGACCACCCACAGAAAAACATCCTGCCCGCTGGCTCTGACCATGGCCAGCGCCCTGAGCAACGTCGGGAAATCCTTGGGAGCGGCCAGCCGTCCGACGTACAAGAGGGTGAAACCGCGCTTCGGCAAATCCAACGCTGTCGCCGGTTGAGGGGCCGGCGAGGCCCCATTGTAAATCGTGATCAGCCGATCCCGGGCCATCCACGGGATCAGCGCCAGATTGTTCGTCGTGGCCTGGCACACGCCGACCACGGCCTTCAGCCAGCGGGACATCAGCGCGAACTGCAGCTCCCGGACCAGCCGGAACGGCGGCGGAACCAATCCGTGCCGCGTACTGATAATCACGGGAACGCCGGCCCAGCGCGCCGCCGGCACAACCCAATTGGTAACCAGCGCATTATGACAATGAACCACCGTCGGCCGGCTGCGCCGGAACGCACGAATCAGGCTCCGGGTCACCCCCCAGCGCGACTGGGGGCCATGGACGAACACCGGGAAGCCCTCCTGACGCAATTGATCGCCGATCGGCCCTCCGTCTTGCAGACCATGCACTTCCACGTGATGCCCACGCGCGCGATAAATCCGGCAAAGCTGCGCGATCAACACCTCCGCTCCCCCGACCTGGAGCGAATAATTCACGTGAGCGATTCGGAGAACCAAGCGGGCCTGTTAACCCCCTCTCAATCATACGAGAGCGCCGGACAGCCAACTTCGATGAACTCATTGCACCGCGGTTGGTGTCAGACAAGCCAGACAAGTGGCCAGCGTTTCCCGCCCCACCATTTCCCAACTTCTGCTGGAGTGAGCGGCGATAGTGCGCGCATCCCAAGTGCTTTCCAAGGCGCATTCGACGGCCTTCGCAAACGCCGCGGAGTTCCGCGCCGGAGCCAGCACTCCGCACCCCGGCTCGACCAGCTCCGGAATCCCTCCGACCTCCGTGCCCACGACGGCCCGCCCGCACGCCAGCGCTTCAATCACTACGTTGGGGCATCCTTCGCCGTGGCTGGCCAGGCAGACTAGGTCGGCGGCGTTGATCCACAATGGGATCTCCCCAGCCGGGCGCGCGCCCGGCAGCACCAGACGGTGCGCCAGCCCCGACCTCTTGGCCCGCTCCCGAAGCCCGGCTTCGGCGGGCCCCTCGCCCACCATGGCGAGTCGCAACTCCGGCCGGCTCGCTGCGATCATTTCAAAGGCGCTCCACAGGTCGAACACGCCCTTGCTGGGAATCAAGTGCCCCACCTGGAGCAGCAGGGTCCCGTCCTCCGCCAACCCCAACGCGCGCCGTGCCGCTGTCTGTTCAATCGGATGAAAGACGTTTGCATCGCAGCCATTGGGGATCGATCGGGTCTTCGCCGGATTGGCTCCCAGGCGGATCGCGGCCCGTCGCAAATCTTCAGTGACCGTGATGACCGCGTCCGCGCTCCTCAACGTGGCCCGCGTCATCCGGCGGACCAGCGGATCCGGGATCCGATGCAGGTCCGAGCCTCGCGACCCCACCACCACCGGGACGCCCAGCCGCCGTCCAATCCGTAGCGCCGCCCACGCCGTCGGGTACAGCCAATAGGCCAGGATCACGTCCGGGCCCCAGGCGCGTAGCGCCGGCTCAAGCGCCTTTTCGCTCCACGTCCCATTGAAGGCGCGGCCAATCCAGGGCAGCGTGCCGTACTCTATGTAATGCGTTTTCAGCCCCGGCGGAGCCGCTTCGGGGTCCGCGCGATGGTAGACGTAACGCGCCGGTTGGAGCCATTGCGCTCGCGGATAACGGGGCGCGGGGCAGAAGACTTCAACTTCCGCGTCATTGCGCAGCCGCAGAGCCGTTTCGTAGATCGGCTTGCCGGCGTGCGGCGCGCCCGGCACCGGCCAGAGGTGGGTAACGAGAGCGAGGCGTACGCGGCTCATGCCCGGCTGTGCATCGGCAACGCTTTAGATTCCCACCGATCGCCCGCCCGTGACAACCCCTCGCTCATTTCCCTGCCCCGGCCGGCTCGTGGTTCGTTGCCGCGCGCGCTATCCTGCCTGCCTGGAAGCCCCTTTGGTTACACTGGAATTGTTGGCGTTGTTATGAATCCTGGAATCCACGGCACCACAATTCTGGTCGTGCGCCGCGACGGCAAGGTTGTGATGGCCGGCGACGGCCAGGTCACCATCGGCAGCGAGGTGCTCAAGGCCGGCGCCAACAAGCTCCGCCGCCTGCACAAGGATGTCATCCTGGCCGGCTTCGCCGGCTCCACCGCCGACGCCTTCAGTCTGTTCTCCCGTTTTGAATCCAAGCTCGAGCAATTCAACGGCAACCTGGCCCGCAGTGCGGTGGAGATGGCCAAGGACTGGCGCACCGACAAGGTGCTGCGGCACCTCGAAGCCCTGCTGCTGGTCGCCGATCTGAACAACACCTACATCCTCAGCGGCGACGGCGACGTGATCGAGCCCGACGAGCCCTGCGCCGCCATCGGTTCCGGCGGCGGATACGCTAAGGCGGCCGCTAAGGCGCTGCTCGAGAACACCAAGCTCTCCGCCCGCGAGATCGTCGAACGGGCCATGAATATCGCCGCCGACACCTGCATCTACACCAACCGCAATATCGTCTACCAGGAGCTCGGCTGAGGCATGGTCATTTACTTGCCCGGCGACTCCAATCGCGATGAACCCCTGCTGGACGAGCTGACACCCCGCCAGATCGTCGCCGAGCTGGATAAGTATGTCGTCGGTCAGGCCGACGCCAAGCGTGCCATCGCCGTCGCCCTGCGCAACCGCATTCGCCGCCAGAAGCTCGACTCCGAAATGGCCGACGAAGTGGTTCCCAAGAACATCCTCATGATCGGCCCCACCGGCGTCGGAAAGACGGAACTGGCCCGGCGCCTGGCCCGGCTGGCCAATTCGCCTTTCCTGAAGGTCGAGGCCAGCAAGTTCACCGAGGTCGGCTACGTCGGCCGCGACGTGGAATCGATGGTCCGCGACCTCGTCGAAATCGCCATCGACATGGTGCGCGGGGAGAAACTCGAGGAGATCGCCGAGCGTGCCGAGTCCAACGCCGAGGAGCGCCTGCTCGACGTCCTCATGCCGCCCTCGCCCGAGCCGAATGAATCGGCCGAGCGGACCCGCGAGAAGCTGCGCGAGAAGCTGCGCGCCGGACGCCTCGACGACCGCATCGTCGAACTCGACGTCAAGGACCGCGCGCCCTCGCTCGACATCTTCACCAACACCGGCAACGAAGAGCTCGACATGAACCTGCGCGAGGTCCTGCCCACGCTGTTCGGGGGCCGCACCAGGAAGCGCCGGATGCGCGTGGCCGAGGCTTATGAATACCTGGTGCAGGAGGAGGAGCATAAGCTCGTCGACCCCGACCAGGTGACGCGGCTGGCCATCGAGCGCGTGGAGAAAAACGGCATCATCTTCCTCGATGAGATGGATAAGATCGCCGGCCGCGAGTCCGGCCACGGTCCCGACGTCAGCCGCGAGGGCGTGCAGCGCGACATCCTGCCCATCGTCGAAGGCACCACCGTGAATACCCGCTACGGCTTCGTCCGCACCGAACACGTTCTCTTCATCGCCGCCGGCGCGTTCCACGTCTCCAAGCCCTCCGACATGATTCCCGAGCTGCAGGGCCGCTTCCCCATCCGCGTCGAGCTGAAATCGCTCACCGAGAACGATTTCGTGCGCATCCTGACCGAACCCAGGAACGCCCTCATCCGGCAGTACGTGGCTCTGTTGGAAACCGAAGGAATCCAGCTCAAGTTCACCGACGACGCCGTGCGCGAGGTCGCCCGCATGGCCTGGCAGGTCAATTCCGCCACCGAGGACATCGGCGCGCGGCGCCTGCATACCATCCTCGAAAAAGTGCTCGAACAGATCAGTTTTGAAGGTCCCGACTTGAAGAAGAAGAAGGTCACGGTCGACACCGCCTACGTGCGCGCGCAGCTCGCTGACGTGGTGCAGGATCAGGACCTCAGCCGCTACATCCTCTGATGCGTACCTTTTTCGTTGTCCTGGCTCTGGCCGCTGGCGGATGCGGCTATGTGGGCGCGCCGCTGCCCCCCACACTGCACATCCCCGAGCGAGTGACCATCCTCAATGCTCATCAACGCGCCGGCCAGATCGTCATCGGCTTTGTCGTGACCGGCAAATCCACCGATGGGCTCGTCCTCAAGCAGCTCCGTGAGATCGATTTGCGCTACGGCCCGCCCGACCCATCCATGGATAAATGGGCCGCCGGAGCCAGGCGCATCCCTGTCGAGCCGCCCAAGGCCGCCGGCTGGGAGCTCCATGCGCCCATCGCCGGCCTCGAGGACCATGACATCGTCATCGCCGTCCGCGTGGTCGGGCCCACCGGCCGCATTGGGGCCTGGAGCGAGCCCTTGACCCTGCGCGTCATTCCCGTGCCGCCCGTGCCCGTCGTGCAACTCATTCCAGGTCCGGCCGGCATCACGCTGCGCTGGCCTGCCGCCGGCGCGCCCCCAGGAACGAAATGGCGCGTCTTCCGCCAGAAGCAGGGCGAGGAAAAGCTCCAGGCTGTGGCCCTCTCCACCGCGCCCGAATGGCTCGATACGGACGCCACCGGGGAGGACGTTCAATACAGCTACCAGGTCCAGGCTGTCGTTCCCGCCGGCAAGGGCTTCGCCGAAGGCGACCCGTCGAGGCTCGCCAGCCTCGCCTACAAGGATGTTTTCCCGCCCGAGCCGCCCTCGGGCCTGAGCGCCATCGCCGGAGTTCACAGTATCGAGCTGGCCTGGGAGCCCTGTCGCGAGCCCGACCTCAAGGCTTACCAGGTGTGGCGCGCCGAGGGTTCCGGCCCACTAGTCAAAGTGGCCGACGTGGCTGGAGAAGTCACTTACAGCGACCATCAAATCGTCTCGGGCAAGCGTTATCGCTACGCCGTCTCGGCCAGCGACACCAAAGGCAACACCAGTCAGCCCGGCGCGCCGATCGAGTTCGTGGCCCCATAGATCCACTTGTCCTCCGGCGCGCGTTGGAGAGCCATGCACCGCTACGTAAGATTCACCCGCGACTCCCTGGTCCCCATCGCCGCCTCGGACGCCGATCGTCGCGTCCTCAAGGGCGTCGTCGACCTCGACTCGATTCGCGCCTCTGACGGCAACTCCTACCCGCTCCAGCGCGTCCGCCTGCTGCCGCCCGTCTCGCCGTCGAAGATCGTCTGCGTCGGCCGCAACTACGCCGAACACGCTCGCGAATTGGGCAACGAAGCGCCCGCCGAGCCGTTGATCTTCCTCAAGCCGCCTTCGTCCCTGAACGCCCACGCCGCCCCGGTCATTTACCCGGACATCTGCCAGCGCCTCGATTTCGAAGGCGAATTGGGCGTCGTAATCGGCCGCCGCGCGCGCCGCATCCGCGCCGCCGACTACCTGCGTCACATCGCCGGCTACACCATCGTGAACGACTTCACAGCCCGCGATCTGCAGAAAAAGGACGGCCAGTGGACCCGCGCCAAGGGCTTCGACACCTTCTGTCCCGTCGGGCCCTGGCTGGTGTTGAAGGAGGAGATCGATTTCGACGCCTTGCGCATTATTACCCGCGTCAACGGCGTGGTTCGTCAGGACGCTCCCGTCTCGCAAATGATCTTTTCCCTGGGTGTTATTCTTGAGTTTGTTTCGCACTTCATGACGCTTGAACCGGGTGATCTGATCGCCACCGGCACTCCGCCCGGCGTCGGTCCGGTGAATCCCGGCGACAACGTCGAGGTGGAAATCCCGGGATTGGGAATTCTCGCGAATTCCATCGAACGATTGTGATCGCCAACTAATTGGACGGAGGGACCAATGAAGTTTTTTCTGGATACCGCCAATCTGGATGAGCTGAGGAAAGGCGCGGCCTGGGGCATTGTCGACGGCGTCACCACCAACCCCACGCTGATCGCACGTGAAGGCAACCCGATCGAGGAACAGGTCCGCCGCATCTGCGAGATCGTGAACGGCCCGATCAGCGCCGAGGTCGTCGCCACCGACTTCGACGGCATGGCCAAACAGGCGCGGGAGCTCAGCGCCATTCATCCCAACATCATCGTCAAGGTGCCGCTCACGCGCGACGGCATCCGCACCTGCGCCACGCTCGGCAAGGAAGGCATCCGCTTCAACGTAACCCTCTGTTTCAGCGCCGCCCAGGCCCTGCTGGCGGCCAAGGCCGGCGCCACGTTCGTCAGCCCCTTCGTCGGCCGCTTCGACGACATCGCGGAAGATGGCATGGCCCTCGTCGACACGATTTGCGGCATCTATCACAACTACGGCTTCAAGACCGAAGTCCTCGCCGCCTCCCTGCGCTCGCCCTTGCACGTCGTGCAGGCCGCTCAGGCTGGCGCGCACATCGCCACCATGCCCTTTAAAGTGTTAGACCAGTTGTTTAACCACCCGTTGACCGATCGCGGTCTCGACCAGTTCTTGAAAGACTACAACAAGGTGTTCCACAATCCGGGCGCGCCGCTCTGATCCCGCGCCGGTCGGGCCGCCAGGACCGTTAGAACCGTTAGAAGACGATGCGCAGTCTTTCCATTTTGACCCAGCACCCGGTCGCCGCTCTGGCGGCGTCGGGCGCTGTCGTGATGGCCGCCGGCGTGGCGATTGTCTGGTTGGCCCGCCGGCGCCCCACCCCTGAGCAACTCGAGAAACGCCGCCGCCTGCTCGTCAGCCGGCTCGGCCGCGCCATTGAAGGCGTCATCGTCGAAGCCGACGCGCAAACCCTCTTTTACACCTACGACGTGCACGGTGTGGGTTACGCCGCCACCCAGGACATTTCGGCTCTGCTCGAATCGCTGGAAGGCGATCCCGCCCGCCTGGTCGGCTCGGTGAGCGTCAAATACCTCCGCAGTAACCCCGCCAACTCGATCATCCTCTGCGAGGACTGGTCCGGCTTGCCAGCCCGCGCCTTTGCTCTCCAGTCCGAACCAATCGAGGAGTGATTCCCATGCCTCTCTCTCTGAATCTCAAAAAGGCCCTCGTCGCCGGCTCGCTGCTGGTCGCCCTCGGCGCCGCTGCCGGCCTCGCCGCCAACCGCTACGGGAAACCGAAATCGGTGATCCACGTGGTGACCCTTTACTACAAGGACGGCACTACTGAAGCGCAGAAGAAGAGTGTCCTCGACGCCGTCGAAAAGATGGCCTCCGAGGTGCCGGGCATCAAGAACGTCTGGTTGAAGAGCAACAAAGTGCAGGGAGTATTCAGTGAAAAGCAGCCCGACGGCTCCTTCAAACCGCACCCCTTCACCGACGCCTTCGTGATCGAATTCGAGGACCAGGCGGCCTTCGACAAGTACGCCAATCATCCCGCGCACAAGGCCTTCGAAGCGATCTATATTCCACTGCGCGGCCGCAGCAGCACCGACGACATCACCAACTGAACTCCGGGCCCGCCGCCAGCGCCACATTCCGGGCCCGATCGGCCCCGCTGAACCTCCTCTTCGAGGCCGCCTTGGAGGCCTGGAAAAAGCCCGGCGAGGGCCGCACAAAGTCCATTAGAATCAACTTCTTAAGATCTCCGTCAATGCACCCTTGACTTCCTAGTCAATTTTAGATTAAATACGGTTGACACCACAAACAGGAGAGTTTATCCTCTGATTAGCCGGAATTATAGGCACCACGTCAAGGTGGTGGCTCCGGCACGGAGGTGACTCAGTCATGTCCTGGAGAGAGGAATACCGGCGCAAGCTCAAGACCGCGGACGAGGCGCTCAGCCTGCTGCGCTCCGCCCAGCGCGTGTGGGTTCAACAAGGCAACTCCACCCCGCAACCCCTCATCGACGCCATGATCCGGCGCGCGCCCGTGCTCAAGGATGTTCAGGTGATTTCGATGTTGACCCTGGGCGACGCCTCTTACACCCGTCCCGAGTTCGAAGGCGCCTTCCGCCATGGCGGTCTGTTCCTCGGCGGCAACGTCCGTCAGGCCGTGCAGGAAGGCCGCGCCGACTACACTCCCATCTTCCTCAGCCAGATCGAAGACCTTTTCCTCTCGGGCGAAATGCCGCTCGACGTCGTCCTGATGCAGGTCGCCCCGCCCGACGACCACGGTTACCTCAGCCTGGGCACTTGTGTGGACTGCACCCTCACCGCCGCCCGCACCGGCAAGCTGGTCATCGCCGAAGTGAACGATCACATGCCGCGCACCTACGGCGATTGTTTCCTGCACGTGAGTGAGATCGACGCGCTGGTGGAAACTTCCCGTCCGCTGCTGGAGTTGCCCCACGAATCCTGCGCCGACGACGTCCATCGCCGCATCGCCGCCCACGTCGCCGGCCTGGTGCCCGACGGCGCCACCTTGCAGCTCGGCATCGGCGGCATACCCGACGCCGTGCTGCTCGCTCTCGAAAACCACCGCGACCTTGGCATTCACAGCGAACTCGTCTCGGACGGCGTGATTCCGCTCATCGAGAAGGGCGTCATCAACGGCGCCCGCAAGACCCTCCATCCCGGCAAGGCCATTGTCGGCTTCGTCCTCGGCACGCGCCAGCTCTTCGAGTTCCTCCGTGACAACCCCTTCTTCGAGTTCCATCCCACCCGCTACACCAACGATCCCTTCGTCATCGCCCAGAACGATCGCATGGTGGCCATCAATTCCGCCCTGCAAATCGATGTGACCGGACAGGTCTGCGCCGACTCCATCGGCACGCGCCCCTATTCCGGCGTCGGCGGCCAACCCGATTTCATCCGCGGCGCGGCCCGCTCCAAGGGCGGCAAGCCGATCATCGCGCTGCCCTCGACCGCCCGGCACGGCACGATTTCGCGCATCGCGCCCGTGCTCGACCCCGGCGCGGGCGTCGTCACCTCCCGCGCCGACGTCCACTATGTCGTCACCGAGCACGGCGTCGCCTATCTCCACGGCAAGAGCATTCGCCAGCGGGCCGAAGCGCTCATCTCCATCGCCGACCCCGGATTCCGCGACGGTCTCTATGAGTTCGCCTGCCGGAACCATTACCTGGAACCCTCGCCCGCATTGGTAGCCTAGAGGTTTATCGACCGCCGCATCGAGAAAGGAGCCAGCCACCCGTCATGCCACCCACCCCCAGGCCCGACAAGGGATACGTCGTCGTCAATCCTGAGGAATGCAAGGGCTGCGGCCTGTGCGTGGAGGCCTGCGTGCTCAAGGGCCTGCGCCTCTCCGAAGGGCTGAACCGCTACGGCTACCATCCGGCCGAATACATCGGCCATGGCTGCAACGGCTGCGGGCTCTGTTTCTACGCCTGCCCCGAGCCCGGCGCCGTCACCGTCTACAAGCGCAGCACCGAGGACCAGGCCGCCGCTTGAGGAGCCCGCCATGCCGAAACAACTCATCAAGGGCAACGAGGCCATCGTCAAGAGCGCCATCCTGGCCGGCTGCCGCGCCTTCTACGGCTACCCCATCACGCCCGCCAGCGAAATCGCCGAAGCCGCCGCAAAATACATGCCCCTCGTCGGCGGCACGTTTCTTCAGGCCGAGAGCGAAGTCGCCTCCATTAACATGCTCTACGGCGCCGCCTCCGCCGGTCTGCGCACCATGACCGCCAGCTCCGGTCCAGGCATCAGCCTGATGCAGGAGGGCCTCAGCTATCTCGCCGGTTCCGAGTTGCCCTGCGTCGTCGCCGACATCATGCGCGCCGGCCCCGGCCTGGGCAACATCGCGCCCGAGCAGGGCGACTACAACCAGGTCGTCAAGGGCGGCGGCCATGGCTGCTACAGGATCATCGTTCTGGCGCCCGACTGCGTCCAGGAGATGGCCGACCTCACCGCGCTGGCCTTCGATCTCGCCGACGAGTACCGCAACCCCGTCTTCGTCCTCGCCGACGGCGCTATCGGACAAATGATGGAGCCGGTCGAATTCATGGCCACCCCGGTCGAGCCGCGAAGCATGAGCTGGGCCGTCGAGGGCACAGCCGCCACGCGTGCCAACATGGTCACTTCGATCTATCTCGAGCCCGAGCTGATGGAAAAGCACGTTCTTAAACTCGAAGCCAAGTACAAGCGCTGCGAACGCGAGGCCGTGCGTTTCGAGGAGTACCAGACCGCCGGCGCCGAAATCATCCTGGTCGGCTACGGCATCACCGCCCGCATCCTCAAGGCCGTGGTCGAGCAGTTGCGCGCCGCGGGCCTGCCCGTCGGCCTGCTCCGCCCCATTACGCTCTATCCCTTCCCCGGCGCGGCCCTCCGCCGCCTCGCCGCGCAGGCCAGGGTTTTCGGAGTCGTCGAGCTCAGCACCGGCCAGATGGTCGACGACGTGAAGCTCGCGCTCAACGGAATCCGCCCCGTCGAGTTCTACGGCCGCGCCGGTGGCAGCGTCCCCTCCGCCGAAGAGGTCGCGGGCGTGGTCCGCAAAATCGCCGCGCAATACGCCGTCGCTGCGTCCAGCGCCGCGCCGTTGGAGGTTGCCCATGTCTGAACTACCCATGCCCGGCTTCACCGTCGTCCAGAAGCGCCCCCGCTCCTTCTACAGCAACTTCGACCGCAAGGGCGAGCTCCAGCACCAGACCCACTACTGCCCCGGCTGCGGCCACGGCATGGTGCACAAGCTGCTCGCGCGGGCCATCGACGAGCTCGGCGTCCAGGACCGCATGGTCCTCATCAGCCCCGTCGGCTGCGGCGTCTTCGCTTACTACTACTTCGATATCGGCAACATCCAGGTGGCCCACGGCCGCGCGCCCGCCGTCGCCACCGCCGTCAAACGCGGCCGCCCCGGCTCCATCGTCGTCAGCTACCAGGGCGACGGCGACCTCGCCGCCATCGGCACCGCCGAGATCCTCCACGCCGCCAATCGCGGCGAGCCGATCACCGTCATCTTCATCAACAACGCCATTTACGGCATGACAGGAGGCCAGCTCGCCCCCACCACGCCCCTCGGCGGCAAGACCACTACCAGCCCGTACGGCCGCAGCATTTTCAATGAGGGCTACCCGCTGCGCGTCTGCGAAACGCTGGCTGCGCTCGAGGCCCCCGTCTATCTCGAACGTGTCGCCCTGGGCAACGTCAAGGGCATCATGGCGGCCGGCAAAGCCATCCGGCGCGGCCTCGAAAACCAGGTCCGCGGCCTCGGCTTCTCGCTGATCGAAGTGCTCTCCCCCTGCCCGACCATCTGGAAATTGAACGCGCTCGACGCCCAGAAACGCGTCCGCGAAGAGCTATCCAGAATCTATCCCGTCGGCGTCTTCCGCGACCACACAAAGGAGCGTGAACCCCGTCCCGCGCCCGCCCCGGCGCCCGCCCTCGGCGACTTTCCGCGGCTGCTCGAGATCGACGCCGCCCACACCTGCGAGCCGCCCGCCAGCCAGCCCTCCCAGCCCGTCGATTGGCGTATCAGAGTGGCCGGCTTCGGCGGCCAGGGCGTGCTCATGCTGGGCGAGGTCATGGCCGAGGCCGGTCTGGCCGCTGGCCTCCACGTCTCCTGGCTGCCCTCCTATGGCCCCGAGATGCGCAGCGGCACCTCCAACTGCCACGTGCGCCTCTCCACCCACGCCGTCGATTCGCCCTTCATCTCGCAGCCCAACGTCCTGCTGGCCCTCAACGAACCCTCTCTGCGCAAGTTCGTCCACTCCGTCCAGCCCGGCGGTTGGGTGCTCTACAACGCCGCCGCGCTGCCCGACGATTGCCGCCGCGACGACGTGCATTTCCTCGTCGCGCCGTTCACTAAAATCGCCGACGAGCTGGGCGACGCCCGCGTCGGCAATATCGTCACGCTCGGCGCTTTGCTGGAGGTGGCGGCCGTGGTCGGCGACTCTCAGATCGACGCCGCGCTGGTCCGCACCGTCAAATCGGCGCGCTGGCTGGAGCTCGACCGCCAGGCCCTGATCGCCGGCCGCAACGCCGCCCGGCAGGAGGTTGCGCATGTCATCCAATGAACCGGATCCTTCGACAATTGTTTATTTCGACAATCGTTACGTCCCCCTGGCTGAAGCCCATGTCGGCGTCCTCACCCACGCCCTGAACTACGGCACTGGTGTTTTCGAGGGCATCCGCGGCTACTGGGATGCCCAGCGCCAGGAGATCCTGATCGTCCAGCCCGCCGCCCATTATCTGCGCTGGAAACGCAACGCCGGCATCCTGCACCTCCACATCCCCCTCTCGCCCGAGCAGCTCATGGAGATCACCGCCGAGCTGCTGCGCCGCAACGCCTTCCACTCCGACATCTACGTGCGCCCGCTGGTCTGGAAATCCGCCCAGCGGATCGGCGTCCACGCCGACTCGCGCGACAGCTTCACCATCGTGGCCGTCCCCTTCGGCGTCTACATGGACAGCACCGCGGGTCTGCACGCCGGCGTCACCTCCTGGCGCCGCATCGAGGACAACGCCATTCCCGGCCGCGCCAAGATCTGTGGCGCCTACGTCAACAGCGCCCTGGCCACCGATGACGTCCGCCGCGCCGGCTTCGACGAAGCCATCTTCCTCAGTGAAAACGGCCACGTCGCCGAGGGTGCCACCTGCAACATCTTCATGGTCCGCCATGGCCGTCTGATCACGCCCGGTCCCGCCGACAACATTCTGGAAGGCATCACCCGCGCCTGCGTCATCCAACTCGCGCGCGACGTGCTGCAACTGGAGGTCGTCGAGCGCAGCATCGACCGCAGCGAACTCTACGTCTGCGACGAGCTGTTCTTCTCCGGCACCGCGGTGGAAGTGGCTCCCGTCACGCGCGTCGACCACCGCACCGTCGGCACGGGCGCCATCGGCCCGGTGGCCTCCGAACTGCGCCGGCTTTATACTGAGGCCACGCGCGGGCGCATCCCGCAATTCGAGAATTGGATCCAGCGCGTGAGCCTGCCCGCCGCCATCCACGCCTGAGAGGAGTTTGCCCGTGAGAGTTCATGTGCTCGATACGACGCTCTCGGAGCTGGCGCTTTCGCTCAATACGCGCCTCGCGCCCGGCGACCGTCCGCGGGTTCTGCGCCAGCTCGATGAGCTGGGTCCGGATTTCCTCGAAGTGGACCCCGCGACCTACGCGGCCCTGGGCGGCTATGAGCCCCGCCAGGCCCGCCTCAGCGTTCTCATCCGGCGCCTCGAGGATCTCCCCGCCCACGCCGGCGTGGTCAGCTTCGCCGCCGATTTCGTCCCCGCGCACCAGGAGCCGATGGTCGAGCAGGTGCGCCGCCTGGTCTCGGAGGGCCGCATCGTTCTGCTCATCGCCGAGAACTTTTTCGATGCCTTCTTCTCCAACGCCCATCACGCTCTGGACGGCCTGGCTGCCGCGCGCGAAGCCGGCGCCACGGCGCTGATCCTCGACGACACCCGCGGCGGCACGCTGACCTCGCGCCTGGCCGCCGTGTGCCGCAGCGCCCGCCAGCGCCTGGACGCGCCGCTGGGCATTCGCACCCGCAATGACTGCGGCCTGGCCGTGGCCAATACTCTGGCCGCCGTCGAATGCGGCTTCACCTGGGTGGCCGGCGCGGTCAACGGCTATGGCGAGCGTTGCGGCGCCGCCGACCTGTGCTCGGTGCTGCCCGATCTGGAGTTGAAATTGGGCCTCGAAACGGTCGGCCATGAGAAGCTCAAACGCCTCTGCGCCGTGGCCCACTCGCTGGCCGAGGCGGCCAATCAGCCGCTGCCCGAAAACACTCCTTTCACCGGCTCGCTGGCCTTCGGCCATGCCCTTCCCGCCAGCGCCGGCGCGGTACTCGATTCGCTGGCCAGCGTGCCCCAGGTCGATCCCGAGACGGTCGGCCACTCGGCCGCCGCGGCTCCCTCGGACGCCTCCGACCCCACCACTTCCTCCTGGCTCGAGGACGAGGGTTTTGATCTCGACATGGCCGACGGCTCTCAGGAGTTGAAGCGCCGCCAGGCCCAGCAGCCCGACTTCCGCGGTTTCGAGGTTCTGAGCTGGGAGGTCTCCACGCGCTGTTCGGCCGCCGGCCCGTCCCAGAGCTCCGCCACCGCCACCGTGAAGGTCCGCGACGCGGTCTACTCCGGTTCGGCCGGCGGCGACGGCCCGATCAACGCCCTCGACCTGGCCTTGCGCGACTGCCTGATGCCGCTCTACCCGGCGCTCGGCCGCATCCGCCTGGCCGATTATCGCGTCCGCGTCCTGCAGCCCCGCCGCGGCTCGGCCGCCCTCGGGCGCGTGCTGATCGAGTGGACCGACGGCAACTCCACCTGGCGCACCGCCGGGCTCTCGCGCAATCTCCTGGAAGCCAGTTGGGAAGCCCTGGTCGACGGCATCCGCCTCGAACTCCTGCGCCTGGTCGAAGCCCAGGAACTGCTCCCCGAACCGGCCATCGACTCCTCCTGGGCCGTCTGAACGTCAGCCGCCCGCGGGCAGGCTTCTGATTCGGCCAACCAGCCCAAGCAACGGTTTTTCATCCGCCAGCCGCCGCGCCCGCCAGCGCGCGCATTCTTGCAAGAATGGTGCAGGGAGGGTCTCCAGTTTGGGTTGGCCCGGCACACTGCTGCGGCCGTTGCAGCGGCGGTTGGCACAAGTGGATCTGCGTGAGCATCAGGACAAGATTCTGCTGCTGCTCGCGTTGGTCATCGGCGCAGTCGTGGGTCTGATTGTCGTCGCCTTCCTGGCCATCACCGAGCGCCTGGGCGCGATTCTGCTGACGGCCGGCCCCTTGCAGCGATTCCTGAGTCCGCTGGCCGGTTCGCTCGTCGGCGGCTGGCTGCTTTTCAAGTTCTTCCCGGATGCCCGCGGCAGCGGCGTGCCCCAGACCCGCGTGGCCCTGGTGTTGCAAAACGGCGTCATCAGCCTGCGCACCGTCGTGGGCAAGTTCCTGTGCTCCTCCCTCGCTCTCGGCAGCGGCGTGGCTCTCGGCCGCGAGGGCCCGGCGGTGCAGATCGGCGCCGGGATCGCCTCCTCGGCGGGCCGCCGTCTGGGCCTCAGCGATACCCAGGTCCGCTCGCTGGTCCCCGTCGGCACGGCGGCCGCAATCGCCGCGGCCTTCAACACGCCCCTGGCGGCCGTCCTGTTCACGCTCGAGGAGATCCTCGCCGATCTGCACGCCCGCGTCGTCGGCTCGGTGGTCATCGGCGCCGCCACTTCCTGGATCGTCCTGCGGCTGATCCTGGGCGACGAGCCGCTGTTCCATGTTCCGGCCTATCAGTTGGTCGACCCGCTGGAGTTTTTCATCTACGCCCTGCTCGGCGTCCTCGGCGGCCTGGTCTCGACCGCCTTCGTGAAACTACTGCTGTGGCAGCGCGCCGCCTTCCTCCGCGCGCCGCGTCGCTGGGCGCCCTTCACGCCCGCCGCCGGCGGCCTGCTCGTGGGCCTGCTGGCGTTGGCCGTACCGGGCGTTTTGGGCGTCGGCTACAACCTCGTCGGCGACGCCCTGAATGGCCGGATCGCTCTCCAGATGATGCTGATATTGCTGCTGGTGAAGCTCCTCGGCACCACTACCAGCTATGCCTCGGGCAACGCCGGCGGCATCTTCGGCCCCAGCCTGTTCATCGGCGCCATGCTCGGCGGCGCCGTCGGGATGGCCGCCCACTCCCTCCTGCCGGACCACACCGGCAACGCCGGCGCCTACGCCCTGGTCGGCATGGGCGCCGCTTTCGCCGGCATCGTGCGCACCCCCATGACCAGCGTCATCATGATTTTCGAGGTGACGCGCGACTACACCATCATCGTGCCGCTGATGATCGCCAACATGTGCAGTTACGTGCTGGCGCAGAGGTTGCAGAAGCTGCCCATTTACGAGGCGCTCTCCCGCCAGGACGGCATCACGATGCCTTCGCCCGCCCACCTGCCGGACCCCCTCACGGTGCAGCGCGCCATGCGTCCCGTGGCGCCCTCCACGGCCGCCACCGTGTCGCCGGAAGACCCGCACGTCCATCCCGACGAGCCCCTCGACGCGGCCCTGCAAACCATCGGCGAGGCCGGTTTGGATGAGATCCCGGTGGTGAGCCGCGACGGCCACCGCGAGATCGGCCTCCTCGGCACCGGGGATGCGCTCGCCGCCTACCGCCGGCTCTCCCATCCCGGCCAGCAGGCCCCGGGCGCACCCCTGCCCGTTCAGCACTGGCTCCTCATCACCGCGGCCGTCTCTCTGGCCGCCATTCTCCTCATCTCCGGCCTGCTTTTCTGGCAGCAATCGCGCCACGTCACCCGGGGCGCCGAAGCCTATCGCAACGGCCAGAAGCTGCTCGCGCAGGGCCAGGTGGAGGCAGCGGTCGTGGAGTTCCGCAGCTCTTTGGCCTACACCCCCCAGGATGTGCGCGCGCGGGCCGCCCTGGGCCTTGCCCTGGTCCAGGCCGGCCATCAAAACGAAGCCTATTCCTATCTCTCCCAGGCCTCCCAGGCCGACCCCGGCAACGGCCCGGTGTGGATGGGATTGGGCGAGGTGGCGCTCGCCGCCGGCAACAGGAAACAGGCCCTGGACCTGTTCCGCCAGGCGCTCTCCAAGGAGTGGCCCGCGCCGCAGGAGTCCGCTCATCGTGACGCCCAGTTGCGCTACGCCGCCGTCCTGGCCCAGGCCGGACATCACAGTGAGGCCATCTCCCTGCTGCTCGCGTTGATTGAACAGCACGGCGACGATCCCGGCTTGGGGATGAAAGCCGCCGAGATGGTCCGCTCCATCGGCTCGCCGGAACAGGTCGAGATCGTCTACGCGGCGCTGGCCCGCCATTTCCCCGCCGACTCGAGCGTCTGGCTGCGGCTCGGCGATGCGCGCTTCGCGCTGGACAAGGACACCTCCGCCCTGGAGGCCTATCGCCGCGCCATGACAGCCGATCCCGACGACCTCGCCGCCGGACGCGCCGCCGCGCGCGCCGAGGAGGTGGTGCTCCTGGATCCGACCCGCCGCGGTCTCTCCATACGCGAGCGCGCGCACCGTTGGGATCTGGTCCTGCAACGCGTCGATGATGCCGCCGCCCCCTGCGGCTCCACCACCCAGCTCGAGCGCGCCCGCCCGTTGCTGAATCGGCCCGCCGCCAGTATCGAATCCCTGGATCGGAAGATGGAGGCCGCCGCCAGCATCTGGCAGCACGCCGCCCCGGCTTGCAAGACCGACCAGGTCCTGGCCCACATTCTGGCCAAGCTCCGAGACTAGACCTGTTTCGGAATAAGTGTCGCCCATCGCGTCCGGCCGCAATGAGGCCACTCCCGGACGGGGACACCGAGGGCCGCGGCGCTTGATCGACAGCCTCTGAACGTCGCGCCGAGGGAACCCAAGCGTGCCGCCGCGGCACGCGCAGAGTGTCCCCTCCGGCCACCCAACCCGCGCCGGCCGAGTTCACAGAAACTGTGCATCTGCCCTAGCCCCGCCTCGACCGCCCACCCCGGCCCCGCGAACCCGCCAATTCGACATTTCGACACGACACCACACCCCCTGTCGAATTGTCATACTGACTCACCCGGCACACTATCCAATCGGAACCGCCATCTTCCATGTATCAATCTTATTCAACGACTCTTACATATCATTTCTCACCTTCCGGCCCGACCTTTCCCGGATCACTCTGCCGTCACACGCCGTATGACGAAATGCGACACTTTGCGACATAAGTGTCGCGCTTGGCTTTGTTCCTCCAATTTCCCGCGAACGCCCCTTCCACGCTCCGCCAATCGCACTCCCGCCG
>JBKQPG010000033.1:0-68169 GCA_052145115.1 Bryobacteraceae bacterium
ACCGAGGGCCGCGGCGCTTGATCGCCAGCCTCTGAACGTCGCGCCGAGGGAACCCAAGCGTGCCGCCGCGGCACGCGCAGAGTGTCCCCTCCGGCCACCCAACCCGCACAGGCCTTCAAGGGAACAACCTGTTGAGACTCCACATCTAGCCCGCGCCGCTTCCCGCGCCCGTCACTCCATCAGGGCGGGCTCGAGCCCATCGTCTCGTGTCCGCCCTTCTTGCGTCCGCCCGATTCTCAGAATCCTTCCGGCGCCACCCGAAACACGCCTTTCCACACCCCGCCCGGCGCCGCCACCGGCAGCTCCTTGAACCAGCCGTCGTGGGCCGCGTTGAAGGCATTGGTTGGGGCGCTCATCGGCTCGAAACAGACGAAGCCTCGCCCCGGCGGCGCATACACCACGGCCACCGGGTAGGCCTCTCCGTACTCCACAGTGACGCTCTCCTTCGCGCCCTCCAGCCGGAAGCGCGCCCATCCGTCCGCGTCCCGCTTGAGCCCGCCCAGCACGTCGTCCAGCGCAATTCCCTTCAGCGGCTGCGGATCGGCGTACGGGTTCGGGCGCTTCTCGCCAGTCGGGATCAGTCGTTCGTTCAGCACGAACTTCTCCCGCGCCGGCAGCCGCACTTTCCATTCGTCGCGCGGCGCGTCGTTCACCTGAAAATACGGGTGAAAGCCCAGCGACACCGGCAGCGGCTCGCTGCACAGGTTCTCGATCCGCGTCTCCACCTCCAGCGCGCCCTCCCGCAGCCGGTGGATCATCGTCACCGTATTGGCGAACGGGAACTGCGCCATCATCTCCGGCTCGCGCCAGAACTCGAAGCTCGACTCCAGCTCCGCCCCCTGCTCGGTCGCTGCTGCGCGCACCGTCCGCCATTGCTTCGCGTACAGCAGCAGGCCGTGAATCGGCGTGGCTCTCGGCCCCGGGCTGAGATTGCCCAGCTCCGGATTCAGCGTGTACTTTCGTCCGTTGACCCAGTAGCTCAGCCCGTCGATCCGGTTGGCCCACGGCCATAGGAACGGCACGCCGCCCATCGCCGGATGCCTGGACCACTCGCCCGCGCCCCGGAACGGCGTCCACAACACCGCCTTGCCATGCGCTCTCATTGCCGTGGCGATGTTGCCCAATTGCGGCGCTACCTGCACCTCGACGTCCTTCGCCGTGTCCCGTAAAGTCAGGATCCGCGCTCCGTCCTCCCACGCCTCACCGACACTGTAGTGGATCATCCTTGAGAGCCTCCCGTCCCACGCCCCGTTATGCTCTGAACTCGTGCGCCGTCTGGATCGCCATCCGCAGGTTCTCCAGCGGCGTCTTTGGACTGACCGTGCAATCGGCGCCCAGGATCACATTGGCCGGAGCCTCCCGCAGCACCGTCAGCGCCGCTTTCTTCACCTCTTCCGGACTGCCCGTGGTGATTACGCCGAGCCGGTCCAGCCCGCCCATCACCGGCCGCTGGAAGATCTGCGCCGCCTGCCGCAGCGTCAGCCTCTGGCCGTCGGCCGCCAGCGGCACGTTGACCACCTGTCCCGGGTAGTCCCTGAATCGCGCCTGGAAATCGTCGTAAGTTCCGTCGTAGTCGCACACGTGCATGATGTTGTACCGGACCAGTTGCGACACTTCCTTGTACAGCAGCATGTCGTAGTTCTTGATGGTCCGATTGAACAACGCCCGCTCCGCTATCCGGTTCGTTTCCCCGCCCTGCGTGCACATGTAGAACCCGTCCACGCCCGCCCGCGCGGCCGCCTGCACGAAGTTCATCAGCGACAGCGAAATGTTCTCCAACCCCCGGCACACCGCTTCGGGATCCTGCTTGACATGCTCCACCAGGACGTTCCACCCGACGGCCTGCTTCGCCAATTGGTAATGCGAATACAGCGTCTGGATGATCGGCGCCTCCGCCTTTGCTTCCTTGATCAGGTTTTTCAGCAGGTACACCGCCGGCTCAAACCACTGCTCCGTGAGGATCGGCATCTTCGACCAATCCCCGGGCGTCTTGATTTCATCGTTGTGCGGCAGCTCCACCTCATCGAACTGGATCTTGACGAAATCCATTCCGGTGGCGCGGAAGTAGTTGAGATGCGCCTTGACCGCCGCATCGCCTCGCACCCCGAAATGCATGAAGAAGCCCGCCGGAACGTAGCCCGGCCTCGCGGACATGTCCAGAACCTCTGCCATCAGGTCGCGCTTCGACTTGCCCGCGCCCCGCGCCAGGCTCCGCGCCGGCGCCGCCGCGGCCATCGCCCCGGCGGCCGCTAATGATGCCCTCTGGATGAAAGATCTTCTCGTCGCTGTTGTCATCGTTTCTCCCCCTGAGACGGCGCTCCATCTTTGGCGTTATCCCGCGCTCGTCCTTCGCACTTCCGCCGCGAACTCCGCGCCTTGCTGGAACGCCTCTTCCAGTTCCCCCGCCTCCAGCAGCCTCTGCGTTGTTCCCAATTCTTCCTGGAACTCGCCCAGCGCCTCGGCGATACAGTCGCCATTCGTCGCCAGAATGTCCTTCCAGATCGGCCACGCGCTCAGCGCCAGCCGCGTCATGTCCGTCAGCCCCGGACCCGCCGCCCCGGCCACCGCCGCGCGATCCGCCCTCGCCCCCAGCCCCCGCGCCAGCGTCGTCGCCAGCATCTGCGGCAGATGCGACGACCGCGCCACCCGCCGGTCGTGTTCCTCTGCCGAGCACACCCTCACCTGCGCCCCGATCCGCTCCAGCCACGTCAGAAACTCCCGCGCCTGCGGCTTTTCCAGCTCCTCCGCGCCCCGCGGCGTCACCAGCCACGGCCGCCCGCGATACAGCTCCGCCTCCGCCGCTTCCACGCCCCGGCTCTCCTTGCCGGCCATCGGATGCCCGCCCAGAAAGGCGCTGCCCAGCGCCCGCGTTCCGCACTCGACAATGCGCCGCTTGGTGCTGCCGGCGTCGGTCACCAGCGCCCCCGGCCGCACCTTCCCCGCGAGTTTTGGCAGCGTCTCGAGAATCACCGCAATCGGCTGCGCCAGCAACACCAGGTCGGCTTCAGCCGCCGCCTGCTCCAGGCTCACGCCCTCATCGATAGCGCCCCGCGCGACCGCCTTCGCGATCGTCCCCGCCGAACTCACGCCCACGATGCGTCCCTCGAATCCGGCCGCCCTCAGCGCCAGCCCGAACGACCCGCCGATCAATCCCACCCCGGCGATGGCAACCGTCTTCATGCCTCTCCCACCGTCAAACGCTCCGCCCCACCGCCTCCGCGATCCTTCTCAACTGCCTCATCAGCTCCTCGAACTGCGCCGGGTTCAGCGCGTGCGCCCCCTCGCCCAGCACGCCGTCCGGATCCTGATGCACATCCACCAGCAGCCCGTCCGCGCCCGCCGCCACCGCCGCCCGCGCCATCGGCGCCACCTTATCGCGCCGCCCCGTCCCTTGCGATGGATCCACCACAATCGGCAGATGCGACAGCTTCTTCACCGTCGGAATCGCCGTCAGGTCCAGCGTGTTGTGCGCCGGCGGCTCGAAGCTCCGGATCCCGCGCTCGCACAGGATCACGCTGTAATTTCCGCCCGTCAGGATGTACTCGGCCGCGCTCAGCCACTCCTCCACCGTCGCCGCCGGCCCGCGCTTCAGCAGCACCGGCCGCTCGCGCCGCCCCAGTGCGCTCAGCAGCGGATAATTCTGCATGTTGCGCGACCCCACCAGCAGCAGGTCCACGTATTGCTCCATCATCGGCGCCTGCGCCGCATCGACAATCTCGCTGACCACCCCCAGCCCATTTCTGTCCGCCGCCCGCCGCAGCAGCTTGAGCGACTCCTCGCTCAACCCCTGCCACACGTACGGCGACATCCGCTGCTTGAACGCCCCGGCCCGCAGAAACGTGGCCCCGGCTCGCGCCAGCGCCTCCGCCGCGCGCTCGATCTGCTCCTCGCTCTCCACGCTCGTCGGTCCGGCCAGAACAACCACCCGCGGTCCGCCGACTATGGTCCGGCCGAATGCAATCACCGTGTCCTCAACGCGAAACGCCCGGCTGGCCAGCTTGTACGGCGCGATCACGCGATGGCATTCCTTCACCCCCGGCAGCACCTCGAACTCCGCCGGCTCGAAATCCTCGTTCGGCCCCACCGCGCCCAGCACCGTGTGCACCGCCCCCGTCGAGCGGTGCACGGAGAAACCGAGATCCACCAGCTTTTCGATGATGCCTTCCACCTGTGCTTCGGTGGCGCCCCGCTCCATGATGATGATCACCGCTTCTCTCCTTCGCTCTGCGGCACGCCCTGGGCCTGGCGCTGCGCCCGCCGCATCCGCTCCCGCTGCAAGCTGCGCATCTCGTCAATGATGCGCTCGTACAGCCGCCGCACCGCGTCGTCCGGCAGCGGCCCGCGGTTATGCTCCAGCACGTTCGAGAACACCAGCTCCTCGCGCTTCGGCTCGTAAATCGGAATCGAAGCCACGCGCTTGATGTCGCCGATCTCCTCCACCACCTGCGCGCGGGCATTGAACAGCGCCAGCAACTGCAGGTCCAGCTCGTCAATGTCCGCCCGCAGCTTGTCCAGCGCCGCCTGGCCTTCGTCCGGGGTCATTGCCCGCGCTCCTGCTCGCCCGCCGAAGCATTGCGAAGGCGGGCTTCATCGGCCGAAGCACCGCGAGGGAGGGGTTTACCCGCCGTAGCCATGCGAAGGCGGGTTAGCTCCGCCATGTAGCGTTCCAGCCGCTCCTCAATCCCCGCCGCCCCCGGCTCCGCATCCACAATCCGCATGATCGCGCTGCCCACCACCGCCCCATCGGCATAGCCCGCGATCGCCTCGACGTGTTCCCGCGTCGACACGCCGAACCCCACCGCCAGCGGCTTGTCGGTCAATGCCCGCAGCTTCCGGCACAGCTCCTCGACGCCCGCCGCCAGCGTCGCCCTCTCGCCCGTCACGCCCGTCCGCGACACCACGTACACGAAGCCGCTGGAATACTCCGCCACCAGCTTCAACCTCCGTTCCGTGCTCGTCGGCGCTGCCAGAAAAATCGTGTCCAGCCCGTGCTCCCTCAGTTGCGCCACCGGCCCCGCGGCCTCTTCCACGCTCAGGTCCGTCAGCAGTACGCCGTCCACCCCCACGGCGCGCGCGTCTGCGGCGAGCCGCTCCCAGCCATACCGCAGCAGCGGGTTCAGGTAGCTGAACAGCACCATCGGCATCTGGCTCTTCTCGCGAATCCGGCGCGCAATCTCCAGTACCGCCGCGACGTCGGTCCCCGCCTCCAGCGCCCGCTGCGAAGCCTGCTGGATCACTGGCCCGTCCGCGATCGGATCGGAAAAAGGAACGCCCAACTCCAGTACGTCCGCCCCGCCGCGCTCCAGTGCAGCCGCCAGCGCCGGCGTCCGCTCCGGCTGCGGATCCCCCGCCGTCAGATACGCCACCAGCGCCGTCCGCCCGTCTTCCTTGCGCTCCGCAAACCGTCGCGCGATCCGTCCACTCGATTCCATCGTTCTCACCAACTTAACATCTACGCCGCATGTCGTCCGAACCGGCGCGCCTTCCCAGCCGGATTGGCACAGCCTCGATGTCCGCGCCCCGTCTCCGACATCCGTCGGAACAGGCCCTGCGCCAAGCTTGCGAAAAGGATACGCCGGCAGGCCGCGAGGCTCCTCAGATCACTTGAGAAAGAGGTCTGCAGGCCGTCAATTCCCAACTGTGCCCAAGGTTGGCCGCGATGCGCTATGGTCGTATTGACTGAGAATCGTATTTCGGACAGGACGAGATTGAATGGCACAGCAAAGCAAGAGACCCAGAGAGGCGAGACTGGGACAATCACAGCTCGATGAGGAGCCCGTGGACGATCTTGACGAGGCGCTAGAGGTCATCCCCTGTACCTACTCAATAACATCATATGGGGCTGACTACCCGGTGGACTCCCTCGTAAAGCGGCTCAAGGCACGGGACATTCTTGTGCCGAGATTCACAGGGGAAGAGCCAGAAAACACGGACCTGGTTGGATTCCAGCGGGAGTACGTTTGGCCCCGTCCCAAGGCCGATCGCTTTGTCGAGTCCCTGTTGCTTGGATTGCCCGTTCCGGGGATCTTCCTCGTGAAGGAGCCCTCCGGGCGGCTGTTGGTCCTCGATGGGCATCAGAGACTCTATACGTTGCGCTCATTCTACGGAGGCGTCATCCAAGGCGAAGAATACCGACTGTCAGACGTGCAAGAACGGTTCGCTGGGAAGCGCTATGAAGATCTGGACACGGAAGACCGGCGGAGACTCGATGACAGCATTATCCACGCAACAATTGTTCGGCAGGATGAACCCACCGACGATCAGAGCAGCATATACGTGATCTTCGAGCGCTTGAACACAGGTGGCGTCAACCTGCAACCCCAGGAAATTCGGGTGGCCCTTTATCACGGGCAATTCGGAGAGGTTCTACGTAGCCTGAACGAGGATCCTTCCTGGCGGCACCTCTATGGGAAAAAGTCCCGGCGACTAAAGGACATGGAGATGATTCTCCGGTTCTTTGCGTTCCTGTATTACGCTCACAAGTATCAGAGCCCGATGAAGGATTTCCTCAACCGCTACATGGCTACGAATCGTCATCTGAAGCGGCAGCCCAAGGAAGAGCTGAGCCAAATCTTCACCGATACGAGCGCCACGATTCTCAAAGGAATAGGCGCTAAGGCATTTCGTCCTGAGCGCGCGGTGAACGCTGCGGTCGTCGATTCGGTCATGGCTGGAGTAGCGAAGAGGATACTCGCCAAAGGTCCGATCAAGAGGCCCGGCGCGCTAAAGACCCACTTCGAGAAGCTGATGAGCGATGAGGCCTACCGGTCAGCGACCGAGACGGGCACCGCACAAGAAGCAAACGTGAAGAACAGACTGGAAAAGGCTGAGGCCGCGTTCGCTAATATCCCATGACCGGTCGGGCAGAGGTTACGCGACTGAAGAAGCGATTGGATGACACCTTCCAAAGGATCAAGGAGCTTGAATCGAGCCCGGACCTGGAGGTTCGGTCGGATTTTGCTCGTTACCTCTGTGTCCTAGTTTCCGGTTACCTTGAGAAGGCTGTCATCGAGCTCGTACAGGAGCACGCTAGAACAAATGGCGCGCCCACGTTGCAGCGGTTTGTTGAACAACGCACGCGGCGGTTTGCGAATGCCAACTCGAAGCGGCTTCAGGAATTCCTCGGTGCATTCAGTTCCAAATGGCGGGCAGACGCTGAGTCCTTCCTGGTTGAGGACCTCAAGGACGCAGTGGACGGTGTAATCGGCCTCCGGCACCAGATCGCACATGGCGGATCAGTTAGCGTAACTTATCAACGCATTGCCGAGTACTATACAAGAGTCCAGAAGGTGGTCGACCATGTTGCCGACCTATGCGGAGTTCCGTAAACGCGCGCGACGCCGCGCACCTGCACGAATGGCAAAGGGCAAAGGCGAATCGGACAGCCTGACCCACCCCACCGAGGTTCTGCTGAGAAGATGCGTTCGCGCCGCCGCCGCAAGGGCCCGATTCAGACTGTGCCTTGGAGCACGAGCGTCGCGCGTGAGGAGTGCTCCAGTTCGGCAATCGAGATGGCATGCCGCCGCAGAAGGTCCTCAACCTGAGAGGTGCGGTAGTCGCAGTGCTTGAGCTGGACCACCTTTGGCGGCACGCCGCGGGACCTCGCGAGGGCCAGAAAGTCGGAATCGGCGGTCACGATCGTAAACCCGTTGGCCCGCGCATACTCCCAAATGCTCTCGTCCGAAGTGAAGCGCGCGAGACCTGTGTCGAAGACATGAACGGAACCGGGGAACAACCCCTCAAGACGGCCAACCAGCTTCGGCGAGAGATTCGCGTCAAACAACAACTTCAACGCGATTTGCGCTCCCGCCCGGCCTGCGCGGCGTAGGCATAAACCGCGGGGAAATCGGCCTTCTCCAGGTACGGGTAGTCGCGCAGGATCTCATCCTCGGTCATCCCGGAACCGAGCATATCCAACACGTCCCATACGGTGACGCGCAGTCCACGGATGCAAGGCTGCCCTGAGCGCTGGCCCGGCACAATGGTGATCCGGGATAAGTCGGCCTTGTCGGCAGTGGCCATGAACCATATTATCCCCGATTCCGGGAGGCAGGATGGTCCAGTTCGGGCAGATTCTCGCGATGGACCCCGGCGTCAGTATCCCGGTACCCGGGTCATCGAAAAGCAGCTTGACAGCGGGTCTAAACTGGGGGTGGTAGCCCGCCCTTGCGGTCAGCCATCATTGCTCTTTGAAAAACGAACGATTAGCGCAGAACACATCGAACGATAGCCAGTTAAGCCATTCATTCTAAAAGTCAAAGTCGATATTTGGCTTTGTTCCTCCATTTTTGTGTTTTTGCGCCGTCGCGCCCAATCATCACTCGTTCGAGACGCTGTAAAAAGTGATGAATTGTGATGAAACTGCAAAGCCTATCGAAATAGTGGCCATTGCCCCGCGTCGACCATGGCGCGCCGCCCGCTCTCGGGCATCCTCGCGCTCCCCAGGGCGCCTGCCCGCCGCGCCGTGCCCGCACCCTCACGCCGGATGGTCCAGCTCCGGCAGGTTCTCGCGGTAGATGTCGGTGTCCTTGTCGCCCCGTCCGGAGAGGTTGATCAGGAACACCCCGTCGCGCGCAAGTGGCGCCCTTTTAATGACTTCCGCGACCGCATGGGCCGACTCCAGCGCCGGGATGAGCCCCTCGGTGTGGGCCAGCGTGCGGGCAGCGTCGAGGGCCTCCTGGTCGGTCACGGAGACGTACTCGGCGCGGCCTTGGTCGTGCAGCCAGGCGTGCTCCGGACCGACCAGCGCATAGTCCAGACCGGCCGAAACCGAGTGCGTCAAAGACACCTGACCTTGTTGATTCTGAAGGAGATAACTGTACGCACCGTGCAGCACGCCGGGGCTGCCGCCGGCGAACCGGGCAGCGTGTTCGCCCAGCGCCGCGCCCCGTCCGCCGGCCTCCACGCCGATCAGCTCGACGCCCGCGTCCGGCACGAACGCCGTGAAGATGCCGATCGAGTTCGAGCCGCCGCCGACACAGGCCACCACCGCGTCCGGCAGGCGGCCCGTGCGGTCGAGCATCTGGGCCCGGGCTTCGTCGCCGATGCAGCGCTGGAAGTCCCTTACAATCAACGGATACGGGTGCGCGCCGAGAGCCGAGCCGAGCAGATAATGGGTCGATTCGACGTTGGTCACCCAGTCGCGCATGGCCTCGCTGATGGCGTCCTTCAACGTCCGGCTCCCCGAGGCGACGGCGGCGACCTTGGCGCCCAGCAGGCGCATGCGGAAGACGTTCAGGCGCTGCCGCCGCATATCCTCCTCGCCCATGTAAACCACACATTCCAAACCGAATAGCGCGCAGACCGTGGCCGTGGCCACGCCATGCTGGCCGGCGCCGGTCTCGGCGATGACGCGGCGCTTGCCCATGCGCCGGGCCAGCAGCACCTGGCCCAGGCAGTTGTTGATTTTGTGCGCGCCGGTGTGCAGCAAGTCCTCGCGTTTGAAGAAGATGCGCGCCCCGCCGAGGCTCTCGCCGAGGCGCTTCGCCTCATAAAGCGGCGTCGGGCGGCCGGCGTAGTTGCGCAGCAGGTCGTCGAGCTCGGCCTGGAACGCGGGGTCGGAACGGGCGGCGCGATAGGCTGCTTCGAGCTCCTCCAGCGGGGCCATGAGCGTCTCCGGGACGTAGCGCCCGCCGTATGGCCCGTAGTGGCCTCCGGCGTCGGGGGTGGGGGATTCGATGCTCATAACTCCTTATTCCTCTTCTGGTTCCACCGCCCGGACGGCCGCGATGAAGGCCCGCACTTTGACCGGGTCTTTGCGGCCCGGCGCGGACTCGAGACGGGAGCAGGCGTCGACGCCCCAGGGCCGTGCTTCGCGAACCGCCTGGGCGACGTTGCCGGCGTCGAGGCCACCGGCCAGGACGATCCGGCCGGGCAGCCCGCGCACCTGTCTCCAGTCGAAGACGCGGCCCGTGCCGCCGCGCTGCGACCCGGCAGGCGTATCTATAAGAGAACATTCAGGCGGCGAGGGCGCGGCGAGGGCGGCGCGGAGGCGGTCGGCGAGGTCCGGGCCGGCCGCAAGCGCCTGCCAGAAGGGGACGGTCAGAGGCGGAACGAGGCCGTGGATCTGGGCCAGGTCCAGGCCGGCGAGCCCGACGGTTTCCGTGACCTCCTCCGCGGTCGGATCCACAAAGACGCCTACTTTCAGTGTGTTGGAGCCAAGCTTGGCGGTGATTCCGGCGGCGGCTTGCGGCGTGATGCAGCGCGGGCTGCCGGACCAGAAGTTGAAGCCGAGGGCGTCAGCTCCGGCTTCGAGGGCCGCGAGGGCGTCGGCGAGGGTGGTGATTCCACAGATCTTGACGAATATGTGCTGCATCTCGGAGGGGCCGCTATCCCCTGTCCTTCAATCATCTCTGCCGATGATGGCGCGCAGGGCGGCGTGCACGTCGGGCGCGGTCATCAGGTGCTCGCCCACCAGGAAGGCCTGGAAGCCGCAG
The DNA here is from genome assembly GCA_052145115.1 of Bryobacteraceae bacterium. GTDB lineage: Bacteria > Acidobacteriota > Terriglobia > Bryobacterales > Bryobacteraceae > CAIVVT01. The sequence continues at coordinate 10,437 of JBKQPG010000033.1, forward strand.
GCCGTCAGGCGGTCGATGTCGGCGCGGGAGTGGATGCCGCTCTCGGCGACCTTCACGACGTCAGCGGGAATGTGCGGCGCGAGGCTCTCGGCGGTCTCCAGCGAAACCGTAAATGTCCTTAGGTCTCTGTTGTTTACACCGATGATGCGGGCCCCGGCGGAGAGCGCTTTGTCGAGTTCTTCCCGATCGTGCACCTCGACCAGCGAGTCCATCGCGTACTCATCCGCAAGCGCCTGGAAACGATGGATTTGGCCGGCCGTCAACAGGGCGGCGATGAGCAGGATGGCGTCGGCGCCGGAGGCGGCGGATTCGACGACATCGATCTCGTCGATGGTGAAGTCCTTGCGCAGGACAGGCAGGGCGGCGCAGGCACGGGCGGTCTTGAGGTCGCCGAGCGAGCCCTGGAAGAACTCCTTATCGGTCAATACGCTGAGGGCGCTGGCGCCGCCGGCGAAGTAGTCCATGGCGTGGCGGGTGGGGTTGAAATTGTCGCACAGCAGGCCCTTGCTCGGGCTGGCCTTCTTGATCTCGGCGATGATCGCCAACCTTCGCATGGCTTCGGCGGGCAAGGCGTGGGGCGCGAGATGACCCTCGACGAGGGCCTGGCGGAACGGGCGGCGCTGGCCGCGCTGGGCCTCGGCGGTGCTTTCCAGGGCCTTGCGCTGCAGGAGCTTGACGCGGACTTCCTGACGCTTGACGGCGACGATGCGGGCCAGGATGTCGGGGATGTCCGGCGGCATGAGGATAATCCTCCACCATAGCAGACGCCGGCGAGAGGTCAATCCGTCAGCCGGATCGGGCTGCGTTTCGATGATCCGAACGGACGTGGTGACTTGTCCGATGGCGCCACCAATCGGCCACTATGCTCGATCGGACAGCGATTAGGTGCAAGGTCGAAACGATGAACAGACGGATAACCGGCATATCGAAGTGCACCTGCCCCCTGGCCTGACGGAGACCATTGGGCTTGCCATCAAGTGCTTTGCTACGCTCAACATTTACCACCGCCGTTTTCGAGGTGCCATGGATTTTGCAGAGGTTCGAAGGCTTACGATCATTGCGCTCTTCTCGGACGACCACCTTTTTGAACAGATAGTACTCAAGGGCGGAAACGCTTTGAGCCTCATCTACGGCCTGAGTTCTCGAACCTCTCTAGACCTCGATTTTTCGATTGAGAAGGACTTCGTTGACCTGGACGATACCCGAGGGCGCATTTTTCGAACTGTCAAGGAACGATTCGCCGCGGCTGGCTTTGTTGTTTTCGATGAGAGTTTTGAGCCAAAGCCCCAGGTGCTCGGCCCTCCCCAAGAGGCGTGGTGGGGCGGCTACGAACTCAAGTTCAAGCTCATCGAGGACGCCAAACACAAGTCCTTCGGCGGGAATCTTGAGGCCGTCCGCCGAAATGCCCTCGTAGTAGGCCCCGAGCAGCAGCGCAAGTTCTCGGTCGACATGAGCAAGTTCGAGTATTGCGAAGGCAAGGTTGAACGCGAGCTGGATTCCTACGCGATTTATGTCTACAGCCCTGCGATGATTGTCGTCGAGAAGCTCCGGGCGATTTGCCAGCAAATGCCGGAGTACAGTCTTCGGAGTAAGCCCAGCGCGAGGGCGCGCGATTTTTACGATATCTGGCGCGTCACGACGGCAGCGAGCATCAACTTGGCAACGGCACAGAGCATCGAGCTCGCCAAGCACATCTTCGCCGCGAAAAGGGTCCCCCTGGCGCTGCTTGGGAAGGTTAGCGACCAACGCGAGGTCCACCGACCAGACTGGCCGGCCGTGGTGGCAGCGGTCGCAGAGAGCCTGAACGACTTTGATTTCTACTTCGATTTTGTGATCGATCGGATTGCGGCCCTAAAAACCCTTTGGGTAGAATAGGTGCCACGCAGCATCGAACGAGGTCTGCCGCATGTCGTGTGCGAGGTAGAAATCGAACTCTAGCCCGAGCTTCTTCAGGCGGTTATACTGCCTCTCGTCATAGCCAGCACGCTGCATGTAGAAGCCGATGACCTGATGGTACGGGTAGACGTAGTCGAGCTTCTTAAGCGTCGCAATCAGCGTGCCGATAGAAAGCCGGTCTTTGGCGCTACGGTAGGCCTCAAGCACCTGGTAGACGCCGCCGCCGTAGCTCGGGCGCACAGCGATGTCGATGAGCGTGCGCTCCAGTTTTGTTACCTCGAGGCTCTCCCCGTCTACGACCATCGGGCCAACTTCCAGGCGCTCCGTGTACTTGCCGTTGATGAGCACGAGCTTCGACTCCTCATATTGAATAGAGAAGTTCGACTGTCGCTGCTTTGCGGCAAACGCGCGCTTGATTCCCTCTTGGGTGAGACTGCCACCACGAGGCTTTTCGCTTTGCTCGGAGTTCACGTAGATGGTTTTCGGGAGTTGCTCAGTGAGCGAGTGCAGGGAGACCGCCGTTGCATGGCAGAGGTAGGCGTTTCGTTTGAGTGATAGCGCGACTGCATAGGGTGAGGCCTTGCCCCAGGCGTAGCGCACGATCTCCTTAGCATCAGGGTAGTTCTCCGCTGAAAGTCGGACCTCCTTCAGACTGGTTTTTGTCCGCAGGTACTCAGAAAAATCGCGTGCGTTGGTCTCTTGCGTGAGCCGCCAATCGTTACGGTGCTGCGCTAGAATGCTTGCAAGCTCCCCCGGCCAATAGATCTTCTGTGCTGAATTCTCGAAGAGCTTTACAATGTCGGGCTTTGCGATGTCGATCCGAGACGGTCTTCCCCGTGCCATGGCGGTCCTCTTCTCATTGAGTCCGATAAGGTATATATACCATATCGGATCAATGAATCAAAGGGCTGATTTCAACTCTAAGTGCTTGAGGGAACAAGTGTTTGTCTGCCCGATTGCTGAGATCTTGTTAGGTATATATACCTAACAAGATCATGGTTAGCTACTCAGAAACCGTTCCGTGACTGCGCAATCGGCATATCGGATATGTGGTCGGGGCGATAAACGGCGTTAACGGGAAGTGGCCCGGTGCCGCCGAATTCGGAGTGACTCAGAATCGAGGTGTGCAGGGAGGGGTTGAGCGGCCGGGGTGGCGCAGGAGGAGATCCGCTCTCAGCGGTCAGGGCTCGCAACGGGTCACAGCAACGTACGACCGCTCCGTTGCAAGTCGCGTCTTGAAGCCGGACCTGGCGGTCCGGCGCAGGCGTGGCCGCCTGCCCCACTCCACGCAGCACACCCGCTCCCTGGCGGTCGCGGCTCAGTCACGTCGGCTCAGTAACGTCGGCTCGGTCACCTCGTCCCAGTAACGTCGTCTCCGCGACAGGCCACTAGAAGATATAGCGGACGGCGGCCTGGATTTGGCGTGGCGCGGCGGCGCTCACGATCTGGCCGAAGCTCGGACTAGTGACGTTGCCGTCGACGGCGGCGGGGCCGTAGAACTGCGCGTGGTTGAAGGCGTTGAAGGCCTCCAGCCGCAACTCCAGGGAGCGTGTTTCGCCGAGTGTCACGCGTTTGTGCAGCGCGAGGTCGTAGTTGACGATGCCCGGTCCCGAGAAGAAGCGCCGCGCCGCGGCGCCAAGCTGGCCCAGCGGCGGCAGCGCGAAAGCCCCCGGATTGAATGCCGGCGCGCCATTGCGCGGGTCCGTGTTGAGGAGCAGCGCCGCGCCCGTGGTGGAAGGCGTATCGACGCCGTCGTTGTTGATGCCGTTCGGAATCGTGCCCAGAAGCGAGGTGTCGTTGTTGTTGTAAAGCGTGACCGGCAGTCCGGTGCTGAAGCGGGTGATGCCGCTGAGCGACCAACCGGCGGTCCAGCGCGACCGGCCGAGCCAGCGCTGCAGGGGCAGCTTCCAATCGTAGCTGGCGACAAAGTTGTGCCGCATGTCGAAGGCCGACAATGCGCGGCTGAGGCTCGGGTTGAGCGGATTGACGGCCTCGGAGAGGCTCGAAGACTGGTCGATCGATTTGCTGTAGGTGTAAGCGATTTGCAACTCCGCGGCCCGTCCCGAATGGCGCAGACTCAGCTCGAGCGCGTTGTAATCGGAGTTGCCGATGGTCTTCTGCAAGGTCACCGCCGCGAACTGCGAGCTGAACGGCCCGCGCGTGCCGTCGATCTGCTGGCCCGCGGTGGATTGATAAACGCCGCTCTCGCCGAACGGTCCGCAGGTGGCCGTGCCCGGCGCGACCCGGTCGGGCTGGCTGAGGCTCAGGCAGAGCGCCGGGTTGCCGGGGTTGGCCGAGAGGAGCACCAGCAAATGATGCGCCTGCGAGCCGACGTAGTTGGCGCTCAAGACCGTGCCTGTGCCGAACTCGCGTTGCAGCGACAATGTGTAACTCTCGCTATACGGCGTGACGTTGCGCGCGTAGAACGACGGCACGCCCGTGATGGGCAGATAACTGGACCAATCGACGCTCGTGTCGGGCTGCTGCGCCGAGGCGCCACTGGCTTGAATCGGAGAGGGGAAGCGCTGGCCGACGCTGTTGCCCGTCGCGGCGGTGACGAACGGCGTCGCGAACAGCGGCGGAGCGAAGCTGTCGTAGTCGTATCCGTAGGGCGGGTTGGCGCTCATGATGCCGGCCGAGAGACCCTCGATTGCCGTGTAAAAGAGGCCATAGCCCGCGCGGACGCTGGTGCGGCCCGCGCCGCCGGTCAACGCGTGCAGCCAGTCCGCGTCGCCCGCGTGGGGCGACCACGCCAGACCGATGCGCGGCGCGAGGTCGTTGTAGCGCGTAGGCGCGAGCGTCGACGGGATGCCGGGGTCGCCGGGGAAGACGAGGCCCGTCGGCGCTCCAGGGTAGACGACGGACTGCTCACCGGCCACCAGAGTTTGCAACTGATTGTATTTTTCGTGCCAGGGCGGCAGCACGTCCCAGCGCAGGCCGTAATTGAGCGTGAGGTTGGGCCGCAACTGCCAGCTATCCTGCGCGTACAGGCCGAGGTAGTGGTTGCGCAGATAGAAGGGGCGCGAATCGCCCTGCGCGTAGCTGCTGGCAATGCCCAGCAGGAAGTCGGCGAAGTCCGAGCCGGTCTCCGTTCCCTGGAAGAGGAACGAGCCGTTGAACGTGGCATCGGGATTCACGTTGACCTGGTCCAGGTGCAGGCTTGCGCCTGCCTTCAGGCTATGCGTGCCGCGGATCAGGGCGAAGCTGTCGGAGATCTGATAAGTGTTGTTTACCTGATCGACGCCGGTGGTGTCGACGCCCAGCGTGAAGTCGTTGAAGCTGACGTTCTCGATGCCCTCGATCGATGGCGCGAGGGCGACGATGCCGGGCGCGCCACTGGCCGTAGTGAACCCTTGGGATGCCAGAGTCGGACCGACGCCGCCCTGCGGCCGGCCGATCCGGTTCGCCGCGCGGGTGTAGCCCAGATGCAACTCATTAACAGATGTGGCGCTCAGCACCGTGGTCAGGCCGAGCGTGGCAAGCTGGGCGCGGCCGTCCGAGAGCGCGTTGAAGCCCGGCACATTCGCGCCGCCCTGGGCCGTGGGATAGGGGTTGTCGAGGTTGTAGGCGTCGGTGTGGTAGTAAGCCGAGAGAGTCCCATAGCGTGTTGTGGCATCCGCGCGGATCGCGCCTTTATCGTCGTTGAGGGTCTCCGTGCCGGATGAAGTCGAGAAGATGTCGGCGCCCTGATTCGGCGTGGGGATATAAGGGAGCAGCGATTGCGCCGGGCGCGACCAGGCGCGCTGCGGGATCTGCGCCCCTGGCAGCACGCACTGTTCCGCCGTGGCGCAGCCTGGCGTGTAATAGGGCTCCCCGGGCGCGACCGCGTAGCCCAGGCGCTGGGTGAGGAGGTTGGCCCAATACTGGCCGTTCACCTTGCCGGAGAGCGTCGACGCGATGTCGGAGAGGTCGCCGCCGCGGTCTGCCAGCGAGGGCACCGCGATGCGGCCGGTCTCGATGCCCTGGCGCATGCGCGTGCCTTGAAAATCGGCGAAGAAGAAGACGTGCTCCCGGCGTAGGGGGCCGCCCAGCGTCGCGCCATATTGGTCGCGGTCATAAGCCGCGCGTTCGGTGGCGAGGAAGTTGCGCGCATCGAGTGCGGTGTCGCGACGGTATTCGAACAACGAGCCGTGGAAATGGTTGTCTCCGCTCTTGCTGGTCACGATGACCTGCGCGCCGCCGAAGTTGCCGTATTCGGCGTCGAAGTTGCCGGTGAGGACGCGCACCTCCTGGATTGAGTCCAGGTTCGGCACGATCGCCGCGCCCATGTTGAAGTCCTCCTGCGCCGAGGCGCCGTTGAGCGTGAAGCCGTTCGCCGTCTCGCGCTGGCCGCGCACGCTGAGATTGCCAGGGTTCAGATCGCCCGAGGGCGGCGCGCTGGTGCAGCCCGACATGACCACGGCGTTGGGCTGCTGCGAACTGGTCGGGATCACGCCCGGCTGCAGCGCGAGCAGATCGGTAAAGCCGCGGCCATTCACGGGGATGGCGGCCATATTTGAGGCGTTCAGTCCCTCGCCAAGCTGGGTGCTGGCGGATTCGATGGAGACACTCGATTCGGTAACGATCAGCGACTCCGAGTGCGACTCTACTTGCAACACAATGTCAATACGAAGCGCCGCGCCGGAGCTCACCTCAATCCCGGCGCGCCGTTGGGAGGCGAAGCCCTCGTGCGTAGCGCGGAGTTCATAGCGGCCGATCGGCACTGCCGGAAACGAGTAGAAGCCTTCTGCGTTGGTTGCAGAATGCAGCGTAACGCCCGTGGCTTGGTTTGTTAATTGCACTTGAACCATAGGGATACGAGCAGTAGAGATATCATCGATCAGCCCCGCGATGGAGCCTCCGTCGCCGCACCATGCGGTGGGGCTCATGAGCAGGAAAAGGAGTACAGCGAGCGAACTTGGCCGAAGGGCCGCGGGGATGAAGAGCAGACCGGATGAAACGGACATGAAAATCCAGAATAACGCAACTGAGTTGCAAAGACAATCGCATCTGGCGACGCCTTCAGCGGGAGAGGTCCCGCCCTGTGAGGTGCCGCCGGTGCGGAACGAGGAACGGCGTTGCCGGGAATGAGCCCACTGCCATCGAATTCAAAGTGAGGCATAATCCTGACGCGATCCAGACGTGCGGGGAGGGGTCAGGGGGCGGGGCGGCGGAGGAGGAGGTAGAAGGGGATGCCGAGGAGGACGAGGACGAGGCCGGGGAAGGTGGTGGCTGGGCGGTAGATGAAGAGGACGGCGAGGATGGTGGAGGCGCCGAGGATGTAGAGCGCCGGGATGAGGGGGTAACCGAAGGCGCGGTAGGGGCGGTCGGCGGCGGGGCGGGTGGAGCGCAGGCGGAAGACGGCGGCGATGGTCAGGATATAGAAGAGCAGGTTGGCGGAGATGACGTAGTCGAGGAGGTTGGAATAGAGATTGCCGTAGGTGTGGGTGGAGGCGTCGTAGGTGCGGGGCAGGATGAGGAGGACGGCCCAGGCGCCCTGGAAGAGGAGGGCGAAGCCGGGGACCTGGTGGCGGTTGAGGAGGCCGGCGCGGCGGAAGAAGAGTCCGTCGCGGGCGACGGCGTAGCAGGCGCGGGAGCCGGCGAGGACGAGTCCGTTGATGCAGCCGAAGGTGGAGACCATGATGGTGGCGGCCATGAGGCGGACGCCGAGTCCGGGGAAGATGGCCTGGAGGGCGGCGGTGGCGACGCGGTCGGAGGGGGCGCGCTGGATGGCGTTGAGGGGAAGAGTCACGAGGTAGCCGAGGTTGGTGGCAAGGTACAGCGCCGAGATGAGGAACGTGCCGAGGGCGAGAGAGAGGGGGATGTTGCGCTGGGGCGAGCGGACCTCGCCGGCGGTGAAGGTGATGTTGTTCCAGGCGTCGGAGGAGAACAGCGAGCCGACCTGGGAGACGCACAAGGCGATGAAGAGCCCGAAGGCGGTGGCGGCGGAGAGGGAGGCGGCGATGGGGGTAACGCCGCGGGGGGACCAGGGGTCGGCGAAGTTGGCGTGGACGGCTGTAGAGTTCCAGCCGAGGACGAGGGTCACAAAGATGAGGGCGAGCAGGGCGCCGATTTTGGTGGAGGTGAAGACGTTCTGCACGAGGCGGCCATATTCGAGGCCGTGGCTGTTGGTCCAGGTGAGGAAGACGATGACGGCGATGCCGAGGAGTTGGGCGGTGGAGAGCGAGAGGGCGTAGGTGGGGCCGAGGTGGATGGGCGGGATGAAGTAGCGCGACTCGGAGACGAGGGGGAAGAAGATGCCGGTGAAACGGGCGAAGGCGACGGCGACGGCGGCGATGGTGCCGGTCTGGATGATGAGCAGGAGGGTCCAGCCGTAGAGGAAGCCGCAGAGCGGCGAGAAGGACTCGCGGAGGTAGACGTACTGGCCACCGGCGCGGGGCATCATGCCGGCCAGTTCGCCGTAAGAGAGCGCGCCGGACATGGTGAGAGCGGCGCTGACGACCCAGGCGACGAGGAGCCAGCCGGGGCTGCCGATCTGGCGGGACATTTCGGCCGAGACGATGAAGATGCCTGAGCCGATCATGGAGCCGGCGACGACCATGGTGGAATCCCAGAGTCCGAGGCGGCGCACGAACTCGAAGGGTGCGTGCCGCTCGGGGACGGGAGCGGCGGTTGGGCCGGCGGCAGACATGTTCTCACCAGCTTTCGATTTGTTGCGAGCCGGTGTCAACTGGCGCGCGCGGCGGAGAGAGGATGCGTGTCAAGCCGCGCGGGGTTGAAGAGATGACGCCGGAAATGCGAGGCGCATTCCCTGGCAGCGCTGGATCGATGAGAATTCCGGGGAGCGAGACTCAGGCCGCCGCGAGCGGCCGATAGAATCGCTTACGGAATGCCGATTCGCGTAACAGAACGGAGAGCAGGAAGGAATAATTGTCCGACAGAAAACCCTCGTAGCCGCAGGTTTCGCCGTTCCAGGTGGTCCATTCCATGCCCTTGGGCAATTCGTCCCGCACGCCGTTCTGAAAGCCGCCGGACTGTTGGCGCGCCAGCATGGCCTTGAGCACGCGGTCAGCGCGATCGTCCAGGCCGGCGACATAAGAGGCGGCCAGAAAGTGCTGCATGCGGCCGGCCGTAATGCCCCCATTCTGGTAGTGCTGGAAGGTGTCGGCACCATCCTCGCGGCTGGGGCAGCCGAAGCCGCCGGGCATGTAGTCCGATTTAAGGACCGGGACCAACGTGGACGGAATGCCCAAATCAAAACGGGTGAAGCCGAGGCTATCTATTTTGGACCACAGCCGGGCCAGGATCTCGCGGCCGCGCGAGGGGCCGACCAGGCCGTACTCAATGGCCAAACCGTTGACCACGGGGCAGGCGTAATCGTGCAGCGCGCCGTCGGCGCTGCGCCAGTTGGCAAACCAGCCGGTCTGGGGATTGTAGAGTGCGGCCACGTAGGCCGTTCTCAGGCGCTCGGCCAACTGGGAATAGCGGGCGCGCTTGTCGTCGCGGTGGAGTTTCGCTTCCAGGTCCGCGAGGCACCGCCAGGCACGATAAATCAGGGCATTGGCGAAGCCATCCTTGTGGCCGTAATTCATGGCGTCGAACCAATTGCTGGAGCGCGCCGGCAGGACGAACGTATTGGCGTTGCCGCTCTGCGTGGCCTCCACCATTCCATCCCGATCGACGTCGCGGTAGGCGCAATAATTGGCCGCGTTTTCCAAGGGCCAGATCATGCGCTCCAGCCAGGCGAGGTCGCCGGTGGCTTCGACGTAGTCCCAGGCGGCAATGACGGTGCTCGGGTTGGCATCCAGGAAGTTGTAGTAATCGGTGTAGCCGACGACCTCGCCGCTCGAGCTACTGCGCTTCAACAGCCAGTACTCGAGGCTCTGGCGCACGATCTGCGTAGCCGAAATGCCGGCGGCGAGCTGGGGCGTCCAGAGCATGTGATCGGCGTAGGAATAGAGGCAGAAGCTGACTGGGTCACTGACCACGTTGTTGGCCAGAATGCCCGGGTGGGCGCTATACGGCGCCCGCGGGTCGCCCCAGGAGGAGGCCGGCTGGAAGGCGTTGAACCAGCCGCGCCGGGCGAGTTGCCAGAAGGAAGTGTCGGCCAGCGGCGCGGGCGCATCGAGGAACGCCGGAGAGAAGCTGAACGTGCACTTCCGGTTGTCGCCGAGCGGCGGCAATTCGAGGATCAGATTGACCATGTGGAAAGGCTGGCGATTGCCTTCCAGCCGGCCCGTGATGGCGCCGCCAGGCGCGGTCCGCATGAGCATCTGGCCGAAATCGGGGGCGCTGATCAGCAGCGGCGTCTCAAAGTGCCCGTCGTCATGCCACAGGGCGGGCAGCACCGTGGTGGGGGTGAGGCGAAGGTCAAACGGAAACACGATTTCGACCTTGGCCGGGCGTTGGGCCGAGACCGTCATCTCGAAGCTGTCGCGAGAGGACGAGACGGTCCATTCGAGCGTGTTGCGCCAGTCCAGTTGCAGCAGATAGCGAGTACCGTTGGCTGAAGGCTGAACGGTGGCCGGGAATTCCGAGCCATCGAACCACTGGTTCTCAAGCCAGACGCGCAACTGCAGCCCGGGCTTCCGGAGCAGGTTGGAGCGCACGCGGTCGCCGCCCTCCGTATCCCAGCTCAACACCGGAATGAGGCTGCGCTGCGGGTCGGCCTCAAGGCGCAGGACGGGCGCGGGTGAGGAAGTTTGCGCGCGCAGGCCGGCATTGGCTCCAGTCGCGAATGCAGCGGCGCAGGCCTGCAGGAATGTGCGCCGATCGGTTCCGGGTCTGACGTTTGTGCTCATAGGTGATGGGCTCATTCTATGCTCTGCGCCGGCCAGGGACAACAGTCGCCAGACTTGCTTACAGCGACTGGCGGCCCATGGCCTGATTGTGGGATCGACGGCGAGCTGGCAATTGAGCTGAGAGCGAGTGTCAATGCATAGTCCAGCGCACGCCGGCGCGGACGAGGCGCGGCGTGCCGACCAGCGGCGTGGGGCTGTAGCCGGCAACGACGACGCGGTTGAGGGCGTCTTCGATCTGGAGGTCGAGCGCGAAGCCGCGGGGCAGCGACTGGCGCGCGGTGCAGTGAAAGATGGCGTAGCCGGGGAGCAGGTAGGCGTTGAGATCGTCCTCGAACTGCAAGCCGCTGGCGCGCATTCCGACTGCGAGCAGCGTGGGGCCGCGGTGGTAGAGCAGTTGCGCGGTGCCCTGCTGCCGGGCGACCTGCGGAATCCGCTGGCCGGTGGCGACGCGCGAATCGGCGAACAGCCAGGCGGCCTCGAAGCGCAGCGGACCGAGGACACGGGCCAGCCTGGCTTCGGCGCCGCGGTCGAGAGCCGAGCCGACGTTCTCGCGCTGGCGCGTGATGAGCAGGGGGGTGATGGATTGAGTGGCGTTGAGGATCAGGTCATCGAGGCTGTTGCTGTAGAGGGTAACGGAGAGGCTGGTGCGGCGGCCGATCCAATCGGCGCCGGCTTCCGCACCGGCCAGCATTTCGGGGCGCAGCGCGGAGTTGGCGAGCGTTTCCACGTCGCCCACGCGGAAGTCGCGATAGAGCTCGTTCAAAGTCGGGGCACGAAAAGCGCGGTTGGCCGAGGCACGCAGGCGCAGATGGCCGAAGCCCGCCGTCACGCCGCCGCTGGGGCTCCAGAAAGCGGCGCCGTCGGCGGCATCCTCGCCGCGGAAACCGGCATAGAAACGCACGCGGCCCAGGCGCAGGTCGCCCTGGGCGAAGGCGCCGCCCTGGGTCAACGTGCCGCCCGAGACTCGGAGCCCGCCGGGGTAGAAGACTTCGTTGGAAAAGCCCTGGGCGCGCGAGAAGTCGCCGCCCGCGAGGAGGTCCCAATGGGCGCCGCCGTGCCGCCAGTAGGCCGCGCCGCCGGCGCCGTCGGCGGGGACGCTTTGGGTGGAGGTGAGGCGCTCGACGGTGCGGGCGAGGTTGATGGAAGAGTAGGTCGCGTGGAAGTTTTCGATGGTGTACCAGCCCAGCGCGGAGAAGGTATCGGCGCCGGATTGATGCGACCAGGAGGCGGCGAGCGAGCCCGTGCCGGTGGAGTTCTTCTGCAGCTCGGTCCCGTTGTTGCGGTATTCGGCGAGCAGGTCGGCGCGCAGGAAGACGCGGTCGCGCGGACCGATATAGTCCAGGCGCAGTGTGCCGGAGGCGAACTCGACATCGGCGGGCCGGTCGACGGGACCCTGGAAGGAGGGCGGCACGATGTACCAGCCGCTGGTCAGAAAGTCGCGGCTGGTGACGGAAAGGGCCCATCGGCCGTGATAGATATATGAGCCCGCGGCATCCATCTCATTCTGGCCGCGGTTGCCGCCTTCATAGGCGAAGCTCAGGTGGAGCGGTTGCGGCTCGGGGCTGAACAGGGCGATGGCGCCGCCCATGGCGCGGTCGCCGAACAGGCTGGTGGCGGCGCTTTCGGAGATTTCGATGCGATCCAGATCCTGGGGCGGGAGGAGCGTCCAATAGACCCAGCCGCCGAAGGGACTGTTCAAGGGGATGCCGTCCCACAAGACCAGCGTGCGGCTGGCGCCGGTGGACCCGAGACCGCGCAGCGAGACGCCCTGCGTGGTGGGATTCGCGACCAGGGACGATGTGCGGCGGAAGAGCGAGAAGCCCGGAAACAAGCGCAGACGATCGTCGATATCCGCGCCCGGCGATTGTTCGATGGCGACGGAATCGAGCACGGTGACGAGCGCGGGCGATTCGGCGCTGATGTCCGTTGAGACGGTAATGGAGGTCTGGACGGGCTCAGGAGGGGCGGGGGGAGGAGTCTGCGCGGGAGCCGGGCGGGGGGAAGCAACCAGGATGCAGAATACGAGCGGAACTCCAAGCCAGCGCCTCGAGGCGGCCTGGTTGCGCGGTAAAGACGATGGCGGCGGCAGGGTCAAGGTCGTGCAGCAGCGGAATCGCCCGGCCTCGCGCTTCGACCAGCGCGAGATACCTCAGGATAGCGTAGACATCGCCTTCCACCGGAGTGAGGATCTCCCAATCCTGGGTGCGGAAATGGATGCGCGCGCCGCGAGCGGTCATGTGCCAGGCAAGGCAGGCGCAGGCATCGACGGCGGATTCGAACCAGGGCCGCTGGTCCAGGCCGGCCTGGAGGTCGAGGAAGATGGCGATGAGCGGGTCCTGATCGCGGGCGAATTCGCGGACCTGGAGCGAGCCGGTGTGGGCGGTGGCGCGCCAGTCGACGTGGCGGGCGCTTTCGAACGGTTCGTAGGGGCGGATGCGGTAGAAGTCGTGGCCGCGCCCCTGGAGCGACGATTCGGCTTCCGAGGCGACGCCGGCGAGCAACTGGTCGAAGCCGGGCTGGGCGTCGAGACAAGGATAGACCACGACTTCGCGGTTCATCAGCACCCGGATGCGGCGCTCAGCGAAGCCGAAGGGGAAGCGCGAGGAGAATTGAAAGCTGTCGCCGGCGTGGCTGCCGCGGCGCTGGAAGACGACCTCGATGGTGGTTTCGAGCTCCGCGCCGCCGGGGATGAGGGGGAAGTAGACGGGCGTCGTGAAGACGCTGCCCTCGACGCCGACGACTTGGATGGAAAAGGAGGGGGCGCGGCGCTTGACGTTGCGCAGAAGCAGGCGGGCGGGGGTCTTGCGGCGTGCGCTGATGTGCTCCGGGAGGCGGACGTCGAGCTCGAGGCCGGAAATGCCGAGGCGGTTGATGAGGCCGGAGACCATGAAGGTCGCCATCATGGCGGCTAGGATCAGGAACAGCAGGTTGTTGGCCGAAGCGAAGGCGGCCAGCCCGGTGAGCAGTAGGGCGAAGATGTAGCTCACGCCGATGAGCGTGATGCGCTGGCGGACGCGGGCGTGCAGCCACTCGCGCCAGCGGGCGTGCCACGGCAAGCGCACGCGTGCGACTTCAGCAAGCGCTGCGGGCGGCGCAACAGGCGTGGCGTCGGAGCGGACCGGCGGCTCGGGCATCCGTTGCCATTGTAGACCGCGAGGGCCGTGGGGCCAGACGCTCGGTCCATTCGGCAAGGGGCTGTGCGGGCGTGGCGAAAGGTGTTGCGCCTCAGGACAGAGAGGACTGTCCCCTCTGCCGGGAGTTCGCGGTCGCTGGGCGGCTCAGGCATCCGAGGCTATTCTAGCCTGCATTCTTCACAGACAGGCGGGCGGGCATCCTCGATCGGCTTGTGAAGACATTAGTGACAGACGGCTCGCGGGCCCTTTCACTTCTGACCTTCGTCCGAATGATCAACCATCAGTTGTTCATGTAGTTTCCGCACCACTACGAGAGCTTCCTTGTATCTTGCGTCGAGCAACTCAACGCTTTCGTGGTCTTCCGGCGTGGATATTATCCATTTCTTTTCGGCCAAAAAAGACCGAAGTGCAAAAGACGTACTTTGCAGCCGCTCTTGGGCGTCAATATACTCGTTGCTCTTGCAAAACTCATCGATGGTCATAGCTGTATCAGATCTCCGTTTTTCATTGGCTCCATGCCTTCTGAAGCGACGTTTCTTGGTAGTATCGTTGGGCAATCGCTAGATACGTATCAGGTTTGATTTCTTCCGGGAATTCAGGCCCATACGTGCAGAGCAGTTTTTCGATTCGCTGGTGCAGATCGCTCTTGAAATACGATTCACCCTGCAGCATGAACTCCAGCACGGCTCTCATTCTCAAAGTCGCTACGACCGCCTCTCTTGTACTTTTACTTTCGGCCATCGCTCTTGCGGCATTCTCGGATATTTGATCTTTGATTTGAGCAATTTTGGATTTGAGGGGTTCTGCCGAGTTCTGTATTACAGCAGTAATATCGTCACCCTTTAGATAATTAACAACTTGTGCGGCTAATGCTTCCGCCGAATCCCTCTCCATTGAAATCGAATACTGAGATTCTAGTCTACAGAACAGACAAACCGATATGTATCGGAAGCCCCTATCAAAGGACCGGATCAGCCTCTTTTCGATCATTCTCTTGAACGGCCACCACATGAAAAATATCTCCTTGTTGCTCGAATCTCTCCCGCGGCTAATTATATTGTCGCACTACAAGTCCACATTACTTTCATTCGGACGATAAGACCACCGTTCATGAGAAATGCAGGCTGGCCCGCGGGCGGATCATAACATGATCGTGATGCGATATACGCCCTCGACGGGCGCGTGGAGCGTCTGGCTGCCGACGCGCGCAGTGACTGCGTATTCCATCAGCGGGACGGGCACTGCCGGAGCTTCCAGCCGCGCCTGCCACGATCTCCGGCCGAGCAGGCTGAAGGGTCGTTCGGTCCACGTTGCCGAGCCGGCGGCGCGGGTGCGGAGAACCACGCCGGAGACCGCTGCGGCAACAGGCACGATGGCGAGAACGCGGACCTTGTCGCCGGTGTGAAGCATCGTCGGGCGCACGGGAACGATGAGGCGCGGAGGCGTCTCGGAGTCGGGCGCGCGGGCGGCGGCGACGGCGGGCGCGACTTCGGGCGGCATTGCGTCGATGAACTCGGCCATCGAGAGCGGCAGGCGGTCGAGGGCGAGGCGCGAGAACTTGTTCTGCAGCGAGGCGAGCGTGCCGAGGTCGTTGCGCGTGGCGACGGCGCCGTGAAAGCGGAGGATGGCGGCGCGGACTTCGGGCGCGAGCTTGAGCCAGATGGGCAGGCCCTCGGTTTCGACCAGCGCCTTGGCCTCGTCGGTTTTCTTCGCGGCGCGCAGCTCCTGGGCGTGTTTCAGGACCTCGTTCAGCGACTGGGCAAGGATCCAGGCCTCGCCGTAGTGGGTCATGAACTCGACGGTACGAGTGAGGTGCTCGAGGCGGTCCCGCTCGACGGGCGGGGCGGAGTCGACGAGGGCGCGCAGGTCCACGGCGGCCTGGCGTTGGGCGGAGCGCATTTCGGGCGTGACGTGGGAGTCGTTCCAGTATTTGAAGCCCTCGTCGTAGTCGCCGGAGAACTCGTTGGTGACGACGTGGCCGTCCTTGAATTCGTTGGTGCCGGTGCGCATGAACTGCTGCTGCCTGTCCGCCGCGGCGAGGATCTCGCCGTAGCGCCGGGCGCGGTCGCCGGAGGCCTGCGAGCGGGCGAAAGCGGCGTAGTGGGCGTCGGGCGTGTAGGATTTGTCCCACATGGCGCGGGCGAAGAAGGTGGCGGTGGGGTCGACGATGCGATGGCGCCAGTGGATGCCGAGCATTCCCTGGCAGCCGTAGCCGGCGGAGAGGTCGACGTCGCGGTGGAAGCGGTTGACGTGGAGCTGCAGGAGCCACATCGAGGGGTCGTCCTCGAGCCAGGGGATGGGCCAGCGCTCGCGCGAGCCGAGCTGGTCGAAGACCTCGTGGACGGGGTCCCAGCCGAGGGTGTCGCTGAGACAGGAGAAGACGATGTCCTCGGGCAGGACCTTGTGCAGCTCGGCGAAGTGGCGCGCGACGCCGCCCCAGCCGCTGATGACGAGGCGCTTGGAGGGCGCGTGGCGGCGCAGGAAATCGTGGGCGATGTTGAAGGCGGCCGTGGGCAGGGGGATGCCTTCCTTGCGGCTGTCCCAGTTGGCGCCCTCGTCCTCCCAGAGCCAGACGTGGTCGACTTCCGGGTACGAGGTCAGAAGGTTGTCGAGGCGGGCCTCGAGGAGCTTGCGACCGGTGTAGGAAGAGGGGTCCCAGCGCGGGCGGCGGTGCGGGTCGGCTGAGCGGGCTTCGGGCGGCAGGGCGCGGTACGTTTCGTCGGGGATCTGGTAGGGCTCGAAGCCGATGCCGGTGCGCAGACCAAGTTGCTTGGCGTACGTAAGGGCGCGCCGGAGCATCTTCTCGGTGCACTCCGCGATCTCCCAGGGATTGCGGCCGAGACGGGTGGCGTCGGAGCCGAAGACTTCGCCGTCGTAGTAATTGGCCGAGCCCATGCCGTAGCGCGAGGTGCGCTGAGGCAGGTAGCCCCAGCGGTTGGAGGCGGTGTTGTCGAGGTAGGCGAGATGCGCGGCGCCGGCGAATTCGAAGTTGAGGTAGCTTTCGGCCCATTGCCCTGCGGTGGTGTAGACGTGCATGCCGAAGGTGTTCATCCTCATGCGCAGCATGGATTCGAAGTAGGCGCGGAAATCCTCTTCGTTGTAGATGGTGATGCAGTTGAGGAAGTCGGGCCAGGGGAGCAGGCCGCGGGTGGAGAAGCGCGGGTCGCCGAGCCAGGACTGGCCGGCGGCGGGGACGATCAGCTCGCGCGCGGGTTCGGGCGGATAGTTTTCGCCGTCGATGCCGAAGACCGCGCCCTGGCGTTCGAGGAATTCATAGACCGCGAACAGCAGCGCGCGCGGGGTCGCGCCGCGCAATGCCACATTGGAGCCCGACGCGCGGATCTCGTAGCTTTCTTCATGCGCGAGGCCGCTCTTGTTGATGCGCAGGACGATAAGCCGGTCGCCGGGCGCGGCGGCCTCGCCGGGGTTCTCGAAACGGACCTCGGCCAGGAGGCGCAGGGAGAGGAGGCCGCGCAGCATCTCGCGCTCGGCGAGCGTGGGCGGGGCGGAGGCGCTGACTTTGATGCGCGAGCCGGCCGCGGCGTCGAGCGGCCAGAGCGTGGCGCCGAGCAGCAGAGCACGTTCAAGGAAAGAGCGGCGGGTATCGGAATCGGGCATAGGATGCACCTCTTGGCGGACATCCTATCATCGCGGCTGGCGCGGAAAGACGGAGAATGGCGCACGGAGTGGTTGCGCGTCATCGCATTCGGCCCTTATAAGATACGGCGAGCAGATCGCTGAACTTCTCCAATGCGGCTGAGGGATCGAGTCCATCCAGGCGCAGCGGGTAGTAGAAGTGGTGACACACGACCTTCGTGCTTGGCCAAATCGGGACGTGAATGCCGCCGGTCCCTACGACCAGTTGATAATCCGCGGACGGAACTCCTGCGACGAGCACCAAGAGGCACCCGATGCTAAATGCGACCTTGAACCACCCTTCAGATGGCAAAGGCGCAGGGCCGGGTTCGGAGGCCTCCCGTGGGTATTTGATCCACTTATTTCGTTGGCTGAGTGAGAAGAGTGCACGACCCTCATAGGGCTGCCAGCCGGCCAGCACATGTACATACTGCGGTACTGCCTCGCGCAGCTCAGTAAGCTGCCGGGGAATGTGGGCGGGGATCTCGAACATTCCCTCAATACGATCAATGACACATGCGGTCTTTAGTGCCCATCGGCTGAAGGTTAACCGGCGTGGAGGACCTTGCAGGGAGCTGAGGTCAGCTTTTTCCTTAATCCCGACAATCCATGGCTTGATGGCGCCCTCCAGGTCGGACATCCATCCGGAGTTGCAGCTTCCGCAGACATCCCCACATGTAAGGGAGTCGTACCGGTGCTTTCTGGTGTCCTCCAGGGTGTCATCTTCAAATGACCGGCGGTCCAGCACGATGCGTTCCTGGCCAGCCTGGAGTTCATCCAGCCAGGTCTTAGCAAAGACATGCTCCCGAGCACGAATACCGTGGCGGCCACAAAAGAAGCAGTCGATTTTCTTCGGTGCACCCATCTGCATTTCAATTGTAGGGAATATGCGAGATGGCACTTCTCTTAGCAGGGGCAATGGAACCGTGGCTTGAATGCGGCTGAATCTCCTAATCCAGGGACGACACACGCATTGCCCTCGCGCCGCAGGGTGGCGGCGAAAGATCGCTTCGTCGTTCATGTTCTTCTACGGCTGAGGGCCCTCAGCGCATCTGGTTGATGATGCCGTAGAAGGGCTTGAGCGTCGGGTAGAGGACGCTGTAGGCCTCGTAGCCGCGCTGGTAGACGGCGGACTCGTGAGGCGAGGGGATGAGGCAGTCGACCTCGCGGATGCAGGCTGCGCAGACCTCGTCGACAGACTTGTAGGGGCCGTCGCCGGCGAGCGCGAGCAACGCCGCGCCGTAGGCCGAGCCTTCCTTGTTTTTCAAGGTCGAGACGCCGGTGGAGAAGATGTCGGCCAGCATCTGGCGCCAGAAGAGACTGCGCGCGCCGCCGCCGGAGAGGCGCACGGCGTGGATGTCGAGGCTCATGTCCTCGTGAATGATGGAGAGGCAGTCGCGCAGGCTGAAGCTGACGCCCTCGATGAGGGCGCGGATGAGGTCGGCGCGGGTGTGCTTGTTGGTGATGCCGATCCAGCCGCCGCGGGCGTAAGGGTCGAGATGCGGGGTGCGCTCGCCCATGAGGTAGGGCAGCCAGTAGAGGCCGTGGCTGAGCGGCGGGGCGGTGGCGGCTTCGGCGGTGAGGGCGTCGTAGTCGGCGCCGGGGGCGAGATTGTTGCGGAACCACTGCAGGCTGAGGCCGGCGCCCTGGGTAACGCCCATGACGTGCCACTTGCCCTTGACGGCGTGGCAGAAGGTGTGGACGCGGCCCTTGCGGTCGTACTGCGGGCGGTCGAGAAAAGCGAAAACGACGCCGGAGGTGCCGATGGTGCAGGAGGCGATGCCGGGCGCGACGATGCCGTTGCCGATGGCGCTGGCGGCCTGGTCGCCGGCGCCGCCGACGACGGGCGTGGCTTCTTTGAGGCCGGTGGCTTTGGCGGCGGCCTTGGTCACCTTGCCGGTCACTTCTACCGACTCGTGGAGCTTGGGGAGCAGCGCCTTGTCGAGCTTGAGGCGCTCGATCATTTCGGTGGACCAGCGGCGGCGCACGACATCGAGCAGGCCGGTTCCGGAGGCGTCGGAGACCTCGGTGGCGTGCTCGCCGGTGAGGCGGAAGCGGATGTAATCCTTGGGCAGGAGAAACTTGCGCGCCTTGTCGAAGTTGGCCGGCTCATTGTCGCGGACCCAAAGCAGCTTGGGGAGCGTAAAGCCGGTCAGCATGGGGTTGGCGGTGAGCGTGACGACATCGTCGCGGCCGACGGTGGCGTTCACTGAATCCACTTGCGCCTGGCTGCGTTGGTCGCACCAGATCAGCGAGGGGCGGATGACCTCGCCCGCGGCGTCGAGCAAAACGAGGCCGTGCATCTGGCCGGAGAGGCCGACGGCCTTGACGTCGTCGCCCTTGGCGCCGGCGGCCTGGAGCACGCCCTGGACGGCCTTCTGAGCGGCGTCCCACCAGTTGCGGGGCTCCTGCTCGGCCCAGCCGGGGCGCTCCATTTTCATGTCGTCGTGCGGGGCGGTGAAGCCCGCCGCGACGGCACCCTTGTCGTCGATCAGCAGAGCGCGGCTGCCGCCGGTTCCGATATCCAGGCCAAGCCAGTACATGGAAGTGCCTCCTTCGCGCGGTCGACCAGGACCGCCTGTCATCCAGCCGCGACGGGCTGCGCCGCTTCGAGGAACGGCAGATAGGCCGCGCCGTACAAGCCCGCTTCGTTGCCCAACAGCGCCTTCTCGATGCGCGTTTCGGTGGTGCGGAAGGTAAAGCTGCGCCGGCGGGCCTCGGCGAACATCGACGGGGCGAAGAGGTCCCAGGCGGGCAGCGGGCCGCCGCTCAACAGGTACAGCGGGGCATTAAAGATGTTGACCAGGTTGCCGATGGCGATGCCGAGCGCGGCGCCCATGGCCTCGAAGACGCGCTTGGCTTTCGCGGCCTCTTCGGCGCTGCCCTGAGTGGCGATTTCGAAGACCTGCTTCGAGCTGAGGTTCTCGCCGAGCTGGAGCAGGCGGGCCATGGCGGTGATGGCCGTTGCCGAGGCGTGCTTTTCGAGGCAGCCGGTGTTGCCGCAGCCGCACGGATTGCCGGTGGGAACGACGGTCATGTGGCCGAGCTCGCCGGCCATGCCGAGGAAGCCGCGCATGACGTGGCCGTTGACGATCACGCCGCCGCCGATGCCGGTGCCGAGCGTCAGCAGAACCAGGTCGTCGACCTCCTTGCCCGCGCCGAGCCACTTTTCGCCGAGCGCGGCGGCGTTGGCATCGTTTTCGAGGATCACGGGCGTGCCGAGGCGGCGGCTGATCTCGTCGCGCAGCGCGACGCCCTCGAGGGAAGGCAGGTTGTTGGAGTTGGCGATGATGCCCTCCTTCATGCGGATGAAACCAGCCACGGCCACGCCGACGCCGGCCAGGTCGTCCTGGCCAAACTGCTCCTGCAGCACGCGGATGGAGGCGACGATGTCGTCGATCACCGCGTCGCGGCCCTCTTTGAGGTTGGTCGATCCCGAGTGTTTGCCCAGGATTTTGCCGTCTCTGCCGACGGCGGCGGCGCGGAGATTGGTGCCGCCGAGATCAACGCCGATGGAGTATTGCATCGCTTGCGCCACGAAGCCGCATGATATCAAACCACGTGGCCGAGGCTATGCCGGCGCCGGGCTTCAGCGTGAAGAAGAAGCGTCGCCGGAGAGGCCGAGTACCTTCAACAGGAAGGCGTATTCGAAGGCCGTCTCGCGGTACTTCTCATAGCGGCCCGAAGCGCCGAAATGGCCTGCGCCCATGGTGGTCTTGAGCAGGAGTCGATTGGGGCCGCAATCGAGCGAGCGCAGGCGGGCCACCCACTTGGCCGGTTCCCAATAGCTGACCCGGGGATCATTCAGGCCCGCGGTCACGAGCAGGTGCGGCCAGGCGGCGGGGCGCAAGTTGTCATAGGGCGACCAGGCGCGGATGGAGCGATAGTGCTCCAATTCCGAGGGGTTGCCCCACTCCTCATACTCGCCGACGGTCAGCGGCAGGGTCGGGTCGGACATCGTGTTGAGGACGTCGACGAACGGGACCTTGGCGATGGCCGCGGCGAAGAGGGCCGGCCGCAAATTGAGCACAGCGCCGATCAGCAGTCCGCCGGCGCTGCCGCCCAAGATGGCGAGAGAACGGGGACTGGTGTAGCCGGCGGCGATGAGCGCCTCGGCGGCGGCGATGAAGTCGGTGAAGGAGGTCATCTTGTTGGCCATCCGACCGGCCTCATGCCACTGCTTGCCCAGGTCGCCGCCGCCGCGAATGTGGGCGATGGCATAGACGAAGCCGCGGTCAAGGAGCGAGAGCCGCAGGGGGGAGAAGGCGGGCTCGATGCTGTGGCCGTAGGCGCCGTAGCCATAGAGCAGGGCGGGGTTGGAACCGTCCTGGCGCAGGCCCTTGCGATAAACCAGGGAGATCGGCACTGGCGTGAGGTCGGGCGCGGTGGCGTGGATCCGCTCGGTGATGTAGTTGGCGGGGTCGAAGCCGCCCAGGACCGGCTCGCGTTTCAGCAGGGCGAGGGTGCGGGCGTGCAGATCGTAGTCGAACGCGGTCTCGGGCGTGGTGAGGGAGGAATAGTTCAGGCGCAGCAGCGAGGTGTCGAAATCGCCCCGCTCGTCCACGCTGACCGAGTAGACGGATTCGGGCAGCGCGACCAGGTGTTCCAGGCCGGTCGCGAACTCGCGGATACGAATGTGCGGCAGGGCGTCGAAGCGCTCGGTGACGATGAGGAAGCCGGCCACGGCATCCACGGCTTCGATGGTCACGCCGTCGCGCGCCGGAATCTCCTCGCGCCAGTTCTCGCGGGCGGGATTCTGCACCGGGGCCGAAACAAGTCGGAAGTTAGGCGCGCCGTCGCTCGTGCGGATGTACCAGCGGCCGACGTGGTGCGTGGCGTCCAGCTCGACGCCCTGAACGCGGGGGACGATCGGTTGGAAGGCGCCTCCGGGCTGGTCCGAGCCCAGTGCGCGGACCTCGGAAGTCGTATGGCTATGGATTTCCAGCAGCAGGAAGGCGCGGTCGCGGGTGCGGCTGATATCGACTTCAAACCGCTCGTCGGTCTCGTGGTGCAATTCCACGTCGCCGGCCGGGTCGTCGCCCAATGTGTGGCGGAAGACCTTGAAGGGCCGGCGCGCGGCGTCCAGGATGTTGTAGAAAAACGTCCGGTTGTCGGCCGCCCATTCGAGCGAGTAATACGTGTTCGAGATGCGGTCGGGCAGCACGACGCCGGTCCGCAGGTCCTTGACGAAGATCGTGAAATCCTCGTCGCCGACGGTGTCGACCGACCAGGCCAGCAGCGTGTGATCGGGGCTCGGCTCGAAGACGCCGAGCTGGAAATAGGCGTGGTCTCCGGCCAGGGCATTGGCATCGAGCAGCAGCTCTTCTGCTCCGCCAGAGGCCAGCTTGCGGCAGTACAGCTTGTACTGCTGGCCGGCCAGAGTGCGCGAGTAATACAGCCAGGGCCCGCTGCGCAGCGGCGCCGAGGAATCGGTTTCCTGAATGCGGCCGACGATTTCGCGGTACAGGCGTGCTTCGAGCTGCGCCGCGTCGCGCATTTGGGCCCTGGTCCAGGCATTCTCGGCCTCGAGGTAGGCGCGCACCTCGGGGTTCGCTTTTTCGCGCAGCCAGAAGTAGTCGTCCCCACGCGTTTCGCCATGTTGGACAATCGTGTGGGCGCGGCGTGGCGCCATGGGCGGCGCCGCCGGGTCCAGGGCGGGCGGCGGCGTATTGTTGGGGTCCATCCCCTCCTATTTTGACGGTTCGCCAGCGCACGGTTAGCGGCGTGGAGGCAGTGGCACCTGGCGGAAGCGCCGGCCGCACATCTGCGCCACGAATGGAAGCGTGGTCGCAGTGCAAGCCAGACTGCTAGGATAGCGTCTGTCATGAGAGTCGCGGTGGCGGGTCTGGGTTTCATGGGTCTGACTCATTTGAAGGGCTGGCGCAACGTGCCGGAGATCGAGATCGCCGCCGTTTCGTCGGACGATCCGAAGACGCTGGCCGGGGATCTATCCGGCATCCAGGGCAATCTGGGGGTGAGCGGGGAGACGTTCGACTTCTCGGCGGCGCGGAAGTACGCGGATGCGTTCGAGTGTGTCCGCGACGCGGACGTAGAAGCGGTGGACCTGTGCCTGCCGACGCGTTTGCATGCCCCGGTGGCGCTGGCGGCGCTGGAGGCGGGCAAGCATGTCCTGGTGGAGAAGCCGATGGGCCTGGATGGCGACGAGTGCGACCGCATGATCGAGGCCGCAGCGAAGGCCGGGCGGGTCCTGATGGCGGCGCAGGTGCTCAGATTCGCGCCGGCCTACCGGGTGTTGCTCGAGGGCGTCGCCGCGGGGCGCCTGGGGCAGGTCCGCCAGGCCCTGTTCCGGCGGCGCTGCGCCGCGCCGGCGTGGTCGGTGTGGATGGGCGACCGCGCGCAGAGCGGCGGGGGCGTGTTCGACCTGTTGATCCATGATTTCGACATCGCGCTGGCGTGCTTCGGGCGGCCGGAGGCGGTGTCGGCGTGGGGCGTGGAGGAGTTGAGCCGAGGCCTGGATGTGCTGACGGCACAGTTGCACTATCCGGACATTGCCAGCGTGACGGTGACTGGAGGCTGGCATCATCCCAAGTCCTATCCGTTCTCCATGGAATACACCGTCTCGGGCGACGATGGCACGCTGGAATACAGCTCCGCCGGGCGGGCGCCGGCCTTCCATGGAGTGGACGGCACGGAGCACGCCGAGCCACTGGTTGAGGCCGATGGGTATCAGGCCGAAATCGAATACTTCGCTGCGTGCTGCCGGGCCAACCGGCAGCCCGAGCGCTGCACACCCGAATCCTCGGCCCAGGCCGTGCGGTTGGCGCGGCTGGCCGAGCAGGCGCGGGCCCGGAAAGGAGAACCGGTGGCATGTCAGTTTTGAGAGACCTGCGGGTGGGCGTATTTTACTGGATCGGGGAAGACGCCGCGGCCACGGTTGGCGAAATCACGGCGCTGGGCGTCGAGGTGTGCCAGTTGGCCGTGGTCGGCGAGCGGGAGCTGTCCCCGGAACTCGCCGTGGCGTATCGCCAGGCTCTGGCTGCGGCGGGTCTCGAGGCGGTGACGATCTTCGCCGCCTACGAGGGCGAAAGCTATGCCGACATTCCCGCGGTCATGCGGACCGTCGGATTCATGCCGCGCTCCACTTGCGCCGCGCGCGAGGCGCGGACGCGGGCAGTGATCGATTTCGGCGCCGCGGCCGGCGTCCCCAGTTTTGGCTGCCACATCGGCTTCGTACCGGAGGAGCGCAACGCCGACTACGTGGATGTGCGCGAGGTGGTGCGGCGCATCGCGGACTATGCGGCGAGCCACGGGATGACGTTCTGCCTGGAGACCGGGCAGGAGCCGGCGCCGCTGCTCATGGAGTTCCTGGAGGACGTGGGGCGGCCGAATGTAAAGATCAACTTCGACCCGGCGAACATGGTGCTGTACGGCAGCGGGGAGCCGATTGAGGCCTTCCGGCTGCTGGCCCCTTACGTGGTTTCCATCCACGGCAAGGACGGCGAGTGGCCGGATCCCGCCACGCCCGGCGCGCTGGGGACCGAGCGGCCGCTGGGCAGCGGCGCGGTGGATATTGGGAAGTTCGTGCGGACCGTTCGCGAGTGCGGATACAGGGGTACGATCAACGTCGAATCGGGCGTCCACGGTGACGAACCGCACCATGTGACGCTGCGAACCGCCGTTGAAATGCTGAAGCGATTGCGCGATTCCTGAAGCCGGGCGAACGGGCGCGCGGCGGCGTGAATTGCCACCCATGCGGGTCGGATGGATACGCCGGCGCCAGGTCCCGGGGCGGAGCGGCCGTAGAATGCTAAGGCGCGGCGTTGGGAGACCAGCCACGCCACAGAACCGTTCCGAGAATTCCCAAAACCTGTAGCCACCTACTACCAGAAACTGCATTCAGGCGCGAGTGTTACCAGACGGCGCGGAGGAACGCCCATGTTTCAGGCCCTGGTTGTCACAAGATTGGAATGGCATCCAAGTTGCTAGTCTGAGGGAAGGGAGAAGTGTGCGCCCAGTGGAAGAACGCACCAGACACGGATGAACGACCTGAAATCCCAAGTAGGAGGAGCGCTGCTGGTCATCCTGACCGGCACGCTGGTCGTTTGCGCCGTTCTGAATTTCCAGCAGCATGAACTGTTTCGCCTGCCCGAGGACGGGGTTACGTGGATGGACCACCTGGACCCCGCCGCGCCAGATAAGTCGATCAGCGTTATCGCCATGCAGGTTCAGCCGGGCGGACCGGGCGAAAAAGCGGGGATTCGCCTGGGCGATGAACTGATCCGCATCGGCGGGCTCCTGAACCGGCCGGGCATTCCCATCCGGCAAGCCACGGACGTGGCCCAGATGCTGCAGCGCTATGGCGCCTGGGGCAGGGCCGAGTACGTGCTGGTCCGCAATGGCGTCGAGATTACCGCCGAGGTGATCATCTCGGACTCCAGCCAGGATCAGGCGCTGCTGTATCAATACGTGGTGGGAGCGGCGTACCTGCTGATTGGGCTGTTTCTGTTCTTCAGGCGCAACCGCGCGGCGCACGCACTGCACTTTTACCTGCTGTGCCTGGCGAGCTTCGTTTCCCACACCTTCCACTACACCGGCAAGATGAACGACTTCGACGAGGCGATTTACATAGGCAACTTCGTGGCTGGTCTGATGGCGGCGGCCTTGTTCCTGCATTTCTGCCTCACCTTCCCCGAGCCGCGGCCGAAGTGGACGCGATGGAAGGCGTTTTCCATTTACCTGCCGGCGCTTTCGCTGATTGCTTTGCAACTCGGCATCACCTCCGGCCTGGTGCGCACGGCGCTGCCGGGCATCGAGCTGAAGTGGCTGCTCGACCGGGTGTGGCTGCTGGTATATTGCGCGTCCTACCTGGCCGGAGCGGTGCTGCTGCATCTCAGCTATCGGCGCCGGAACGACGATCCGATCGTCCGCCAGCAGCTCAAGTGGCTGCGCAACGGCACGCTGGCCGGGATGGTGCCATTCATCGCCGTTTACGCTGTGCCCTATGTGGCAGGGATCATCCCGACGCCCGAGATGAACCTGGCGGTGCTGTTCCTGGCGTTGATCCCGCTGACCTGGGCGTACGCCATTCTGCGCTACCGGCTGATGGACGTGGACATCATCTTCCAGCAAGGCTACGTGTACCTGCTGGCGACGATCGCAGTGCTGGGCGTGGTCAGCATCCTGGTTTTCGCGCTGGCGCAGCGCGAAGGGCTGAGCCCGACGGCGGTGATCCTGCTGGTGATCGTGGCGGCCTTCGTGTTCGAGCCGCTGCGCGGCTGGATCCAGCAGAATTTCGACCGCTATGTGTTTTACAAGGATCGCTGGGACTACCGCCGGACGCTGATCGGATTCGCGCGGGAGCTGAGCGCCGAAATGGATCTGGACCGCATGCTGGCCAGCGTGGGGGTGCGGCTGATCGAGACTCTGTCGGTGCGGCAGGTGGCCTTTTTCCTGGATAACGAGACACAGCCGGGCCGGTTTCAGCCGCACAGCCTGTACACGCGCGACGGCCGGCGCGCGCTGCCCGAGGAGCAACTCGACCTGAGCTTCCTGGAGGCCGAGCCGTCCCGGCCGTATCTGTTCTTTGAACGCACCCGGCACGCCTTCGATGTCGTCACGAGCGAAATGCCAGCCAGCGTCCGGGCCACGATCGCGCGTCTCGATCTCACCTACTACGTCCCGTGCGCCTACCGCGGCCGCACGCTGGCGTGGCTTGGTCTGAGCCGCACCGAGGAGGGCGATTTTCTTTCGAGCGACGACATCGACCTGCTTTCGACGCTCTCGGGCTACGTCGGCATGGCCGTGGAGAACGCGCGCCTGTACCGGTCGCTGGCCGACAAGGCGCTGCAGTACGAGCGGTTGAAGGAGTTCAGCGAGAACATCGTCGAGTCGATCAACGTGGGCGTGCTGGCGGCGGGCCTGGACGACCGCGTCGAGAGCTGGAATTCACAGATGGAGCGGCTGACCGGCATATTGCGCGGCGAAGCGCTGGGGCGCGCGCTGGGCGAGTTGTTCCCGCCGGAACTGGCCAGTCACTTCGAAGCGCTGCAGGGCAGCCACGAAGTGCACCAGTTGTACAAGATGCCGTTGCGGCCGGCGGGCGCGGCGTGGATTGCCGGGCTGGATGCGGCGGCGTCGATCCAGAATGGAGAAAACGGAACACACGGCGCGGCGGATGAGGCTCGCGCCGAGGCCGTGCTCGGGTCCGCCAACGACGCCCGCCGGGAGGTGACGGTGAATGTGGCCATTGCGCCCCTGGTGAGCCGGGAGGGGTCGCGCATCGGGCGACTGGTGATCCTGGACGACATCACGGAGCGGGAAGAGCTGGAGCGCAAGCTGGTCCAGGCGGACAAGCTCTCTTCCATCGGCCTGCTGGCGGCCGGCGTGGCCCACGAGGTCAACACGCCGCTGGCCGTGATCTCCACGTATGCACAGATGCTGGCCAAACAGGTGGCGGGCGACGAGCAGAAATCCAAGCTGCTGGACAAGATTGCGCGCCAGACTTTCCGCGCCAGCGAGATCGTCAATTCGCTGCTGAACTTCTCGCGAACGTCGTCCACCGCGTTCGAGGAGCTGGATTTGAACCGCCTGATCCGCGAGACGCTGACGCTGCTGGAGCACCAGTTCCAGAAGGCGGGTATCGTCGTGCAGACGGACATGAGCGATTCCATTCCGCCGATCCGCGGCAACCAGGGCAAGCTCCAGCAAGTGTTTCTGAATCTGTTCATCAACGCCCGCGACGCGATGGATTCGGGCGGGAAGCTGAAGATCGCGACGCGCCCCGACGACCAGAGCGTGTGCGTCGAGGTGCGCGACAGCGGAGCCGGTATTGCGCGCGAGAACCTGGCGCGAGTCTTCGATCCTTTCTTCACGACCAAGGCCAGCCGGAAGGGGACCGGCCTCGGGCTGTCGGTGAGTTATGGCATCGTGGAAGAACACGGCGGAGGGATCGAAGTGGAATCCGAACCGGGCGAAGGGACGGTCTTCCGGCTCGACTTTCCCGCCGTCAGGAAAGCTGTGAATGCCTGATCAACCCGCTGTGCCCGTGGAGGAGGCGGCGCCCGGGCCGCTCACTCGCGGCAGAATTCTGGTCATCGACGACGAAGCCGATATCCGGGAAAGCCTGCAGACGCTGCTCGATATTGAGGGCTACACCGTGCACCTGGCCGATTGCGCGACGGACGGGCTGCGCAAGATCGAGGCCGGCATCTATGACCTGATTCTGCTCGACCTGATGATGCCCGACCGCTCGGGGCTCGACCTGCTCGGCGACATCCGCGCGCGGGACATCGAGACGCCGGTGTTTCTCATCACGGCGTACGGCTCGGTCGAGGTAGCGGTGCAGGCCCTCAAATCCGGGGCCAGCGATTACTTTTCGAAGCCCTGGGACAACGAGAAACTGGTGCTCGAGATCGACCGCCAGATCGCCGGCGCGCGGCTGGAGAGGGAAAACCGCGAGTTGCGCCGGGCGCTGAAACAGCGCTACGCCTTCCCGAATATCGTCGGCAAGTCGGAGCGGATGCAGCGCGTGCTGGACCTGGTCTCGCAGGTCGCGCCGTCCAAGTCCAACATCCTGATCACCGGCGAGACCGGCACTGGAAAGGAGCTGATCGCCAAGGCGATCCACGCCAATTCACCGCGCGCCGACCGCCCCTTTGTGGGCGTGAACTCGGGCTCGCTGCCGCCGGATCTGCTCGAGAGTACGCTGTTCGGCCACGTGAAGGGATCCTTCACGGGCGCGGTGGCGAACCGCAAGGGCTACTTCGAGACGGCCAATCACGGCACGATCTTTTTTGACGAGATCGGCACGCTCTCGGCGGACATGCAGGCCAAACTGCTGCGGGTGCTGCAGGAGCGCGAATTCATGCCGGTCGGTTCGGCCGAGGTGATGAAGGTGGACGTCCGCGTCATCGCCGCGACGAACGCGGATCTGACCCGCCTGGTGGAGGAGGGCCGCTTCCGCCAGGATCTGTATTGGCGGCTGAACGTCATCAACATTCCCCTGCCTCCGCTGCGCGAACGGAAGGAAGACATTCCGCTGCTGGTGGAACACTTCTTCGATGTTTACTGCCGCGAGAACGAAAAGTACCTGAGCCCGGCGGGCGCCTCCAGCCTGCACTTCGAGCCCGAGGCGGTGCACATTCTGATGGACTACAATTGGCCGGGCAACGTCCGCGAGCTGGAAAATGCCATCGAGCGCGCCGTGGTCCTGGCCATCAGCGAAGAGGTCCAGGCCAGCGTTCTGCCGGAGCAGGTGTTGCACTCGACCGGCGTCCGGACCGCGCCCGGACCGGACGGCAAGCTGCCGGCCAGCGCCTCGCTGTTTGAAACCGTGGCCGATTTCGAGCGCCGCATCATCATCGACTCGCTGGAGCAATGCGGCTATTCGCAGACCGAGGCCGCCACCCAGTTGCGCATCCCTCTTTCCACGCTAAACCAGAAGATCAAACGGTTGGACATTCCCATCAAGCGCCGTTCGGCCTGAGCGGGCGCGAGCGGGTAAACTGGCTGCAGAAGACTGCCCTCGCAGCAGGAGTTCGAGATCATGTCCGCGCTGACACGCCGCTCGTTCATTCTCGCTTCGACCGCGCCCGTCGTGCTGCGCGGCGCCGCCATGACGCCGAAGCAGCGCATCGACGCGGCGCTGAATGACCAGCAGGCCGATCGCCCGCCGTTCTCGCTATGGCGCCATTTCGGCCTGGAAAAGCAGGGCGGGGCGGCACATGCCAAGGCGACCCTCCAGTTCCACCGCGACTACCGTACCGACCTGGTCAAGGTGATGAGCGATTTTCCGTATCCCAAGCCGGCCGGCGCATGGTACGAGCTGAAGCCGGTCGAAATCCCATTTCCCGAGCAGTTGAAGGCGTTGGATCTGATTCGCGAAGGGCTGAAGCAGGATGGGAAAAACGCGGCCTATTTTGTCGAGACCCTCTTCAATCCCTGGAACGTCGCCGAGAAGCTGAGCTCGCCGGCCGAGGTGCAACGCCTGCGCCAGGAGCAGCCGCAGAAACTGCTGGACGCCCTGCAAGTCATCTCCAAGTCGGAGATCAATCACGCCCGGGCCGCCATGAGGCGCGGCGCGGCCGGCATTTTCCTGGCCGTCGCCAACGCCCAGGAGGGCATCCTGACGCGCGAGGAATACGCCAAATTCAGCGAGCCGTTCGACAAGCTGATCCTGCATGCCGTCGAGGAGGCGCCGCTCAACATCCTTCACTTGCATGGCCCCAAGGTGTATGTCGATTACTTCTCCAAAGCGACCGGCTGGAAGATATCGGGCCTCAACTACTCCATGCACGAGACCGGCTATTCAATGCGCCTGGCGCAGCACAACTGGCATGTTATCCACGGCGCGCTGGTGGGCGGCATCGACTTCCGCAACTACCGCACCCGCACAGTCGAGGAGTTGCGCGAGGATATCCGTCTGGCCGTTCTCGATGCCGGGCGGCGGCTGATCGTGACGCCGGGCTGCTCCGTGCCGAACGATTCGACACCCGAGGAACTGCGGCACTTGGGTGAGGCGATCGGCGCCTTCAGGGATTAGCCGTGCAATACATCCGGGTTACAGAGAAGTTTCTAGGATAGAGGCACTAATCGAATGAAGGGACTACGATGCTGTCCTCGATGGACCCTCCGTCCTGTGTCCGTCCTGCAGTTCATGGCCGCGCGGAATGCGGCAGCAGGCGCCAGTTGCAGGATTACGTCAATCGATTTCCGCGCTGCCTGAACGAAGCGATTCAGCGCGCCCACCCCAGCGCATTTTGCCAGGAAGAGACGCGGATTGAGTGGCTTTCCCCGCTGGAGAGCGACGACTACCGGGAGTATCGCAACCGCCCGTTCCTGGAACATCTGGGATTGGCCAAATCGGCGGACCGGCTGGCCGCCTATTGGCCGCGCCTCGGCCCGTGTTGGGACGGATTGGGGCTGCTGCATGGAC
Organism: Bryobacteraceae bacterium; assembly: GCA_052145115.1. GTDB lineage: Bacteria > Acidobacteriota > Terriglobia > Bryobacterales > Bryobacteraceae > CAIVVT01. Next base: position 41,738 of record JBKQPG010000033.1, read on the forward strand.
GGAAGCACTGCCGGCGGGAGATTCTGCTGGTGGAAGCCAAGAGTCATGTGGACGAGGTGGAAGGCCTGGGCTGCCGCGCTTCGGACGCCTCGATGCCTTTGATCCTCGAGGCTTTTCGCGAAACCCGGGAATGGCTGGGGGCGCAGGAGACGCCGGCCTGGCTGGGGCCGCTCTATCAGGCGGCGAACCGGCTCGCCCATCTGCACTTCCTGCGGAACCGCCTCGGTTTTTCCGCCTGGCTTGTCCAGGTCTACTTCCTGAACGACCCGATCGGGACGGCGTCCCGCGCGGACTGGCTGCCGGCCATCGCCGGCGTTCATGCGCGTTTGGGCTTGCCCAGCCGGCCGCCTTTCACCCTGGATGTTTTCCTGCCGGCGTTGAATCCGGAATAGCCGCGCGCCGCCTCACCAGTTCGCCCGCGTGCCGTCGGGCAGGCGCATCTCCTCGTCCTTCCAACTCTGGCCCGTGCCGTCGGCCTTTACCACCTCCGCCCAGTCGATGGCCACGCCCAGCCCCGGCGATTCGGGCACGGCCATGTGGCCTTGCGCGTCGAGTTCGAACAGCGGCCAATCGCTCGTGTCGACGTAGCGCAGCCACGGATCGATTTCACCCGTGGCGCCGTGGGCATTGTAGTGGATGCCCTTCGACCACTCCAGGATCCAGCCGGCCCGCGACTGCACGACCACCTGCAGACAGGCCATGAACGCCACCGGCGACAGCGGGCAGTGCGGCGCCACGGCCACGCCGTTGGCCTCGCACAGTGCGGCCACTTCCGCCGTATTCGCGATGCCGCCGACGTGCGCCACGTCGGGCTGCAGGATCGTCGCCGCCCGCGCCGCGATCACGTCGCTGAACTCGGCCACAGTGGTCATCCGCTCTCCGGTAGCGATGGGGATATGGGTGCCGCCTGCGATCTCACCCAGCCAGCGGTTGTACTCCGGCCGCACGGGCTCTTCGTAGAACAGCGGATTGGCGAATTCCAGTTCCTTGGCCAGCCGCCGCGCCATCGGCACATTCGCGCGGCCATGGAAATCGAAGGCGATGTCAACGTCCGGGCCGACCGCGTCGCGCACCGCGCGGGCCCGCGCCACGGCGGCCTGGATGCCGCCATACGTGTCGATGCTGGCCAGCGGCGGGCAGGCGTTCATCTTGATCGCCCGCGCGCCCTCGGCGACCACGCGCGCAGCTTCCACCGCCGCCGCCTGGGGTGCGTTGTTATTCCCGCCGGCCCAGCGGTAGACCTTCACGCGGTCGCGCACGCGCCCGCCCAGCAGGCGGTACACCGGCAGGTTCGCGGCCTTGCCCGCGATGTCCCACAACGCCATTTCGATCCCGGCCAGCGCGCTCATGTAGATGCCGCCACCGTGATAGAAGCTGCGGTCGTAGAATCCGCGCACCAGGCCCTTGAAATCGTCCGCCGGCTGGAGCGTGAACCACTCCGCCATGGCGTGCACGGCGGCCCGCGTGCTCTCGAGATGACCCTCCAGGGTGAACTCGCCGAAGCCCTCGATCCCATCCGACGTCAGCATCCGCAGCAGGCCCCAGCGCGGCGCCACGCAGGCCGTCTCGATCCTCGCGATTTTTCTTGTGCTCATGCTGCCTCGCTTAACCCGGATGTTACACCACGATCGCAGCGAGGCGCGATGAGAGGGTTGCAGATACAAGGCGCGCGAGGGGAGCCGCCCGCAGGCGTACTTGACAGTACGTCGAGGACGGCGACCGAGCGCAACGCAGTAGATGCGGCCCTATCGCGCGCCGCAGCCGATTGTTGGTGAAACATCCGGGTTTATTCCAGCGCCGCGCGGAAAGCGTCTATATTCTCCTTGAGATGATCCACGGACCTCGTTCCCGTCAGCACCCAGCCGTGGAACTTCACTTTCAGCAGATGCGCGAACAGCGCCCGCTTGTCGGGCTGTTCCGTGTCGTACAACTTCGCGCCCGCCTGGCAGGGGCGGTTGATCAGCAGCTCCACGCCTTTCGATGCCGCCTCGCGCACCGCCGGCGCCATGTCTTCGCGCGAGACGTTGTACGGCATCTGCAGCACCGTGTACCCCAGCGCCAACGCCGCCGCGGCCGAAGCCGGGTCGCTGGTGCTCACGCCGATCTTCCCGACGCCGGCGCGCCGGGCGTATTCCCAGGCTTTCTGGAGATCGGCAGTGCCGAGCACTGCGGGCGTGGTGCGGTGCAGTTGCAGCAGGTCGATTGTTCCCAGCCGCTCCAGGCTGCGGTCCAGGCTGCGGCACAGTGCGTCGTAAGAATGGTCTACGAACGGCTCGCCGGTCTCGAAATTCCATTGCTCGCCGAACTTCGTGGCGATGCTTACCCGCCCCCGCTGCTCGCGACTCAGGCTTTTCAGGAAGCGGCCCAGCTTCACCTCGCTGTCGCCATAGGACGGCGACGTATCGAACAGAGTGAGCCCCAGTCCGTACGCGGCTTCCAGAAAAGCGCGGGCCTCGGCTTCCCCCGGCACCGGCACGGGTCTGGCGCCCCATGTCCGGCCGATGCTGATCAAGCCGAGGCCCAATTGGACCATGTTTCCCGCCATCGTCTCCCGGGCGCTACCACTTCAGTTTCAGATCGGCGTGGAGGCGCTCCTTCGATTTCATCATCTCGTCCCAGGTGATGACGCGCTGCTGATAGGCCGCCATGCGGCCCAGAATCGCCGTCAGGTTGCTCTCCACGGAGCGCTCCGCGTCGTTGATCGGCTGGCCGTCGCGGATGCTGGCGATGAACGCCTTAATGTTGTTGACGCAACCCTGCTTAAACGTGTCGTCCTTCTCCGCGCCCAGCCACTTGTTTTCGCCCGTGATGCGGACCAGCCCGCCGTAGTGCGTGTCGGCGCAGCCCTTGATGCCGAACACGCGCACGCACAGGTCGGAAAAGCTATTCGTCAACTGGTTCGAGCTAAAGTCGGCCACCACATCGCCGCCGTACCAGAACGTCACCTGGAAATGGTCGTAGGCATCGCCAGCGTCGTATTGCGTGCCGCTCCAGTCCGCGCGCCCGCCGGCGCCGGTGGCCTTCAGCGGATGCCCTTGCAGCAGCCAGTTGGCGACATCGATCACGTGGATGTTCTGTTCCACGATGATGTCGCCGCCGGTCACCTTGTCCATGAAGAAGTTCAGCAGTCGCCGCTCGCCCGGGTCCATCCCCGGCGTGCCCTTGTCCTTGACCGGCCGCCCGGCGTAATAGAACACCTGCGCCAGGGCCGGCTTCCCGATGTCGCCCTGGTGGACGCGCTTGGCGGCTTCCTGGTAGACCTCCTGGGCACGCGTCTGGAAATCGACCCAGAAGCTCAGGTTCTTCTGCGCGGCCAGCTTGCCGCTGGCCTGGAAGCTGAGGCATCCCGGTACGTCCACGGCGATGGGCTTGGCGCAGAAGACGTGTTTGCCGGCCTTGACCGCCTCCTCGGCGTGCAGCGGGTGGAAGTACGGCGGCGTCTCGATGATCACGCCATCCAGCTTCGAGTGCGCCAGTTCCTTGTAGGCCTCGGGGCCGTAGTAGGCGCGCGAGCTGTCGACCTTCCAGATTGCGTTGGTTGAGTCCAGGTGTTCCCTGATCACGTCGGCCAGCGCGACGATGCGCGCGCCGGTGTATTCGGGGAAAAACGGCGCCAGCCAGTTGCCGCGCCCGCCGCACCCGATGAGGCCCACCTCCACCGCCGAGTTGGCCTGCGAGCCAAATACCGTCGCCGGCTTCAAAATCAAGAGCCCCGCGGCGGCCGTCTTGACGAAGTTACGGCGGTCGGGACCGGTGCTGTTGCTCATACTCACCTCCAATAAATCGGTGTTGATTCCGCGGCTTGCAATCTATCACACCGCGTACCAGGGCAGCGCCGGAGCCGTGGCCGGGCGCACCCGCAGCGTCGCACGCTAGAACAACGTCGCCTGTTCCCCTGAAGCTACCGCGCTGATCGCGCGCACCACGCGCCGGTACGGGATTTCGCCGAAATTTGGGAACCCAATCCATTGCCCGTCTCGCCACGAGGAATAATACCAGCGCGCCAGCAGGGCCACGTGCTCCTGCCGCTCCCGCAGCGTCACGCGCGCCGCCGGCAGGGCCTGGACGATCTCCCGCAGCCGCCGGTCGATGGGGATCATCTCGCTGCCGGCGGCGACGCGAAACGGCGCCTCCGGCAACCATACCCCGCCAGTGAGAAACCGCAGCGCCACCGTGCCCGCGTCCACCGACGGCAGCACCGCCACGCCGCACAGATGTTCCAGCTCCGTCGCCAGTTCGTCGCGCAGCTTCAGCACCTGTTCCACCTTCTGGTAGCGCTCGTGCTGCCGCCGCGCCTCCTCAAATTGCATCTCTTCGCTGCAGCGTTCGCGTGCCGCCGCGATGGAGTGCAATTGCGACCCTCCGCCGGTCGTGAGGAACTCCACCAGCCGCTTCACCTCGCTCGCGTACTCTTCGCGTCCGACCACTTCCTGGCATGGTCTCAGGCAGCGCATCATCTCGCCGTAGATGCACCCGGGATGGTCCGGCGATGGCGACAGATCCTCCTGGCAGCGCCGGATTTGGAACAAATCGAGCACCTCCTGTTCGAAGCGCTCCGCCGCGGCCCGTGTCCGGAAAGGACCGTATTGGCACGCCCGCGCTCCGCTCAGCCGGTTGGTCACGGTGGTGCGGGGGAATTCGTTCGCCAGCAGCAGCTTCACGAAAGGCGCCGGGCGGAGACGGACGATGCGCTCATAATCGTCCGGGAATTCGCGTCGGGCCGTCGCATAGAACAGCAGACCGGCCTCGAGTTTCGAAGCCGTCAGGCTGTATTCCACCCGCCCCGCGATGCCGCGCAGGTTCAGCCGCCGCGCGGCCGCGCCCTGCTGGCCCAGCAATCGCTTCAAGCGCCGCCGCAGAAATCCTGTTCTCGACAGGTACGGCCGGGACGCGCCCGCATCCGCCTTCGGCCGCACCAGGAAAACCGCCGGGCGATCCGGCGCCGCCGCGAGATCGCTTTCGAGCGACGGTCCGATTTCAAATGCGCCTTCCCTCATCGAATCTCCTCGAGGAAACGGCGGAACCCGGTCTGGTGGCGCACCCCGGTGGTTTTCACCACCACCCTGCGACGCACGCTCATGAGTTCGATTGTAGCGGGGACTTTATCAGCCGGCCGCTAGCCCGTTCGCCGCAGCCGTGCTGCTCCTCGTATCGGTTGTGAAGGGAAAGCGAGCTACCGCGCCACGAACGGGAGCGTGTCGACGATCAGTTGTTCGTCCGTCTTGACGATCAGCAGCACCGTGCCGGCCACCAGCCGCTGGTAGCCCTGCGGCATCGGCGGCAGCTTGGCCAGCAACTCCTGCGGCGGCGGCGCCAGGCTGCTCATGGCGCTCGCGGTGAGCTTGGCCCCGCGATGGACCTGGCTCATGATTGCCGACGGCACGGCCACCGCCAGGTGCCGGCCCTGTTCCAGCGCATCCTGGAACCAGTTCGCCACCAGCCGCACCTCCGCCTTGGTGAATTGCGGGTAGCGGAACCAGTACGGAGCAGCGACGGTCTTCTCGATCGGCTGCCTGCCCTTCCGCCTTTTCGGGGTTTGCGCCTGGGCGCACAGCGCGCACGCACAGGCCAAGCCCAGCACCAGCAATCGCCGCATGCCACTACACTATCAGATCCTGTTATTCGTAACGCAAGGCCTCGACCGGGTCCAGCCGCGCCGCCTTCGTCGCCGGCCATAGCCCGAAGAACACCCCCACCCCGACCGAAACGCCAATTCCCAACAGCGCCGCCCACATCGGGACAGACGTCGGCAGGGTTGGGAACGCCAGCCGGGCGGCGACCGAGATCAGCCAGCCCACCAGCATACCCAGCAAACCGCCGGTAAAAGTGAGCACCACCGCCTCGGTGAGGAACTGGATCACGATATCCAGCCGCCGCGCTCCCACGGCCTTGCGGATGCCGATTTCGCGCGTCCGCTCGGTTACCGATACCAGCATGATGTTCATCACCCCGATGCCACCCACCAGCAGCCCCACCGAACTCAGCACCACCATCACCAGCGCCGTGACCGCCATCACCGAACGGAAGCTCTCGATCAGGCTCTCGGCCGTGGAGAGGCCGAAGTCGTCCGGGTCGCTGTACTTCACGCGGCGCTGCTGGCGCAGCACGCCCCGCACTTCGTCCATCGCCTTGGCCATGTCCGCGCCCGGCATGAGCTTGACCGTCAACAGGTGTTCCTTGGCCTGCGGATTGGTCTTGCGCATGGTCCAGTAGGGGATGATCACGCGATTGTCCTGCTGCCCCGGGAAGGCGTTGGCCGGGCGCTTCATCACGCCCAACACCTGGTACTCGTGCCCGTCGACGATGATGATCTTGCCGACCGGATCCTCCGTGGCGAACAGGTTCTTCTGCACGTCCTCGCCGATCACCACCACCGGCATGCGATGCTGATCCTCGAACTCACTGAAAAAGCGGCCGTACTTCATCTCCGCCATGCCGCTGGCGACATAGCCGGCCACCGTGCCGCCGATCTGCGGCTGGTAGACGTCGTTGCCTTTGTAGTGCACGCGGTGGATGAAATCCCACTGCCCCGAAGGGTACAGATAAGGTCCGACGCCTTTGACCGAGGGGCAGCGCTCCTCAATGGCGCGCGCGTCCTCGATGGTCAGATACTTGCGCTTGTCCATTTCGGGGTCGCGCGGTCCGATGTGGACGCCCGCCGCGAAGCGCGTGACGATGATCGAGTCGGTGCCGAAGCTCGAGATCACGCCCGTGACGGCGGAGTCGAAGCCCGTAAGGATCGAGCCCACTCCGATGATCGTGCCCGTGCCGATGATCACTCCCAGCACGGTCAGGAACGAGCGCATCTTGTGGCCGCGCACGGCGTCCCAGGCCAGTTGGATGCCGGCGCCCAGCAGCGCCAGTTCGCGTTTGCGCCTGCTCATCGGTTACTTCTCCGCCCGCAAGGCTTCGATCGGATCGAGCTTGGCTGCCTTCTGCGCCGGGTAGATGCCAAAAAACAACCCGACCGCCGCCGAGAGACCCACCCCGACGAAAATGGCCGTGCGTGGAAGCTCCATCGGCATCGGCGTGGCGTTTCTGACCAGGATGGCGATGGCCCAGGCGATCAGAACGCCGATCAGGCCGCCGCTTCCCGACAGCACCGCCGACTCCACCAGGAACTGCCGCAGGATGTCGACCTTGCGCGCCCCCAGCGACTTGCGGATGCCGATCTCGTGCGTCCGTTCCGTCACGACGGCCAGCATGATGTTCATGATCACCACCCCGCCCACCACCATGAACACGCTCACCACCGCCATCGCCGTCGCCGCGATGGCCTGCGTGATGGTGTCCCACAGCCGCATGATCGATTCCGAGGTCAGGATCATGAAATTATCGCCCTGCTTGGGCGGCAGGTGCCGGTGCGCGCGCATCAGCACCTTCACCTCCTCCATGGCCTGCTCCAGGTGCTCCTGGTCGATGGCCTGCATGTTGTAGCTGAGCCAGCGCCGCGAACCGTAGATCTTGAAAAACGTCCCGATCGGGATATGGACGAAGTTGTCCTGTGACTGGCCGAAGACGTTGCCGATGCGTTTGGCTACGCCGATGACTTCGAACGGCCGCCCCTCGATGTCGATCGTCTTGCCGATCGCGTCGCTGTCGGGGAACAGCTTCTCCTTCAGGTCGACGCCCAGAAACGCAACCTGTCGCCGGTTCTGGTCCTCGCCTTGCGTGAAGTAGCGCCCCGTCGCCACGTTCACGTTCTGCAGCAGGGCGTTGTTCTCCGTGCCGCCGTGCAGGTCCGCGGCATCCTCGTGCAGCGCCCTGTGGGTCGCCTTGGCGTTGGTTTCGCAGTCCATGCCGATTTCTTTCACCAGCGTGGCCTTTTCCTTCAGGAACTGGTACTCCTCGACGCTCAGCTCGGGGTTCTTTTTCAGAAACTCCAGGAACTGTTTGGGATCCCAGTCGCCCAGAAACGCAAATCGGACCACCACGAATCCGCCCGCGCCCATGTCGGCGATCTTGTCGGCCACGTACACGTTCATCCCGTGGATGATCGCCATCACCGCGATCAGCGTCGTGGTGGACAGGATGATGCCCAGGAGTGTCAGGAAACTGCGCAGCTTGGAGCCACGCAGCGAGTCGATGGCCAGCTTGAACGATTCCACAATCGAGGCGCGCGAACTCATTACTTTTCCAGACGAGGAACGAGGCCGCTTTGTTCCTCCGCAGTCCCCCGGATCCGGTTCTCCATCCATTCGCCCGCCACTTCATCCGCCCAAAAACGCGGTTTCTGGCGGGCCAGGAAGCCCAGGTGGCCGCCGTGCCGCGGTGCCACCAGGTGCAGATGGGGATTCGAACGGACTTCCTGAGCGTTGAATATCTCGAATGGAATCATCGGGTCGTCCTGCGCCTGGATCAGCAGCGCCGGAACCCGGATCGCAGCGAGAAAGCGGATCGCCGACTGCGTCCGGTAGTAATTCGCCGCGTCGCCGAAACCGAACGCCGGGGCCGTGTAACGGTCGTCGAACTCGTAAATCGTCCGCACCTGCTCCAGCCCGTCCAGCGGATATCGAGCCCCATCGAGCGCATGCTTGCGCCGATACCGCGCGCACAGCCGCCGCACGAAGCGCCGCTCATATAGCCCGTGCGCGCGCCGGCCGATCTGTTCGACGCAGGCCCGCAGATCGAGCGGCGTCGAGACCGCGCACAAGCCGGCAATCAGCCCCCGCGCCTGTTCGCCCAATTCGCCGGCCAGCTTCAGCACCACGTTCCCGCCCAGCGAATAGCCGATCAGGAACAGCGGGCCCCGGCCCTCGGCCTGGAATCGCCGCAGCAATGCCAGCATGTCGACGGTCAGACCCGAGTGGTACATCGTCGGCGTCAGATGCTCGCTCCCGCCGCAGCTACGCATGTTCATCCGATGGGCCGCCAACCCCGACTCCGCCAGGCGCTGCGCCATCGACACCATGTACCCGCTCTGGCTGGACCCCTCCAGCCCGTGCATCAGCAGCGCTTCGCCGCGCACGCGCCCTGCCGGCCGGTTCTCATCTACCAGCACCTGTGTCCCCGGCTCGGTCGCGTACAGCGCCCGCCGCGTGGGGAAGCGCGACTCGTCGATGGCCCGCGGCCAGTAGTTCCCGGCAACGGTCAGAATGTGGGGGTTGCGAATTAGCGGCAGGAACGGGCGCAAATCACCATTGTAGGCCGTCGCGTTCTCTCGCGCCCTTTCGCGCCGTAAGACAGAGCTGACTGTTGCCCGGGCTCGATCCCGGGCAAGCCTCTGCTGTTCTGGCCGGACGCCGTCAGGCCGCCGATCCCGAATGCCTGCGCCCGGCTGGGGAGAGCACCGAATACCGGTTACAATCAAGACAGGCCGCCGGCGCGAGCGGGTGTGGGGACGTAGCTCAGATGGATAGAGCAACCGCCTCCTAAGCGGTAGGTCGGCAGTTCGACTCTGCCCGTCCCTACCACATCCACCGTGCGGCGCATTCTCCGTATACTGGGCTTCTCTGCCCCCCATGCCTGACAAGCCCTTTGTCCACCTGCATTGCCACTCCGATTACTCGCTGCTCGACGGCGCTTGCGAAATCTCGCGCCTGATGGAACTGGTCGAGCGCCAGAATATGCCGGCCATCGCGCTGACCGATCACGGCAATCTCTTCGGCGCGGTCGAGTTCTACACCAAGGCCAGGGAAAAAGGCATCCACCCCGTGATCGGCTGCGAAGTCTACGTGGCGCAGCAGGACCGGTCCATCAAGAACGACACAAACCGCTACAACCACCTGGTGCTGCTGTGCCAGAACCAGGAGGGCTATCGCAACCTGATCAACCTGGTTTCGACTGGTTTCCTGGAAGGCTTTTACTACAAGCCGCGCATCGACAAGGACCTGCTGGCGCAGCACAGCCGCGGGCTGATCGCGCTCTCGGGATGCCTGAAGGGCCAGGTCACGGAGTTGATGCTGCGCGAGCGCTACGACGACGCGCGCCGCCAAGCCTACGAATACCAGGACCTGTTCGGCAAGGGTAATTTTTTCCTGGAAATCCAGGACCACGGCTTGCCCGAGGACCGCGTGGCCATGCCGCAGGTGTACCGCCTGTCAGTCGAGACCGGCATCCCGATGGTCGCCACGAACGACGCACATTACCTGGAACAATCCGATGCCAAGGCGCAGGACATCCTCACCTGCATCCAGACCGGCAAACAGGTCAACGATGAGAAGCGGCTGCGCTTTTCCACCCAGGAGCTGTTCGTCAAGAACCGTGAGCAGATGCGGCAGCTGTTCGGCGAAGTGGAAGACGCGCTCGACCGGACCTGGGAGATCGCCCAGCGTTGCCAGGTGAAGCTGGAGCAGATCGAGGAGCCGTTTCCGAAGTTCGACGTGCCGGCCGAGCACACCATCGACACCTACTTCGCGTGGGTCGCGCGGCAGGGGTTCGAGCGCCGCAGAGTCAGGCTGGAACAACTAGCCGCGCAGGGTCGCCTGAAGAACCGCGTGGCGGAGTATGAGGAACGCCTGGAAACCGAGATCGCGCTGATCCAGCAGATGAAGTTCTCGGGCTACCTGCTGATCGTGTGGGACTTCATCCGCCATGCCAAATCGGTAGGCATTCCGGTGGGACCGGGGCGTGGCTCGGCGGCTGGCTCGCTGGTGGCCTACGCGATGGGCATCACCAACATCGATCCGCTGCAGTACGGGCTGATCTTCGAGCGCTTCCTCAATCCCGAGCGCATCAGCCTGCCCGACATCGACGTCGATTTCTGCACCAATCGGCGCGGCGAGGTGATCCAGTACGTCACCGAAAAATACGGCCGTGAGCAGGTGGCGCAGATCATCACTTTTGGCACTCTGGCAGCCAAGCAGGCGCTGAAGGACGTCGGGCGCGCGCTGGAGATGAGCTTCTCCGAAACCGAAAAGCTGACCAAGCTGATTCCTAATCAACTCAACATCAAGCTGCAGGACGCGCTGGAGCAGGAGCCGGCGCTGAAAGCCGCCGCGGCGGGCGATGAACGGGTCAGGGAGATGCTCGATGTCGCGGTGCGGCTGGAGGGCATGGCGCGGAATTGCAGCGTGCACGCGGCGGGCGTCGTGATTTCGCCGCAGCCGCTGAAGGACCTGGTCCCGCTGTACAAGACGAACAAGGACGAAATCGTCACCCAGTACGACATGCAGTGGCTGGAAAAGCTCGGCCTGCTGAAGATGGATTTCCTGGGCCTGACGACGCTGACCATCATCAACGATGCGCTGGCGCTGATCAAGCAGATGCGTGGAGTGGAGCTGGACCTGGACGAACTGCCGCTGGACGATCCGGACACCTACCGCCGGATCTTCTCACAGGGCCTGACCAGCGGTGTGTTCCAGTTCGAGTCCACGGGCATGAAGGACGTGCTGCGGCGCTACCAGCCGGAGCGCATCGAGGACCTGATCGCGCTGAACGCGCTGTACCGGCCGGGGCCGATCAAGGGCGGCGTGGTCAACGATTTCATCGACCGCAAGCACGGCCGGCGGCAGCCGACCTACGATCTGCCCGAATTGAAGCCGATTCTCGAGGAAACCTACGGCATCATCCTGTACCAGGAGCAGGTGATGCAGATCGCGCAGCGCATCGCCGGCTACCGCCTGGCCGAGGCTGACATCCTGCGCAAGGCGATGGGCAAGAAAAACGCCGCCGAGATGGACAAGCAGCGCCAGCGCTTCCTGAGCGGGGCGGCCGCGCTGGGCCACCCGCCGCGCAAAGCCGAGAAGCTGTTCGACCTGATGGCCGAGTTCGCGGGCTACGGGTTCAACAAGTCGCACTCCGCGGCCTACGGCTACCTGGCCTACCTGACGGGCTACCTGAAGGCGCATTACGCGGTGGAATTCATGGCCGCGCTGCTGACCTCGGAGACGGGCAACACCGACAAGGTGGTGAAGTACATCAACGAGTGCCGCGACCTCGGCATCGCGATCCTGCCGCCGGACGTGAACGCCTCCGACCTGAACTTCACGCCCGCCGCGGGGGCCATCCGCTTCGGCCTGGGGGCGGTGAAAAACGTGGGCGCGGGCGCGGTGCAGACGATCGTCCAGGCGCGCCAGCAGGGCGGCGCGTTCGTCTCGCTGGACGACTTTTGCGAACGCGTGGACCTGACCTCGCTCAACCGGCGCGTGATGGAGAGCCTGATCAAAGCCGGCGCGATGGACAGCCTGCCCGGCAGCCGGGCGCAAAAGATGGCGCTGATCGATGAAAGCATGGAATCCGGCCAGCGGGCGCGCAAGGATCGCGCGAGCGGGCAGGCGGGGCTGTTCGGCGACCTGCTGGAGCCGGGCGCTGGCGCGGCGCCGGCCCGCGAGTATCCACGCCTGCCCGAATGGGACGCGCGCGCCAAGCTGCGCGGGGAGAAGGAGACCATCGGCTTCTACGTCACCGGCCATCCGCTGGACGAACACCGCTGGAAGGTGGGCGAGCTGGCGACGCATTCGAGCGACAGCCTGGAGGGCGTCGAGCGGGGCGCGGAGGTGACGCTGTGCGGAGTGCTGACCGGCATCACGCGGCGGCGCAACAAGGAACAGAAGCAGTGGGCGGTGGCGCAACTGGAGGACTGGACCGGATCGACTGAGGTGCTGATCTTCGCCGGGCGCTACGCCGCGCTGGAGCCGGAGATCGCGGAAGACCGGGCCGTACTGGTGCGCGGCAAGGCGATGCCCGAGGAGGACGGTTCGGTGAAACTGAACGTCCAGGAGATCGTGCCGCTGGAACAGGCGCGGGTGGAACTGCCGAGCCTGATCGCGATCCGCGTGCGGGTGGGCCAGCGGCCCGACCGGGCGAGCGAGTTGCGGGGACTGTTCGAACGCAAACCGGGCGACACGGGGGTGCGGCTCAAACTCGAAAAGACGCGCGACTTCGTGGTTCTGCTGGACGTGGCCGCACGGGTGAGGCCGGACCGCGAATTCCGGGCCGAGGTGGAGCGGATCTGCGGACCGGAGTCGGTTGAAGTGTTAGCCTCGTAGATGGATCCGCGGCCGGCGGCGGTGCGGGGCCGCGGGAGGAAGACATGCCAGACGAGTCCAGCCCGCAACCCCTCGAGGATCTCGAACCCGAGATTTCCGAGTTTGAGCCGGACAGCGTGGAGGAGCTTCCCCCGATGAGCGAACCGCAGGTCGAGCCGGCGCAACCACAGGGCGCGGAGCCCGCCAATCCGGCCTGGCAGAGGGTCAAGCTGGCGCGGCACCCCAAGCGCCCGCATACGCTCGACTACATCCAGCGCCTGGCCCCGGATTTCACCGAAATTCACGGCGACCGGCGCTTCGGCGACGACGCGGCGATCGTCTGCGGCTACGGCCATGTGAGCGGCCGGGCGGTGATGCTGGTGGGCCAGCAGAAGGGCCGCGACACCAAGCAGAAGCTGCTGCGCAACTTCGGCATGCCCAAGCCGGAAGGGTATCGTAAGGCGCTGCGGGTGATGGAACTGGCGGCCAAATTCGGCCGTCCGGTGATCACGTTCCTGGATACGCCGGGGGCCTATCCGGGCATCGACGCGGAGGAGCGCGGGCAGGCCGAGGCGATCGCGTTTAACCTGCGCGAGATGGCGCGGCTGGAGACGCCGATCGTGGTGGCGGTGATCGGCGAAGGCGGCAGCGGCGGCGCCCTGGCGCTGGGCATCGGCAACCGGGTGTTGATGCTGGAAAATGCGATCTACAGCGTGATTTCGCCGGAAAGCTGCGCGGCGATCATCTATCGGGACGCCTCGATGGGCGCGCTGGCGGCCTCCGCGCTGCGGCTGACGGCGCCCGACTTGAGCGCACTCGGGCTGATCGACCGAATTGTCGCTGAACCGCCCGGCGGGGCTCAGGAAAACCCCGACCTGGCGGCCGAGAATCTGCGCCAGGAACTGGTGCGCACGCTGGACGAGCTGAAGGATCTATCAGGCGAGCAGTTGGTCGCGGACCGCTACGCGCGCTTCCGCGGCATGGGCAATTTCTTCCAGGAATGAGCGGGACCGCGCGTGACCGCGCACTGCCGGCTACTCGTGTGACGAATCTTCCTCCACCGAGATTTTCAGGGCGCGCAGGAATTTCTGGTCCTGGGTAGTGAATTTCAGGCGGACGCCGGTTTCGCCGCGGCGGGCGCGCGAGGGCTGCTCCTCGGTGACTTCGATATGCGTTTCGGCCTGATCGTCCTCAGCGGCTTCGCCGTCGGAGGAGCGCTTGTTGAAGCCGATGGTGGCCTCCAGGATCAGGAAGACGTCATAGCCGGCCTTCCGGATCTCGCCAATGGCCTCGGCAATCCGTTCCGAATCGGAGAGCGAGTCGTTGATGGCGTTGCCCAATTCCTGCATCAACTGCTTGAGACGTTCGTCCAAGGCGATTCCCCTTCCGCCACCTTCAGAATAGCATCGGCCCGCAAGCGCCCGACTTGAATTTGGCCGTCCTTCCCGTGGACTCGATTCCGGCTGTCCGGCCAGTTCGCATGTGCACGCTCCTACTATCGGACGACGCAGCGGGAGCATTAGCGGTTCCCTCGGCTTGGTACCATGAATTGCCGGCACTTTCATGCCCCGCGCGTGGCCCACCAAACAATCCGCAGAGCGCATCGCCAAGGCCTTTATCCGCTCGTTCGTGCCGGGCGTGATCAAGCCGCTGCACGTTCTGTGGAACGAAATCCTGGGCTTTGTTTTCTTTATGCTGGCGCTGCTGGTATCGATCGGGCCGGTGCGCCGCGGGTACCACGAACTGGACGGGGATCCGGCGAACTCGCTCAAGTTCGGGCTGGCCGTGGTGCTGGCGGTGCTGATGCTGGGCTTCGGGGTGCATTCGTTTCTGCGGGCGCGGCGGATCGGGCGCTCCTGAGCGGCGCCGGCATCATGCACATCACTAGTAACCCAAACGTCACGGGCTCCGTTGTTAGTTGTAGACGAGGGAAACACGGAAATCCACCCGGGGAACCAGGGTGACCTCCCACCACCGGGGATTTCCGGGAAGCGGCCATTGCGGCCGTTTCAGCCATTCGGGGCTTGCGGACCGTGCCGGCCGCAAGCCCTGCTTTTTGTATGCGGCACGGTTTTGACGGACCACCAGCGGATGCGATACCCTAAAGACTGTAACACTTCGGGTTAAGGTGCATAACGACTAGCAATGGCGAATCATTTTTCCTCGTTGAAGCGGATCCGGATCACCGAGCGACGGACGAAGGTGAACCGGATGCGGCGGAGCCGGATGCGGCTGGCGGTCCGGAGCATGCGCAAGACGCTTGCAAAGAAAGACGCGCAGGCGGCTGCGGCACTGCTGCCGGAGACGTTTTCGATCGTCGACCGGGCGGCCCGGTGGGGCATCATCAAGGACAACACCGCGGCGCGCTACAAGGCCCGCATCCACCAGCACCTGAAGGCCCTCACGGGCGCGCCAGCCTCGGCGTAAAACTCTCCATTTCAGCGCCTTGCATCAAGTGAGGCGCAGCACAAAATCCTCCAGGACAATGCGATCGTCGGGGCGGTTGCCCTTGAGGTCGCGGTCCGCCCGGAAGACCAGCGAGATGGCCTGCTCGAGCGTTTCGCGGGGGAACTTCAGACTGGCGTTGTAGACCTGCTCGGCGCGCGTGCGCCACATCGCGATCCCCTGGCGCTGGAAGTAAGTCTGGACGTCCTGGACGGAACGCAATTGCTGTTCACGGGCGGCCAGGGCCAGGCGCAGCAGCGTGCCGAGGAAGGTCAGAGCCAGCGGCAGGTATTCACCTTCGCGGATGAGCGTGTCCAGCAGGCGCAGCGATTCCAGGCGGTCGCGCCGGGCCAGGGCGTTGACCAGGGCGAAAATCGTCGTTTCGGAGAGGTTCGGCACCAGGGCCGCGATGTCCTGGGCGCTGATTTCGCCGCCGGGCGGGGCGTAGAGCGCCAGCTTGTCGAGTTCGTTCACCAGGCGCGCCAGGTCGGCGGCAGTGGCCTCGACCAGCCGGTCGAGCTGGGGCGGGCCGATGCGCAGGCCCAGTTCGGCGGCACGCTGCTGGGCAAAGGCCCGCGCCTCAACGGCGGTGGTGTGATGGAACTCGACGCTGGCGGGGATGGCGGCGTAGAACTTGGCGACGCGTTCACAGCGCGCCTTGTCCTCGCCTTCAAAATCGTAACGCGAGCAGTCGAACACCAGGACCACGCCGGGGGTCGGGTCGTTGCAATACGCGGCCAGCAGGGCGGCATCGCCCTTGGCGGCGCCCGCGGCGTCGCCTTCCCCGGCGTCCGCTTCGGCGGTGGCGGCACGGCCGCGTGGCAGCGCGGATTCGGCCGCGCCCACCCAGATGACGCGGTTGCCGGCGAACAGCGACATCGAGCGCGCGTCGTCCAGGACTTCGCTCAGCGGCAGGGTGTCGAGATCGTGGCGCGTCAACCCGCTGGAGCGCTCTTCGGGCGGCAGAACCTTGTCCAGCAGCGCCTCGCGGCACTGCCGGCGACGGTGGATCTCGGGGCCCAGGAAGAGGTACGCCGGCCGGGGCGGCTGAAGCTGCAGCGAGCGGATGAACTGCTCGGGCGTCACGGCGACCCTACCACGCCTCCAGGATCGAACTGACCACCTGCTGGGCCACGCTGCGGCTTAGGCGCGCCAGCGCGGCGTCGCTCTCGTCGATGTAGGAACGCTGGTCGGTAGTGATTTCGTAGCGTTCCCGGACCTCCATGTTGGTGCGCGACCAGAGCACCTTTTTCGTGGCGCGCTCGCGCAGGGTGAGGTTCAGCCACACGCTGAGCAGTACGCCCGTGGAACGCCCGGTGGCGGGGTCGTAAACCGTGGGTGCGCCGTAATAGCCCTTGATCACGCCCTCCAGGACGGCGTCGGCGTTGTTGGGGTCGGAGACCACCTGGTAACGGGTGCGGGCCGTGAACTCGCGTCCGATCTCCTGCGGCAACAGGCCGGTGAGCTTGTATTTCGTCGTGGCGTTGGTGAACGCGGGCAAGGCGATGGTGTGCAAGCTCTTGGGCAGCATGTCGCCCTGGCCGCCGAGATGGTAGCCGCAGCCCGCGAGGCTGGCCAGCAACAGGGCCGCCAGCGGGGCCGGCAAGGCCGTGCGGAGTTTTCGTCCCGCTGCCGCGGCATTCATTTCCGTGCGTCTCCCTTCGACACTTCTCCCTGCGACAATGGGCGGCTGAGCAGCGCCGCGGTGAGCAGCACATTGTCGGCGTGGGCGCGCAGGTTGTCGAAGGCCAGCCACAGCCAGAAGGCGTGCGCGGCGTTGCGGTCGGGCGTCAGGTCGCTGGCCGTGATACCGCTCTCGCCGGCGGTGGCGGTGTTTGAGCCGGGCTCCTGGTCCGGACCGCGCACGTCGAAAGCGGCCGCCGCCAGAGCGCGGGCGACCTCGTCGGCGGCCACGGCAGAGTTGAATTCCAGCCACACATTCAGCGCGTAGCCGTGGAACACCGGCGCGTGCAGCAGGCGCAGTGAAGGCCCGCCCAGGCCCAGCGGCCCCAGCAAGGACGCCAGGTGCTGGTCGATGCGGCGCTCCACCGCCGCCAGCGCCAGCGGCGCGTCCTGGCCGTAGCGCGGCAGCAGGTTGAAGGCCACCTGGGCGTCGAAAATCTCCTTGGGCAGGGCCTTGAGGTTCAACAGGCTGATGGTCTGCTGATGCAGCTCGTCGAGCCCGGCGCGGCCGCGCTCGCTGGCGGGTTCGAAGACCGTGACGACACAGCGCGCCACCCGCGGCTTTTGAAAAGCCGCCAACAGCCGGGCCAGCGCGACGGCCAGCGGATGGGCGGGGACGTGGACCTGGCTGGCGCCGCCGAACGGCGGGAGGTCGAGCACCGGGGCGCAGACGCGGGCTTCGGCCAGATGCTCCAACGCCCCGGTGGCGTCGATCAGCGCTGGAGGGCGCCGGGCGGCCAGCGCCAGGCGCTGGGCTTCGCGGTGCGTTTCGGCGGCGCCGGCGAGGATCAGCACGCGGGCCTCCTCCACCGAAACGTCGTCTAGCGCAGGGATCACGGCCAATTCGTCCCCGCTGGCGGTCAGGACGCGTTCCTGCGGCCCGGCCGAGGCCAGGACCAGGTCGATGGGCAGCTTGCGCTCCTCCACCAGTTCCCGGACCTCCTGGCCGAGCAGGGTTTCGCCACCGATCAGCACCCACCTGGCGCGAGTCATCGTGGTTGAATGTTCCAGTCCGCTCATTCTCAGTGTGCACCGGAGCCGAGGTCGGGCGCGGGCCGGCGCGGGAAGAACCGCCGCCGCAGGATGCCGGCAAATCGCACCAGGATGCCGCTGGAAACATAGGAAGTGGCGAGCAGCAGTAAGAAGATCTGGGAGAAATTCCAGATGGCGTAAATCGCGATGCCCAGAACGACCACGGTGAGCGGAGAGCGGGGGCGCAGCAGGTTGAGGTCCTTGAAGCTGCGATAGCGCCACAGGCAGATCATCAGGAAGGAGAGCAGGGCCAGCAGCGCCAGCCAGGCGCAAACCAGCGGCCAGTACATCAACGGCTGAGAACCGAAAAAGTAGACTAGCGCCGCCACCATCGCCGCGGCCGCCGGGATGGGAAGGCCGACGAAATATTTGCGGTCGGGGCGGCCCGGATTGCGCGGCACCGGATTCTCGGTGACATTAAAACGCGCCAGTCGCGCCGCACCGCACAACACGAAGGCGAAGACCAGGAAGTAGCCCGCCTCGACAATGTAACGGCGCAGTGGCTCGGGCGTCGAAACGTCCAGGAACAGGAAGCCCCACACGAAGCCCAGCACCGCCGGGGCGATGCCGAAGCTGATAACGTCGGCCAGTGAATCGAGTTCGCGGCCGAATTCGCTGGCCGTATTCGTCAGCCGGGCAATGCGGCCGTCAAGGCCGTCCAGGAAGACCGCGACGCCGATGGCCTTGGCGGCCAGTTCGAAGTGCGAATTGAAACCGTAATGGCCGCCGGAGGCGTACAGCGCGCCTTCGATCGACTGCAGGATCGCTAGAAAACCGAGATACAGGTTCCCGGCAGTGAACAGGGTCGGCAGGGCGTAGGCGGCACGGCGGGGACGGCGCTCGGGCGATTTCGGATCGACCAGGCGCTCGCGCAGATTGAGGCGTGGCAGCATGACGCTAACCCTCGGCCGTCGTACGGCGCGCCAGCACCGTGGCTCCAGCCTTGACGCGCTGGCCCTCGTGTACCTCGACCCTCCATTCGGGGCCCAAGTCGACGTCCACACGCGAACCGAACTGGATCAGGCCGATGCGCTCGCCGGTGGTGACGTAATCGCCGGGCTTGACGCGGCACACGATGCGCCGCGCGAGCAGGCCGGCGATCTGCGAGAAGGTGACGCGCACGCCATCGCGCGATTCCACGGTGAGCGTGTTGCGCTCGTTGGCGTACGACGCTTCGTCGCGGCTGGCGGCCATGAAGCGGCCCGGGCTATAGGTCACGTCCACCACCTTGCCGCCGATGGGCGTGCGGTTGACATGCACGTCGAGCAGGCTCATGAAGATGCACACCTGGGCCGATTCAGGCTTGTGGCGCAGGCATACGATCTTGCCATCGGCCGGCGCAACGGCGACCGGACCGCGCGGAATGGCGCGCTCGGGATCGCGGAAGAACCACAGGCAAAACAGGCCGACAAGGATCACCGGCAGGGCGGCCCACGGTGACACCAACAGCCATAGCGCCAAGCCCACGACCGCAGCGACAATGCCGTAATAAGCGCCCGTTGCAACCATCCGACGAAGGGGCCGAAAATGGCCCCAACTTTTTATTGTCCCAGATGGCGCACGAGCAGGGCCAGCAGCGCGGCGCGGGGCGCCAGGCAGGCCTCGAGCAGCGATTCGTGCGGCGCGTGCAGGCCCTCGCCGACAGCGCCGATGCCGTCCAGCGTGGGAACGCCCTGCGTGGCGGTGAAGTTGCCGTCGGAGCCGCCGCCGCTCGAGCTTTCCTCGAGTTCCAGACCCAATTCCCGACGGGCGATGGAGCGCGCCGCGCGGAATAACGCCGCCCCTTGTGCCGTGCGCTCCATCGGCGGACGGTTCAAACCGCCGCTGATTTCGAGCCTGCAGCGCGCGTCGAAGGGCGTCAAGGCGCGGAAGCGGCGGTCGAGGCGCGCGGCGTCACCCAGGCGCGCCACGCGCACGTCCACCTCGGCTTCGGCCGCGGCTGCGACGACGTTGCTGCGCGAGCCGCCGGAGATAACGCCGGGGTTCACGGTGATGCCTTTCTTCAAATCGGTGAAAGAGGTCAGTACGCCGATCTGCCGCGCCAGTTCGACGATCGCGCTGGCGCCCGCGGCGAAGTCCACGCCGGCGTGAGCGGCGCGGCCGCTGACGGCCAGATGATAGATGCCGACACCCTTGCGGGCCGTCTTCAGCTTGCCCTCCAGGCCGGTTGAGGGCTCCAGAACCAGCACCGCGCGCGCGGCTCGCGCCAGGGCCTCGGTACGCGCGCGCGAACCCGTGCTGCCCACCTCTTCGTCGCTCACCACCCATAGGCGGATCTTGCGCCCCAGCGGCAACTCCAGCGCCTGGAGCGCCTTCAGAGCGTAGATGAACAGCGCCAACCCGCCCTTCATATCCAGCACGCCGGGGCCCCACAGGCGGCCTTCGGCGCGGCGGAAGGGCATCTCGCGCAACGTGCCCAGGCGCCACACCGTGTCGGCGTGGCCGACGGCCAGAATGGGACCGCGGCGCTTGCGGCGCGGCCCCGGCAGGTCGAATTCGAGCAGCAGATTGCGGCCCCGGCCGCGGATCGCACTGGGATAGAAGCGCGCCCGGGCGAAACCGCCCAGCCGGCTGGCCAGCATTTCCTGAAAGCGGTTCACCGCGGCCCCGTCGTCGCTGGGCGATTCACACTCCACGAACTCTCGCAAGAGCGCGATCAGCTCCTCGCGCCGGGCCTCGATCCACGCCTGCACCGGGTTCATGATTCGTCTCCCGCTCCTGGTCCCTGCTAGAATAACGCTTTCGCCATGGTAGTCCTCGAAAATATCGAGATCCGGGATATCCTGCCGCACCGGTTTCCATTTCTGCTGGTGGACCGGATCGTGGAAATGGAGCCCGATCGCATTGTCGGCATCAAGAACGTGACCGCCAACGAGCCCTTCTTCGCCGGCCACTTCCCCGACTTCCCGGTCATGCCCGGTGTGCTGATTGTCGAGGCCATGGCGCAGGTGGCGGGCATCCGGGTGCTCTTCGACGTGCCCGACCGCGCTAGCAAGCTGGTGCTGTTCGCCTCGATCGAGGAGGCCAAGTTCCGCAAGCCCGTGCTGCCCGGCGACACGCTGCGCATCGACATGAAGATCCTCAAGAAGAAGGCCACGGCGGTGAAGGCCCAGGGCGTGGCGACCGTCGACGGCGTGGTGGTGGCCGAGGCCACCGTGATGTGCATCGTCTCCGACCGGCCTTCCAAGCCCGCCGCGCCACGCCTAAGCGATTAGGAGCGCCGCGCGATGGCGATTCATCCCACGGCCATCGTCGACCCGGCGGCTCGCATCCATCCCGACGCGGAGATCGGGCCGTACTGCATCGTCGGCGCGGAGGTGGAGATCGGGGCCCGCACCCGGCTGATGGCGAACCTGTATCTGGAGGGGCCGGCGTGGATCGGCGAGGACAACCTCTTCTACCCCTATGCGACCGTTGGCGTGGCGTCGCAGGACATGAAGTACCGCGGCGAGCGCGCCGAGACGCGCATCGGCAATCGCAACCGCATCCGTGAATTCGTCTCCATCCACCGCGGCACCCAGGGCGGCGGACTCGTGACCCGCATCGGCGACGATAACCTGATCATGGCCTACGCCCACATCGCGCACGACGCCGACATCGGCAGCCACTGCATCCTGGGCAACGCGGTGACCATGGCCGGGCACGTGACCATCGGGGACTGGGCGATTGTGGAGGCCTTCACCGGGGTGCACCAGTTCTGCCGCATCGGCCAGCACGCCTTCGTGGGCGGCTACAGCGTGCTGACGCAGGATGTGCTGCCGTATTCGCAGACCGTCACGCCGCGCGAGTCGAAGGTCTTCGGCGAGAACAAAGTCGGCCTGAAGCGGCGCGGCTTCTCGGGCGATTCGATCGAGCGGCTGCACAAAGCCTTCCGGCTGCTGACGAGCGCCGGGCTCAACACGTCGCAGGCGCTGGAGCAGATCCAGGCCGAAACGCCGCCGTGCGTGGAAGTGGACGAGCTGATCGCGTTCATCCGCTCGGCCCAACGCGGGTTCATCAAGTGAGATACGGGCTGATCGCCGGCAGCGGCCGCTTTCCGGTGCTGGCGCTGGAAACGGCGCGGGCGCTGGGCCATGAAGTGGTTGTGCTGGCGATCCGCGACAATGCGCCGCCGGAAGTCGAGACGCTGGGCGTGGCATGCCACTGGCTGACCATCGCCGAGCTGAGCCGGCTGATCGACATCCTGCACGCGGAGCAGATCAGCGAAGTGATCATGGCCGGCCAGGTGAAACACACGTCCCTGTTTTCGGCGCTCAAGCCCGATTGGCGGATGCTGCAGATGCTGGCGTCGCTGCCGGCGCGCAATACGGATGCGCTGATCGGCGGGGTGCGGCGGGAATTGGAGAAAGAGGGCATCCGGCTGGCCGACTCGACGCTGCTGCTGAAGCCGCTGCTGGCCGGGGAGGGCTCCCTGGCGCGGCGCAAGCCGGACGGCGAGGAGCAGAAGGACATCCACTACGGGCGGCGCGTGGCGCAGGCGTTGGCGCGGGTGGATGTCGGCCAGAGCGTGGCGGTGAGCGAACGGGCCTGCGTCGCCGTCGAGGCGATGGAAGGCACCGACGCGATGCTGCGACGCGCCGCGGCGTTGGTGAACGGCCGGCCGCTGCGGCTGGTGAAGGTCTCCGAGCGGCGGCAGCACCTGCTGTTCGACGTGCCGGTGGCCGGGCCAGGCACAATCCGCGCGATGGCCGAGTGCGGGGCCACGGCGCTGGCGCTGGATGCCGGCCGCACGCTGCTGCTGGACCGCGACGAGATGCTGGAGCTGGCCGCGCAGGCGGGCATCGCCATCGTGGGCTGCCGGCCGGAGCCAGATCCGGGGCAGAACTCTGAGCAAGCCCGGGGGCCGGCATGAAGGACCAGCGCCGCATTGCCGTGATTGGCGCGGGAGCCTTCGGGCGCAATCACCTGCGGGTGGTTCGCGAGTCGGAGCGCGCCGTGCTGGCCGGCGTCGTCGATACGGATTCCGCCCGGGCGCAAGCCGCAGGGACGGAGTTCGGATGCCCGGTTCTGGAGACTCTGGAAGAGGCCGCGGACGCGGCCGATGCGGCGATTGTCGCCGTGCCGACGGCGGCCCACTGCGAGGTGGCCTGCCGGCTGATCGACGAAGGGCTGGACGTGCTGGTGGAAAAGCCGATCGCGGCCAGTCTGGGCGAAGCGCGGGCGCTGGTGGACAAGGCCGCCGACCGCGGGCGGGTGTTGCAATGCGGCCACCTGGAGCGCTTCAACCCGGCGGTGCGGGCGGCGATGGCGGAGGCGACCATCCCGCTGTTTTTCGAGATCCACCGGCTGAGCCTGTTCACGCCGCGCAGCCTGGACGTGAGCGTGGTCTCCGACCTGATGATCCACGACCTGGATATCCTCCTGGCGATGACGCGCGGCCGGCCGGAGGAGGTGCGGGCGGCGGGGATTTCCGTCATGAGCGGCAAGGTGGACATCGCCAACGTGCGGCTGGCGTTCCCCAACGGTTGCGTGGCCAACCTGACGGCCAGCAGGGTTTCCACCGAGAAGGTGCGCAAGCTGCGCTTCTTCCAGCCGGGGCAATACGTCTCGGTGGACTATGCGCGGCAGGACTGCGTGGTGGTGGGCGTGGGGCGCGACCGGCAGGTGAGTTTCCGGCAACTGGCGGTGCTGAAGGGCGAGCCGCTGAAGCTGCAGTTCGAGCATTTCCTGGACTGCGCGGAGCGGCGCGCGACGCCGCTGGTGGACGGGCTGGCGGCGCTCGGAGCGCTGGAGTTGGCGCGGGAGATCCTTGATAAGATCGAAGAACATGCCGCGCTGGTAGCACGGCATTTGCGGGCCTGACGCGCGCGCCGGGCGCATCCGGCGTGTGGGCGCGCAACCCCAGTGCCTAGCGACGACGTCTTTCCCTTGCGGAGCGAATGGAATCCGATTTTCAGCGATATTGGCATGGCGACCAGGCGGCGCCCGGGTTCCTGCTGGAGTGGCGTGAGCCGGAGACGCGGCGGCGGCACCGCATCGCCGCGGCGGGAGCGGTAGCGTGGCACGTGGCGCTGGTGCTGCTGCTGTGGAACGCGCCGGGCGGAGCGGGCCGCCCGGACGAGCGCTGGCGGATGGAGCTGGCGCTGAAGAACGCGACGCCGCTGGTGGAGCCGCGGCTCGACCCGGAGGAGTTCAAGCTGACGCAGAAGGCGCCCCAGGTCAACCAGCCGGCTGAGGAGGTGGACCTGGCCAGTTTGCTGCCCAAGCCGCAGCTCCACATTCCGGCGATGCGGCCGGCGCCGGGCAGCGCGCCGCCGGGCGCGCCCGCGCCTCCGACCCCCTCGGCTCAGCCGATCGAAGCGCCGCACATCGACGTTCCGCAGCCGGGCAACGTGGCGGCGCTGAAGATGCCGCCGCTGCCGCCGGCGCAGCCGCCACCGCCGCCGCAGAAAAAGAGCCCGTTCGAGCCGGTGGGAGGACCGGACCGCTCGCCCAAGCCGCTGGGCCTGGGCGGGCCGCACATCGAGGTGCCCAAGACGGGCGTGGACGAAGCGCTGCGGGCGGTGATCCGGAACGGGGCGGGCGGCTCCGGCGTGGTGGTCGGCGACAACGGCCAGGGCCTGGGAGGGGCGCTGGACAGCCTGCAGCAGCGGGGTGCGCCCGCGGCGCAGCGGCAGAGCGCGCTGGAGCTGATGAGCGACCCGCAGGGCGTCGATTTCAGGCCGTACCTGATTCAGGTGCTGTCGGCGGTGCGGCGCAGTTGGTTCAGCGTGATGCCGGAAAGCGTGCGCTACGGGCGGTCGGGGCAGGTGGTGATCCAGTTCGCGGTGGATCGCAACGGGCGGGTGACGAAGCTGGTGATTGCCGAGGAGTCGGGCGCCAACGCGCTGGACCGCGCGGCCGTGGCAGGCGTCAGCGGGGCGGTGCCGTTTCCGCCGCTGCCGGCCGGTTTCAAAGGGCAGGAGGCGCGGCTGCAACTGGTGTTCAACTACAACATGCCGCGGCAGAGGTAGGCGGACGCGAATGGCTCAGCCACCCACGCCCGCGCCCGTTCCCACGCCGGACCCGGCCGCGCGGAAGCGCTTCTACCAGGCGTTGGGCGCCTACGGCGTGCTGGCGGTGCTGGCGTGGACGACACTGGACGGCGGCCTGCGCTGGCTGGTGTTGATCCTGCTGGCGGCGTTCGCGATCAAGAGCTGGGTCCACCTGCGGCGGATGGAGCTGGAGTAAGTCTCGGGCTTCCGCTGAAGCCTGATCCCGAAGGCCGGAATGGGACGCGGTTGGTTGCCGGGCGGCGCCTACTCCCAAATGGGGAAACGTAAGGGCTTACCGTTTTGAACAAAGAATCAATGAGTTACGGACCCAAAACATTAAAACCTTCACTGCTGTCCGGTTAAGCGTTCATGGAATCTCAGTAAGTCACTATTGATCAGCAAGTTGCAGGGGTTTCTGAGGTGAATCGACTTGAATTCTTGCGGCATAGTTGCGGTCTATGCACGAAGGCCGCACGGTGTTTTCTCAATTGATGGATCTCGTGCCGCAGCGCGCGTTCCAGCGCGCGGTGGCGCGCCACGGGGCCGCTCGCCGGCTGCGGCGTTTCTCCTGCTGGGACCAGTTCCTGTGCATGGCTTTCGCGCCGCTCACCTATCGCGAAAGCCTGCGCGACATCGAGGCCTGTCTGCGCACCGCGCCGAGCCTGTATCACCTGGGCATGCGCGCCCCCGCGGTTGCGCGCTCGACGCTGGCCGACGCCAATGAGCGCCGCAGTTGGCAGCTCTACGCCGACTTCGCCCAGACGCTGATCACCATCGCGCGGCCGCTGTATGCCGGCGATTGGTTCGGCCTGGAACTCGCCGATACGGTCTATGCCCTCGACTCCACGACCATCGATTTGTGCCTGTCGCTATGTCCCTGGGCGCCGTTCCATCACCAGCGGGGAGCCATCAAACTCCACACCCTGCTCGATCCGCGCGGCTCCATCCCCCGCTTCATCCGCATCACCCCCGGCCGCATCTCCGACCTCAGCACGCTCGACCAGCTGGTCTACGAACCCGGCGCGTTCTACATCCTGGACCGCGCCTATCTGGACTTCAAACGCCTGCGCCGGCTGCACCAGTCTGGCGCGTTCTTCGTCACCCGCAATTTGAAAACCACCCGCTTCGTCGATTGCGAGTCGCGCCCCGTCCCCGCCGTCACCGGCCTGCTGAAAGACCAGCTCATCCGCTTCTCCGGCCTGACCTCGCGTTATGACTTCGCCGCACCCGCGCGCCGCATCAGCTATCGCGCCTCGCTCGACGTCCAGCCGATCGTGTTTCTCACCAATCACCTCGCTCTGCCCGCCCTGACCATCGCCGAACTCTATCGCTGCCACTGGCGCATCGAGCTGTTCTTTAAATGGATCAAACAACACCTGCGCATCAAGGC
>JBKQPG010000034.1:0-65670 GCA_052145115.1 Bryobacteraceae bacterium
CGGTGCTGATCCCGCCGGGCGTCTATCTCACCGGCGAGCTGCAGTTGCGGCCCCACGTCGGCCTGATCGGCGTTCCAGCCTGGGATTACAGAGGTGGAGGCGGCTCCGTGCTGCGGCTCATCGACGAGCAAGCCGCGTGTCTCCTCAACATCACCGCCGCCTTCGGCTGTACCATCGACGGTCTGAGCCTGGAAGGACGCCATCTCGGCCACGGCGTGCACGGAATTCTCCTCAATAAACCAACCTACATGCGCGAGGACACGTTTCGCGTCGAGCGTTCGCAAATCACGAATTTCAGCGGCGACGGCGTGCGCCTCCAGCGCGCCTGGTGTTTCACCATCCGCCAATGCATGATCGCCTACTGCGCCGGCGATGGCATCTCGCTCCGCGGCTGGGACGGCTTCCTGATGGACAACTGGTTGTCCGGCAATCGCGGCGCCGGGTTTGCGGCGCGCGAGGAGAACGCTTCCTGCACCTTCACCGGCAACCGCATCGAGTGGAACCGCGAAGGAATTCTCATCTGCGGCGGCGACAGTTACAACATCACCGGCAATTTCTTCGATCGCGCCGGAACCTGCGGCTTGGCGCTCCTCAAGCGCGCGGAGCAGCCCTGCGAGCTCATCACCGTCAGCGGCAATATCATGCGCCGCAGCGGCAAATCGGCCCCGGCGGACAGTTACGATTCGGCCCAGATCCGGCTGGAAGGCGGCCGCGGGATCAGCTGTTGCGCCAACACCATGCAGGTCGGCCGGGACGACGATGCCACGGGCGTTTATTCGCCTTCCTACGGGATCATCTACCAGGGTCTCGAGCACTGCGCCATCAGCCAGAACGTCCTGCACAAAGGCGCCATCAGGCAATTGATGCTCGATCTCGGCGGCCACGGCGACGGCCTCGTCGTGAAGGATAATCCAGGTTCCTTATTCAAGGCCTAGGCCGGCTTCGGGGCATCTGCGTCCCGGAAGCCGGGAAGCCGGGGACAAGCCGGAAGCCGGGGACAGTACACGCAATCGCTGGTTTCGCGAGACGGCGCCCGCACGCCTCCGCCGGCCTTCAGTATCTGGGCGGCAGAATGCTCTTGCGCCCCCCGGGCAGCAGGAAATCGGAAGCGGCGTGCCATTCTTTTTCGGGTGCGCCTCTTGGCGCCGGCGCGAGCGGCGGACTCGGATGCTCGAACTGAACCGCATGCAGTGCGTAACTCACCATGCCCCCCAGCAGCCAGAAAACCACCCCCAGGAAGAGGATAATTTTGATCTGCTCGCGGCTCAAATCCCGGCCCAGAATGTTTCCGATGGCGATCACGCCCAGCGCCACGCCTGTATACAGCCACCAGATGACCCAGCGTTGAACTCGGATCTGAACGTCCATAGTCAATCCTTACCATTTCGTAGATGAAAAAACCAACCGAGAGGTTACTACCAGGTCGAGGGGCCGCCCGGTTTTCAACCCGCCCGACCTGCACAACCGGTCCGGCCGTCCGAACTCTCATCGCCACCAGGCATGCTGCTGCAAAGGGCATTCTTCGAGCCGCCGCCACACTCGCGCCGTCCGACAGCCCATTGGGAATGAATGACCTCGTTTCAGAGCCGCGACCATGAGCGGTTGCTCGCGGTGGGGCTCGCCGTCCAGACCTGCGCTGGACCTCCAGGTCCAGCTTGCGTCAACGCTCCGCGCCTCACCTCTTGTTCTGGATTTCGACCTGCGCGTAAACCTCGCGCTTTGGCAATCCGCGCCGCCGCGCCACTTCCTTGATCGCGTCCATGCGCGGCATCCCGCTCTTCTCCAGCGCCGCGACTTGTTCGGCGGCCGTCGCTTCTTCCGCAACGGCCGCGGGCCGCAGCGGGCCGACGAGGAGCGTGAACTCGCCCCGCACCGCGTCGCGCCCGGCCAGCGTAGCCCGCACTTCCGACGCGCGTCCGCGCAGGAACTCCTCGTGCAGCTTGGTCAGTTCCCGCCCCGCCACCACCGGCGGATCGCCCAGCGCCGATTCCAGGTCCTCGAGCGTCTCCAGGACGCGGTGCGGCGCTTCGTAGAATACGTGCACCGTCTCCAGCCCCGCCAGCGCCGCCAAAAAGCGCCGCCGCTCCCCGCTCTTGCGCGGCAGAAAGCCGTGAAAATAGAAGGAATCAGTGGGCAATCCGGACGCCGACAGCGCGCATATCAGCGCCGACGCTCCGGGGATCGGAACCACCGCGATCCCGGCCTCCGCCGCGGCATTCACCAGCCGATAACCGGGGTCGGAAATCAGCGGCGTGCCGGCGTCCGAGACCAGGGCGATGTCCTCGCCCGCACTCAGGCGAGCGATCAAAGCGGGAGTGCGTTGGCCTTCGTTATGCTCGTGGTAGCTGACGAGCGGGCGCTGGATATTGTAATGGTCCAACAACTTACGGGTTTGGCGGGTGTCTTCGCAAGCGATGGCCGCCACGGCGCGCAGCGTCTCGACGGCGCGGTAGGTGATATCGGCCAGATTGCCGATGGGTGTGGCAACCAGGTACAAAATTCCCGGCATGGGCTTGCTCCCAGTATGCCGGAGCGGGCGCAGTCGCGGGTCTGGATTCGGGAGCAGCCGGATCTGACGATGATGGAAATCCAAGCGCGGCTGCGGCGCGAGCTCGGGCTGAACGAGGGGCAGATGGTGGAGCCGCGCGATTTCGGCGACCACGGCGGCGAGCGATCGCTCCACCTTTTCGATCGAGCGCGCCGTGAGCTCGGGCCCCGCCTTCGCCTCAGCTACGGCAGGCAAGAGCGCGGGCCAGGGATCGGCTGAGCAAAAACTCCTCCCATTCCAACGCCGTGGCGGAATTCGCCTTGACAAGAACTCGAATCGTGATAAAAGTGAGATTGCGTTCATGTCTGAGCAGCTGCTCGAATGTTAAGATCTCTGGACCACCGAAGACTGCTGGTGAAAACGGCCCGGCTGTACTACGAGAACGGCCTCAACCAGAACGAGATTGGGGCACGGCTCGGTCTTTCCCGGCAAAAAGTTCAGAGGATGTTGCGCGAAGCGCACGACCTGGCGGTGGTGCAGATCACGGTCAAACCACTGATCGGGGTTTTCTCGGACCTGGAGCGCGGGCTGGAGGAACGATTCGGGCTGGCCGAGGCGATCGTGGTCGAGACCACGACCAGCGGCAACCCCGAATCCCAGGCCACGATCGCGCGGGAGGTGGGAGCCGGCGCGGCCGAGTTTCTGATCCGCGTGATCCGACCGCATGACAAGATCGTCATCAGCGTCGGGAATTCGCTGCTGGGGATGGTCAACGCGATGCCGCATTCCCCGCACCTGGACGCCACCGATTTGAGAGTGATTCAGGGCTTAGGAGGACTGGGGAATCCGACCCATGATTCCTACGCCACGCAACTGACAACGCGTCTGGCGCAGGCGCTGAAGGCCGAAGCGGTGCTGCTCGGGGCGCCCGCCGTGGCGGGCACGCGGGAAGCCCGGGATTCGTTTTTGGGGGATCCGCAAGTAGCGCGAACCCTGGAACAGGCACGCAAGGCGGACATGATTTTCGTGGGCATTGGAGCGAGCCGCTCCAATTCCGTCGTGGTGCAGGAATTCTGGAAGGTCATCCATCCTTCCGCGGTCGACGAATTACACGCGCGCGGCGCGATGGGATCGCTGAATCTGCATTATTTCGACGCCAGCGGAAGGCCGTTCGACTCGGAGTTCGACGAGCTGATCATCGGGCTCACTCTGGATGAGATCAAGAGGATCCGGCGCGTCGTGGGCGTAGCCGGCGGCGTCAGCAAGCGCGAGGCGGTCCGAGCGGCTGTGCTGGGGCAACTGGTCAACGTGCTGGTCACCGATCACCTCACCGCGCAGTATCTGCTCAAGCCCCAAAGCTAGAGGAGATCGCGCTGGCGAGTGCTCGGGACTGGGGTTAATAACTACTCATTTTTCAGGATGCTCAAGAACGCATCTTGAGCAATTGCCCAAGGGCAAGAAACCGCTTGACTTCAGGTCGAAGCAGCAATAGGCTATCTACGACTAAGGCATGTCACCGCTTTAGAGGGTAGGTGTGCACCTGGACAGGGTGCCGAGCAGGAAAGGAGTTCTGAGTGCGCAGGTTAGTCACGCTACTATTCGTTATCGTATTGATTGGCAGCTTTGCCACAATACTGGGGCAAACAACAACAGGTACTTTTGCGGGAACGGTTTCGGACGCCACCGGCGGGCGAATCGCCCAGGCGGCCGTTACGGCGCTGAATGTCGATACCGGTGAGAAGTACAAGGCGGTCACATCAGGCACCGGCGATTTCATCATCGTTCAGGTGCCGCCAGGCAACTATGAGGTCGACGTCGCGGTCAAGGGGTTCAAATCCTTGTCGCGCAAGGGCCTCACGCTGGAGGTGGACGGCAAGGTCACTTTGGATTTGGCGATGGAGGTGGGCTCAATCACCGAAAGCGTCTCGGTCACGGGCGAAGCGCCGCTGCTGCGCACACAGGATGCGCAGACGGGTGAAGTCATCAACTCGCTGGTGGTCGAGAACGTACCGCAGCTCGATCGCGACCCACTCAATCTGCTGCGCCTGACGGGTGACATCTCCGGGACCGCCAATGCGAATAACCCGGCGGGCTCGCCGGGAAGCGACGTTCGTATCAACGGCGGCCGCATGCAGGGCATGGATGTGCTGGTGGACGGCAACTCGGTGGATTCAGGCAAGTACCATGCGGTATACGCCGCTGGCACGCCCACGATGGAGCAGGTGGCGGAGTTCAAGGTGATCACCAACGGCATCCCGGCCGAGTATGGCCGTGTTTCCGGCGGGCTGGTCACGATGGCGACGCTGGGCGGCACGAACGGGTTGCACGGGCAGGGATTCGAGTATTTCAAGAATCAACTGTTCAACGCCAACACGTGGGAGGCGAACAACGAAACGCCCTACGTGGCGGGCCAGAAGGCCCCGCGGACGGGGTTCCACGATAACGATTACGGCGGGGCGATCGGCGGTCCCGTGGTCATTCCGAAACTTTACAATGGCAAGAACAAGACGTTCTTCTACTTCAACTTTGACGGAGTCAAGCTGCGCACGGCCGGGAATCCGGTAGAAACCATGTCGCCGTCGGCGAACGATCGCAACGGCAACCTGACGACGCTGACCGCGCAAGGGTCCGGTGTGCAGATGTACGACCCGACGGGCGACACCATGGTTAACTCAAGCGGCATCCTGCTAAAGGCTGTGCTGTTCCCCGACAACGGTCAGATGATACCGGCGGCGCGGATCAACCCGCTGGCCACGCTGATCGACAACTATGCGCCCCTGCCGAACAACCCGTCCGAACCGGGCAATAGCCAGACGGACGCGTGGCTCGGGAAAAAGTCCTCTGGTACGAACGAAAATCGTTGGGAAGTCCGGATGGATCACAACCTGACCGACAATCAGCGCCTTACTCTGCGCTATTACAACGATAACTACGATCTGGCGAATTCAGAGTATTATGACATCATCAGTCCGGGCAACCAGCAGGTCAGGTCGAGAGGCTTTACTGCATCGCTGGGTTGGACCTGGACCATCAACCCCACCACGATTATGGAAGCGCACGCCTCGGCGATGCACAATCCCAATCGCAGCTTATATAACTTCCCGACGGGCGCCGCTGAGAATATTCCGATCGACCCGATCTACTCGCAACTGACTCAGGGCACCCCGTTGGGAACTGACTGGCGCGTCTGGTCGTCGGATGCGCAAGGCTGGAGCGATCCCATCGGCAACCAGCAGGCTCAGGATGTCCAGAGTCTGGACACCCAAACCACTTACGATTTCGTCTCCTCGGTGACGAAAATCTGGGGGCGGCACACGTTCAAGACGGGCGTCGATGTCAGAAAAATGTTCGATAATCACTGGGAATTGCTCTACGACGACCAGATGTATCAGGGCTGGGCCACCGACCAGACCGACGACAACCGCGATGGCTGCACCGTCTTTTGCGCTACAGACTGGGCGGGGAATTCGTGGGGCGACTGGCTGCTCGGCATACCGAACGGCGGCGCTCAGAATTCGCTGCTGAATTTGACCAACGGGCAGGACTACTACGCCTCCTACATCCAGGACGACTTCAAGGTGAGCAAGAAGTTGACCCTGAACCTGGGCCTGCGCTGGGACATGGAGTCGCCCATCAGCGACCGCTACAACAACAGCTACGCCTGGAACCCGAACGCTCCGAGCGCATGGACCATCCCGGCCGGCTATAGCTGGACGGGGTCGCTGCAAGCGGCGGGCCTGTCGGCGGCGCAGATCGCAACGATTCCGACTCCCAGCTGGGTAACGGCTGGGAATGTACTGCCCGACGGCGCGGCGTGTTACGTCGAGACGCCGGCATGTCCAGGCCATGCCGCTATCAAGTACCATCCCTGGCAGTTCGCTCCGCGCCTGGGCGCCGCTTACGCGCTCAACAACAAGACCGTGATCCGGGCGTCCTGGGGCATGATGTATCTCACCGCCACGGGCGATTACTGGGACGATTGGACCGAGGACGTGGGCGCCGCGGCGATGCCGGGTAATCCGGACCGTCTCAATGGCGCCATCAACGGACCGATGATTGCGACCGACCAGCTCGCTTTCCAGCCCGGCGAGTACACCCCCTTCACTAAGACCAATACCGGGCTAAACTACACACTCGGCAGCCAGTACGAGGAGGCAGGCACGAACATCAATTCGCATCCTCCACTGGAGCAAAACTGGAACGTCATGGTTCAGCGGCAACTGCCGGGGAACATTCTGCTGGAGGTCGGCTACAACGGCAACCACAGCGGCGACCTGCTGGCGGCGTTCTATAATTCGCCTTACCCGCTGGCCGCTCTGACCGGAAGCGCGACGCTGAACACTTTGTTCAAGACCCAGGTCGCCAACCCGTTGGCGAACGATATACATAACAGCAACTCCGGGGCTACCACGGGGCCGACAGTGCCGATCGGCGATCTGGAGCTCCCCAACCCGGCCTTTGGCGGCCTGGTTACGTACGGTAACAACATCGCCAAGGCCAACTATAACGCCGGCACCTTGAAATTGCAGAAACGGCTGTCCCAAGGCATGACGTTCCTGTTCACCTATACCTACAGCAGGTCGCTCGACGATATCGGCGAGGTGGCCAACGGCGGCCTGGGCGGCGTCACGCCGGGCTCCAAACAGTACCAATCCTTCCAGACCATCAACGATTTGTATGGCTTAAGTCCGGAGGATATGACACACCGGATCACCTTCTACCACGACTACCAGTTCCCATTCGGACGAGGCCGGAAGTTCCTCGGCTCGCCGAAGGGCGTGGGCGGCAAAGTCCTCGACGGAATCGTCGGCGGATGGGAATATGCGGGCATCTATATTTTCCACACCGGCACGCCAATCACCTTTGGGGAGGACCTCTCCGACCCGGCAGCTTCGGGCGACGGTGTCCCCGGCGGCAACAACGGCGCCGGAGGCCTTTGGGCCAGCATCACCTCCATGAATCAGATCAAGGCGTCCAACTACAGCGGCAATCCCAACACGCTGTTGACGGCGACGAACCTGACCAATGTCGGCACCTGGGGCAACCTCGGCAACGCAACGACCCGGCTGTTCAATGAATCCGATTTCACCGCCCCGCAGCCGCTGACTCCGGGCAATGTCCCGAATATTTTTGGGGGTATTCGGGAACCCCACTCGACCAGCTACGACGCGTCTCTGATGAAGAACTTCTCCATCGCCCGGGAAGGCAAGGTCTACCTGCAGCTCCGGGTCGAGGCGCAGAACGTGTTCAATATCCGCGGATTGGGCAATTTAGATTGTACGATTGGCGATCCCAGCTTCGGCCTGATTACGTCTTCGGCGCAAGATCCGAGACAGATGCAGATCTCGGGCAGGCTCTTCTTCTAAGAGCATTTCCACCAACGCAACGAAAAGGGGGGAGCGGCCCGCGCCGCCCCCCCTTCCCTTTTGAGCCGTTCCCTCCCCAATCTCTTCTCCGTGCGCAGTGTAAACTCAACTCAACGGATGTCCATGCGCCTGTTTGTTGTGCTGTTGTTCATCGCCTCCTCCAATTGTGCGGCGCAAGGCACGCCTGCCGCAGCGCGTACCGACCCGCAGCGCAGCTTCGCCGCGGCGGAGGAGCTGATGAAGGCCGGCAAGGTGGCCGAAGCGGCGCGGGCGTTCGAGGAAATCACGCGCCTGCGGCCGGGGTTCGCCGAAGCGTATTTCGCGCTGGGCGTCGCCGACGTCCAACTGGGCAAACCCGCGGAGGCGGCCACGGCGCTGCGCTCCTACCTGAAGCTGGAGCCGGATTCCTCGGATGGGCACGCGGTTCTGGGAGTCTTATTATTCAACGACGGGCGCCTGGCCGAGGCCCAGCCGCAACTCATCGAAGCGCTGCGGCTGGACGGCACGCAGATCGAAGCGGTCAAGACTCTGGGGCGAATCTACAACCTCGAGGGCGAGCCCGCCAAGGCCATCGCGCTTCTGCGCCCGCTGGCGGCATCGCGCGCGGCCGACGATGAAACCCGCACCGCTTTGGCGAGCGCGCTGCTGAGCGGCGGCGACGCGGCGGCCGCGGACAAGCTGCTGGACGGGATTCTGGCAGCCAACCCGCATAGTCCGCAGCAGACGTACATCCTGGCCGCCAGGGCGGCGAATGAAAATCACGATTTTCCGAAGGCGTTTGACATCTGCGAGCGCGGAACGAAGGTCTATCCGAATTCAGAACGGTTCTACGCGCTGGCCGTTTCGTTTCCCGAAGCAGCGCTGATTGCGTGGACATCCCAGCGTATCGAGTGGCTCAAGACCCATCTGAGAGACGTGGACGAGATGATCGCCGTGGGCAGGATTATCGTAGCCGATGACAAGGGCCAGCGCAAATCGTCTCTGGAACTGGCCAGGGCGCTGCTGGCTCGCGCGGCCGAACTCGAACCCGAGAATGCTGCCGCCTGGTATTTCTACGGGCGTTGTCTGGCGGCCCAGTTGAAGGCGGAAGAGTCCGGCACTGCGTACAGGAAGGGACTGGCGTGCGTCCGCGACGACGAGTTGAAGCTGATGATTCTGGGCCAGATCGGTTTCACCGAGACGCATTTTGGCCGCTTCGACGCGGCCGACGCAGCTTTTCGGAAATCTCTGGAGCTCAACCGAAAGTTGGAGCGCCATATCCCCGAAAGCGCTTTCCTCTACTACCAGTTCCTGGCACTGCGCGAGCGCGACGCCGAGCGGCACGCTCTACTGGACGAGATTCTGCGCTGGGAGCCGCTGTTCCCGCCCGCGCTGCTGGAGCGAGCCAAGGACTATGTGGCCCTGGAGGAGCCCCAGAAGGGACTCGAGGACGCCGGCCTGGTGGCGCGGAATGCGGAGGATCCCGAGCTGCAACGTTCGGCTCATTTTCTATTGGTGAAGATTTACCGGATGCTGGGACGCAACGCAGAAGCGCAGGCCCATGCGGATTGGATCAAGGCCCACCACGCACTGTAACCAGGAATCCTCAGCTAAGGGGACCAGCGCGCCATCATTGCTCTTGTTCCAGTTTGTCCCAGAGTTGCTTGGAAACGTAGCCCCGTATCTCGACTCCAGGGCGAAGTTCCACATACCCCGGGAACATCCGCATGTAGAGTTCCCGCTCGCCGGGCGGCGGGCTCTCATAGAGCATGTGGATAAGATCCGGCTCCATGGCGGGCGAAGCAAGAACGATAGGCGCCGGATGCCCTTCCGCCGGCACCGCGCGCCACCAGCGCACGTTTGGATCGCCGCGCAGGTACCAGGGCAGCGGCCACAGGTTCTCGCGGGAGTAGATGTCAACGGCCACCTGGCGCCCTTGTTCTCTGGCTTGTACGAACGCCTGCACGCGATCCCGAATCTCGTACACGCCTGTTCCTGTTTGTGAGTAAGCCCACTGGTTTCGCGGATCACTGGCGTAAATGGTGGATGCCTGCCAGGCTTCCCACCCCGAAAGGGCCATTACCGCGGTCAATAGGAGCAGCACCGGAGGACGCCAAAGCCGCACGAATGTCTCCGCCGCCACTCCGGCCAGAAGCGCGAAGGGATATAGCATGCCGATGATACACCATGGCGTCTTATAAGGAATGACAGAGTAAACAAAGGCGAGTAGGATACCGTACCAGGCGGCGAATCTCAACATAGGCTTGTCCGAGCGAAAGGCAATTACAACTCCGGCGATAGCCAGGGCCAATAGAAACGCTTCGCCGGGGCCTCCGGCGGCGCCTGTCAATAAGTCCAGGTAGTAATGCCATGGATGTGCATGCCAGCCGGGCGCCAGTCCACGATGAAGGTACGATTGAATCGCTAACGTCATTACTCCCCAGCGCCAGAGTGGAGCGAGCAGGATCGAAAGGGCAAATGCCAACGCTGCCGCGAAGGCGCCAGCGGTACGCCAGCTTACTCCTCGCGGCCGGAATGCGACTGCGCCGGCAACACCGGCGCTCACCAGCGCCAGCAACGCTGTTTCCTTGGTTGCCAGCATCACTCCGGCCAGGCACCCCGCCAGCGCCCACACGCCGGGCGCGGGCCGTCTGTAAGCGTGCCACAGCGACCACAAGAAGGCCGCGGTCCATAGAGCCAGGAGCATTTCGGGGATGTAATCGCGGCTGTAGTAAACCATCGCGGGAGAGATAGCAATCAGCGCCGCGGCGATCCAGGCCGCGGAGAACCCGATCGCGCCCGCGAACAGCAGTGGCGATAGAGCCAGCAGGGCGCCCGCGATCGCCGGCACGATCCGCAACGTCGATTCCGTCAATTGCGTATAGCTCGTGCGGCCACTTAGATAGGCTGATGGCAGAGTGCAATAGGCCAGCATCGGGCCATGGTAGTCCCTGGGATCGTAATCACAGCGGCCCGTCGCCAGAAGCGTGCCGAACTTATCCGCGAGGATAGCCTCGTCAGCGTGCATCGGCCGCCGTTCAAGCTGCGGCAGGCGCAAGGCGCCGGCCAATATGGCCAGTGCCGCCACCGCGGCTGCGCGCATCAATGGGCGTGTTGGCCGTATACTTCCACCTCGACGTAATGGTTCAGCGCGTTGATGTTGTTCCCGTTGCTATAGAGCCGCACATAGCGGGCGTTTACGCCCTTGGCGTCGATCAGTTTGCCCTCGGCGGTCTCCACGTAGTTCAGGTCCTTACCCGCGCCCAGCCCCGCTCGGTTGTCGCGATCGTTGTTGAAAAGGGTGCGGACATCGGTCAGAAAATCCGGATCGTCGGCGACTTGCACAATGACATCGAAGTAGACCCGCGCCTGCTTATGAAAATGCCACAGAACAATCGCGTAAATGGTGCACCTGTCCTGCAGGTCAATCGTCACGGACTGAGCGCCCGGCGGCAGCTCCAAATAAGTTCCGTCCACACCCGACTTATCCCCATCAGTCAGCATGTCAAGCTCGCCGACCGTAGGTTCGGCTGCGCTGCTCGAAACCGGCTTGCCCCGAGCGACGTTCATCGTGCCCGCGGGAGCCAGAAAAGGGGACCGCATTCTGCCCGTGGGTTTTTCAAGATTTGGCACCTTGAGATTCTGCGGAGTCCCTTCGAACAGTGGCTTGGGCAGCGATAATGGCAGCGGCTCCAGTTTCGGCGTCTGCGCGCCGGCGACCGCCGCGGCCAGCGCCAACGACACCAACAGCAGGACCGTTCTCGTCGCAGTCATTGGTTCCACCTACTTCCGATTCAGAGCTTTCTCCAGCGCGGCAACCGCAATCTTCGCTTCCTGCGCCACGCTGGCGTCACTCAGTTCCTCGCGCGCGAGTCGCAGCGCCTCTTCCGAGGGTTCCTTCTGCAGGGCCGCCAGAATGGCGCGCTTCTCTTCCGGCCGCCGCGCGGCGCGCAACGCTTTCTCCAACATCTTCGCAGTCTCGGACGGTTCCCGCTCCACGCTCAGCGACACCAGCTTGATGTATCCGCGCAGCGCCAGAACCTGCAACGCCGGGCTACCCGGTTGGCCGGCCGCCGTCAGCAATTCGTCCGCCGGCTCCACTGTCGGCCATTGCGACAGACCTAGGATCGCCGCGCGCCGCGCTTCGTCATCCCCTTGTTTGAGGGCCTCGCGGAGCACCGGCAGCGTTTCATGAAGGCCGGCTTGTCCCATCAATGTTAGGAGAGCGCTCCTTTTCCCCGGGTCACTGGAGGAACGGTATGCCGCAACCAGCTCAGGCCCATACGATCGAGAGGAACGCTTCACCGTCGCGAACAGCGCGCGCTGCGCTTCCGCCAGGTCGGCGCTGTCGCGGACGTTCACCACAAGACCGATCAACGCGGGAACGTTTTCGGGACTGGCAGTATCCCGCATTGCGCGAATCGCTTCGCGCCGCACCGCAGCGTTGTCGTCCCTGGCCGCCGCGAGCAATATGTCAAAAGCCTGAGTGAGATTGCGCTCCGCCGCGGCGTGGATCAGCTCGACCCGGACTTTGGGCTCGGCGCGGGGAATGGACTCGATCACCGCGCGATCGACCTCGGCGCCGCGCAGACCATACAGGCACTGGCGCGCAGCCTCCTGTTCCTCACCCGTTGTCGTGGCGGCGCGCTCGGCCGCCGGCAGCACGCATGAAGCGTCGCCGACCCTCCGCAACGCGGTCAACGCCGCGACCCGCACGCCGGGCGCCGGGGATTTCAACGCGTCGTCCAGGACCGCCCGCGCGGCCGGATCGCCACGATCCCCCAGCGCGTCGAGCATCTGGACCTGGCCATGCACCGGCAAGTTCGGCACAGCGTCCACCATCGCCTTGGTAGTGGACGCGCCTGGGATTGCCAGCATGGAGCGGATCGCCGCGGCGCGCAGCCGCGGACTGCCGTCCTGCAACGCCGCGGTCAGTACCGGCAGCGCGGCCTCGCCCGAAATTGTTCCAATCCCGAGCAGCGCCGCCACCCGCACCATGTCGGGCTCGCCGAACTTGTACAACCGTTGATAAATCACCAGCGCTCCTGGCCGGTCATTCATCTCCAACAATCGCTCCGCGCAGCGCAGCACGGCGCCGGTCAAAAAGGAGCGCCGCTGAGCGGAGGCCTTGTCCAGGGCCGCACTGAGTGCCGCCTGCGAGCTTTGATCCGCGATCACCGCCAGCGCATCGGCGGCCGCCGCGGCCAGCGCCACATCGTCGCTCCCCAGCATCTCCGTCAGCTGGCCCTCAGCTGTGACAACGCGATGCCGGCCCAGGCTGTTCACGATCGCAATTTTCATCGGGCCGCCGGCGTTCGGCAGCGCTTCGAGCAAAGCAGCGTCGGCCGCGGGACCGCCGATCCGTTCCAGCGCGTAACGCGCCATTGCCGCCATCGGCGGCTGGCCGAGCAGCCGCGCCAGAACCGGCACCGACCGCTCCGACCCCATGACGCTCAGCTCGCGGCAGGCCGCTTCCTTGCCGTCGCGGGTGGCATCGGAGTCGAGCAGCCGGTCCAATGCGTCTTCCATCGCGCGAGTTTGCGCGGGCGAGGCCAGCGAAGCGCGCACCAGATCGCTTAATTTCGCTACCGGCTCGCGGCTTTGGCCATATTCGTACTTGGCAACCTGGGCGAGTATCTCGCTCAGACTGGCAGACGATTGCGCCAGGACCGTCCCGGCAACTGCGCACGCCAACAATGCAAAGATTCGATTCCTCATTACAGACTCCATTTACAAATGCCAGGGAGATCGCATCGGCCGTTGCAACAACCGCGCCGCTTCGACGTCCCCCACGATTTCCTGTTTCACCGGATCCCACCGCACTGGCCGGCCCAAGTGCATCGAGATCACACCCAGGTACCCCGGCGTGGCCGACCGCAGGGCAACATCGGCCGGCGTCAGTGTCTCGCGCCGGCTTCGGACACATTCAAGGAACTGCGCCTGGTGCCCGGGCGAGTGGGGCAACTGGACATCATTCGGCCCGATTTTCGAGGTCAAAATGCTCTTGGGTTGGCCGTCCATCCCTTTGCGGTCGACCCACAGCCAACCCTCGTCGCCGATCCATTTCGTGCCCAGGCGCGCATCCGCGTACCCGCCGGAGATGTGCATGGAAAGGCCGCCGGCGTAAGTCGCCGTGACGCGGTATTTCGTCGCCGTGTCCCACAGCACGCCCGCGGGCGGGAATTCGCCGTGGCCTTCCACTTCGACCGGCCCGCCATGGTCCAGCCCCAGTCCCCAGTGGGCGATATCCACGTGATGTCCGATCCAATCCATCAACATTCCGCCGCCGTAATCTGAATGCCAGCGCCACGTCTTGTGAACCCTCGCCGGACAGTACGGAGCAACGGGCGCGGGACCGAGCCAGCGGTCGTAATCGAGCGTTGGCGGAGGCGGCCCGGGCGCCACCAGATGTCCCAGCCCGTCAAAATCAGTGTGGCCGCCCGGCAACCCGACCTGCACGCGCTGCACCTTCCCAATGCGTCCGCTGCGCACCAGTTCACAGGCGTAGCGGAACTGCGCCACCGAGCGCTGCCAGCTTCCCGTTTGCCACACCCGGCCGTAACGCCGTACCGCATCGCAGATGGCCACGCCCTCCGCGAAGTCGTGTGCCAGCGGCTTCTCCCCATAGATGTCCTTGCCCGCGCGCGCCGCCAGAACCGAAGCCAGCCCGTGCCAATGATCGGGCAGCGACATGCACACCGCGTCGATGTCCGGCCGCGCCAGCAGTTCTTCAATGCGGCGGTACGCAATGCAGTCGCTGTCCCTATACTGATCGTTGACCGTCTGTTCCGCGGCGGCCAGATGTTGGCTGTCAATGTCACAGACCGCCACGACGCGCGCGTCGGGCAATTCGAGAAAGCTCTTGAGATTATTGCCCCCTTGCCAGCCCACGCCGGCGCAGCCCACGACGATGCGGTCGCTGGGCGGCGTGGCGCCATCGCGGCCCAGGGCGCGCGCCGGTACGACCGCGGGAAAAGCTGCCGCGCCCACGCCCGCCAGGAATTCCCGTCGTGTGCTCATCGTTTCGCGAGAACGGCGCTCGGCCTGTCATCCGCCTTCAGATCGCCGAGTGCGTACTGTATGCCTGCCAGGAAATGTTGCAACATGGGCGCGTTCCAGAAGATCGCCGGGTTGTGGCCGAACGAGGAATAGAACACCCGTCCCTTGCCATAGCGGTGAATCCAACTCATGCCAAAGTCGTGATCGGCGGCGCGCGCGGAAAGGAAGTGGCGCTTCGGATTCATGTCGGTCCGGTCGGTATCCACGCTCAGCAGGATGTGCAGCTTCTCGCGCGAATAGGGCGGCCGGAACTGGAATACCTCGTCCGAGATTTCGAAGCTCTTCCCGCCGAAGGTCGCGTTGACGGGATTCTGTGGATCTTCCACCCGCATGGTGATCACATCCTTCGGCCCCCATGGATGACCTCCGTCCTCATAGCCTCCGAGCATTTCGCCAAACGCCGGGAACTGGTCGTACACGGGATACTGAACGAAAGTCGCTCCGGCCGCGTGCAATCCGATGAATCCCTTGCCCTGGCGCACGAAACTGAGCAGCGACTCGCGCAGTGCCGGGTCATTTGTCAGCACGCCGCCGGTGCTATTGAACAGGATGGCGTCGAACTGTTTCAGATTGGCCGGACGGAACATCTCCACGTCGTTGCTGAAGACCGTTTCGTAGGCGCCGGTCTTCTGGCCCATCGACTGGATCGCGAAATTCCCGTAGGGAATCGAGGTATGGCCGCGGCGCTCGACGCCATCCCAGATGTTCAATGTAACCACCAGAATCTTGCGCTTCCGTTTGGGGCGCGCCTGCGCCTTCTGCGGGATGGAGCTTTCGATCCTCTGCTGCTCTTCGGCCGTCAATTGGGGCAGAGTCTGTCGGCCCACCTCTTTTTGCCGCCGGGCTTCTTCGGCCGACTCCTTGGCGCCCTTCTTCGGGGATTGCTCGGTCTGCGGGCCAGCCGCGAACGCCACTGTCCCCGCTGCGCCGATTACTGCCAGCGACAAGAGCGCGTACAGCAGGCGTCTATAACCGCTTGGGGTTCTCTTGGGTTCGTGCGTGAAACCCGTTGGCTTGCAAATCATCCTATAACTCCTTCTTCGGATCCCAATGTCCATCTCTATTCCCTGGCCGTTCCATGACCCACGTCGGGGACTGCACGGATGAAGCTCCAATCCGAGGCGGCGCAAGACAGGCGCTGTATCTCCCGCCTTCCTTCCGCTCCAGGAGCGGCTGCTACAGCCGCCACGGGCTGCGCATCGGCCGCGCCAGCATGCGGTTGGCCTGCTCATCATCCAGAAAAACTTCGCGTACCGGATCCCAATTCACTTTTCGGCCCAGCCGGATCGCGATATCCCCCTGCTGGCACACGGTCTCGGAGCGCACGGCCGCCTCGATGTTGGAGACCGGCTGGCGCCGTGTCCGGACCGCATCCAGAAAGTTCCTGTGGTGTTCCTTGCTGAGGACGACCTTGTTCTCATTCGGCCCAATCACGACATGCATCAGCGACTCGGGCTGCGTGCGCATCCCCTCGCGGCTGACGTAGACCCAGCCCTTGCTGCCGAGGAACATCATGCCCATGGAGCCGAAACGGAATTGTTCGTAGCGGACCCGCGCGGTCATCAGATCCAGGAGTTCCAGCTTCACGCCATTGGCATAGCGGTATTCGATCGCATACTTCTCGGGCGTATTGTACAGCCCGGTGGACGGGATGACCGCCGTGCCCTCGGCCCAGACCGGGCCGGTGTGATCCGC
This sequence comes from Bryobacteraceae bacterium, assembly GCA_052145115.1. Taxonomy (GTDB): domain Bacteria; phylum Acidobacteriota; class Terriglobia; order Bryobacterales; family Bryobacteraceae; genus CAIVVT01. Next base: position 16,588 of record JBKQPG010000034.1, read on the forward strand.
ATCGTTCGCCCACTGCGCGCAATCCACGTCATGGATGCCATAGGCGCCGCTGATGCAACCGAGGGAGTAATCGTAGATCAGCGTCCAGTTCCGCGTGCAGCGCAAATGCGTGTAAGGCGCCCAGGGCGCCTGTCCGAGCCACAAATCGTAGTCCAGGCCCTCCGGCACCGGCTCCTCAGGCTGAGGGGGAACCGGAGCCATCCCCGCCGAGGCGATGGCAATGGTCTGAAGTTCCCCGATGCGCCCGTTCCGCACCAGTTCGCAGGCCAACCGGTAGCGCTGGTCGGACCGCTGCTGCGTGCCAAATTGGAAAACCACTCCGTAGCGGTGAACCGCCGCGCGCATGGCTTTGGCGTCCGCAAAGGTCAGTCCCATCGGCTTCTCGTAATACATATCCTTGCCGCGGCGGGCCGCCTCGATGCCGATCAGCGCGTGCCAGTGGTCCGGCACTGCGATCAGCACCGCGTCAATGTCCGGGCGCGCCAGCAGTTCGCGGAAGTCGTTGTAAGTGGCACACGACTGGTCGCCATAATACTCATCGACCCACTGCTTGGCCCGGTCCCGATGCTGCCGGCGGACGTCGCACACCGCCGCCAGCCGGACGTCGGGCTGCTGCAGCAGCACCCGGCAGTGGCCGCTGCCCATTTCGCCAACTCCGACGTTGGCCATGACAATGCGGTCGTTCGCGCCGAAGGCCGTCGCCGGTACGATCGCGGGAAAACCCGTGACCGCGAGCGCCCCTTTGAGTACATCCCGCCGCCTGAACGTGTTGTGACCCATACTCTGCTTCACCTCGCCGTGAGCAATGCTAAGTCTTACTTAGGGAAGATATGTCCCTTGGCCGAATCGACGTCGGAGAAGGGACGCGCAACCTTACGAGATTGCGGTCCCATTATACAGAAGATCGACTCTGAAGACCGGACAAAATCTAACTCCCGCTGTAGTGAGCAAACGCCCACTCTATCTGATTCAAATGCCCGTGATGCTCACGCCCTCGGGCGCCCGCACGTAGTCGAAAATGCGCCGTTCCCTCTCCATGTGCCACTTCACTTCGATAACTCCCCGTGGGTGCGGCCAGGCCCCTTCAGCTTCAGTGATGCTATGCGACTGGACGTTGATCCTCACTAAGTCCAGGTTCGGTGCAGCGGGGAACTCAATCCCCAGGGCGTACTTCGAAAGGTAGTAAGCCGGGCTGGCCGACCACGCATGGCACAGGCTCTGGTCCATCGTGAAGTGCTCTGGCGTGGTCTTCAAACCACGGGAGAGAAAGAGGCCCCAGCATTGCCGCATCACGTCCTCCGCGACGCCCGCCAGTCCGGCTTTATAGAGACCGTCGAAGATGTAGAAAGCGAATTCCGCCCCTATTTTGTACCCGCCCGACGTGTCATATCCGTTCAGAAGCACGGAGCGCAGCTCGTTGGCTACGTGAACCCGGATGGCGCTCAATTGCTCCGGCGTGACAATGCCCGCCCGCACCGCGAACAGGCTCGAATCCGGCGAGTGCGTCGTGCCCTTCAAGTTGTCCCGGAAGCAGCCCTTCTGCTCGTCCCAAAACGTCCTGGGAATCGACGCCGATAGAATCGCCGCGCGGCGTTCGAGGTCGCGGGCGTCGTTTTCCATGCCGATCGCGCGCGCCATCCGCAGACCGCTCTGCAGCGCCAGAAGATACGCCAGAGAGAAGAAGCAGCTCAAGCCGCTATTGTCGATGCGCGATTCGGGCGAGCCATCGTCGCCCTGAAATCCGCCCAGCTCGCGCAGGTTCTCCATCAGCAGGTCGTCACGCCGGTCGGACCATTTGTCGAAGTACGCCAGGTTGGAGCGGATCGCCGTCCAATCCGCGCGGATCCGCGCTGAATCTCCCGTGTGGTCGTAATAACTGCGATAGCCCTCCACCATGTTCAGCGCGAAATCGTTGTGTGTGTACGAGCCGGTGTTGGGATAGACGATGCGGAACCGCCCCGTCTCGTCCGGCGACTGTCCGAACAGTTGCAGACAGCGCCCCATCAACGCCTGGTCTCCGAACGTCGCCAGGTTAACGTGGTATTGGATGATCGTGTCGCGGCCGTACATGCCGCGCTCGCGCTGCGCGCAGTCGATGAACGCGTCCTCCATGTTGCAGCCTTGCGTGCGCTGGCACATCTTCCAGACTTCCGTCAGGCACGCGTCGGAGCAGCGGAACGAACCCTTGCGCTGCACCGGATAATTCGCCGAACGCAGGCGCACTGATTCGAGCGTCACGTCGGCGCGCGGATTGCGGATCGACAACAGGCAATAGCGCGCGCCGCGTGGATTGGCGGGCATCCAGTCGATGGAATCGCCATTGATGAGAACGCGGTCCCCAACCGGATACCAGGAGAACTGCTGCACATGCTGGCGATCGGGCGAAAGCCGCTCCGTGTAAATGACGTCCAGCGTCGCCCCCCGCGCGCCGCGCAGCTTGATGCGCGGCAGCATCAGGTGCATCCACTGCAGGTCGATCTGAAGGGCAAAGCCGTGCGGATAATCGGACAGGCGAAACGTGCGGCCGTCGAGCGCCGCCGGCGAGATCGACTCCCACGAATCTCCATACTCGTCCCAGCTCGTCTCGCGGCAGGGACTCTGCGCCACGTCGGCGCGTCTGACGTTGACCCATCCGCCAACGCTCTCCAGCGTTTCGTCGGGAGAATACGGAAGTGGCTTCGACTTGAGCTGCGCCTGATAGGCGCGCGCCGTCAGCACCGGCGAATGCCGGAATGCGTAAGCCGAATGCGGGTCCTTCCCGGTCGAAAAGACGAAGCCGCCGCCCGGCGGCAGGGCGAAGTACTCGTCCACCCGGTCATAGTAAGCGTCCACTACGCCGAACAAATAATTCCAACCCTGTTTCAGCTCCCACTGTTGATTGAGACGCATCGGGTGGTCAATCGACTCCGCCGCCTTCGGAACCGGCGTGCCGTTGATCCAATGCTGCCCGTAGAGTACGCCCGCGATGACTTTCTGCTCTTTGGGCGAGTACAGCCACGAGCTGAAAGCCAAGAATCTGCTGTACTGGCGCGCGTCATCGTCATAATGATGCGGGACCTCCACGGAGAAGGAATTCCATTCCTCGGTCTTGCGCAGCGGGAACACCGGGATCGGCGTTTCGATTGCCACGTTCGCGCCCGACATGAACGGAATGCTGCGCGGCTGAAGCTCGCCCCACGAGTCCTGCTCTTCGATTTCCACTGCGGGCCGCCAACTCGAGTCGTCGAAGCGGGCTGTCTTCCATCCATCGTCTGCGCTGCTCTGATCCACCAGATCCGCGGCTTGCAGCGCAAAGCTGAGCTTGGGTGCAAAGCGGGTCCGGCTCTTCGAACGCGCGCCGCGCCAACTCGTCACGCCGGTGCTCAGATCGATGCTCCCGCCGTCGTGTTTCACTTCGCCCCAGGCGATCATGCCTCCGCGGACGGGCATCGCCTTGAATGTCTTCAGGCCCCAGAAATTCACCTCGATGGCGATGACGTTCGCGCCGGGCCGCAGGAGCTTTGCAATGTCATGCGTATCATAGAGCGGGAACCGCGGATCGAATCGCACCGGTCCGAACTCGACGAATTCTCCATTGACGAACAACTGGTAAGACGTGTCCGCGAAGACCTGCAGCGTGGCCGACTCCACTCGACCGGAGACCGCGAATTTCCTGCGAAATTGCGCGAATTGATTGCGCCCCTGGCCCTGGCTGTCGTACCAGATGAAGCGGGCGCCTGACGGCCGCGCCACCGTCGCGGGACTGACGCTGCCGGCCAGCGCGGCGGCCGTTGCCGCCGATTTCAGAAAGTCTCTTCTCTGCATTTTCGATCCCGTGTTCCAGTGCTATTGCGGTATCTCCGACTCCGGCAGGAAGCAGCCCCCCGGCAACGGCGGGTACAGTTCCTCGAGTCCTTCCTTCAGCTCCACGCCCAGACCCGGCTTGTCGGTGAGATCGAGATAGCCGTTTCTCACGACTGGACCGCTCTTGAGCACGCCTTCCTCCATCGGGTCGGGCGTCACGTTATACTCCAGCAGCAGACGGTTCGGCGATGCCGCCACCAGGTGCGCGTTCTCCACCGCCATCAGCCCGTCGCCCCAGTCGTGCGGGCAAAACAGCTTGTCGCGCGTGTGCGCCATGCGCATCATGTGCCACGCTTCGGTGACCCCGGCGTCGTCGCACGAGTGCTGCACGATGTCGTAGGCGCCGCTGTCCAGCATCACCGCGTTCAAGGCCCGGTTGCCGCGTTTTTCTCCGCCCGAGATCTTCACCGTCGGCAACGCTTTTTTGATCGTCAGGTAATCCTGAGCGATGCGCTGCGTCGGCTCCTCGAACCACAGGAATTTCAGTTCCTCCAGCACCGGTGCGATCTCCAGGCACTGCGCCACCGACCAGCGCATGTTCGCTTCCTGCATTAACTGGAAGTCGGGTCCCACCGCCTGCCGTACCGCTCGCACGTAGGGCACGAAATCGGCGATCCGGATGCCCAGTTGATTGAAGCCCGCGCCGGGCCGGAATTTAAACGCCCGATAGCCGTTCTGTTTGTGCCTTAGAGCCTGTTTAACCAGGTCCTCCGGGCCAGGGTACCGCGATCCCTTGCGCCACGAAAACTCGCCGCCGCTGGCGTACACCGGCACGTGCGTCACCGGCTCCGTATCCACCGCCAGCAGCTTGTACAGCGGCACGCCCTGCGACTTGGCGATGATGTCCCACAGCGCGATATCCACGCCGCCCCACGCGCCCTGCCCGCCCGGACCGCTGATGCCGCCCGAAAGATCTTCCACGTCGTACGGGTTCTGGCCCTTCAGAATCGGCGCGATCACCGCCTCTGTGTACTGCTTCATCTCCGCCGGGCCCTTGTATTGGTTGCAACTGCCCAGGCCAGTGAGCCCCACATCGGTGGTCACCGTGACGATCGCCGCTTCGGTCTTCCAGTTGATGAGATGGTTGTCCGCGTCGGCCCACGCTTCATCGGGCTTGAGCCGGTACGAGAGATGCATCAGCTTCACGCCGGTGATTTTGATCTTCTGGCGCCGTATGCCCTCCAGCGGGTAACGGCGCGCGCCCATCTTCGCCGCCCGCGCCGGCGGCGCCTTCTCAGATGAAGCGGCCGGCATCGATCCCGCCGCGATGGCGGCCGATCCAATCAGGTAGCGCCGTGACATGGATTGCATGGGACGAAAATTCCTCTATCAACAGTAAACAGGAAGTAGAGGCCGGTTGGTCCGATTTGCTTGGGCATTTGCCCGCGCGGAATTGACCTAGCCGCGTCCCAGCAATTGCAGCACGTGCCGCGCGGCCGCGACGCCGCGATACTGCGCCTCCTCGAACAGCGGCAATGCGCTCAAGTCCGAGTGGGCGTACACCAGCGTGCCCTGCGGGCGCGCGCGGCGCACTCGTTCGGGATGGAACATTGACCCCGGCACGGGGCTGGGCATGGCGTGGCCCAGGCGGTGAATGTCGATGCGCCGCACGCAGGCCCGGATGTCGGGGTGAACGCGTTCGAGATCATTCAGGATGCGCTCGCTCCACCAGCGCCAGTCCCCGCCCAGCAGCACGCGCCGCATGTCGGCTGGCGCGCCTTCGGCCAGCGACCAATAAAATGTCCACACCGTGCGCTCCGGCCGCCGTCCCAGGTTCTGGTGCGTGGCCACCACGTAGCCTAGCGTAGGCGACCCGTAATCGACGTTGTCCCAGGCCGGCTCCGACTCGTCCTCCGCCGGCCAATGGTCCAGCGTCAGATTCGCCACCAGCCACGGCGCGTAAGGAATCGGCCACGCCGGCGGCTGCGGCTCGACGAGCCACGATGCCAGAAACATCGGCGCGGCGAAGACGACCGCCTCGGTGTCGTATAGGACGTCCTCTGTGAACACCTGCCAACGCCGCCCGTTCGGCCGGATGTGGTGCACCATCGCGCCCGTCCGGATGTGCGGCGCGAGCTGCGCGATCAGCCGTCGCGCGATCCAGCCGTTGCCCTCGGGCCACACCAGCGGGCCTTTGTCGTCGGGCTCGCGCGCGGCGAAATAATGCACCCCCGCCCAGGCCGAAACGCGTCCGGCGAGCGCCCCGTAATCGTCGCGCGTGGCGTAATTGGCGTACCAGCGCAGATAGGGCGAATAAAGCCCTTCGCAATGCAGCCAGTCGGCGAAGGAGATGCCGTCCAGCGCGCGCGTCAGGCTGCTCTGGTGCTCGAATCCCTCCTCCGCCGGAATGCGGAAAGCGCCGCTGGCCCGCAGTTCCCCGATGCGCTGCTCGAAGCGCCGGAACTGCTCCACATCGCCGCCCGTCAGGCCGAGCTGCGGCTCGATGCCCTCCTGCCAGCGGCCATTGATAAACAGCCGTTCCTGCGGGCTGTGGCAGAGCCAGCGCTCGTCCCACACGCCGTCCCGCAGCAGGCCCAACTCCGTGCACAGCTCCCGCACCAGCGTCTCGCGCTGGCTCGGAACGGGCAGGTAGTGCGCCGCCCAGGGGTACGCGCTGACCTCGTTCTGGCCCCAGCGCGCGTTGCCGCCGGCGAGGTCTTCAAGTTCCAGCAGCACGAAGTCGTGGAAGCCGCGTTTTTCGAGCCACCACGCCGCCGAGAGCCCACTGATGCCCCCGCCCACGATCGTCACGGGAACCCGCTCACTGCGTTTTGGCGCGGCGAATCGCGCGTGATCGCGGATCCTGTGCCCGCGCTCCTGCGATTCGAAGACGAAGCCGCCCTCGATCCGCCGGCCCGCCTTGCAGCTCAGCCCGGCCAGCGCCGGAGCGGCCAGCCCGGCGGCGAAGCCGCGCCGCGTCAATGCACGATCGCGCGCCATTCCTGCTCGTAGTAGCGCACCAGCGACTGGTCGTTCAACCGGTTCGGCTCCGCCGCCACCGGCCCCATGTCGGGCGCGAAGTCGAACATCGCCGGCAGCGTCTTCACGTCCAGAAAGCGCAGCCCCGCCGGCAACCGCTCCGGCGCGTGCCACTCGCTCTGCCCGGCCAGTACAAAGCCCCACTCGCCGAACGCCGGCACATAGGCGTGGTACGGCCACGTCCGCCACCCGGCGCGCTTCAGCGTCTCGACGATGCACCAGTAGCTCTGCCGCGCGAACATCGGCGAAGTGGATTGCACCACGACCAGGCCGCCGTTCGAGATGTGCTGCTTCAGCAGCCGGTAGAACGCCGTCGTGTACAGCTTGCCCAGCGAATAGTTGTTCGGGTCCGGAAAATCCACTACCGCGAAGTCGAACAGGCCGTCGTTTTTCTCCAGCCACGGGAAGGCGTCGGCATTGATGATGTGCACCCGCGGCGCATTCAGCGCGTTCGAGTTCAGCCTCGTCAGCAGCGGATTGGTGCGGAACAGCGTCGTCATCTCCGGGTCCAGGTCGACCAGCGTGATCGATTCGAGGTTCGGGTACTTCAACATTTCGCGCACCGCCAGCCCGTCGCCGCCGCCCAGCACCAGCGCCTGCCGGGCCCCGGGCAGCGAGGCCAGCCCGGGATGAACCAGCGCCTCATGATAGCGATACTCGTCGCGCGAGCTGAACTGCAGATGCGAGTTCAGGTGCAGCCGGTAGTCGTCCCTCCATTTCGTCACCACAATGCGCTGGTACGGAGTCGTGCGCGCCAGAATCACCTCGTCGGCGTACAGCGACGCGTCCAGCGTGTCGCTCAGCCGCTGTCCGAACACCAGCCCCAGACCCAGCAGTGCGATCGCGCCGCCGCACGCCAGCCGCTGCGCCAGCCTCTGCTCGAGCTCGCTCCGGAACAGCCACGTCGTCCACAACGCCACCAGCGCGTTCAGCAATCCAAACGCCATCGCGCCGCGCACCAGCCCCAGCCGCGGCACAACGAAGATCGGGAAAATCAGCGACGCCCCCAGCGCGCCCAGATAATCGAACGTCAGCACATTCGACACCAGCTCCTTGAACTTGAACCGCTCCCGTAGAATCCGCATCAGCAGCGGGATCTCGAGGCCCACCAGCACGCCCAGCAGCGTCACCAGCGCGTACAGCAGCAACCGGAAGCCGCCCGAAACGGCGAATGCGAAGAACAGGATCGCCGACGAGAATCCGCCCGCCAGCCCGACCATCAGCTCGATCGCGATGAACCGCGACACCAGCGCCCGGTCGAGGAATCGCGATAGCCAGCTCCCGATGCCCATGGCGAACAGGTAGCTGCCGATGATGGTCGAGAATTGAAAGACGCTGTCGCCGAGCAGGTAGCTCGCCAGCGCGCCCGCGATCAGCTCGTACACCAGCCCGCAGGCGGCGATCAACAGAACCGAGATGAACAGCGCGATCGCCATCTCCGAAGCCTAATGCAGTGCCGCGGCGATGATGATCGCCACGCCCAGCGCCGCCAGCCCGAGAAGCGCCGCCAGGGCCGTATTCTGTTTTTCCAGGATCTCTTTCCTCAGCTCATACGGCGTGAGTTTTTCGAGGATCCTGTTGCCCGCCGTCAGCACGACTAACAGCACCATCACGCCCACCACGGCGTAAACCACGCCGTTCAGCAGCGAACCGATGTGGAACTCCAGCGGCACAGGCTGCTATTTGCCCCCGAATCCCCCGCCCGACCCGCCGCCGCCGTAGTTCGGCCGCAGCGAACCCGGGTTCTCCCGCACCGTGCGCGGAACAATCAGGCGCGGAGACATCGAGCGCGGCCCCAGCGAAAACCCGCTCCACTGCGCCATGCTCATCAGGCCCAGCATCACCAGACCATAGACCCCGTACAGCGGATTCTTCACCATGCTTCTTCCTCAGGCCCCCGATCCATAGTCGCTCTCCTGCCAGCGCTGGGTCTCGAACGTGCCCGCGCGCAACGTTGTAAACAGCGGCGGAATCGCCAGCAGCAGCAGCGCGAACCACAACCACCCCGTGTGCGTCACGTCGCGCCGCACCGTGACGTCGTATTCGGTCTTGTGGCTCAGCGCCCCGCCCTCCGGTTCCAGGCGGATGGCGTAATCTCCAGCGCTCAGCCGCCCGGTGGCGAATTCGCGGCTCCAGCCGAAGGAGCTTTCCTGATGCCCCGCCGACGCCAGCCCCACCGGCCGGCCGGTCGAGCGGTCGATCAGCGCCAACTCGGTCTCGTTCGCGTCCTGATCGGAGGATTTCACGTCGATATGCAAATTGGACACCGCGTTTTTCAACTCGAATTCGCTGGTCACGCCCGTCGCAAAGCCCACCTCGGGTGGAACCAGCTCCAGATGCACGGCCGCAACCTGCGCGTTGCGCCCCAGCATCATGAAGACCAGCAGCACCACCAGCCACACCAGCCCGAGCTTGAGAAAATCGCCCCACATGTGGCGGATTTTCCGCGGATACGGCGATAGCTGGTTGGCCGAGATGCCCTCCGCTGCCGGCGCCGCGCCTGGCAGCTTGAACGCCTGCCAGATCTGCGCGCCATCGATGGATTCGCCGCACGACCAGTTGACCTCGCCCGGGCTGGCCTCCCGCGACAGCACGCGCGGCGGCGCGATGTAGTCGTCGAACTCCACTTGTTCGCCCGCCTCGACGGCCCACGGGAACTCGCCCAGCACGAATGTCGTCTGCGCCACCCCGTGCTGGAAATGGCGATAGGTGACGCCGCCTGCCGACGCCACCGGACGCCCGTTGAGGGCCGGAAAGACCGCCGGCACGCCGGCCAGCGTGTGCACGAAATTCCAGTGGCCGTTGTACACCGTCAGGTAGCGGAAGCCCTCGTAGGGATTGAACAGCAGGTACTCGTGCCACGAGTACGGCACGCCGTCCACCCACGTCGTGCGCACCTGGAATCCGATCGTCTCCCACACCACCCCGCCCAACTGGCCGCGCGTTCCCAGCGGAATCGCCGGCTCCACGCGCATCTTCTCGTCGAAGCGCGCCAGCATCTTCAGCTCCGCTGTCGAGGCGTCGATCATCGTCAGGCAGTGCGTGCACACCGCTGTGCGCGTGTGCGCGAAGCCGCGCAGCTCCACCATCCCGCCGCAATTCGGGCACGCCAGCGCCCGCGCCCCTGTGACCATCGCTGGTTCGACCACCGGCCCGCTCATGCCCCTGTCACCATCCTTCGAACCGCCGTACGTTCTTCAGCTTCAGCTCGTCGAACGCCACCTCGCGCCCCAGGTACAGCATCGGCTGCGCATCCGAGAAATCCAGCGTCGCGAAATGCGCGTCCTCGGTCCGCAGGTCGGCGAACAGCATCTGTCCGTGCCCCGCCGTCGTGAACGGCAGTTCGCCTTCGAAGCCCTCATAGCGCGCCGGCGTGATCGTCGTCACGACGTAGTTGCGCTGCTCGAACGGGAACACCTGCCCCGGCTCGAGCGTCTGCGGATCCACCTGCGGCGCCTCACCCGGCCGCGCGAACGACACGGCGTAGTTCAACTGCGCATCGGCCAGCCAGCCGTTCGTGTTGTCGGTGAACGCGATGTGCCACTCGTTCCAGTTGCCCTGCGCCCACGCGTAGCGGATCCTCCCGATCACGTGAAACGCGCGTCCCTCGTACTGGCCCTCCGTGCCGATCTGAATCGGCGACGCGTCCGGCGGCAGGTCGGCCACTTCGCCCACTTTCTCCAAGTCGACGTCGTGCCGCACGATGATCGCGTGGCAGTACGGGCACGCCGTCTGCACCGCCGAGGACCATGCAAATTGCACCGGCGCGCCGCACCCCGGGCAATTCGCCGCGCGTTCGCTCATGAGGTCACCTCCGTCGGCACGCGCGCCGGCGCAAGGTATGAAGCCAGCCGTCGCTCCAGCCGTCGCACGTCCACCTGTGCCGGCTGAAACTCGCTGAGCCACGCCTCAAAATCGCCCGCCGCTCGCGGCCGGCAGCAGAACAGGTTCAGGCACAGCGTGCCGTGCTCGGGAAACGTGTGCACCGTCAGGTGCGACTCTTCGAGCAGCAGCATACCGGTAATGCCCTGCGTCACCGGAAACTGGCGCCACTGCGCCTCCGCCGCCGGATGCAGATTCATGCCCTGGACGAATTTGTGGAACAGCCGCTCCAGCGCCTCGCGATCGGCCAGCGCGCGCGGGTCGCAGCCGCGGGCGTCCACCACCCACTCCAGCCCCGCACTGTTCAGCGCCGCCGGATGCATTTGGGATATCGTAACGCGTTTAGACTGCCGGTTGGGACGTACCGCATTCGGCGCAGAACTTCGACGCCCGCGGAATCTTCTGCCCGCAGTTGAAACAGAACTTCATATCGGCCGACGGACCGGCCGCCGGCGCCGCGGCTGGAGCAGCCGCAACCGGCGCCACCGGAGCCGGAGGCGCCGAAGCCGGCGCAGCCGGCGAAGGCGGCGGCGGCGACTGCCCCGGTGCCAAGGCCGGACTCATGGCGTTCATCATCACTCCGCCCATTCCCACACCGGCCGCCAGGCCCGCCCCAATGGCGGCAAACCCGCCGCCCTCGTTCGCCGCCGCGATCGGCAGCGACTGCGCCGCCTGGAACTGCGTGTATTGCTGCATGTTGCCGAGCATGTTCATGCCCACACGCTCGTCCAGCCGCTTCTGCAGCTCTTCCGGCAGCGACAGGTTCTCCACCACGAAGCTGTCCAGCTCGATGCCCAGTTCGGCGAACACCGGCGTCGCCGCCTCGCGGATCTTCTGTCCGACGGCCACCAGGTTGGCGGCCATGTCGAGAAACGGGATGCCGCTCTCGGCAAATGCGTTGGACATCCGGCCGACGATCGTTTCCCTCAGTTGCGGCTCGATGTCGCCCAGTTTATAAATGTCCCGCGTGCCGCTCAGTTTGGTATAAAACGCGCGCGCGTCGGCGACGTGCCAGGCATAGATGCCGTAGCCGCGCAGCCGCACCGCACCAAAATCTTTGTCGCGGATCGTTACCGGCGTCGCCGTGCCCCAGCGCTGCGCCGTCTTCTGCCGCGTCGAGAAGAAGTACACGTCGCTCTTGAACGGGTCCTGGAACGCCTTGTCCCAGTTCATCAGGTTGGTCAGGACCGGCAGCGTGTGCGTATTCAGCGTGTACAAACCGGGCCCGAACACGTCCGCCACGCGGCCTTCGTTGACGAACAGCGCCATCTGCGATTCCCGCACCGTGAGCTGCGCGCCGGTCGAGATCTGCATGTCCTGCATCGGGTAGCGGAAGGCCAGTGTGTCGTCCCCATCCTCGGTCCAATGGACGACCTTGATGAACTGCTTGCTGATGAAATCCTTAATTGACATACCTGCTCCGTGTCACCCCAATATACGATGCCCGGGCCCCAACTGTTCCGGGAATCGGGCTCACTCCACCTCGTCCGCTCCCCGCATCGAACGCACCGGCCGCACGCCATCCCGGCGCGCTCCGTCGCGATGGATCTGTTGTAATTAAAAGACTTATCCAACATGCACCGCATTCCGACGCCAACCGTCCTGAGCGCTCGTTCCGCGCTCTTGTTGGCCACTTCCGGCGTGCGTTTCCTCGCCGCCCTGTGTCTCCGGGCGCCTTGAGCTGGCCGCATCCATGGTTCCCGGAGCGCAAAAACCGCCGCGCAAATCCTCCCGGCTGAACGCCTTCCTGCCGATATATCATCAGGAGAACTTCGCGTGACCTACCCCGAGCCGTCGTCTTTCCCGCGTCCTACCGGAACGCGGTTTTGGGAGCTGCCGCCGCTGATTCTCCATCCTTTTTCGGACAACCGCGGCCCCGACCTGTTGGTGGAGTGCTCGCGCGCCCAGTTGATGCTGGCCGGGATGCTGCCGCTGCAGGGCGCCACCACGCGCGACGAGTTGGAACAGCTCGTGCTCCAGGGCCGGGTGTGCGAGGTCCGCATGCTGTACTACGTCGGCCTGGACATCGAGCGCTGGCTCGAGCAGTGCCTCGAAGTCTCGGCCCGCGAGCAGGCCTTGAGCGAATCGCGGCTGTCGCGGCGCAGCTTCGCGGCGCTGCTGGTGGGCCAGACGCCGGTCCACGTGCACCAGAAGCTCACCGGCTGGGGCGTGGCGGACTACAAGGCCCTGTTCGGCCGCGCGCTGGGCCTGAATGCGGTTTTCGGCGCGGCCCCCGATCTGACCACCGTGCGCGGCGGTTTTCTGACCGATTACCACCGCTACGCCGACGGTTTTTTCCGCTCCTGGAGCGAGGTTCACGCCGGGCCGCCGGCGACGCCGGACTCGTTCACTTTCGATCTCTATGCCTCGGGCGAGTACTCGCGGATTCTGGAGCGGCAGTGGGAAAAGAGCGAAGGCAGCGATCTCGATCCCTGCTGAGCGGGACTCTCGCCCCGCGCTGGGGACCCGCGGCGGCAGGACCGGCAGGTCCCCCGCTTGTTTTGCAATCTGCTCAATGACGGATCGTAAACTGCCCCGGCCACGCTGAGCCGCCCCGGCCCCGCCCGCTCGAATTGGGCTTGACACCGGGTCTAAGCTGAGGGTGGTAGCCCGCCTCAGCGGCCCGCCATCATTGCTCTTTGAAAAACGAACGATTAGCGAAAAACAAATCGAACGATAGCCAGCTAAACCATTCATTCTAAAAATCAAAGTCGATATTTGGCTTTGTTCCTCCAAAAATGTGTTTTTGCATCGTGGCGCGGACATTCTTGTCTGCCGCTTCGGCATTCGTGCCAACGTTTGGTCCGGCCGGGTTCCCTTTTCAGCGCTCGGTCTTTCGACCTGCCGAGGCCCCCGTCAAACCAGCTTGACACTCGGTCGTAAGCTGGGTCGATAGCCCGCCTCTGCGGCCCGCCATCCCTGCTCTTTGAAAAACGAACGATTAGCGAAAAACAAATCGAACGATAGCCAGCTAAACCATTCATTCTAAAAATCAAAGTCGATATTTGGCTTTGTTCCTCTCATTTTGTTTTTTCGCGCCTCCCGGCGCGTCGCGCGCCCGCGCCCGCAGCCCGCCGGAGTAGAATCGGGTTATGCTTAAACCCTTCCGCCTGCCCCCGTTTCTCATGCTGCGGCAGCACTTCGAAAGCCGGCGCATCGCCGACATCCCAGGCGCCGTCCAGGCCACGCTGGGCGCTTCGAACATGGCCGCGCGGCTGAAGCCCGGAAGCGAGGTGGCGATCGGCGTCGGCAGCCGCGGCATCGCCAATCTGGACGTAATCGTCGGTGCGGCGGTGGCCTTCTGGAAGCAGCAGGGCATGCGGCCGTTTCTGTTTCCGGCGATGGGCAGCCACGGGGCCGCGACGGCGCTCGGCCAGGCGGCCGTGCTGGCCAAGTACGGCATCACGGAAGCGACCATGGGATGCCCGGTGCGCAGCTCGCTGGCCGTGGTTGAGGTGGGCCTCACGCCGGAGGGCCTCCGGGTGGTGATGGATCGGTCGGCGCGGCGCGCGGCGGGCGTCATGCTCTGCGGCCGCGTGAAGCCGCACACCGATTTCGCGGGAGCGCTCGAAAGCGGCCTGTTCAAAATGATGGCCATCGGCCTGGGCAAGTTCGACGGCGCCAAGCGCTACCACGATTTCGGCTACCGGATGGGTCTGGAGGCGATGATCCGCAGCGTCGGCCGGGTGGTGCTGGGCACGGGATGCATCCTGGGCGGCCTGGCGATTGTTGAGGACGCCAACCACGACACGGCGCTTCTTGAAGCCGTGCCGGTGGACACCATGGAACGCCGTGAGGAGCAGTTGCTCGAGCTGGCCAAGAGCTGGATGCCGCGGATTCCGGTGGACTTGGACGTATTGACGGTGAACGAGCTGGGCAAGAACTTCTCGGGCGCGGGGCTGGACGCGAAGGTGGTCAATCGTGGAGTCTGGGGCGCCATCAACCCCTGGCCCGGGCAGCCGCAGATCGGCCGCATCTATGTCCGCGCCTTGTCGGCGCTGAGCTATGGCAACGCCGCCGGCGTGGGCATGGCGGACGTGGTCCACCGGCGGTTCCTGAAGGCCGTCAAGCGCCGGCCGACCTACCAGAACTGTCTGACCTCGTCCCAGCCGGCCGCGATCCGCACGCCAATCCACTTCAACACCGATCGCGAGTGCCTGCAGGCCATCTGTTCGACGGTCGGGCGGACGGACCCGGCGGAGCTGCGGATGGGCTGGATCGCCAACACGCTGGAGCTGGGACGGCTGGCGCTCACCGAGAACCTGCGGGGCGAACTGGAGCAGCGGCCCGGAATCGAGATCCTGGGCGAGGCGCGGCCGCTGGAATTCGACGCCCGCGGCGACTTGGTCAACTGGCTGGCAGCGGACTGAAGAACCGCTCGCCGGGAACTGTGCGTGCGGGCAAGAGGTGCCTGATAGAATTCTGGGAGTTGTTCTTCGAGATTGTCAGCGGCATCGAGCAAGTGGAGACGTTCGCCGTTGGCAGCGGCATTCGCGAGCTTCCGCGCCTCCGCAAGCTGTACGGCAAGGGCCGGTGGCGGAAGCGGAAGGGCGTGGCTGAAGTGAAGTTGCCCAATGGTACGATACGGAAGGCGGAGCTTCACTGGTACGAAGCAACCGGCATCGGCAGGAAGGAATTCAAGATCAAGGGGTTCGTGGATTAGGGTATGCGGCCGCAGCGGATGAAAACTGAGGGTTACGCGGTGTGCCTGCGAAATGTGGGATTCGCCGCCTCGCTGGAGGTCAGGAAACTGTATCCGGTGCTGGCCGATCCGGAGGCGCAGGCGAACGACCTGATTCGCGTGATCGATGAATCCGGCGAAGACTACGTCTATCCGGCCCGCCTGTTCCAAAGGCTCACCTTGCCGAGCGCGGTTCAACGGGCCTTGCGCCTGGCCTCCTAGCCTGATCCCTGGTGAATTGTATATCGTCCGGTGCAGGCATAGCCAGGCCTGCGCAGCGGCTGCCCGCTTTTCATCGATACTCAGGTCCGATTCCCTGAAGGACACGCAAAGCGTGCCGATCTGATCCATTGAACCGGCGGTTTGATCCTCACCGGGACCAGCGCGCAGCCGCGTCATGCGGGCCTGCGCGGCGCCCCGGGAGAGAAGCCGGTCAGGAGCGTGACTGGCATGCGTTTGTGGCGATCGATTGCCCTCTTTTGCGCCGGATTCCTGCTGGGCTTGCCCATTTGGGCGCAGCACAACGAAACCATCAACGGCCACGCCGCCGCGGCCAATGAAGTGCTGGTCAAGCTGCGGCCCGGCGTGAGCCTGCAAGCCGACAGCTACATCGTGCGCGCGCACGACATCCGCCTGCTGCAGGCGCTCAACCGCCGCGGGCTGATGCACTTGCGTTCCGGCTCCCAGACGGCGGCCCAACTTGTGGCGGAACTGAGCGCCGATCCGGACGTCGAGTACGCCGAGCCGAACTACGTGCTGCACACCACGACTGCGGCCGCGCCGGCGGCGGTGGTGCCCAACGACCCGCTGTTTATCGATCAATGGGCATTGCAGAACACGGGCCAGACCGGCGGAACGGCGCACGCCGACATCGACGCGACGCAAGCCTGGAGCATCACCACCGGGACCGCAACGGTGGTGGTGGGAGTGGTGGACACGGGACTGGACTACACCCATCCCGACTTGCAGGCCAACATCTGGTCGGCGCCGGCGGCCTACACCGTCCAGTTCGCACCCGGCGACTCGATCACCTGCCCGGCCGGCAGCCACGGCTACGACGCCCTGAACAACGTCTGCGACCCGATGGATCAGAACGACCACGGAACGCACGTCAGCGGCATCATCGGCGCAGTGGGCGACAACAGCGCCGGAGTGAGCGGGATCAACTGGACGGCCAGCATCATGGGGTTGCGGTTCCTGGACGCGAGCGGATCGGGAACGGTGGCCGGTGCGGTGCGCGCGATTGAGTTCGCGCTGCAGGCCAAGGCGGTGCTGGGCAGCCAGGCCAACCTGCAGGTGTTATCGAACAGTTGGGGCGGAACGGGCTTCTCGCAGGCGCTGCTGGACGAGATCAACGACGCCAATACGGCTGGCATGCTGTTCGTGATGGCGGCGGGCAACAGCAGCGAAGATCTGGACACAAACACCTTCTACCCGGCCAGCTATCGCACGCCCAACGCGATCGCCGTGGCGGCCACGGATGACAACGACGCGTTGGCCTCGTTCTCCGACTATGGAAAGGGTTCGGTGGACCTGGGAGCGCCAGGGGTGAACATCGTCTCCACGATTCCCGGCGCGAACTACGAGACCATGAGCGGCACCTCGATGGCGACGCCAATGGTATCGGGGGCCGCGGCGTTGGTGCTGGCGGTTTGCCCGCTCACCACGGCGCAGTTGCGGGCGGCGCTGGTGAACAATGTCGATGTGGTGGCCGGGCTGGCCAATACGACCATCTCGGGCGGGCGGCTGAACGTCTACAAGGCGCTGGCCTCCTGCGCGCCGGGCACGACTCCGGCGCCGGGCTTCACGCTGAGCGCGCCTTCGGCGGTGGTGGCGCTGACCGCGGGCGGAGCCAGCGCGTCGACGACCATCACGGCCGCCGCCACGGGCGGTTTCAGCGGCGCGATCGCACTGGCTGTCACGGGCCTGCCGGCCGGGGTGAGCGCCAAACTCACGCCCGCCAGCATCGCCCCCGGCGCCACGGCCTCACTGGCGCTGACGGCCGCCTCGACGGCCGCCGCGGGCACGTTCCATCTCACGATCACGGGCACCAGCGGGACGCTGAGCGCCACGACGACGGTGACTTTGACGGTCACGGCAGCCCCCTCCTTTAAGCTGACGGTGACGCCGCCTTCGCAGACCATCCGCCGCGGCGCGACCGGCTCGTTCCAGATCTCAGCCACCAGCAGCGGCGGCTTCAGCGGCACGATCTCCCTGCAGATCAGCGGCCTGCCGCCCTACTCCTCGACCACGTTCAGTCAGACCTCCAGCGGCGCGGTGGCGATGTCCATCGCCACCAGCCCGCTGACCAGGGACGGCAGCTACACCATCCAGATCGTGGGCACGGGGACCAGCGGCCGCTCGACCGTGTCACAAACCGTCACGGCCACGCTGACCGTGACCAACTAGCGCCCTCACGCCGCGCGTCTGGGACCGCGCCGGCGCGAGTGTACAGCAATTCGCGGGCCACAACCGCAGGGCGGCATCCGGAATGTCTGTATAATTTCGTTATGGATGCCAAAGCGCTGCCATACAAGCCGAATCCCAAAGCTCCGCGGCAGGTGCTGCCAGTCCTGCAGCCGGAGGTGCGGGCCAGGTCGGCGGAAGAGGTGGCGCTAGGGTTCACCGCGGACGAGGTGAGCGTCGAGGCGCAGCGCTGTTTGCAGTGCCCGAAACCGGCGTGCATCAACGCCTGCCCGCTACATATCGACGTGAAGCAGTTCATCCGGCGGCTAGCCGAGGGCGACGCGCAGGGCGCGGTCGACGTCATCAGCGAGCAGAGCCCGTTTCCGGGCGTGTGCGGGCGGGTGTGCCAGCACGAGCTGTTCTGCGAGGATGCCTGTCTGATCGCGAAGAAGTTCGGGCCGGTGGCGATCGGGTCGCTGGAGCGATTCGCGGCCGACCAGGCGCGCCTGGCGCAGGCCGAGACGACGCCCGGTGCGGTGGCGCCTGCGACGGGCAAGAAGGTCGCGCTGGTGGGCAGCGGGCCGGCGTCGCTGATCGCGGCCTACGACCTGGTGCGGAAGAACTACCGCGTGACGGTCTTCGAGGCGCTGCACCGGCTGGGCGGCGTGCTGGCCTATGGCATCCCGAATTTCCGGCTGCCGCGCGAGATTCTGCACGAGGAGATCGCGCGGCTGCAGAACATGGGCGTTGAGTTCGTCACGGACTTCATCGTGGGCAAGACGGCGACGCTGGAGGAGCTGTTCGAGGAGGGCTACGAGGCGGTGTTCATCGGCACCGGCGCCGGGCTGCCTTTTCTCATGGGCATCCCCGGCGAGAACCTGCTGGGCGTCTACACGGCCAACGAATTCCTGACGCGCATCAACCTGATGGAGGCGTACAAGTTCCCCCAGGCCGTCACGCCGGTGCGGGTCGGGAAGCGGACCATCGTGGTGGGCGGCGGCAATTCGGCGATGGACGCGGCGCGCTGGGCCAAGCGCTTCGGTAGCGAGAGCATCGTGCTGTTCCGGCGCGGGCGGGCCGAGATGCGGGCGCGCATCGAGGAGATCGAGCACGCCGAAGAGGAGGGGGTGCAGTTCCATTTCCTGGCCGCGCCGGTGGCGCTGTACGGCGACGAGCAGGGCAACGTGCGCGAGATGGAGTGCATCCGGATGGAACTGGGCGCGCCGGACTCCTCGGGGCGGCCAGCGCCGGTGCCGATTCCGGGCAGCGAATTCCGCATCCCGGTGGAGACGGTCGTCGCGGCGATCGGGCAGGCGCCGAACCCGACGCTGCAGAAAGTGACGCCGCAACTGGTGACCAAGCGCGGCAAGATCGTGGTCAACGAGTGGGGCGAGACGTCGATGGCCAAGGTTTACGCCGGCGGCGACGTGGTGCGCGGGGGTTCGACGGTGATTCTGGCGATGCGCGACGGGCGCGCCGCGGCCGAGGCGATCGACAAGGCGCTGCGGGAGACGCAGGCGCCGCAGGAGCAGGCCCCGGAGGAGGTGCGGGCATGAACCTCGTTCTCGACAAACGGCAGCTCGGCCCGGAGGTGTTCCAACTGGAGGTGCAGGCGCCGCGCATCCAGAAGCGCTGGAAGGCGGGCCAGTTCGTCATCATCCGGCCGCTCACGACGAGCGAACGGATTCCGCTGACGCTGGTGGAATCGAACGCCGAGCGGCAGTCGGTGACGCTGGTGATCCAGGCCATCGGCAACACAACGAAAGAGGCCGTGGCGCTCGAGCCGGGCCAGTTCGTGACCGATGTCGTGGGGCCGTTGGGCGAGCCGGCGTCGATGAGCGAGGGCCAGCGCGTGGTGTGCCTGGCCGGGGGCGTGGGCGTGGCCGAAGTGCTGCCGGTGGCCAGGGCTTTTCGGGAGCACGGCAACCACGTCACGGCGCTGTGCGGGGCGCGGTCGGATTCCCTGCGGATTCTCGACGCGGAGCTCCAAGCATGCGTCGACCGGCTGGAGTGGGCGACCGACGACGGGACTTACGGATTCCACGGCAACGTGCTGCAGTTGCTCCAGAGCATCGCCAAACCGGGCGACTACGACATCGGCCACGTGATCGGGCCGATCCCGATGATGAAGGCCGTGGCCAATGCGACGCGCGACTGGAACATGAAGATGTACGCCAGCCTGAACCCGATCATGATCGACGGGACGGGCATGTGCGGCGGCTGCCGCATCACGGTGGGCAAAGAGGTGAAGTTCGCCTGCGTCGACGGGCCGGAGTTCGACGCGCACCTGGTGGACTTCGACGAACTGGCGCGGCGCAACCGGGCGTATCGCGAGATGGAGCAGAGGGTGATGGCGGAGCACGCGTGCCGGATCGGGCTGGGGCAGTGAGTGGGCAGTTAGCCGGAGCAGAACACTGGACTATCCTCGTGCCTCACCAGCAGGGGCACTGGATGCAAACAGTGTTTCTGGAAAGGCCTGCTCGCCCTGAGACACTGCTTGGGGAGCGTTCTGAGCGCGCATCGCCAGGGTTTCGCGGAATTCCCTCGCCTCTGGTGTGTTTATGAATTGCGCTACGAGGCCCTTCTCGCGCACAAACTTCTCAACCTCTGAAAGGTCCACATCAAAGTAGAACTCCTTTCGGGGATTGACGAGGTTGATCCGCTTGTGCTGCAGGAATTGATGCAGCGCGGCCTCCAGCTTGGGAGCGTCCTCAGAGAACAGCATCGCGTGCACGTCGAAGCCGAATGGCACGGAGGCGCTTCCCAGTTCAGCGACGCGTTCCAGCGGCTCCAGTCGTCGTGTCATGCCAATCTTGCAGACCTTGGGGCCGAATGAGCCAATATTCGAAATGACATAGATAAAGCCCGACTTCGTCAGTTGCGCCCGCGCAATGGCCCGTTCCTTCTTCTTGCGGGCTTCATCCAACTTAGCCTCGAAGGATGCGACCTGTTCGGTAAGTTTCTGGAGTTGGGCTCCGGTCGCCTGGGCGGCCTCGGCGCGTGCCCGTTCCAGAGCTTTCTGGTACCTCTCCTCTTCGGATTCGGCTTCCGCCTGTTCTTTCTCCAGTTCTTTCCTCTCCCGTTCCTCTTCCCTGTTCTGCTCTCTGATCCTTCGCTGCTCCTCCTTCTCCTCGTACTTTTTCCTCTCATATTCAAACGTCAGTCGAAGTTCGTTGAGTTTTGATTCGAGATAGGCTCCTGTAATCGACATCCTCATGACCCCGCCCAGTTCATTTAAGGCGGAATGGGCCTTCCTTATGCGTTCCTCCATTTTGGTGATGTTGTTCCAGGAGACGTTCGCGACGGCGGCGTCGCACTCCCCGTTGAAGGCGCGGAGGAGGAGCTTCAGGTATTGCTTCGACATCCGCTCGCCGTCTTTCTGGCTGTTGCCAACCGTCCATGTGACCGCGCAAACGGCTGCCTCTTTCCGGCGTGTGAGCTCCTTCTGCTGCTCTCGCGCTTTCGTCAGGGCGTCCTTATAGCCTTCTGTTGTGTCGAACCGAAAATGCGGCTTATAGAGGCCGAAGGAGAGGTCCTCAACATTCTCCTCGAGGAGCGACACCTCTTGCCTGAGCTTCTCGTACGTGGCCTTCGCCTGGTTGTACTCCATCGCCAGGGATGCGCACAGGGCGGCATGTTCCTCCTTGGCGTGGGCGAGGCTCCTCGCTGCGTCCTCGCGCTCCTTGTTCGAGCTCGCCGCGACGGCTTCCGCTTCCTGCTTAGATCGGCCCAGAGCTTCCTGTGCCAATCGGAGTTGCTCGTCGGCGGAGAAATTGTCCTTGAACCTGAGTCGATAGGCCTGATTTTCGGAATGGAATCGAAACAAGAAGAACGCAGCCGCGGCCAAAGCTCCTGAAACTAGCATGAGAGCAATTTGCACGCTTTCCTCCTAACAAGGGGATTTCAGCATATCAAAGTGTCAATATCGTGGAGCTTGATCGTAGTAGTCACGGGCACGGCTTTGTCGGCGCGGATGTATCCTAATTGAGATGCAGCCTGGCGTGCCTTCCTGGGACGAGTACTTCCTTGAGATCTGCCGCACAGTGTCGCGGCGCAGCAAGGACCCCAACACCAAGCTCGGCGCGGTGGTGGTGGGGCCGGCGCACGAAATCCGCGCGACGGGCTACAACAGCCTGGTGCGGGGCATTCGCGACGACGTGCCGGAGCGGCTGGTGCGGCCCGAGAAGTACCTGTGGATGGAGCACGCCGAGCGCAACGCCATTTACAACGCGGCGCGCCACGGAGTCCAGATGCAGGGCTGCACGCTGTACGTCGAGCTGTTGCCGTGCATGGACTGCGCGCGGGCGATCGTGCAGGCGGGCATCAAGGAAGTGGTGGTCGACGGGGCGCGGGTGAAAGAGTATTGGAGCGAGCAGTACACGCCGCACTTCGAGCACATCCGGACGATGTTCCGGGAGGCGGGTGTCGGGCTAAGGGCGGTGCCGCCGGTGGAAGGGGCTTGAGAGGCCGTCCGCGCACAATTCACACGGGGCGTCCTTTAGCCAAGCGCCAATGCAGAGACATGGCAGAGCGGCGCTGCAGCTGCGCGGGGACACACCTGCGGCGTCCTGAGGCGGACGCCTTGGTGTCGCCCTCGGCGGAGAGATCGGTGGTCGCGGTTGAGAGTTGGCGCGCCTCGGCGTCCCCCGCGCGCGGGGAGTCTGCGGCCGGTCGAGTCGCGGCGCGGCGACAGTCGACGAAAGCCACCTACCTCCACTCGTCCCAGTTGATATTGCGCATGTCGCCATGGCGCAGGAACTGGCGGTGCATGGCCGGGCCCAGCGAGAGCGAGAAGGGCTCGTGGCCCTGCTTGACCATGTGCAGGTAGGCGTGGAGCTGGTCCTTGAACGTGGGGTGCGCGCAGTGGTTGATGATCAGCTCGGCGCGCTCGTGAGGGTCCTTGCCGCGCAGGTCGGCGATGCCCTGTTCGGTGACCACGATCTGGACCGAGTGCTCGCTGTGATCCATATGGCTGACCAGCGGGACGATGGTCGAGATCTTGCCGCCCTTGGCGGTGGAGGGGCAGCTGAAGATCGAGAGGTAGGCGTTGCGCGTGAAGTCGCCCGAGCCGCCGATCCCATTCATCATCTGCCGGCCCATGACGTGGGTTGAATTCACGTTGCCCTCGAGATCGACCTCGATGGCGGTGTTCATCGACACGACGCCCAGGCGCCGGACGACCTCGGGATTGTTGGAGATCTCCTGCGGGCGCATGATGATGCACTGGCGGAAGCGATGCAGGTCGCCGGTCAGGCGCGCCATCATCTCCGGGCTCAGGGTCAGCGAGCAGGTGGAGGCGAAACGGCAGCGGCCGCTCTCGAGCAGCGGGATGACGGAGTCCTGCAGAACCTCGGTGTACATCTCGAAGTCGGGGATCTCGGGATGGACGCCCAGCGCGCCCAGGACCGAATTGGCGATGTCGCCGACGCCCGACTGCAACGGCAGGAAGGACGGTGGAATGCGGCCGGCGCGCATTTCGCCGACCAGGAACTCGGCGACGTTCTGGCCGATCTTTTCGGTTTCCGGCGTGGGCTCGGAGAAGGCTCCGGATTCATCGTTCTCGTGTGTTTCAACGACGCCGGCGATCCGCGCCGGATCGATGATGGCGATCGGCGAGCCGATGCGGTCGGAGCAACTGAAAACGGGGATGTCGTGGCGCGCCGGCGGATCCTTGGGTTCAAAAATATCGTGCATGCCGAGCAGCGTGGGCGGGTGCATCGAGTTCAACTCGATCAGCACCTTGCCGGCCTCGCGCAGGTAGGTCGGCGCGGCGCCGACGGCCGTGCTGAGCACGACGCCTCCGCCGCTGGACAAGTCACAGGCTTCGATGACGGCCCAATGGACCTTCCCCAGGAAGCCGTAGCGCACCGCCTGCGGCAGCAGCGACAGGTGCATGTCGACAAAGCGCACCTTGCCGGAGTTGATCTGCGAGCGCAGCAGCGCGTCGGACTGGTACGGGGTGCGGAAGCTGATGGCTTCGGCGTCGGCCAGCGCCGTATCGAGCGAGCGCCCGGTCGAGGCGCCGGTGAGGACGCCGATTTTGAACTCGCGGCCCAGCGCGTGCTCGGCCTTGGCGCGCTCGGCAAGTGCGCGTGGAATGGCCTTGGGAGAACCGGCCGGCGTGAAACCGCTGAACCCGATGGTTTCGCCGTCTTGAATCAGAGCGGCGGCCTCTTCGGGCGTCAGAATCGGATAGGACAGGGACATGATTGCATTACTCCTTAACTTGAAAACCGTGGTCCGGTCCGGGCGGATGGGAAGCTGAGGGGGCGGGCGAGGTCTCACCCGGGCGCGGCCGGGCGGGATGACGGAACAGCGCCAGCAGCTCGCGGGCGGCGGTGAATGGCGTGGCGTGCGCGGCACGCACAGCTTCTCCCAACTCGGGCATGCGGCTGCGGACAGCCGGATTGCGGTAGAACTCCTCCTCCAGGCCGGCCAGAATCAGCTCGCGCATCCAGGCCAGCGCCTGCTGGCGGCGGCGGCGCAGGAACCAGCCCGAGGCCAGCATCTTCTCGTGGTGCTGCAGTACCATTTCCCAAATCTCGCGGATGCCCTCGTTGGCCAGGGCCGAACAGGTCACTACGCGCGGCGTCCAGCCGTCGGGGCTAGGCGGGAAAAGGTGCAGCGCGCCGGCGTATTCGACGCGCGCGCGCTCGGCCGCGCGGCGGTTGTCGCCGTCGGCCTTGTTGATGGCCATGGCGTCGAGCATCTCCAGGATGCCGCGTTTGATGCCCTGCAGTTCGTCGCCCGCGCCGGAGAGCATCAGCAGGAGAAAGAAATCGGTCATCGACCGCACGGCGGTCTCGGATTGGCCGACGCCGACTGTCTCGACGAGAATGTTGCGGTAGCCCGCGGCTTCGCACAGCAGAATGGTCTCGCGGGTGCGCCGGGCGACGCCGCCGAGATGGCCGCGCGCGGGCGATGGGCGGATGAAGGCGCGTTCCTCGACCGAGAGCCGCTCCATGCGCGTTTTGTCGCCCAGGATGCTGCCGCCGGAGACAGGACTGGATGGGTCGACGCTGAGCACGGCGACCTTCTCGCCGCGGTCACGCACGATGTGCATGCCGAGCACGTCAATGAAAGTGCTCTTGCCGGCGCCGGGCACGCCGGTGATGCCGACGCGCAGCGAATCTCCGGCCTCGGCCAGAACGCCCTGCAGGATCTCGGCCGCCAGCTCGCCGTCGCTTTCCAGATCGCTTTCAATGACCGTGATGGCGCGAGCGAGCGTCACCCGATCCCCCTGGAGGACTCCTTCGATGTAGGCTTCAGGCGTCAGGCGTCCCCGGCGCCGCACGTGCGCCGCCGATTCGCGCGAGTTCCCGCTACATTCTGGCTGCACGAGGGTTTCCCGTGAGCAGTGCTTCCAGGACCTTCTGCGCGCACAGCGGGATGACGGTGCCGGGCCCATAGACACCGGCCACGCCCGCCGCGTACAGCTCGTCGTAATCCTGCGGTGGAATGACGCCGCCGACCACCACCAGGATGTCCCCACGGCCCAACTTCTTCAGCTCCGCGATGACCTCCGGCACGAGCGTCTTGTGCCCGCCGGCCAGCGTCGAAACGCCGAGTACATCGACGTCGCTCTCCACCGCCATGCGGGCCAGTTCCCTGGGCGTCTGGAACAGCGGCCCGACATCGACGTCGAAGCCTTCGTCGGCGAACGCCGTGGCGATCACCTTGGCGCCGCGGTCGTGGCCGTCCTGGCCCATTTTGCCAACCAGAATGCGCGGGCGCCGGCCCTCGGCGGCGGCGAACTCGTCGGCCAGTTTGCGCGCTTTCTGAAACTCAGGGTCGGACTGGCTCTCGGACGAGTAGACGCCCGAGATGGTGCGGTTCACGGCCTGGTACCTCCCGAACACCTGTTCGAGAGCATACGAGATTTCGCCGAGCGTGGCACGCACCCGCGCCGCCTGGACGGAGAGGTCGAGCAGGTTGCCTTCGCCGGTTTCGGCCGAGCGGCGCAGAGCGTCCAGGGCGTGTTCGACGTCGGCCTGGTTGCGTTTGCTCTTGGTTTCATTGAGCCGCTGGATCTGGTTCTCGCGCACGGCGCGGTTGTCCACTTCGCGCACCGCGATCGGCGCTTCGTCGCGGTACAGGTACTTGTTCACCCCGACAATGACTTCCTTGCCGGAGTCGATACGCGCCTGGCGCCGCGCGGCGGCCTCCTCGATGCGCATCTTCGGCAGGCCGGTTTCGATGGCCCTGGTCATGCCGCCAAGCTGTTCGACTTCCTCGATCAAGCTCCACGCCTTGTGCATCAGCTCGTGGGTCAGCGACTCGACGTAATAGCTGCCGGCCCAGGGATCGACGACCTTGCAGATGCCGGTCTCTTCCTGCAGATAGATCTGGGTGTCGCGGGCGATGCGGGCGGAGAAATCGGTCGGCAGGGCGATGGCTTCGTCCAGCGCGTTGGTGTGCAGCGACTGGGTGTGGCCCAGCGCCGCGGCCATGGCTTCGACGCACGTGCGCACCACGTTGTTGAAGACATCCTGCGCCGTCAGGCTCCAGCCGGAGGTCTGCGAATGCGTGCGCAGGGCCATCGACTTGGGGTTCTTGGGCCCCATCGACTTCACGATCTTGGCCCACAGCACGCGCGCTGCGCGCAGCTTGGCGATCTCCATGAAGTGGTTCATGCCGATGCCCCAGAAGAACGAAAGCCGCGGGGCGAATTGGTCCACGCTCAAGCCCGCCTGCAGGCCGGTGCGCAGGTATTCGAGGCCGTCGGCCAGCGTGTAGGCCAGTTCGATGTCCGCCGTCGCGCCCGCCTCCTGCATGTGGTAGCCGGAGATCGAAATGCAGTTGAATTTCGGCATCTTCGCGGAGGAGTAGCGGAAGATGTCGCCGACGATGCGCATCGAGGGCGTGGGCGGGTAGATGTACGTGTTGCGAACCATGAACTCCTTGAGGATGTCGTTCTGAATGGTGCCGTCCAGCCTGGCGGTGGGAACGCCCTGCTCCTCGGCGGCAACTATGTAGAACGCCATCACGGGCAACACCGCCCCGTTCATGGTCATCGAAACGGACATCTGGTCGAGCGGGATCTTATCGAAGAGGATCTTCATGTCCTCGACGGAGTCGATGGCCACGCCAGCCTTGCCGACGTCGCCGGTCACGCGCTCGTGGTCGGAATCGTAGCCGCGGTGCGTGGCCAGGTCGAAGGCCACCGAAAGGCCCTTTTGCCCGGCCGCGAGATTGCGCCGGTAGAAGGCATTGGACTCCTCGGCGGTTGAAAATCCGGCGTATTGGCGGATGGTCCACGGCCGCATGACGTACATCGTGGAGTACGGCCCGCGCAGGTAGGGCGGAAGCCCGGCGGCGTAGCCGAGATGCTCCATCGCGGCCAGGTCGGCGGCCGTGTAGTAGGGCTTGACGGCAATGCCTTCGTTGGTCAGCCAGGCGTCTCCAGTCGCCGGAACAGGCGCGCCGCGGCGCGCGGGAGCGAAATCGATCTTGCTGAAATCCGGTTTCATGGCCGTCTTGTTCGTGGTTGAGCTCATGGATATCTAGGCCTCCATTCCCAACCGGTCCTGCCATGCAGCCAGCGTCTCGACGGCGTTGGACTGGATGTGCAGGAAGCCCGCGACGCCCGCGTGCTCGAGCGCCGTGATCTGCTCCTTCGGATTCCCGGCCACGATCACTGGCGCCTGCACCTTGGGACACACTTCCTGGGCCAGGGCCAGGTATTCGCCGTCGCTCGCGCAGAGCACGATAATGTCCGCGCCAGCGCCTTCGAATTCCGGCGATTCGACGATCTCGAACCCGGCGCAACCGATGAAGTTCTGGCAGAACTGCGCGCGCGCCATGCGCATCTTCAGGTCGCCGCGCGTGAGCAGCAGCACGCGCGGCGTGCGGCCGGTCCGGGTGGCGTGACGCTGGGTGCGCAGGCGGATCTTCTCGAACGCTTCGGCCAGGCGGCCGGCGGGGTCGTCCGGCCCGGGTTCCGCAATGCGCTCGGTCAGGTTGGGGTAGTTGTTGACGCCCACCAGCGTGCGGCGCCGCGCGGCGACGGCCTTCTGTTTGGCCTCACGCGACTGCTTCAAGCCGGCGTCGACGATGCCCGCCGCAACCGCCTGCGAGTAGCCGCCTGCAGCCTCGATCTGCTGGAACAACTGCCAGGCGGCGCGAGCCATCGACGCGGTCAGCGCCTCGATGTAGTAGCTGCCGCCGGCAGCGTCGGCGACCTTGTCGAGGTGCGCCTCTTCCTTGAGGATCAGGTGGATGTTGTCGGCCAGCCGCTCGGGATAATGGAAACTGCGCACACTCAGCGCGTCGCAGCCGCCCAGCGCGGCCGAGAGCGCCTCAGTGGTCGAGCGCAGCAGGTTTGTCCAAGGGTCGCAGATGCTCTTGTTGGTCAGCGCGGTGACGGCGTGGATCTTCATCCGGCAGGCTGCATCGCCCGCCGGGCCGAACGCCGCCACGGCCTGCGCCCACGTGAGGCGCGCCGCCCTCAGCTTGGCGATGGTGAAAAAGTAGTTCGAGCCCACGCCGAAAACGAACAGGATTTGCGGCGCGGCCTGGTCCACGCTCGTGCCGCTTTCGACCTTCGCGGCGAGCCTTTCAACGCCTTCGGCGAGCGCGTAAGCCAGTTCCTGAACAGCCGTCGCGCCGAGTTCGTGCAGCCGGTCGCCGCGCACGGCATTGGACGGAATCTCGGGGCTCTGCGCGATCTCCCAACCGGCCGCAGTGCCGCGCGTGAAGGGGAACTGGGCCGGGGCGATGCCGGCCTGGGCTTCCAGGCCCGCCAGGTCCTCCTGGCGGTAGTAAGGTCTGATCTTCAGCCCCTCGTCGGTGCGCCACACCAGCCGCTTCTCATAATCGGCGCCCTTCAAGTCGGCTTTGATCACGGCTTCCCACTCCGCTGTGCCGACGGGCGGGAAATCCGCGGCCAGGTTCAAGCCATCGGCTTTGGGCTCAGGCATGGCTGGCGCCCTCCTGGACCACCTCGATCAGGTAGCTGAAATCCTTGGGGTGGACGAAAAAAACCATCGTGCCGCGCGAGCCCGGTCCCGGCTCCTGCGTCAGGTTGAAACCATGTTCCTTCATGTACGTGTAGGCCTGATGAATATCCTTCACGCGGTAGGCGAGATGCGCGAAGCCGCCGCGGCCGCCCTGTTTTTCGATCTGCCTGGCCACCGGCGATTCCGGCGAGAGCGGCTCGAGCAACTGGATCAGGTTCGGCCCATCGCCGATGCGCAACAGCACTTCGCGCACCTGGTGGGAGCCCAAAACCTCCTCGCGATGCAGCTCGGTGAAACCCAGCGCGACGTACTTTTGCACCTGTGCTTCGAGCTCGCCCTGTTTGACCGCGATTGCGACGTGGTCGACGAATTCAAATCCCGCGGCAATCAAATCCTGGACCATTTCCAACTCCTGTCCACAAGCTCGGCACTACTCAAACTCGACCAGCACCTGCCCGCTTTGCACTCCGTCGCCGGCCTTGACATTCACCTTCGAAATCTTCCCGGCGACAGGCGCGGTGATATTGGTTTCCATCTTCATCGCTTCCAAAACCAGCAGCGTGTCGCCGGGGTGGATCTGCTGTCCGGGCTGCGCGGCAATTTTGACGACGATGCCGTTGATCGGGCTGCGGCACACCTTGTCCTCATTGACATTCGCATCCCCCGCGGCGGGGGCCTTGGCTGCGGGCGGCGCCGCCGGCAGGTGCGCCACTGTTGGCTGCATGATGTAGCCGGCGGGCGGCAGCGGCTCGGGCTCGGGCTCCGACGCTTCGACATCCACTTCGTAGACTTTGTTATCGAGAGTGATCTTCAGTTTCACGGCTGGCTCCTAAAACTCGCGCGCCATCTGCAAGGAGTGCGACGCCTGGACGAAAACGCGCCCCTGCTGCGCCCAGTCGCCGCTATCCACCAGGCGGATTGCGCGGATCCGCGGACGCTTGCCCAGGAAGGCGGCGACGGCGGCGGAGATGGCCAGCATTAGATCCTCGCCGGACTCTTCCTCTGCCGGGGCTGGCGCTTCCGCGGCCGCTAATTGCGCGGCCGGTGCGCCGGCGATGGCCAGGCCCGTGGATTGCAGCCGGTCGAGCCGCTGGTTGAGCGCGGCCAACTGCGTGGTCAGCGCCTCCAGAACTTTCATCAAGCCTTCCACGGCAGCCACGCCGGTGGACTCCGGAGCGGCGGCCGGTTCTTCCGTGGTCTTTCCCATGGCAGCTCTCCTTACAGCGGGATCAGGCCGTGCTTCTTGGCCGGCCGCAGTTCCCGTTTGGCCTTCAGATATTCGAGCGATTGGGCGATGTACTGGCGCGTCAGCGCGGGCTCGATAACGTCGTCCACCAGCCGCCGCCCCGCAGCGACGGTCGGATTAGCGAACGCCTCGCGGTACTGCTCGATCATCTGCTTGCGCTTGGCGGCCTTGTCCTCGGCCTCCGAGATCTCTTTGCGAAACACGATTTCGGCCGCGCCCTCGGCGCCCATCACGGCGATTTCGGCGGTCGGCCAGGCATAGCTGCGATCCGCGCCGAGATCCTTGCAGCACATCGCGATGTAGGCTCCGCCGTAAGCCTTACGCAGGATCACGGTCACCTTGGGCACGGTGGCGGCGGAGTAGGCGAAGAGCATTTTGGCGCCGTGGCGGATAATGCCGCCGTATTCCTGCTCCACGCCGGGCAGGAAACCCGGCACGTCGACAAACGTCACCAGCGGGATGTTGAAGGCGTTGCAGAAGCGGATGAAGCGCGCGCCCTTGTCCGAGGAGTCAATGTCCAGGACGCCCGCCTTGAACTTGGGGTTGTTGGCGATGACGCCCACGGAGCGCCCGCAGATGCGCGCGAAGCCGATGGTCAGGGAAGCCGCGAAGCCGGCCTGGACTTCGAGAAAGTCGGCCTGGTCGACGACGTTCAGAATGACGTTGCGGACGTCGTAGGGCGCCTTGCCGTCGACCGGCACCATGTCGTTCAGCGCGGGGTTCGGATCGCAGGTGTAGTCGCCCGCAACGAAGGGCGGGTCCTGGAGGTTATTCGAAGGCAGGAAGCTCAGCAGCTTCTTGCAGATCAGCGCGGCATGGGCGTCGTCCTCGGCGATGAAGTGGATCACGCCCGAACGCGTCATGTGGGCGTCGGGACCGCCCAGTTCGTCGGCCGTCACGCTCTCGCCTGTCACTTGTTTGATGACCTGCGGTCCGGTGATGAATAGCTGCGCCTTGCGCGTCTGGATGATGAAATCGGTGAGCGCCGGGCTGTATGCCGCGCCGCCCGCGCAGGGCCCGCAGATGAGCGAGATCTGGGGCACCGCGCCCGACAGCATCACGTTGGCGTAGAAGACCTTCCCATAGCCGGAGAGCGAGTCGATGCCCTCCTGCACGCGCGCGCCGCCGGAGTCGTTGATGAAAACGAAAGGGCTGCCGGTCATCAACGATTGCTGCATGATCTCGGCCACCTTGGTCGAGTGCAGCTCGCCGGCCGAACCGCCCAGCACGGTGAAGTCCTGGCTGGCGAGGTGAATCAGCCGGCCCTGCATGGACGCCGCTCCGGTCACCACGCCGTCGGCCGGCGTCTCCTTGCCGGCCATGCCGAACATGGTGGCGCGGTGCTGGGCAAACAGCCCCGTTTCCATGAAGCTGCCGGGATCGACCAGTGCGTCGACCCGCTCGCGCGCCGTCAGCTTGCCTGCGGCGCGCTGCTTTTCCAGCTTGTCGGCGCCGCCGCCTTGCAGCAGCTCGGCGCGCTTCTTATTTAACGCTTCGATTTTTTGCTCCATGGTTTGGGACATCGTGGTTCAGGCCTTCTCTTCCGTCAGTTTCGTTCGCCCCGCGGGCGCCCCACCCGGGCAGTGGTCTGGCCGGGCGTGCGCGGTCGTGGGCCTATGCCGGCGCCACCGTCACCTTGTGGGACTTGCCCTTGAGCTTGACTTCGTAAGTGACCGGCCCGAGTAACGCCCCTGCGCCGCCGTCGGCCTTCTTGCCGGCCGCGGCCGCGGGAGCCGCCTTCGCGGGATCCTGGCCGAGGTTCTTGGGGCCGTCCTTGCGGGTCGAGAAAAACTTCGGGGCCACGGCCGGGAACATGGCGTAGGTCAGCACGTCCTCGTCGCTGCCGTCGCAGCCCTTCAGTGCCAGCGCCTGCCCGCGCAGGTCCTCCCACTCCGGCTTCAGCAGGTCGGCCGGCCGCCCGTGGATCGGCTCCTTCTTGGCCTGTTTGGCGGCCAGTTCCACGATTTCCTGTTTGCGCGTCCCGAGGCACGTGCCGTAGTAGCCCAGCATCAGGTCGGCGAATTCGCCGGTCAGCACCTTGTAGCGCCCCATCATGACGTTGAACACCGCCTGGGTCCCGACGATCTGGCTCGACGGCGTCACCAGCGGCGGGTAGCCGGCGTCCTGGCGCACCCGCGGCACCTCGGCCAGCACTTCCTTGAGCTTGTCCGCCGCGCCCTGCTGCTTCAGTTGGCTCTCCATATTGGAGATCATGCCGCCCGGGATCTGGCTGTCAAAGATCTCGGTATCGACGCCAGTGATGTTGGACAGGAACTGGGCATAGCGCGGGCGGATCTTGGCGAAATGATCTTTGATCTTCAGTAAGCGGCTCTTGTCGAGACGCGTCTCGAAGCCCGTGCCTTCCAGCATTTCCACGAAACTCTCGGTCGGGTTGTGCCCGGGGCCGAGGCTCAGCGAGCTGATCGCTGTGTCGACGCAATCGGCGCCCGCCTCGATGGCCTTCATCAGGCTGACCATGGTCACGCCGGTGGTGGCATGCACATGCACATGCACGCGCGTCTGCTCACCGCAAGCCGTCTTGATCGCCTTGACGAGGTCATAGGCCGGCTGTGGCTTCAGCAGCGCCGCCATGTCCTTGATGCAGATCGACTGGCAGCCGAGTTCGACCAGTTGCTCGGCCAATTCGACGAAGCCGGTGATGGTGTGCAGCGGGCTGACCGTGTAGCAGATTGTGCCCTGGGCGTGTTTGCCGGCGCGCAGCACGGCCTGGATGGCGCGGCGCACGTTGCGCACGTCATTGAGCGCGTCGAACACGCGAAAGACGTCCATTCCGTTCTCCGCCGCCTGTTCCACAAACTGGTCGACGACGGTGTCCTCGTAATGCCGGTAGCCCAGCAGGTTCTGCCCGCGCAGCAGCATCTGCAGGCGGGAATTCGGCAACAGCTTGCGGAACGTCCGCAGGCGTTCCCACGGATCTTCGTTCAGAAAGCGGATGCAGGCGTCGAAGGTCGCACCACCCCAGCACTCCACCGACCAGTAGCCGGCCTGGTCGAGGTCGGCGCAGGCTGGAACCATGTCCTCCAGCGCCATCCGGGTCGCCATCAGGCTCTGGTGGGCGTCCCGCAGGATGAGCTCGGTTACATCGATGATCTTGGACATTTGGGGAATCCTTCCAGCAGGTGGCTCCCGGGAGGGGATTAATCTTGACTAAACCCGGGAACCTTCAGTTTCAGAGTACCACATCCGATTCGAATTTGCGGACTTTCTCTACAGTAGAGTTCAGTATTGACTCCTGATCGATCGTGTTCCGATGCACCGCCTGCGGGAGGCTTGCGTAGGCCACTTCACGGACTGTAACCAATTGAAAATGATTCATTTACTAGATAATGACGAAAGCCGGACCGCACCCGGCTGGAGGCTATTGGAACGTGCCGTAGCCGTCGCCGGAGCGGTACACCACCCCGTCGGCCGGCCTGACACAAGCCCCGCTAAACTAGGGCGCTCTCAGCGCGCCAATTGCAGGATGGCGCCCTCGTCGGTGGCGACCCACAGGCCCCCGTCCGAGCACCTCACCAGCGTGGCTTCATTCGCCGCCGCCCGGTAGTCGACCTGCATCTCGAACCAGGCCGCGTGATCCGGCGACCACAGGATCCGCAATTTGCCCGGGATGGGCGACTCCACGCGCAGCCGTCCCGCCGGCTGCACTGCGGCGAGCAGCACGCTGCCGTCGTCGAGTAGCGCCACATCGTGCACTACCAGTTCCTTGCGCCGGAAGACCGTCCAGCTTTCCCCCGTATGGAGGTCGATGTCGTAGACTTCCGCGGGCCACAGGAACGAGTCTTTGTATTGGAAAACGGCCGCCGCGCGTCCCGCCGCCATCCTCACCCTCCGGACGGAGCCGAAAGCCGACTTGAGGCGTCCCGTCCAGCTCTGGCCGTGGTCGAGGGTCTCGTACACAACCGCCGTGCCGGGGAGACTCTTACGGTGCACGGCGCGCTCCGGCGTCATCCAGTCCGGCAGATGCGCGGATTCCGGCGTGGCCGTCGAATCGCCGGCCAGCATGCCCACGCCCGAGCCCATCATCGCCATTGTGCGCAGGTAGGTCTGTGGTGATTTGAGGTCCAGCTTCTCACTCTCGGGCACCTGATTCCAGGTGCGCCCTCCACTGTCCGTGCGGTAGAAGATCTTCCCGCCGCCATAGGCCCAACCCGTCTGCGGATTCAGAAACCAGACCTGGGTGCATTCCTCGCTGGGCAGCGTCCGCTTCTCCCATTTCACTCCGGCGTCGGCCGTAAACAACAGGCGCCCGGCGGTCACCACCCAGGCGTTGGTTTCACCCACGACGAAAACCCCCAGCGGGCTCTTCTCCGTCTTCTGCTGGGTCCAGGTCTGGCCGTTGTCGCGCGTCACCAGGAGCTGTGATTTCAGGCTGTCTGAATCGGTCGTCTCGACCAGCATGCTGGCCAGGCCGAACTGCGGCGTGGGGAGCGCGAAATCCTGCAGGTGGCAGCGCTTGTCCAGCTCGTCGAAGTAATAGCGCATCTGCCAGCGCATTCCTTCGAACGGCCCCGCGGTGAGCGGCGGGATGGTTCCGGACGGAATCTCGACGACTGCCTCGGCGGCCTCCTTCTCGTTCTTGAGGGCCGGCGCCACCGCGGGTGGCGCGGCGCTGCGGGACTGTGCGGCGGAAGCGGAAGGAGCCCCCCACGGCAGGGCCGCCAGCAGGAACAGGTCACGGCGTCGCGGACGATTCATGGCTCCGTCGCTCCCTCCGCGCCCTGGACTTCGCCCCGCGACTCGCTGCGCCCGCCCTGGCGGAGGAATTCCACGTGGTTGGCCTCCTCCGCGGCCGGCGCAAGCCGAGCCAGCGCCAGCAGGCACCCGACCTGCTCGCCCACCGTCGTCAGGAGTTCCATCTCGGCGCCTGAATGGCGCCGCGGCATGCGGTGCTGGACGTTGATTACGCCGATGACACGGTTGCGCGCGATGACGGGAACCGAGAGGAACGCCTCGTAGGTATCCTCCGGCAGGTTGGTGAACGTCTTGAAGCGCGGATCCTTATACGCCTCCATCGAGATGGAGAGCATCTTGCGCTCCCGCGCCACCCACCCTGTCAGGCCCTCGCTCATCTTCAGCCGCACCTTGCCGATCTCCAGCGGGTGTGGATTGGAGGAGGCGCACAGGACCAGTTGATCGTCCTCGATCAGGTACAGCAGGCAGGAATCGCAGTCTGTGAATCCCTGCACCAGGCGCACCACCGCCTGCAGCGTCTCGGTGAGGCTCAGCGCGCGCACCATCAGGCGGCTGATGCGCTGGTAGACGCCGATTTGCTGTTCCAGACGCTCCAGCCGGGTTTCGAGGTCTTTGGCTCTTGCCACGCCTTCATTATGCCGCTTGCGGGCCAGAATCAATTTAGCGATGGCAAAGCAGGCCCGTTTCGGCGGAAAATGAAACGGAGCGGTCCGATGTGTCCCGGACCGCCCGAGCGCACTGGACGCGCAGCTCCAACCAGTCGTTGTAGGGGAACAACAACCAAGGGAACAACTACATATCATGTGGAACAAGCAAAAGAAAGATGATCTGCCGCCTCGTCCCGAGCCGGCCCAGACGGCCGTGCCCGGACCGGCGCGGGAGGCGATCCCGACTTCGACCTACCCCAGCCGCCGGCCTGACGAAGCGGTCACGAGAGGCGCAGCCCTGATCGGCAAGAGCCTCGTTCTCAGCGGTAAGATTTCCGGCCGCGAGGATCTGGTCGTGGATGGCCGGATCGAGGGCGACGTCGAGCTTCCGGAGAACAAACTGACGGTTGGCGCCGGCGGCCACGTCCAGGGCGGCATCCGGGCCCGGGAGATCGTTGTCTACGGCACCGTCCATGGCAACATGGAGGCCGTGGAAAAGGTGGAGATCAAGCGCAATGCCCGCGTCCTGGGCGACATGCGCACCGCCCGGCCCGTGATCGAGGAGGAAGCCTACTTCAAGGGCAACATCGAAACCGTTCGGGCGGAAGCGCCTAAGGTTGCCGTGCAGCGTCCGCCGGCGCCCGAGCCGCCCGTGCAGCCATCTCTGCCCAATGCCACGCCGGCGCATGCCGAGGCGCGGCCCGGAGAACCTCGCAAAGGATGAACGCCTTACCTTCGCGCGCCGCAGGCGTCCCCCCGGACGCCGCGGCCGCTCCCGATTCGCGCAAGAGTCACGGCTTACGGGCGCTGGTCGCCTCGCTCGAGGCCGGCTGTCCGCTTCAGGTGATGGATTTCGGCGGCCCGGTGCAGGAGAACATCGACTTCATCACGGACGTCTCGGTGGGCGCCGGCCACCGCCTCTATATCGACCATCTGCTGCATTCCTACGAGTACTTTTTCTCGGCCAAGGAACAGGAGGAGGGCGTCTTCCAGCCGGGTCGCATCGAGGAGTTCATCGCTTCGGTGCTGGACTTTCCCGACCACTCGGCCGACGCCATTCTGATCTGGGACCGGCTCCAGTTTTTCCCGCCCCAGGTCGCCGAGGCGGTCGTCACCCGGCTGCGTCGCTTGCTGGCGCCGGATGCGTTCCTGCTGGCCCTGTTCCGGACGGATTCGAGCGGCGCCGACCGGGCGCCTTATACCTGCCGGATTCTGGACGGCCAGACCCTCCAGTTGCGCGAGCAGCCGCCGGCGCGCCGTATTCAGAACTTCAATCCGCGCACCATTCAGAAGCTCTTCCAGAATTACCGCGAGGTGAAGTTCTTTGTCAGCCGCGAGAGCCTGCAGGAAGTCCTGATCCGGCGCTGAAGCTTTTACTCCGGGAAATACAAGTTCGAAGGGCGGCCCGGACCATCTGGGCTAAACTGGATTCAAACCCCGCTCTTTGGAAGGCCGATGGAAACCCAGATCGAGCCACCGCCCAAACCGGCAACCGCCGAATCCCACGCTGTGCGCCTGGCCGCAACGTTGCTGGCCATCAGCCTGAGCGTCTGGTTATTGCGCGCCGGTCGCCCGTTCTTCATCACTTTGATCAGTTCGGTGCTGCTGGCCTTCATTCTCGAGCCGCTGGTGCAGTTGTTCATGCGGCTGCGCATCCGGCGCGGCTTCGCCAGCTTCCTCGCCTGTTCGCTCATGCTGGGCGTGGTCTACTTCGTGCTGCTGGGCGTCTGGACGCAGGCCATCGGGTTCTGGGGCGAGATGCCCAACTACAGCAAGCGCATCACCGACCTGGTCGATTCGGCCTCACTCAAGGTCGAGGCGGTCCAACGCTCGCTCGAAGAGACACTCATTCCGCCGCGTCTGCGCCGCACCCAGCCCGAGGAACCGCCCGTCAGAGCGCCGGCGGCCAGGAACCGCAAGGCCGCCCCCGCGCCCGCTCCGCCCAACACCGTGCAAGAGGTCCATATTCAGCCTGAGCCGACCGACCTCGTCAACGTCGTCTGGGAGTCGCTGTCGCGATTCTCGGATGCGTTGCTGCTGGCCTCGTTCGTGCCTTTCCTGGTCTATTTCTTCCTCAGTTGGCGCGACCACCTGCGCCGCGCTCTGCTCGACCTGGCCGAGGAGCGTTCGCGGGACACGCTCGACCATATTCTGAAGGGCGTTGCACACGTGGCGCGCGCTTACCTGGTGGGCAATTTCCTGCTTGGCGTCCTCCTGTCCGTGGCCAGCGCCGCGTTCTTCTACGTTGCTCGAGTTCCCTACTGGCAGGTGGCCGGGCCGCTGAGCGGATTCCTGAGCCTGATCCCGTACTTGGGCCTGCCGCTGGCCCTGCTGCCGCCATTCATTGCCGCGCTGCCGGTCTTTGACAACTGGGGACCGTACCTGCTGGTGGGCGTGGGCGTCGCGCTGTTGCACATGGTCGGCTTGAACCTGCTGTACCCCAAGCTGGTCGGCGCGCGCGTGCATTTGAACCCGCTCGCGGTGACCGTCGCGCTGATGGTCTGGTACATCCTCTGGGGCGGCGCCGGTCTGGTCCTGGCCATCCCCATTACGGCCGGCATGAAGGCCGTCTTCGACCGCACTCCCGGCCTGACCGGCTACGGCAAGCTGCTCGGCGACTGACCCGCTGCTGCCCGCGCACCTCCCTTGGATAGACTGGAGAATCGAGCAGGCGCGCGCCCGGCCCCGCCGGACGCCGCCGGGAGAAAAAAGGATGAGCCGCGCCGTGGCCGCAAAATTCAAGTTCCAGATCCCCGACTTCGTCAAGTACCTGCTGATCGCCGGCCTCATCGTCGCGCTGATTGTCGCGGTTGTGCTGTGGTTCAACCAGGGCGCGCGCGTGCGCCTGGACGCGCAGATCCTCAAGACGCGCGTCATTCCCACTGACGAAAACACCACGCTGGCTGTGCTCGAAGTGCGCATTTCCAATCCGTCCGATGTGCTGTTCGTCATCCGCGAGGCGCACCTGAATGTCCTGCTGAGGGACGGCACCGAACTCGAGGGCGCGCCCGTCACGCAGGACGACCTGGACCGTTTCCTCGACTACTTCAAGACCTACGGCGGGCGCTACAACCCCGTGCTGCGCACCAAGGAGCGCTTCCACGCCGGTTCGCTGACGGATCGCACCATCGCCGCGAGTTTCCCGCGTCCCGCTTCCGTCATCGAGAAACGGCGCGGCTTCGTTCTCGAATTGATCGATGTCGATGGCGCCGTCACGCGCATCGACCAGGCGGAAGCCGCCGGTAAATGATCGACATCCACAGCCACATTCTGCCCGGCCTAGACGACGGCGCCGAAACCATGGACGACACCGTCGAGCTGTTGCAGTTGGCTCGCGACACCGGCACCACCGCCATCGTCGCCTCGCCCCACGCCGACACCCACTATACGTTCGATCCCCAGCAGGTCGACGCGCTGCTGGCCGCCGCGCAGGAGCGCGTGGGCGCGAGCATCCGCATTGTCCGCGGCTGCGATTTCCATCTCATGCTGGACAACATCCAGGATGCGCTGGCGCACCCCACGCGCTACACCATCAACTCCGGCCCCTACCTGCTGATGGAACTCTCCGACCTGATGATCTTCCCCAACACCAACCAGATCTGGCAGGAACTGGAAGACGCCGGGATGCGCATCATCCTGACGCACCCCGAGCGCAACCCGCTGCTGCAGGACCAGATGGAGCGGATCGAGGAGTGGGTTGCGCAGGGCCGCTACATGCAGTTGACCGCGCAGTCGTTGCTCGGTCACTTCGGCCCGCAAGCACAGCGCTTCGCCGTCTCCATGCTCGAAAAAGGTCTGGCGCACTTCGTCGCCAGCGACGGCCACGACCTGCGCGGACGCCCACCGCGCCTCGACCTGGCCTTCGACTGGGTGGCCGCTCGCTATGGCCGCGACCTCGCGCAGTTGCTGTTTGTCGACCACCCGCGCGCCGTCCTCGAAGGTGAGACGGTGGAGACCTGGATGCCTAAGCCCGATCGGAGCGCTTCCGGCGGCTTCCTGGGCCGTCTGTTCGGCCGCCGCCGCGGGTAGCTCGACATCCATCCAGGTTGCGCAATCCCCCGCGCGGTCACTTTCCGCTCGCCTGAAGCCGCCCGCGGTGTCCGACAATGAAGCCAATGGCCACGAATAAGTCGCAGCCCGGCCAGCGTCGCGGCAAAACCGCGCGCCTGTACACCGACGAACACGCCGCGGCCGGCGTCCACGCGCCGCTGCCGGAGATCGAATGCTGGCCCAACCAGTATTCGCACGATTACCAGATTGAGATCGCTTGCCCCGAGTTCACGTCCGTCTGCCCGCGCACCGGCCTGCCCGATCACGGCACCATCACCGTCCGCTACGTGCCCGACAAGCTGTGCCTCGAGCTCAAGAGCCTGAAGCAGTACATGCTCGCCTACCGCAACCTGGGCATCTTCCAGGAGAACGTCGTCAACCGCTTCTTGGAGGATTGCGTGCGCGCCGCCCGGCCGCGCCAGATGACCGTCACCGGTGAGTTCCAGCCGCGCGGCGGCGTCTATTCCAATATCACCGCCAGCTACTCGCGCCGCCGGCGCTAGCCGCGCCGCTCCGCAATTCCCGCCCGGGAGCCCGATCCGGTTATGCCCCCGCCCGCGCGGTCATCAGCAGCGGCCGTAGCGCCGCTTCCGCGGGCCGCAGCACGATCACGCTGCGCTCCGCCGCCGGGCTCGCCTCGTCTGCGGCCGCGGGCGCTTCCAGCAGCAGCCGCTGGGCCATCGCCGGCGCCGAGTGGATCTCCAGGTCCAGCAGTTTTTCGAGCAGCAGATGCTCGCTCCACTTGTCCTGTGGATTGCGCGAGCTGATCAGCCCGGGACTGAGCAGCACCAGCAGGTCCCGCCGCCGCAGTTCGATCTCCTCAACCACCCAGTCGGCCGGGCCGCCCGCGGCCAGCGCCCGTCCCGTCACGCTCAGCCGCCGTGTTTCCGAGCCGTCGCTCCGGTTCTTCATCAGCACCGGCGGCTCGTAGCCCGCATTGATGTAAACGAAACGCCGCGAGCGCGCATCGTAGCGCCCCAGCAGCAGCCGCACCGGCTTCTCCGGCGGTTCGCCCGCCGTGATCGCGCGCTCCACCGAATCGAGCATCTCGCGCAGGTCCTCGCCGTAGACGTAGAACCGGCTGCGCAGCAGCGCTTGCAGGCGCACCATGTCCGCCGCCGCCTGCGGACCCGTCGCGTCCGTCTCCGCCATCGCCAGACCCAACCCCGAGGCCGGCAGAACGACGGTGTCGCAGAACGCGGCGCGCCCGCTCCCGGCGTGGTCCGTCGAGACTCCGAACTCCAGTCCCGCCACCTCGGCCACATCCGGCGGAGTCATGCGCCGCCGCACCAGCACCGCCATTTCGTTCCGCGTCTTCGCCTGCTCCTCGGACGCCCGCAGCTGCGCCAGGCGCTCGGCGGCGCCGTCCAGCACGTCCAGCATGCGTCCCACTTCCGCCGCCAGTTCGATCGTGAATCCGCGCTGCGCGTCGCTGAATGGTTCGTTCTTGAGCCGGCCTCCGATCAGGAAGAAGCCCGCCAGTTGAGAGTTGCGCCAGAACGCCACTCCGGCCTCGGCGCCCATCGCCTCCAGCCGCTTCTGCTCGGCCCGCAGTTCGTGCGTGCTCGCGCCCAGCAGGGCGTGCGCCCAGCGCGCCGGCCTGTCCGTCCGCGGGTTGACGTATTCCACGAACGGCACTCTCTGCGGCGCACAGAACGCCAGCGCCGCCAGTCCGCGTTTGGAGAATACTTCCGCCTGCCCGGCCTTGGCGGAGAGGGAAGCGGCCAGTTCGAAGTTGTAACCCTTCAGCAGGTAGACGTGCAGGCGCGAGGCGTGCAGCTCTTCCATGATGGTTTGCGCCGCATAGGCCATCACCTCTTCCCGCAGGAACAGGTGGCGCATATGCGCCGCCACTGCCTCGGCGTTCAGCCGCCAGAAAGACTCCTGCTGCACCGCGCGCACGGCTCGCTCGCCGGTCCGGCCCAGCCACACCGCGCACGCCACCGTCACCCCGAATGCCGCCGCCGCCGCCAGGCCCATCTGCAAATCCCGCTGCCCCGCCGGCGCCAGCAGCCACACCACCGCCGCGAAGGCGATGCCCAGCGTCAGCGCCGGGATCCAGCGCAGCGACAACGGCAACCCGCCGGCCTCGTCGCCCGGCTCCGGCTTCCAGCGCGCCCATACCGTCGCCGTGGCCACCAGCGCGGCCATCAGCGCCACGGCCGCACCCAGCCAGGGTGCCGCCGGCGCCAGCCATCCCCAATCACCCCAATCCACCATCGTTTGCCCCTATCGGACCAGTGCAAACACCAGGAAATATTGATACGGCAGGAAGTCGAACTCCTCCACTCGCCTGAATCCCGCCTTTTCGAACTCCGCCACCATTGTCTCGCGGGCGATCTTCATCGCGGGCCCCGGTCCCACCGGCAACGGCCGTTTGTGAAAGTCAATCACCGCCACCCGGCCCCCGCTCTTGAGCGCCCGCCTGACCTTTTCAAGATACGCCGTGCGGTTCTGAATGTGGTGCAGCACGTCGCAGAAGAAGATGAGATCCGCCGCGCCGTCGGCCAGCTTCGGATCGTCGGGCACGGACAGCACCGTCTTCAGGTTCGCGGGCGCGTCCTTGCGGCAGATCTCCAACAGCCCGGCGTCGATGTCCACGGCGTAGACCAGCGCGGCGTGCCGCGCGAAACGCCGCGCGAAGTAACACGTGCCCGCGCCGATGTCGGCGATCGTCTGGGTGCCCGTCAGGTGCAGCGCTTCGAGCACCTCATGGGGCTTCTGCCAGCCGTCTCTGGCGGGATCTTCGAGGACCCGCGCGTACTCGGCGGCCGATTGCGGCGGATGGTGCTGTTGCGCCGTTTGCGCCGGGGCCGCAAGCGCCCAGCACGCTGCACACAAAACCACGCTGAGCGTCGTCCGTTTCATACAGGAAGGCGAAAATCTGTTTCAATCAATTATACAGCACAGTGTTCAACTGGCCATCGAAATATCGCTCTCCCGCAGCGCGCTGCGGAACCGGCTGTAGAACCAGTAGATCACCAGCCCGATCACCAGCCATACGAAGAACCGCAGCCATGTCAGCAGCGGCAGCCCCATCATCAGCACCAGGCAGCAGCCGATCGAGATCAGCGGAAACAGCGGCACCAACGGCACGCGGAACGCGCGCCGCCTCTCCGGCTGGCTCTTCCTCAGCACGATCACGCCCGCCGACACCAGGATGAACGCGAACAGCGTGCCGATGTTGGATAGTTCGGCGAACGTCGCAATGTCCCAGATGCCCGCCGGAATGCCCACGAACAGGCCCGCGATCCAGGTGCTGATGTGCGGCGTCTGGTAGCTCCTGTGGACCGCCGAGAACATCTTCGGCAGCAGCCCGTCGCGCGACATCGCGAACCACACCCGCGCCTGGCCGTACTGGTACACCAGCAGCGACGACAGCATCCCCATCAGCGCGCCCGCCGTCACGATCACCCGCAGCCGGTTGAAGCCCAGCACCCTCAGCGCGTCAGCCACCGGCGAATCGCTACCCAGCGTGTCGTAGCGCACGATGCCCGTCAGCACCAGCGACACCGCGCCGTACAAAATCGTGCACACGATCAGCGTTGAGATGATTCCGATCGGCAGGTCGCGCTGCGGGTTCCGGCACTCCTCGGCCGCCGTCGATACCGAGTCGAAACCGATGTAGGTGAAGAACACGATCGACGCGCCCGTCAGCACGCCCGAGAAGCCGTTGGGAGCGAACGGATGCCAATTCTCCGGCCGGATCGCGCTCGCCGCCCCGAAACAGAAAATGAGAATCGCGGCGATTTTGATCACCACCATCGTGGTGTTCACTTCGGCGCTTTCCTTGACGCCCCGCACCAGGATCACCGTCACCAGCATCGTGATCACCAGCGCCGGCACGTTGAACCACCCGCCCGGCTGGCCCGGCGCGGGCAGCGGCGGAAACGCCAGTTGCGGCGGCAGGTGGAATCCGAACAGGTTCTCGCACAGATCCTGGATGTAGGCCGAAAACCCCACCGCCACGCTCATGTTGGAAACCGCGTATTCCAAGATCAGGTCCCAGCCGATGATCCACGCAAAAATCTCGCCCAGAATGGCGTACGAGTAGGTGTAAGCGCTGCCCGCGATGGGGATCATCGACGATAGTTCGGCGTAGCACAGCCCGGCGAACAGGCACGCGATCGCCACCAGCACGAACGACAGTGTGATCGCCGGCCCGGCCCCCGGCCGCCCCATCTGCGAGCCGGCGTGCGAGCCGAACAGCACCACGTCCAGCACCGTCGCGTTGAGGATCGACTGCAGCTTCTCGACTTTGCCCGCCGCCGCCGTCCCTGTGAGCGTGAAGATCCCCGAGCCGATCACCGCGCCGATACCCAGCGCCATCAGGCTCCACGGACCCAGGGTGCGCTTCAGGCGGTGGCCCTCTTCGTTCGACGCCGCGATCAGCGCGTCGATGCTCTTGGTGCGGAACAGTTGATTCAACGGCGTCTCCCCTGTGCTGGAGAAGCGGGATCGAGCGCGCCAACGCGCGCCGTGCGGCCTCACCGCTT
The DNA here is from genome assembly GCA_052145115.1 of Bryobacteraceae bacterium. GTDB lineage: Bacteria > Acidobacteriota > Terriglobia > Bryobacterales > Bryobacteraceae > CAIVVT01. The sequence goes on from JBKQPG010000034.1 coordinate 60,489, forward strand.
GCTTTGTCCTACAAGACTATCAGGGTCCCACGCCGGGTTTCGATCCGCTAACCCGGGCCAGCGAGTGCGCCCTGAACCTCCATGCGGCCTGGCCTTTGCTTTCGCGCGTTGCCTGTCGACCCGAAACGCGAGCGCGGATCATGCGTTCGAGGCGCGCGCAGGGAGGACGGCTCCAGACGTACTTGGACGCACGTCGAGCACGGGGGGTGCCCCTGGGCCCAGCACAATGAGGTAGACATGGCCCTATCGCGCGTTCGCCGATGGGTATCGACAGAGGAGCGCTAGCGCTTGCGCTGGCCTTTGGCCATCACTTTGACTTTTTTCTTCATCGAACCGCGGGCCACGCCCGACGCCCTTTTCTTGGCCGCCGGCGCCTTCGCCCGCGCCTTGCGCTTCAGTTCTTTCCGCTCTTTGCGATCGGTTACTTTCTTGGTGTTCATTTGTTCTATTCCAGTACCTTCAAACTCGCATACCGGGCCACCAGCTTCTTCAGCCCGTGGCCTGAAAAACTCACTGTGAGCTTGGCGTCCTCGCCTTCGCCCTCCTTGCGCAGCACCAGTCCGTGGCCGTACTTCGGATGAGAAACCGTCGCACCGGCGCGAATCCCCCCGCCCCGTTTCCCGGCTGCCGGCGGCTTCGGCACAGCCGCGGATTGAGCACTGAAACCCGCGCTGGGGGCCGTCGATTCAACTTTTTTGGCCGGTACATTCGCGGCTTCCGCGGCTCCGGCCGCCTTTTCCACTCGCGGCCGCGGCAGATTCGTCTGGATTCCGCGCTCCGCGAAGAACTGCGAGATGTGATCCAGCGAGTTGTATGTCTTTCCAGTATAAGTGTTGCGCCGCGCCGCCTCGCGCACCATCTGCTGCTCGCCGGAAAGTTCCACCTGGTACGGCTCCGCCCGCCGCGCGCTCAGAATCTCCATCAGGTGCGCCGGAATCTCTTTGAGAAACCGCGACGGCACGCACGGCTCGGGCGGGCTGCCGCCGTACCGTCTCCGATACCGCGCGTGGCTCAGGTACAGCCGCTTCCGCGCCCGCGTCATGGCCACATAGCACAGCCGCCGCTCTTCCTCGAGCTGCTCCTCGCTGTCGCGCGAGCGGCTATGCGGGAACAGCCCCTCCTCCAGCCCCGCGATAAATACCACCGGGAACTCCAGCCCCTTGGCGTTGTGCATCGTCAGCAGGCTCACCGGCGCCGTCTCGTCCACTTCGTCCGCGTCGGAGACCAGTGCCGCGTGGTCCAGAAACTCCTCCATCGACTCTCCGCGCGCCGCCGCATCGGCCGCCGCCGACACCAGTTCCTGCAGGTTGCCGAGCTTCGATTCGGCCTCCGCGCTGGGGTCCGTCTCGAGCATCGCCCGGTAGCCCGTCTCGTCCAGAATCCGTCGCAGCACCGCATGCGGCGCCTGGCCCGGCAGCTCTGCCCGCAACCGCTCGATCAGCCGCCGGAACGCCCCCAGCGCCGCTCCGGCGCGCGCCCCGTAGCGATGCTCATCGCAACCCTGCGCCAGCGCCTCCCACAGGCTGACGCGCCGCTCGCCAGCCAGTTGCTCCAACTGTTCGACGCTGGTCTTGCCCACGCCCCGCGCCGGCACGTTGAGGATCCGCAGCAGCGCCACGTTGTCGCGCGGATTCAGAAGCAGCTTCACATACGCCAGCGCGTCCTTGACTTCGGCCCGCTGGTAGAAACTGAACCCACCGACCACCTTGTACTTCCGCCCATAGCGCCGCAGCGCCTCCTCGATCTGCCGCGACTGGAAATTGGTCCGGTACAGCACCGCCACATGCGCCGCCGGCTCGCTCCTGAGCAGCTTGTCGATGGTCTCGGCGATGAACAGCGCCTCCTGTTCCCCGTCGTCGGCCTCGAACACGCCGATCGGCGTCCCCGCCCCGGCCTCGGTCCACAGCCATTTGCCCTTGCGCGCCGTGTTGTTCGCGACCACCGCGCCGGCCGCGTCCAGTATCGTCCTGGTCGAGCGGTAATTCTGTTCCAGCCGGATCACCCGCGCGCCCGGGAAATCCTGCTCGAAGTCCAGAATGTTGTGGATGTCGGCCCCGCGCCAGCCATAAATCGACTGGTCCTCGTCGCCCACCACCGCCACGTTCGAGTGGCGCGACGCCAGCAGCCGGATCAGCTCGTACTGCGTGCGGTTGGTGTCCTGGTACTCGTCGACCATCAGGAACTGGTAGCGGCGTCCGTACCATTCCCGCGTCGCCTCGTCCTGCCTGAGCAGCCGCACCGCCTCCAGCAGCAGATCGTCGAAGTCCAGCGCGTTGGCCTCGCGCAACCCGTTTTCATACTCCTCATACACCTTCGCCAGCCGCTCGGCCTGCGGGCTGGTGGCCTGCTCGGCAAAATCCTGCGCCGTCTGCCGGTGGTTCTTCCCGCGGCTGATGATCAACAGCGCGGCGCGCGGCTTCAGGAATTCGTCCCCCAGTCCAAGCCTCTTGTAGACGCGCTTCAGCACCGTCACCTGGTCGTCGTCGTCATAGATCTGGAAGTTGCGCGTGAACCCCGGCCGCAGCGCGGCCAGCGGATCCCCGTCGCGCCGCAGCAGGCGCACTGCGAAGCTGTGGAAGGTGCTGATCAACGGCGCCTCGGCGGCCGGAGCCCGGCTCAGCAGCCCGAGCACGCGCTCCCGCATCTCGTCCGCCGCTTTGTTGGTAAACGTGACCGCCAGTAGGGAGGCGCCCCCCACGCTCCGCGCCCCGATCAGGTGGCAGATGCGATGTGTGATCACGCGCGTCTTGCCACTTCCCGCCCCGGCCAGAATCAGCAGCGGGCCTTCGAAATGTTCGGCCGCTTCGCGCTGTGGAGGGTTGAGGCCGGCCAGGAAGTCCATGTCGGGAGGGGGAAACAAGCCAGTGTACCACGCGGCCCCCCGTCTACGCTTCGGCCGGCTACCGTAACCCATTGATGTAAAAAGCTTTGGTTTCCTGCCCAACACGGCCGGAAGAGTGCGAGATTGTTGTAACCTGACAGTGAGCGGGCGTCGCCTATCAGATTGAAGGAATGGGTGGAAGGCGGCGCTGTCCGATGAACCGGCATGCTGGTGGACGTCGAAACCGTCGAGCGGGCGCGGGATGGCGATGCCGCGGCCTTCACCGCGTTGGTGAATGCCTACCGCCGCCGGGTTCTGGGCACCGTCTCACGCCTCATCGGGCGGCCGGACGACGTCGAGGATGTCGCCCAGGAAGTTTTTATGCGGCTCTATGACTCGTTGGGCCAGTTGCGCCACCCGCAGATCTTCGAGCCCTGGCTGTATCGTCTGACGACCAACGCCTCGCTCGATTATCTGCGCAAGCGCAAGCGCCGCCCGGAGTCGCGCATGTCCGATCTGAGCGAGCAGCAGGTACTGGCTGCGGACGCGCGCGTGGGCACTGAATCGGACCGCGACAACCGCGAGAAGAAGCGCGTGCGCGAGTTCATGAACGAGCTGCTCGGCCAGGTTTCCGAGCAGGACCGGTTGTTGCTGATCCTGAAGGAAGTTGAAGGGCTCTCCTTGAAAGAGCTCGAATCGGTCTATGATGTCAACGAGAACGCTCTCAAGGTCCGGCTATTCCGGGCCCGCCAAAGGGTTCTCAAAGCGTTTGCGGCACTGCGGGAACCAGCCCCTCTGAGAAAGGGCGCCGTATGAAAGAACAATTCGACGCGCGCGATCCGCGCCAATTCGACGCCCGGTTGGACGAGTGGTTCTCGGCCTACCGGGACGCCTGTCCCCAACCCGAGCCGTCGGCCGACTTCATGCCGCGCTTGTGGGCGCGCATCGAAAGCCGGCAGCAGCTCCAGACGGCTGTGGCCTGGCGCCGCTGGGCCGAGGCTTTTCTGAGCCTGGCCGCCGCCGCCAGTCTGTTGATCGTCCTGCTGCAGGGCGCGCCGCAGTCCACGCCCGTCTATTACCATTCGACCTACCTCGACCAGTTGAGCGAGGATGCCGGGCCTGAGCGCATGCTGCTGCAGGAGGTCGCGCTGGCGGATACCCAGGCGCCGATGCCGCGGGTTCCTGCCCCTGGGGTGAACCCACGATGAAGCCGGCCGCCTGGCGCATTGCCCTCTACGTCACACTGGTCTTTGTCGCCGGTCTCATCGTCGGCGTCCTCGCCAATCGCTACGCCCTGCCCGCGCATCCCGGGCCGGATGTCCCGCCCCACAAGTCCGCCGAAAGCTTCCGCAAGGCGATGGTCGAGGATCTGACCAAACGCCTTCATCTCGATCCACAGCAGGTCACCCAGTTTCAGCAGATCCTTGACGACTCGCGCAAGGATTTCCAGGCCTTCCATGATCGGCATAAGGACGAACTGAAGGCCCTATACGACCGCCAGCACACTCGCATCAACGCCTTGCTGCGCCCCGATCAGCGTGTCATTTACGACCAGATCCAGGCTGAGCGCCAGGCCCACATGCGCGAGGAGCAGAAGAAGTAGCCGCCCGCCCGCCCCCCTCCAAGCCAGCTCCTCATTTCGGCGCATGCATTCCATCGCGCCGGCCGGCAGTGCAGCCGTTGTGGTGCCTTGCCGGGCGGCGAATCGAGTCCGGGCGGGTGTTGGCACAGGCCGCTCAACGCGAGCGGGATTTTGGCTGTAACTTGCTGATTCCTTGTTGGCAAACCGCTAAGTCTAAGCGGTCTTGCAATGTGCGGCGCCTGCCGCCCGGTAATAAAGATGGCGCCAGCCGGCTGCAACGCCCCTGACGCCATGCTGCGCTTGCGGGCAAACTGAAACTGCCGTGCCAGCGCCGCGCGGCACGCGCCTATTTGGCCGGCACGCCCTCGCTGCGCTTGCGCTTCACCTCGGCCGACTTAGCCAGCTTCTTAACGAAGCGGTCGACGCGGCCCTCGGTGTCGACCAGCTTTTGCCGGCCGGTGAAAAAGGGGTGGCAACTGGAACAGATTTCCACGCGCAGGTCGCCCTTGTGGGTGGAACGGGTTTGGAAGGTATTCCCGCAGGCGCAGGTGACTTTCACGACATTGTACGCGGGATGGATGCCGGCTTTCATCGGTGTGTCCTTTTCTTTTTAATTTAACATACGCGCCGTTTCAGCCGCGCGGCGCCTTCCGCCGGCCGGCCCGCGCAGGCCCCAGCCCGGATGTTTCTCCACGATCGTAGCGAGGCGCGATGAGAGGGTTGCAGATACAAGGCGCACGACGGGAGCCGCCCGCAGGCGTACTTGGCGGTACGTCGAG
>JBKQPG010000035.1:0-100256 GCA_052145115.1 Bryobacteraceae bacterium
TTGCTAACCACATGGGTTACACTTCTTCCTGATCTTGGCTAATCACTGGCTGCCGTGCAAGGAGCCCGGAGGGCGACTGCAGCGGCGGCCAGTGACTGAATCCTTTCTTGCGGGCGTCGCTATGGCCCTGGCGCTCATCCAGCAGGCCCAGCAGCACCCGACCGAACCACATCCGGCTGACGCCGTCATCCAATTCTTCGACACCGATCACTTCATGCGCCAGCGCCTCGCCCACCCGGCAGCGGGCTTGCTTCCAGCGGATCTTGCCATCCTGGTCGGCCTTTCTCAGGTGCAGTCCGGCTGGGTACTCCACCTCTCCCAAATCCTCGGGGAAACCCCTCAATGAGGATGCATAATGATCGGCCGGCGTGTCGCCGTCCAGCGCCTCATGCGGCCGCTCGCCGTTGTAGATGCGCGTGAACTCATCGAAGCGCTGCTGCTGCTCGGCGACGTTGCGCGCTGGCGGCGCAGCGGTTTCGGCTTTCAATGTCCGGTGCATCCGCTCGTGCCGCCCATTTTGCTGCGGCTCGCCGGGCTCAATCCGTTCTGGGACGATCCCCAGCTTCACCCACCACACGCTCAACCGGCTCAGACCGCCGACGCCGGTGGACGCAAACGGCGCGCCATTGTCGCTGCGCATCCGCTCGGGTAGCCCGTAGCGCCGGAACACCTCCGTCAGCTGGCTTTGGACCGTCTCGGTGTCGCACGCCGGCACGGCCTGGCAGCACAGCAAATAGCGCGTCGCCGCATCGCTCACCGTCAGCGGATCGCAGCGCCTCCCATCGCCGCACGCAAACCACCCCTTGAAGTCGATCGCCCAGACCTGGTTCGCCTCGACGGCAGTGGCCAGCGGCTGCGTCGAGGGCGTCGCCCGCCGCCGCTTCTTCCGCCGTCCGCTCAGACCGCGGCGCTCCAGAATCAGCCCCAGCGTGCTTTCGGCCGGCCATCGAAGCTCCGGCATCTTCCGCTCCAGCCACGCCCGCAGCTTGCGCGGCCCCCAACTCGGATGCGTGTGGCGCAAATCGACCACCCACTGCTCCAGCGCCTCAGCCGTCCGTCCCGCTTGCACCAGCGGCCGCCGGGAGCGATCCTGCAACCCCTCCAGACCGCCCAACTCATAGCGCTCCAGCCACTTATATGCTGTCTTCCGGCTGATCGCGAAGCGCCGGGCCAGCTCGGCGATACTCTCGCCGCTCTCCTTCCGGCGCTCCACCAGCCGAAACCGCTCTTCCATCACATCGCTCACTTTCCAGGGCATCGCTTTGCAGCTTGCCCTAAATCTGTTACCGATGTGCTTAGAAACTTCTGTCACCTATGTGGTCGGTTCGTACCTTCATGAAAGGGGACGTCCTGATCTGTCCCTCCCGCATTTGGAACCGGCCTCCCAATGCCCCCAATTCGACATTTCGACACGACACTCGCCGCCCTCCGCCAGCCTCGCCGCTTAACCCCCAGGTCAACCCCCGCCAGCCGCCCGGTCACAACCTCTTCAATCCATTTATCCCCTTGATTCAACTCATATTAGCAGGCGAATAAGTAACGAAAATTCATTGACACCCCCAGCTATCCTCATAGTCGGAGGCAGGTCTTCTCATGTCCACCGCAACGCTACACTCCGCGACACTACTGTCGCATCTGGCTTTGTTCCTCTCTTTTTCCGCGCGGCCCCCTCCGAGCTCGCCGCCGGCCGCCCCATCCTCGCCGCCGCCGCCGCCCGCAGGCGTCCTTGGCGGTACGTCGAGGATGGCAACCGAGCGCAACGAAGTAGATGCGGCCCTATCGCGCGCCACAGCCGATCGTTGGTGAAACATCCGGGCTAGGGTTTGTGCTCCCGCACCATCTGCACGACGGCCTTGACGTTTTCCACCGGCGTCTCCGGCAGGATGCCGTGGCCGACGTTGAAGATATGGCCCGGGCGCGCGCCGACGCGCTTCAGCAGGTCGTGGACCTTCTGCTTCAACTCGGGTAGCGGCGCGAACAGGGCGGCCGGATCGAGGTTGCCCTGGATCGCCGAGCGGTAGCTGATGTCCATCCACGCCTGGTCGATGTTCTGGCGCCAGTCGACGCCCATGACGTCGCCCCCGGCCGCGTGCAGCTCGCGGAAGTAGCCGGCACAGCCGGTGCCGAAGTGGATCACGGGGACGCCGGTGGAGCGGATGCGTTCGATCAGGGCCCGCGAATAAGGCGCCACGTAGCGCACGTAGTCGTCCGCGCCCAGCGCGCCGACCCAACTGTCGAACACCTGGATGCAGCGCGCGCCGGCGGCCACCTGCATCACAGCGAAGGGCCCCAGTACGTCCACCAGCTTGCCCATCAGGCGCCGCCACAGGGTCTCTTCGCGGTACATCAATGTCTTTGTATTGATGAAGTTACGCGACGCTCCGCCTTCGATCATATAGCTCGCGACGGTGAACGGCGCGCCCACGAAGCCGATCACCGGCACCTTGCCGGCCAGGGCCCGCGTGACCATCCCGATGGCCTCGCCCACATAACCGAGGTCGTCCGTGTTGGAGGTCGAAAGCCCGTCTACATCGGCCGACGTGCGCACCGGGTTTTCGATCACCGGCCCTTCGCCGGCGACGAACTTCAGCTTCAGGCCCATCACTTCCACGGGCAGCAGCAGGTCGGCGAAGATGATGGCCGCGTCCACGTCGAGAATCTCGACCGGCTGCAGAGTCACGGCGGCGGCCAGGTCGGAGCGCTTGCAGATTTCCAGGATCGAGTGCTTCGCCCGCACCTCACGGTACGGTTTCAGGTAGCGGCCCGCCTGGCGCATGAACCACACCGGCCGGAGGTCGGTCGGGCGGCGGCGGCAGGCATCGAGAAAACGGCTGCTCATGGGAGGGACACGCATGCGTTCTCCATTCTGTCCTCGCATAGGAAGACTCTGAATTCCTTCGGTTTGTGCCGCATAGCCCATTCCCGGCCGAGCACGAAATAGGGCTTGCCCCAGGCCTCGCTGTCGAGCGTTTTGGGCGCCACCACCGAGACCGTCAGCATGCCCTGCACCGGGTAGCCGGTCCGTGGATCCATCAGATGGCTGTAGGTTTTGCCCCCGGCCACGAAGAACTTCTCGGTGGTCCCGGAGGTCGACATGGACATATCCCGGAGATAGATCTCCCAGGCGGTTTTGCGGGGGTCGCGCGGGTCGGGCAGCACGATGTGCCAGCCGCGCGGCTCCGAGGGCGGCGCGCCGAGGCCGTAGATGCTCGAGCCGCCGGCCGAAATCAGGGCAGTGCCGACGCCGTCGCGACGGAAGATATCCACCATGCGGTCCACGGCATAGCCCTTGCCGATGCCACCCGGATCCATGTCGACAGGGGCGTCGAAACGCACCGTGCGGGCGGCCGGGTCGAGATGGATGTGCTGGTAGCCGATACGCTCCCGGGCGCTGCGGATTTCGGCCTGGTGCGGAACGTGTTCGGTTCCCTTATAGAAGCCCCAGACCTTCATGAGAGGGCCGACTGTAATGTCGAAGGCACCCTCGCTTTCGCGGCTGTAGCGCAGGCAGGCGTCGAGCAACTGGTACAGCTCCTCGGATATGTGCACCGGGGCGTTGTAGGCCTGCTGGTTGACGCGGCTCCATTCGCTCTCGGGGCGATAATTCGACAGCATGCGGTCCAGCCGGCGGGCCTCGTCGAAGACGTCATCAATGGCGCCGTCGAGCTTGTACTGGTCCTCGCCATAGACCGTCACGGTATATGTCGTTCCCATGACGTCCAGCGAGCGTTCCAGCCGCAACAGCCTGGACTCGGCCTGCGGCGGGACGGCCCACGCGGCCACGGCCAGCCACGGGATCAGGCCGAAAGCGAGGATTCGGGAGTTGGAAGCCAATCTGGATGTGGCGCCGGCTCGGGGGCGCAACCCTGACACTAGGGTACAACCGGCGCGCACGTTCGGCAACAAAACGCTTGATTTTCTAAGGGATGGGCGTCAGGCGGAGGTCGGCGGACCGGTCTGGGGAGGGTCCTTAGGCCGTCCCCGACGGACGCGGCGGAGGAGTTTGCTGAGCGGTCGGTCGGTGATCGGCTCGCTGTCGGCGACGAATCTCAACTCGGGCATGCGGAATAGCTCGACGCGGCCGGCGAGCTGCTTGCGCAAGTAGGCTTTGGCGTGCATCAGCCCCGCCATCGCTGCCGCCCGCGTCGCCGCGTCCCCGGGCAGCGAAACGAGCACGTCGGCCTTGGAGCCGTCGGGCGCGATCACGACGGCCGAGACATCCACTCCGGCCAGGCGCGGATCGGCCGACTCGAAGCGGATCAGCTCCGAGAGCTCCTCCCGCATGGTTTCGGCAACCCGTTGTGTGCGCAGCGGATCCACGCCTTCAGCCTACACCCGTCAGCGCTGCTCAGGGCTGCGCCGGAGCCGCTGCGCCACGCCGGGTCAGCCAGTAGACGGCGAAGAACACCACCGGAACCAAGTTGATGAACGGCATGAACCATCCCCGGCCGCCCCACTGCCAGCCCGGGATCAGGGCGAAGAAGCCGATCGTGGCGAGGGCCATGACGAGCGTGCCCACGCGGTCCCAGCGCAGCATGATCCCCAGCCCGACGATGATCAGGAAGTGGAAGGCCTGCTGGCGGAAGACCCAGGCGGGAGGGTATCGGCCGTCCGGGCGCAGGAACCATTCCTTCATGTGTTCGACGAAGAACATGCCCCACAGGATCAGCAGGGCCAGGGACAGGGCGCGGCCGGTCCATTTGCAGGTCGCGCCGAGGATGGAGATTGTACGGGGGGTCATCGGATTTGAGTGCTCCTTGGGCGGGCTGAAGCCCGCAAGTGCAGTGTGACCGAGGAGAACGCGAAAGGAGCTTCGGATTGGCTTCGGATTGGTTGATGGAACCCTTCACGAAGGTTCAACAGCCGATGGATCAGCGGCTTGCGGGGTTTCCCGGCGCTCGGGGGGCGAGCGCGGCGCGGAGCTGGGCGGCCGCCGAACGCGCCACGTCGGTCTGCGCCTGGCCGAGGTCGGCGGCTGGCGGCGCGTAGTTTTCGGCCCAGATCAGCTTCCCGGAGTGGACATCCTTAAGCCGCAGGCTGATGCTGAGGCGCGGGCCGAGGAGCTGCGCGGAGCCCTCGACGGTGGCGTCGAGGCGCAACATGCGAGACATGACCGGCGGCGGGATGGAGAACTGCTCGTAGCGACGGACGGTGCTCTGGGCGATGACGTGCACGCGGTCCAGTTTCGCGATCTCGCCGGCCAGCACCTCGGTGAAACCGCGGCAGAAGGCCGCGCGGTCGAGCTCCGGGCTCAGACATTCGACCGGCAGGACGGCCACGTCCGCGAAACCCTCGCCGGCGGGCAGGTAGCGCGAGGGGTGGTAGAACTGCCAATAGACCAGGACAACGGCGACCGCGAGCGCCAGCACGACGGCGAACCACGACCACAGGCGGCGGCCCGCGGGACGTTCCGACGTCAATTGGCCTTCACGCCGCGGCCCGCCCGGACCCGGTCCGGGAGCGCCGGTCCCGGTGGCGGCCTGCCCGGCTGCATCCGGCTCCGTCACCTCCGCGACGAAGCGATACCCGCGCCGCGGGATGGTGGCGATGAACTGCTCCTGGTCGTCACCGAGGGCCTTGCGCAGAAGCGAGATGTTGCGCGCCAAGCCGACGTCCTCCACGGTGCAGTCGGGCCAGACCAGGCGCATGAGCTCGGCTTTTTCAACGACCTGCCCGCGCCGATCCAGCAGCACATGCAGCGTGTCGATCGCCTTGGGCGCCAGCGCCACCACCTCGCCGCCGCGGAAAAGGAGGCGCTGCGCGGGGTCGTAGCGGAACGGCCCGAATTCGCAGATGCGCGCTCGCTCCTCTCTGGGCATGCGTGACTCTCCTGCTCACTCTAATGCACGCACCGCCTCGCCGCACAGCAATTCAAACTGGCGACACGCCCCGGCCGCGCAATCAGCGCACAATAGTGGATGTCGCGGCCGCGCGCGCCGCAGTCCGAGCCAGACCGTTCACCGGAGCGCTTCCATGATCCTTCTGCCCTTGCTCTTCGCCCTGGCCCTCGCCGATCCTCTGCTGGAGCAGACCTCGTTCCCGGGCACGCCCGAGCAAGCCGGCTGGCATATCACGGCCCAGCGGCCCGAGATCGCGCCGCGGGGCTGGATCGACCGCACGGTGGGGCGGGGTGGGCAGGGGTCGCTGGCGCTATCGGGCGGCGGCAATGCCGCTGAGTACGGGGGTTGGGAACGCACGCTCGGCGCGATCACGCCCGGCGCATGGTACCGGCTGACGGCCGAATACCGCTGCGCGGGCTTCGACAACGAGCGGCGGCACGTGCTGGCGCGGCTGGACTGGCGGACCGCGGGCGGCCAGAGGGCGGGTCAGCCGGACTACGGGACGTTCGTTAGTAGGGGCGGTGTTCCCCAGGCGGGCCTGGCCAGGGAGGGCGCCAACGGGGATGGCGAATGGCGCCAGATTGTGCTCGATGCGCCGGCTCCTGCGGGCGCGACGCAAGTGAAGCTGCAACTGCTGCTCTCCAATGCCGCGCAGGGCATGGTGTGGTGGGACCACATCCGCCTGGAGCCGATCCCTGCGCCGGCGCCGCGGATGGTTCACGTCGTGAGCGTGAACCTGCGCCCGCGCGACACGAAGTCGGCTCAGGACAGCGTGGCGCGATTCATCGAGTTCGTGCGGGGACGCGTGCAGCGGGCCGATCTGCTGGTTCTGCCGGAGGGCGTCACGGAAGTGGGCAACGGCAAGACGTACATGGAGGTCGCAGAGCCGGTGCCCGGGCCGACGACCGCGGTGCTGGGGGCGCTGGCGCGCGATCTGCACACGTATCTCGTCGCTGGAGTGGTGGAACTGGAGGGTCCGGCGGCGTACAACACCGCCGTGCTGATCGATCGCGAGGGCCGGCTGATCGGCAAGTACCGCAAGGTGTATCTGCCGCGCGAGGAGATTGAGGGCGGGCTGACGCCGGGCGACAGTTATCCTGTGTTCGACACCGATTTCGGCCGGCTGGGCCTGATGATCTGCTGGGACAGCGAGTACGCCGACCCGGCGCGAGCACTGGCGCTGGGCGGCGCGGAGATCCTGGCGCTCCCGATCTGGGGCGGCGACGCCACGCTGGTCCACGCGCGGGCGATCGAGAACCACGTATTCCTGGTTTCCTCGGGCCACGACTACGCCACGGAAATCGTCGATCCCGAGGGTAAGGTGGTGGCGCGGGCCGAGGCCATGCCGGGCATCGCCACGGCCGACATCGACCTCAACCGCCGCTACGTCGAGGAGTGGCTGGGCCACATGCGGGACCGCTTGTTCCACGAGTTGCGCGACGACGTGCCGGTGACGCGGCGCTAGGCGGAGCCGCGCGAACGCCGCCCGCAGTGGCCGACAATAGTGGCATGGCGAGCAGTGGAACCCCGAAGGTGGCATTCACGATCGGTTATCTGCCCAAGACCGAGCCGTACCTGACGGCGCTCAAGCTGGCCGGCCTGGAGGTGGAGATCTTCACGGCGCAAAGCCCGGCCCCGGCGCTGGACGGCTTCGCGGGCCTGGTGCTGGGCGGGGGCGGCGACGTGGATCCGGCATACTACGGCGAGGCTCCGGCCGGCACGCGCAACCCCAACCCGAAACGGGACGAGATGGAGCTGGAGCTGTTCCGGGTGGCGCGCGAGCGCGACCTGCCGGTGCTCGGGATCTGCCGCGGGCTGCAGTTGATGAACGTGGCCTGCGGAGGGACGCTGCACCAGGACATCGGCACGGCGCATTCGGAGGTACGCCATGCGGTGAGCGTGGCGCCGGGGTCCAAGCTGCATGGGATGGTGCCGAACGAGAGCTTTGAGATTGTCTCGCGGCACCATCAGGCGATCAAGGTCGCCGCGCCGGGGCTGGCCGTCACGGCGCACGCGACCGACGGCACCATCGAGGCGATCGAGGACCCGCAGAAGCGATTCGTCATCGGCGTACAGTGGCACCCGGAGGACAATCCCAAGGGGGCTGAGGACGTGGCCCTGTTCCGCAGCTTCGCGCGCGCGGCCGGCGTGGAGGGAGACTGAGCGCGACGAATGCCGGCGTTGACGGTCCGCAAGTTCTTCGCTAGAAATGGCCCGCTGGCCGGCGCGCATCCCAACTACGAGTTCCGCGCCGGACAACTGCAGATGGCGCTGGCGGTGGAAAAGGCGCTCGACGATAAGCGGCACCAGATAGTCGAGGCCGGCACGGGCACGGGCAAGACGCTGGCGTACCTGCTGCCGGCGTTACTGTCGGGCCGGCGGGTGGTGATCTCCACCGGCACCAAGAATCTGCAGGAGCAACTGTTCTACAAGGACATCCCGTTCCTGGAGCAGTTCTTTCCGGGCGGCATCAAGGCGTGCCTGATGAAGGGGCGGGCGAATTACCTGTGCCGCCAGAAGCTGTACGACGCCGAGAAGGAGCCGATTCTGGAGGGCCTGGAGGAGGTCTCCGACTTCGCCATCATCCGCGAGTGGGAAAAGACCACCGAGACGGGCGACCGGGCGTCGATCAAGGAGCTGACGGAAGGGAGCACGGCGTGGCCGAAGCTGGATGCGCGGCGCGAGACGTGCACGGGTTCGAAGTGCCCGCAATTCGACCGCTGCTTCATCACCGGGATGCACATGCGGGCGATGGAAAGCGACCTGATCGTGGTGAATCACCACCTATTTTTCGCGGACCTGGCGGTGAAAGAAGAGGAATTCGGCGGCATCATTCCCGAATATGGCGCGGCGATCCTGGATGAAGCGCATGACATCGAGGACGTGGCCGGGCAGTACTTCGGGCTGACGGTCAGCAACTTCCAGGTGGAGGATCTGCGGCGCGACATCCACATGGTGGCGCGGCGGAAGGAGGTCCTGAGCGCCGACCTGGACCAGATGCTGACGCTGCTGGCCGACCACTCGGACCGATTCTTCTGGCTGTTCCCGGCGACCGAGGGGCGGACGGGCTACGACGACCAGGACGCGTTGATCGAGCGGCATGGCGACACGTACCGCGGATTCCTGGCGGTGCTGGAGATGCTGGCGGCGCACGTGTCGACGATCCGCAACGCGCCGGAGGAGTTCGTGGCGCTGCACCGGCGGCTGCTGGAGCTGGGCGAACGGTTGCGGCGCTGGATGGAGCCCGACGATTCGGCGACGGTTTACTTCATCGAGCGGCGCGGCCGCGGCATCTATCTTCAGGCCACGCCGATCGACGTGTCGAAGATCCTGCGCGAGAAACTGTTTGCCGTGATTCCGACGGTGGTGCTGACTTCGGCGACGCTGGCGGTGGGGGAGAACTTCGAGTTCCTGCGCTCGCGGCTGGGCGTGGAGGACGCGCGAGAGCTGATCGTGCCGAGCCACTTCGACTACGCCTCGCAGTGCCTGCTGTACGTGCCGGCGCACCTGCCGGACGTGCGCAGCCGCGAGTTTGTGGGCGCGGCGGCGGAGGAGATACTGGAGATCCTGAAACACACCCGCGGGCGGGCCTTCGTGCTGTTCACGAGCCACCAGCAGATGCGGACCATCCAGACCCGGGTGGAGCCGCTGCTCGACTATCCGGTGCTGCTGCAGGGCACGGCGCCGCAGCGGATTCTGCTGGAGACTTTCCGCGGCACGCCGCACTGCGTCCTGTTTGCCACATCGTCGTTCTGGCAGGGCGTGGACGTGCAGGGCGACCAGTTGAGCTGCGTTATCATTGATAAATTGCCTTTCGCGGTGCCGAGCGATCCGGTGGTGGAGGCGCGCATCCGGGCGTTGAAGGAGGCGGGCGGAAACCCGTTTGTCGACTACCAGGTGCCGCAGGCCGCGATTGCGCTGAAACAGGGTTTTGGGCGGCTGATCCGCAGCCGCGGCGACCGGGGCGTGCTGGTGCTGCTGGACAATCGCATCACGCGCCAGCGCTACGGACGGATTTTTTTCGACAGCCTCCCGCCATACCGCTTTACGACGGACGTGCACGAGGTGGAAGAGTTCTTTGCGCATGTTTGAATTGCGAGTGGAGCACAGCTTTCCGGCCGGCCACGCGCTGCGCGGCCATCCCGGCAAGTGCGCCAACGTGCATGGCCACAACTACCGGGTGCAGGTGGCGGTGGAAGGGCCGCGGCTGAACGAGATCGGGCTGTTGATGGATTTCAGCGACCTGAAGCAGGCCTTGCGCGCGGTGTGCGAGCCGCTGGATCACGCATTTCTCAACGATCTGCCCGCGTTCCAGGAAGTGAACCCCAGCGCGGAGAACGTGGCGCGCTACATCTATGAAGAAGTCAGCCGGCTGCTCGGCGAGCGGCTGAGCGCGGCTGGGCTGCGGCTGACCGAGGCGGTGGTGCAGGAGACGGATACCGCCTGGGCCGTGTACCGGCCGGAGTAAGAGCGTAACGGCTAAGCTATCGCGGCGTTACTGGCTGGCGCGCTGGCCGGAGCCGGAAAGCGGTTGCAATCATCAGCATCTACATCCGCGGCGGGCACGGCGGCAAATCCGCCTTGATCGCATCCAATTGCTTGGCGAACCGCGCCAGTTCGCACTGCACCTGGGCATCGAGTTGACGGCGCAGGGCGGTCTGCATAGCTGGCAGTGCCGTGAGGATCGCCTGGACGTGCTCATCTGTCACCTCGAGTGGCGCCACCCGGCCTTCCACGCGAATCTGCAACGCGCCCGCCGGACGCGCCCGCGGCCCCAACGGATGACGCAATTGCCGTCGTGCCGGACCTGGCAGGTCGAGCGCGGCCTGCACGGTCGCCTGCACCACAGGCACGGGCTCAGTGTGCGCCACGACCACTGCCGCGGGCGGAGCCGGGCTTGCGGCCGGGGCCAGCGGCGGCGTTGCGGGTTGCGACCGGGACAGCAGGATGTCGAACCGGAATTCGTCTGCTGTCAATGACTTCGCGGGGTCAGCACGCCGCACCGGAGGCTTCGCCGCGGCCGCGGTGCGCGAGCCCGCGCCGAGCCACAATCCCACTCCGCCAGCCAGAATCAACAGGATCAGGCGGAAGGCCAATGATCCGGGCAACCGCCCGCCGGCGCTTTTTGGGGTATCCATTGCAGTCCCTCTGTCAGCTAAGACGACGCGGCGAGGCCGAAGGTTGGCACGAAGTGACGGGATAGCTCTAAAGAGTAGTTGCGGCCGAACCTACGCCTTATTCACGCACGGCCCCAGGCGCGCTGAGAAGTGCCAGTCCGGCCTGAAGCACATCCGCGGCTAATGGTGAAACCAGGGCCCTCACGGCAGCCCCGCGCGGCACCCAGAGGCGTGGATCGCTGGCCTGGAAGACGACCACGCTCCGGATGCCGCAGGCCGCGGCCAAGTGGCTGATTCCACTGTCATTGCCTAGATATAAAGCAGCCGTGCTCAACCACTCTTTGACGCCCTCCAAGGTCTCGAAGCGGCGCGCCCCGGCAAGCGCCTCCTCGGGACCCGCACACCACTCGACGGCTAGCCCCGTTTGCTCCTGGAGCCGTTCCGCGACCTGGCGGAAAGAGGTCAAGGGCCAGTTCTTGCGCGGGCTGCCGCTGAAGGGGTGGATGGCGATGATTCGCGTCCCGGCAGTGTCACGGCACGGGGCCGGAATCCTCGGGAGCCCGCCCACCTCGGCTCCAACCTGTTGTAAATAAAAGTCCACAGCGTGGCAGCCGGTCCCTTGCGGCGGTATCGCCGCCAGCAGCCGGGCGCGCACTCCCGCTGCTTCGAGCGACGCGCGAAACTCGGGCCGCGCCGCCCCGTACCAGGAAACGACTTCCTCAAACGAGCGTAGCCGTTCGATCAACCGAGCTGGCGGATCGATCTCCAGCAGGTCCAGTTGAACCTCGGCAAAGGAGCGGGCCGGCGCGAGGTGCGCCACCAGAGGGAGGTTGCGGGCGGGCGCCCAGATCTCGGCCTCCACGCCCGGCTCGCCGTGGCACAGATGCTCCAACGCGGGCAGGCTGACAATGGTGTCGCCGATGCCGCCGGGGCGGATCACCAGGCGCCGCATGGGTTGGGGTCCCGGCGCCGCTACTCCACCAGCAGCGGCACTTTCACAACGATGTTCTTCGGAGGCAGGCACATCTTGTCGTTGCAGGCCTGGTAGCGCAGTTTCCCGGTGAGCAGCCCCGGGCCTGGGGTCGCGCCGGCGGCGCGTTTGAACTGGGTGACAATCTCGAAGTTGCCGGTAAATAAGGAGAGCGGCTTGTCGCTGAAATCGGACTTTTCGAGCAACGGCTTAGGAAACGACACCGCTACCACCTCCACGGCGCCCGAGTCCCAGCTCAGCCGCAAGGGGATCAGGTATTCGTCATTTGGCTTGTCGCTGTTGACGTGGTAGCCCGGCTCCACGGCCAGCTTCAGGCTGTGTTCGACGCCGCCCGTCCGTGGCACCCTCAAACGCGCCGGCGGGGAAACCGTCAGCACGCCCGCCGCCTGCGCCCACAGCGTCGCGCCGGCCATCGCCAGCAGTGCACCGCTAAGCCCGAAGTTCCTGAGTTGCATGCCCGTCGTTGCTCTTCCCGATCACTTTCCATCGGCCGCCGGCCATTGCTGCCGGTCGGTGGCGACATGATCGTCGACCAGCAGAAGACTCTCGATTTCGTCCTTGTAGTCGCTCTTGCCGAGCAGTCCCACGTGCACGTCGGCCACGCGGCCCTGGCGGTCGATGATGAACGTCGTGGGCAGCGACTCGATGCCCTCGCCGCCGCCGTACAACTGCTCAATCTCAGGCGACCCCACGGCCACGCGGTAGTTCATCTGCCGCCGTTCGACGTACGGCTTCACCACTGCCCAGCCATCGTCATCCAACGCGATGCCGAGCACGGCGAAGCCGCGGTCCTTGTAAGTGCGTTCGAATTCGGCGAACCACGGGATCTCGATTTTGCACGGTCCGCACCAGGTGGCCCAGAAATTCAGCAGCACCACTTTGCCTTTGTAGTCCGAAAGGCGGAACATCTGGCCGTTGGCGTCCTTGAGCTGGAAATCCGGGGCCGGCTTGCGCTTTTCGGCCGGTTTCACGGAACTGGCGGCTTCGGCGCGCGAGCTGCCCGACGAGCAGCCACTCAGGGCCAAGATCAGGCCCGCCAGCACCACGGCGGCAGCCGGGCTGCCCAGGACGCGGAATTGCATGCGCGGGTTGAACTCCAAACTGAATTGTACCAATCCGCCTGCTCAGGCCCTTCGTCCCGGTGATCGTGCATTTTCGGGGCCAGGCGCTATCTGGGGTCGGCACGCGAAGGAGGCGCCTGGTTCCGGCCTTGCGGGCGTTCGTGCCGGCGCGGCTGTGTCTCAGCGTGCCGCGGAGCGTGACATCATCCAAATGTTGCCCGTACCTTCCTCGAGTACCATTTCAATTCGCCCGCCCGCCGCCGACCATCCTCCTTGTTGATAGGACACACGTCCGTGAAAATGCTGCACGGCGAAAGCCGCTCCCGAAGGCCGGTGGGAGCTTGCTTCGATGCGCTGCCCCCACAGGCAGGTGTGTCCATCCCTCCCGGACGTAAAATACAGTGTCTTCCCATCGGGCGACCAGGTGGCCCAGTCTTCGAGCCCTCCCTCGGCGATCTGGATCCAGGCGCTCTCAGGAACCGGTTTCGGTCCATCGATAGGCGCGATCAAAATTCGCGCGCGATTGGGCCGAATCCGGGCCGCAAAACTGACCCAGCGATTGTCGGGCGAGAAGCGGCCGTAAAGCAAATTGTATGTGGGGTGCTTGAAGAGCGCAGTCTGCTGATGGGAAGCAACATCGAGAAAGTTGACCTGATATGGACTTCCGCCGAAAATCAATAACGTCTTCTCGTCGCGCGACCAATCCGTAGCCCGGAGGCATCCTTCACACAGCTTCTCCGGCACGCCGCCGGGGGTAGAGACATACACCGACCTGCCGTTGTTTTCGAAGACGGAAAATGCGATTTTGCTGCCGGATGCGTCGATCATGGGATACAGCTGAATAAGGGATGAGCGGGCTAGATGAGACTCTTTCCCGGTCCCCAGTTCCCGCAGCCAGATGTTCATTTGACCGGACTGATCGGAAGCAAACGCGACATAGCGTCCATCGCCCGAAAGCGATGGATACCATCGTTCGGCGGGCTCGTGTGTGACTCGCTCCAGCGTGCCCTTTGACTTTCCACGGTCCAAATCGAACGGCAGCGACCAGATGTCCATTCTGGTCTCCGCGCTGGTGAATGCTAAGGCGTCGCGCGATGCGCAGGAGGGATCGATTTCGTTCCCGGCGCCGGCCGTCAAGCTCGTGATCGCGCCACTGGCTTTCCCGGTTGCGCGCGATATTGCCGTCTCCCAGAGGTTCGATCGATCGCCGCCCACGGCGGAGAAGATCACGCTGTCAGCGTCCGCCAACCAACAGCCCGGGCTCGGGATGTTCAGTTTCCGGCGGGTCGGGATCCGAGTGCCGGCGAAGTCGGGCCCTTCCAGTCCGGCGCGGAACAACGCATCGGATACACCGGTTTTTACCGCCTGGCCTCCATTGATCGCGACGAGCCACCAGTCGATGGAGGCGCTCTCGTACGCCTTCGCCGAGGTGTATCCGACGAACAGCAGGTGCTGGCCGTCCGGAGACCAGATGGGATAGCGGGCATTGGTGAAATTCGCCCCCACCCGCTGGGGCTGCCCGCCGGCCACTGGGACCACCCAGACCGCGCCGCTCCCCGGTACCGCGACGGCTACGTTGGCCGCGCCTACCCAATACGCCACTTGCGAGCCGTCGGGCGAAAACCGGGGATTCAATCCGTCCCGCGCCAGCAATCGCACGTCACCGCCAAACGTCGGAATCTCATAGATGCCGCCGCCATCCCGGTTTGACCGGAACACTATTTTGCCGCCATCCGGCGAAAAATCCGGCGTCGTGTTGCCTGCGCCATCGGATGTCAGGCGGATCGGCTGGCCTCCGGCAACCTGTTTGACGTACAGATCCCGTTCGCCCGACAGGCTGCGGTCGGAGGAGTAAGCCACCAGTTTGCCATCGCGCGATATCGCCGGAGCGTCCGAGAGCCCGGCATCGTTCGTCAGCCGGGTGGGCGTCCAGGGAGGCGGCGCAGCCGGAGGGGCATGCAGCCGCCACCCCAGAGCGAACGCAACCGCCACGCACGCGACGGCGGCCGCAAGCATCCACCACCGACTCACTCTCAGCCTGCCAGGCCTGCCTGCGCGGACCGCGGAATCGCCGGCAGCCAGTTCCTCCTGCACCTGCTGCAAGTCGATCTTCAGATCGCCGGCGTGTTGATATCTCTGGTTGGGGTCCTTTTTCAAACAGCGCGTAATGATCCTGTCGAGCGCGCACGGAATGCCAGGCGCGATCTCCGCCGCTGACCTCGGCTCGCCAGACAAAATGGCCGACAAGACCACAGTCGCGGAGTCGCCGACGAACGCGCGCCGGCCCGTGACGATCTCGTATAGCACGGCGGCGAAGCTGAAAATGTCGGTCCGCGCATCCACCTTCTTCCCCTCGGCCTGCTCCGGCGACATGTACGACGGCGTTCCGACAATCATGCCTTCATAGGTCCTGGGCGCCCCGGCCATCGACTCGCCGCCGGCGAATCCGCTGGCGCCGCCCTGCTCGACCAGCTTGGCCAGGCCGAAATCCAGCAGCTTCGAGCAGCCGTCCTCGTTGACCATGATGTTGCCCGGTTTCAGGTCGCGATGCACGATACCCGCCGCGTGGGCCGCGGCCAGCGCGTCAGCCACCTGGATGGCGTACTTGAGCGCCTCGTTCAGCCGCAGGCGTTTGCGACGTATCAACTGGTTCAACGCCTCGCCGGGCGCGAACTCCATGGCAATAAAATCGGCCCCATCGGCCCGGTCGATCTCATAGATCGTGATGATGTTCGGATGATTGAGTGCCGAGGCGGCCTTGGCTTCGAGGACGAAGCGCCGATTGCGCTCAGGATCAATGACCATTGCGGCCGGCAAAACCTTGAGCGCAACGAAGCGGTTCAAGCGCACGTCGCGGGCTTTCCAGACCACCCCCATGCCGCCTTCGCCCAGCTTTCCGGTGATGCAGTAATGCGAGACGGTCCGGCCGATCCGGAAATCGCTTTCAACTTGAGTTTCTTCGCTCTGCTGGCGGGCGAGATCCCGCGCCGCCGCCTCGATCGCCGGATTTTCCAGAAAGCTCCCTGCCTGCTGCTGCGACGTAAGCAGCGAACGGACTTCGCGCTCCAGCGCTTCGTCGCCCGCGCAGGCCTGGCTGAGGAATGCGTCGCGCTCGCCGGGCCGGCGCTCCAGCACCGCCTGAAGCAGGCTATCGACCTGTTTCCAGCGTTCGGGATCCATCGTTTGGCCCGCCTGTCAATTCGCGGTACAGCCACGCCCTGGCGGTGCTCCAGTCGCGCATCACGGTGACGGGGGAAACCTTCAGCACCTCTGCCGTCTCCTTCACGCTGAGTCCGCCAAAGAAACGCATTTCGACGACCTGCACTTTGCGCGGATCCAGCCGCGCCAGCGCGTTCAGCGCGTCGTCCAGCGCCACCAGGTCCGTAGCACGGCCGCTGTCCACCACGGCCGCCTTTTCCAGCGAGACCTGCTGCAGGTCCCCTCCGCGCTTCAGGTTATGGCGCCGCGCATGCTCGACCAGAATACGCCGCATCAACTGCGCCGAGACCGCGAAAAAATGCGCGCGGTCCTGCCATTGCATGCGCCTGTAATCCACCAGCCGCATGTAGGCCTCATTCACCAGCGCCGTTGCCTGCAGGCTGTGGCCGGGGCGCTCGCCTGCCATGTAGCGCCGTGCCAGCCGGTGCAGCTCGTCATAAACGACGGGCGTCAGCTTTTCCAGCGCGCCCTGGTCCCCGCCGCTCCAGGCGCGCAGCAGTTGGCTTACGTCACCCGCAGCCCCCGCATCGGGTTGTGCCGGCCTCTGCATCGCCTATTGGCTGGATTATAGCGCCGCGTGATAGTTTCCTGGGGCATTCTGCGCCTATCTGAATAGGCGCATCCCGCGCCTGATTGAAAGAAAAGAGGAGATTCACTATGAAGAACAAAGCTTTCGCGACGTTAGGTCTACTGACGTTGCTCGCAACAGTTTCGGCGTTTGGCCAATCGGGCCCGACGGCGAACATCCCGTTCGAATTCCACGTTGGAAACACCGTCATGCCCGCCGGTCAGTACGAGGTGCTCCAGAACGCCTACAGGATGCCGGACGTGCTGGTTCTCCAGTGCGGGGCCGGCAAGAGTCTCGTGACCGTGTCTATCCTCACGCACAAGGTCGGCAACTACGAAGCGCGCAACGAGGGCAAACTCGTGTTCAACAAGTACGGCGAGACGTACTTCCTTTCCGCCGTTTGGCCGGCCAGCGGCGCGGGAAGCGCCTTGCCCACATCCAAGAGCGAACGGGAAACCACCCTTCGCGCCGCACTGCCGCCAACGACCCAGGTCGTGCTTCTCGCCCGGCGCTAACGCCGGCGTTAACGACTCTGACGGCCCGGATGCCCGAGGGCGTCCGGGCCGTCGCACTTTCTCCACCCGCGATCGCCCAGAGTGCCGGCGGTTCCTTTGGAGGTTCCCCTCCGGAAGGCGCCGGTGGCCGGTAAATGGCGTAACCGGAAACTGGCCGGTGCCCTCTCCTCAGATGCGCAGGCCCTCGGGATGCCGCGCCACGAGTGCTGCGAACCAGGCCCGGCGCGCCCGGCCCCAGCGCGCCGCGAGCGTGAACTCGTCGTGCTCGCCTGCTCCCGCGTAAGCCCACGCCGCCGTGTCGCAAAAGCTCTCGCAGGCGTACTCGCTCCAGCGCCGGCCGGCAAAGGGACCGCCTGCGGCAACCAGCGCGCGTTTGCGCCATTCCGCCGACCAGCCCAGCTCGCCGCGCGCGCGGCGCCGGATTTCGGCCTGCAGGAGCGCTCCCCAAGAGCGGCGCTCCTGGTTGGACAATCGGACCCAGGCGAAGTGGAACAGCTCGTGCACCAGGATGCGGCTCAACTCGGCCGGCTGGCGGAGCAGTTCGGCATCGAAGATCATCCGGCGTTGGCGGATGTGGCTGGCGGCGTGGACTACAGTTGCCGCCACCCGCGCCGGACCCGCCCCGGCGAGCAGGCGGCCGCGCCAGGCGTGCAGGCCGGGCTGCCACTCAACGTCCAGACCCGGGCCGAGCAAGGGCGGCACGGCGCCCAGACGCGGCGCTACTTCTTTTCCGCCAAACCGAAGTAGGCCGGGGAGTTGATCTCGGGCTTGACTTCCTTCTGCAGCTTGTCCAGCCATTGCATCAATTGTTCCTGCCCCATCTTGGTCATGATCTCCGAGCGCAAATCCTGCTGGGTTGGATCGACTAGCTCCAACACCTTGAAAATGTAAAACTTGCCAGGCAGGCGGACGGGATGGGTCAGCTCTCCCGCCTTGGTCATGAAGATGGCCGTCTTAATCTCCCGGTTGAGGGTGTTGTCCTCGGGACGCATGAGCGGGAATTGGCCGCCCTTGTCCTTCGTAGTGGCGTCGTCGGAGTACTTCTTGGCCAGTTCGTCGAAGGCTTCGCCGGCCCGCACGCGCTTCTGGATGTCGTCGATGAGATCCTGCGCCTCCTTGACGGTCCGCGCTTTTTCGCCTTCCTTCGGGATCCCGCCCCAAATTACCTGAATCCCCAGCACGCGAGCGCGTTTGTATTGATCCTTGTGAGCTTCGAACCACTTGGCCATGTCGGCGTCATTGGCCTTGGGCGAGTTGGTGCGGACATCGATGTAGGCCTGAGCCAGGAACTGCAGAATGTTGTACTCCAGGCGCTGCCGGAAGGGCTCGCGCTGGTCGACGCCGTCCTCCTTGGCCAGCGTGGCGAGGCGGGTCATCAGGGCGTATTGATTCAGCCAGGCCTGGCGGTCGCGCCGGTAGTTGGTTTGCGGGCCGGGCGGCAGATTGCGGATCAGGGCGTCGAAGTCGCTCTTGGTCCAGGCCTTGCCCTCAATGGTCGCGACGACGGTGTCGGGGGGGATGGCGGCGGCAGTCGGAGACATGGCCAGCGGCTGCGCAGCGGGAGTGGCTGGCGCGGGGGCCGGCGGGTTGCCGGGTGCGGCAACCGGCGGTTGAGCGGGCGGCGCGGGCGGTGGAGAGGCGGGAGCCTGGGCCAGCGCGGAAACAGTGAAAATGGTCAGGATGAGTAGCGGTTTCATGGGTGTCAAATTGAATGGTAACATGCGGTTGAAGTGCGACCGCTGCGCCTGGACGTGTCCCTCTGGTCGGCCGATCTGGCCCAACTGGGCGCGGAGATCCGGCGGCTGGAACCGTTCGCCGATTCCTTTCACTTTGACGCAGCGGACGGGCATTTTGTCCCGAACCTGCTGTTCTTTCCCGATCTGGTGGCGCGGCTGAGGGAACTAACCAAGACCGAATTCCACCTGCACCTCATGGCCACCCGGCCGCTGGACCTGCTGAGCGCGTTTCTGGAGGCCGGAGTGGACCGCGTCACGGTTCCGCTGGAATGCGGCAAGCGGGCGAGGCAGGTGCTGGAGGCGCTGGCCGGGCGGGGCCGAAAGGCGGGCCTTTCGATCGCCCTGGATACGCCGGCGGCGGCGCTGCGCGATGTGCTGCCGCTGCTGGACACGGTGGTGGTGATGGGTACCGAGGCGGGTGTGAAGGGGCAGGGCGCGGACCCGCGGGTGTATGACCGCATTGCGGCCGTGAAACGGCTGGCCGGCGAGCGGATTTGCGTAACGGCCGACGGCGGAATCCGGCGCGAGACGGTGGCAGGGCTGCGCCAGGCCGGGGCCGATGCCATCGTGCCGGGTTCGCTGGTGTGTCGGGCGGAAGACTTGCCGGCGACGGTTGAGTGGCTCAAGAGCCTGTGAGACTTAGGTTGGAAGAGCGACAGAGGCGCGCCGGAGATCAGGAAATGATGCGGCGGAGTTCTTCATCGGGGGCCGTCATCAGGAGGCGGAAGGGGCCCCATTTGGGCAGGTAATAGACCGTCCAGCCGAAGGGTGTCAGCGTGTTGAAGCGGATGCGGACCAGGCGGCGCGCGTACCACCACACGGGCTCGACGGAGGCGACGCTCGCGAACGGGATCCGGGCCTGGCGCCAGTAGTTGGCTACAACCAGTTCGCGGCCGGCGTAGCCGACGAGTTGCAGACGCGAGCTAAACCAAAGCATCCACAGCGTGGCCGCGACGACCAACGCCGCCAGCCAGCGGAAACCGGGGGCGACGCGGAGGCCCCCCGTGGTGAGGAGGGCCCAGCCCAGGATCCCGATCAGGCCGCCCATCCAAAGCGGCGGGAAAAGCAACTTATTGAACAACGTGACGAGCTTGCCCGACAGCCAGATGGTTGGCTCGGAGTCGGGGCCGGGCGTGGACAGCGGATCATCCGGGTGCACGCCCACAGTCTAACCCGAATGCGCCGGGCAACGGAGCGCCGGCGAGCCAGCCGCAGCGATGTTATTTCGCGGCCGGCTGAGCGGTGTCTTTCGATTCCGATTTCGCTGCGTCTTTGTCGTCGGGGGGCTTGGAGAGGTGGAGTTTGCTCATCTCTGTGGCTCCGACTCCAGGATCCTCAGGCGTCACTTTGATGCCCGATCCCGCGGGTCCGCCGGTCCATTTGAAATAATAGGTTTTGCCCGCCTCGGCCTCAAGCCGAGCCCGCTCGTTCTCTTTACGCGAGGCGTTGTTCGCGGCCGCCACGGCGGACATGGTGATGCTCCCGTAATACATCTTGGGCAATCCGGAGATGACGACAGTTCCCGGCGCCACTTCCGTGAATTCGTATTCTCCGTTGAGGAGTTCGCCGAGTTGGATGCCGTTGACAGAAATGTGGTCGTGCGCCTGGGAGCCCTTAAACCGGCTCAAACGGTAGATGCAGACGATCGCTTTGCCCGCCGATGGCGCGGGCAGCACGGCAGACTCTTTTTTATCCCCTGCGACAGAGATGGGCCCGGTTAAGAGAATCGCGATCGCACTGAATGCGAGCAGAAGGCTGGCGAGTGACCCGCCAGCTCTCCTGAGGCAAGACGGTGCCACGCCGCTGAAAACGGTGTTTCGCATAAGATTGCTCCTTTCCTCTATGGAGATCCGTTTCTCCGAGAGCATACGCCCGTCCGCTGCCCAGCGCAATCGCCATCTGGACATACGACTGAAGGCAGAGGAAGCCAGTCCGTCCATGGCGGTAGGGCGGTGCTCTCGCGGTGGAATCGCAGCGCGGTGAGAGTTCAGGGGGTGGGGGTCACCTGCGGAGGTCCGATGAGCACCTCGACGATGCGGTTGGCGTCCATGCGGGTGACCTCGAAGCGGCGGCTGGCGAACTCGACCGAATCTCCGGCGCGGGGGATGCGGCGCAAACGGTAGAGCAGGAAGCCGGCCAGGGTTTCGTACTCGGCCTCGACCGGCAGCTCGATGCCGTACTCGGTCTCCAGATCGCGGATCGGGATGGTGCCCTCGACTTGGAACGGGGCTCCGATCTCGATGCGGACGGCGCGCGGATCGAACTCGTCGCGAATGCGGCCGAAGACCTGATCGAGCACGTCGTCGGCGGAGATCATGCCGGCGATGGTTCCGTACTCGTCGACGACAAAACTGACGATGGCGTGGCGCTCGCGCATTTCGTCGAGGTGCTGGTCGAGGGGTTTAGTTTCGGGCACGAAGGGCATCTGGCGGATCAGGCGGCGCAGTTCGAAGGGCGGGAGTAGGTGCAGGCGGGCGGCGGCGGTGGTGCGGGTGCGGGCGTAGGCCAGGATGTCCTTGACGTGGACGATGCCGAGGATGTGGTCGCGGGCGCCATCATAGACCGGCAGGCGCGAGTGGCGGCTCTCGGTGAGGGTCTGCAGGACCGTTTCGTAGGGTGCGTCGAGGCTGACCATGGTGAGGGCGTCGCGGGGGACCATCACCTCGCGCACGGCCAGGGTGCGCAGGTCGAGCAGATTCTCGAGCGAAGTGCGCTCGAATTTGCTCAGCGTGCCGGCGGCCTGGGATGCGCCGAGGATGAACTTGATCTCCTCGGGCGAGTGGGAGGCGCGGTGGCCGGCCGGGCGCAGGCCGAGGAGGCGCGAGAGGGCGGCGGCGGCGCGCTCGATGATCCACACGAAGGGGCTGATGAGGCGGGCGAAGACGAGCAGGGCCGGCGCCACCAGCAGGGCCAGTTCGTCGGCGCGCGCCAGGGCCAGGTTCTTGGGAACCACTTCGCCCAGGACGACGTGCAGGAAGGTCATGAGAGCGAAGGCGAAGACGAGCGCGAGGCCGTGCAGGAGTGCCGCGGCGGCGGGCGCGACGGCGGGCCCGAGGAAGGAGCGGAAGATGTCGTACAGCGTCTGTTCGCCGAACCAGCCCAGAACGAGGCTGCAGGCGGTGAGAGCGACCTGGCCGACGGAGAGCAGGCGTTCGGGAGTGGCGAGCAGATGCAGAGCGGCCTGCGCGCCGACGGCCTTCTCGGCGGCCAGTTGGCGCAGGCGCGAGGTCCGCACGCCGACCAGCGCCGTTTCGGCGCCGGCGAAGAAGGCGTTGACTCCGATGATCATAAACATCAGGAGGATTCGATAGGCGACAACGGCATCCATGCTGAAAAACTCCTAAACGGCGGCAAACTACCTAGGGCCTGCTCACGCTACGCGGACGGCGGTGCCGGGAGCCGGTTTTTGAAGAGTTCCAGGAGCGAGGAGCGACGCAGGAATCGGGAAAACGGCGCGCGTCCCTCCGGGTTGCGGCGAAAACCGCCTCAGCCTTCGTTGTCGTCCTCGCTTTGGAATGGCCAAAGTCATCGTCCTCCGCCTCGTCTGAGAGGCTTTTCGCGCGCAACGCCATCCGTTCGGGTAGCGTGAACAGGCCCTAGAATTGTATGGTGACGCTTCACAGAGTTCTGCGCACGCTCAACATCCTGGCGGGGGGCGCGTTCCTCGCGGCTGCGGGGGCGGGTTATTGGTATCTGTGGCGTCCGCTGCCCGAGACCAGTGGCCGGCTGACGGCGCCGGTGCGGGGCGCGGTCACGATTGCGCGCGACGATCTGGGCCGGCCGCACATCGCGGCGCAGAACGAGCTGGACGCGCTCGTTGCGCAAGGCTTCGCCACGGCGCAGGACCGCATGTGGCAGATGGACATGGCGCGGCGGCTGGCCGGAGGCGAGGTCAGCGAAGTGGCCGGCGCGGCGGCGCTGGCGCTGGACACGCGGGCGCGGCGGCTGCGAATGCGGCGCATCGCCGAGACCGAGGCGCACGAAATCAACGACGACGAGCGGGCCGGGCTGGCGGCCTACGCGCGGGGCGTGAATTATTACCTGGAGACGCACGCCGGCGCGCTCCCGGTGGAATTCGGCCTGATGCACTACGTGCCACGGCCGTGGGGCGTGGCCGACTCGCTGGTGATTATGCTGGCGATGAACCGGACGCTGACGAATTCGTGGGAGAGCGAGCTCGAAAAGTGGCGGATGGAGCAGGAAGGCTTTCCGGAGCGCGTCGCGCGGCTGTTCCCGATCCGCGACGGAGGCGAGATCACGCCCGGCTCGAACGCCTGGGCGGTGAGCGGAAAACGGACCGCGAGCGGCAAGGCGATCCTGGCCAACGATCCGCACCTGGAGTTCACGATGCCGGCGACGTGGTACGCGGTGCAACTGCAGGCGCCGGGCCTGAACGTGGCCGGGGTGACGCTGCCGGGCGTGCCGGGCGTGCTGATCGGCCACAATGAGCGGATCGCGTGGGGCATTACGGCGCTGCAATTCGATACGCAGGATCTGTATTTCGAAGACATCAACCTGAAGAACGGACGCTTCCTGTACCGCGGCCAGGAGCTGCAGGCGGTGAAGGAAACGGAGTTCATCGCGGTGCGCGGCGGGGCGGCGCAGGGCATCGAGACGATGGTGACGGTGCACGGGCCGATCCTCAGCGCCGACAACGGGCGGCACCTGGCGATGAAGTGGGCGGCGGCGGCGCCGGGAGCGACGTTCATGGTGCTGGCGCTGGACCGGGCGCGCAACTGGGAGGAGTTCCGGAGCGCGCTCAGCCGGTTCACGGGGCCGGGGCTGAATTTCCTGTACGCCGACGCGCAGGGCAACATCGGGATGCAGGCGGCGGGGCGGCTGCCGCTGCGGCGCAGCTTCACGGGGGACGTGCCGGTGGAGGGCGCCGGGGGAAAGTTCGAATGGGAGGGTTTCATTCCGTTCGAGGAATTGCCAATGTGGTTCAATCCGCAGTCGGGCATTGTGGTCAGCGCCAACCAGAATCCGTTTCCAGAGAAGACGCCGTGGCGGGTGAACGGAAAATTCGCGCCGCACTATCGCCAGCGGCAGATCCTCGACCGCCTGATGGCGCGGCCGAAATGGGACGCGGCGGGCATGTCGTCGATCCAGACTGACGTCTACTCGGCGCTGCTGATGCTGGTACGGCAGGAAGTGCTGCGAGTGGCGTCGCGCGGCGGGTGGGCGAAGGGCCTGGAGAAGGACGCAGCCGAGGTTGTGCGCGCCTGGAACGGGCAGGTGACGGCGCAGGGCGCGGCGCCGCTGGTGGTGGTGCTGACCTACCAGCAGTTGCGGCGGCGTATCGGGGAGAAGGCAGCGCCGATCAGTGGCGCGAAGTATGCCAGCGAGATGGCGCCGGCGGTGGTCGAAATGATGCTGCGAGAGCGCCCGCGGGAATGGTTCGCGGACTGGGACCGGACGGTGCGGGAAGCCTTTTCCGACGCGGTGGAGGAAGGCCGGCGGATGCAGGGCGGGCGGATTGAACATTGGTCGTATGGAAGGTACAACGAAGTCCTGCTGGCGCATCCGGCGGCGCGGAGCATGGGATGGCTGGGGCAGTATTTCAATATCGGGCCGGTGGGGATGGGCGGCTACGCCACGACGGTGAAAGAGACGACCAGAACGTTCGGACCCTCGATGCGATTCGTGGCCACCGCAGGGGCGTGGGACGAGACGCTGCTGACGCTGACGACGGGCGAGAGCGGCCAGGTGGCCAGCGGCCACTACAAGGACCAGTGGCCGGCCTATCGAGACGGGCGCGGGCTGAAGTTCGAGTTTTCAAAGCAGGAGGGGCGGCCGGCGCTGACGTTGCAGCCCCGGCCCTAGCAGCCGGGAGCCGGGCCGTGCGAGGGGTGGCAGGCAGATGCGAGAATTGACCGGGAGCGGGCGATGAAAGAAGCGGAGATTCTGCAGCAGTTGGGATTGAGCGCCGAGAACCCGGGCGCGTGTGGGAAGAGCTGGATCGAGTCGCCGGGCGGGCCGGAGCTGGTGAGCCTGAATCCGGCCACCGGCGCGCCGATCGCGGCGGTGCGGACCGCATCGGCGGAGTGTTACGAGCGGGTGGTGGCCGAGGCGCAGGAGACGTTCCTGCGCTGGCGGCTGGTGCCGGCTCCCAAACGCGGGGCGATCGTGAGGGAGATCGGCGACGAGCTGCGGCGGCACAAGGAGGCGCTGGGGGCGCTGGTGTCGCTGGAGATGGGCAAGATCCTGGCCGAGGGCAAGGGCGAAGTGCAGGAGATGATCGACATCGCCGACTTCGCCACGGGGCTGTCACGGCAACTGTACGGATTGAGCATGCACAGCGAGCGGCCCGAACACCGGATGTACGAGCAGTGGCACCCGCTGGGCGTGACGGGCGTGATCTCGGCGTTCAATTTCCCGGTGGCGGTGTGGAGCTGGAACGCGCTGATCGCGGCGGTGTGCGGGGACACGGTGGTGTGGAAGCCATCGTCGGATACGCCGCTGACGGCGATCGCGGTGCAGCGGATCTGCCACAGCGTGCTGGAACGGCACGGCTGGGCGGGGGTGTTCACGCTGTTGATCGGCCGGGGATCGGTGCTGGGGGAGGGGCTGCTGGCCGACCGGCGGGTGCCGCTGATCAGCGCCACGGGCAGTTGCGAGATGGGCTACCGGGTGGCCGAAGTGGTGGGGCGGCGGCTGGGGCGGACGATTCTGGAGCTGGGCGGCAACAACGGCGTCATTGTGAGTGAGAGCGCCAACCTGGACCTGGCGTTGCGGGCGATCCTGTTCGGGGCGGTCGGCACGGCGGGCCAGCGCTGCACCACCATCCGGCGGCTGTTCGTGCAACGGAGCATCGCGACGGAGTTCACGGAACGGCTGATCGCGGCGTACGGCCAGGTGCGGGTCGGGGACCCGCTGGATGAGCGGACGCTGATGGGGCCGCTGGTGACCGAGAACGCCGTGTACGACATGCTGGACGGGCTGAACGATGCCCTGGAGGAGGGGGGCGAGGTACTGGCCGGGGGGCATCGCCTGGAGCGGCCGGGGTTCTTCGTCGAGCCGACGCTCATGCGCGCCCGGGCGTCGATGCCGGTGGTGCAGCAGGAGATTTTCGCGCCGATCCTGTACGTCATGGAATACGACGACCTGGAGCAGGCCATCGCCTGGCACAACGACGTGCCGCAGGGGTTGTCATCGGCGATTTTCACGTCGAATCTGCTGCAGGCCGAGACGTTTCTGAGCGCGCGGGGCAGCGACTGCGGCATTGCCAACGTGAACATCGGGACCAGCGGAGCGGAGATCGGCGGCGCATTCGGCGGCGAGAAGGAGACCGGCGGAGGGCGCGAGGCCGGCAGCGACGCCTGGAAGGCCTACATGCGCCGCCAGACCGTCACCATCAACTGGTCCGATCAGATGCCGCTAGCGCAGGGCATCGAGTTCGATCTGTAGGGCCGGCCCCAGCTAGGGGTGAGAATAAAACGCCGCTGGCGCGACTGACTCTTGGGTCCTTACCTCATGCGCGCCCGAGCCATAGTTCTCCTTCTGACGCTGGTCCACGCGGGGCTGTGCCAACAGCCGCCGCCCGCGGCTCCGGGCGAGCTGGAACGCGTTGAAAAGACGCTTCAATACGCGACGGATCTGAAAGCCAAGCTGGCGGCGATGTCGGCGCAACTGGATGAATTCATCGCCCAACTGAGCGAGCAGAAGGGGGCGATTGAGAACAGCAAGCCGGCCCCGTTCGGCGGGATCGCCAACACGGGCGGAGCGGCGGACCCGGCCAAGCCGAAAGCCGCGCGCTGCGCCGCGATGACGGCCAAGGGAGAGCGCTGCACACGGCCCGCCATCCCCGGCAGCCGCTATTGCCGGCAGCACCAGGTGGCGCATCAATAGACCACGAGGGCTGGATCTCAAGGGCGTGTGAGGCACAAGCAAGCCAAGAACGCAGGAACGCTGAAAGGTAGCAGTACTGAGAACCAGAAACCAAGACGAAACGTAATCGCTCGGTATCGTTCAACGTCCCTGGGCTTCACGATCCGCTCCGCTATTGGGCCGATCGAATAGCAGAGATTGGCTATGGCCATCGCGAGCAAGTAGCCCGTCCCCTGAAGTATGAGGTGGTAGTTGGCATGCTGAATCGCGCCGATTGAACTCCCCCATTCCAACACGGCGATGTAACAACCGAAGGCCGAGAAGCCCGCGATAGTCAAACCGACGTTGTACCTCAGTCGCCGTCGCTTCCACCATTCCTTTGCCGGAAGCGGCTTCGGATCTGAGCCGGACCCTAAGGTTTCATTGGGCCGCATAGGAATCCGAATCCCCGGTCAGTATACGCAATCAGCCCCAGATTGAGAAGCTCCGTCGGGCGCCGGCCCTGTCCATCCCCATCAAAGTGCGGCTGACCGCCCCTCCCGGGAGGCTTCTCATGGAACGGGGCCAGGTTCTCAGCCTGCCTCTCATTGCCCCTCGCGGCCGCGTGGGCTACAATGTAGCCCAGAACAGGAGGATCAAGCCATGCCCCAGGGTTCGGTAGTTCGCGCACGGATCGATGAGCGCACGAAGAAGCGGGCCGCGGCCGTCTTGAAGAAGGCCGGCCTGACGGTATCGGACGCGTTCCGTTTGCTGCTGGTGCGCGTCGCGGCGGAAGGGGCGCTGCCGTTCGAGCCGCTAAGGCCGAGTGCGGAGACCGTAGCCGCAATGCGGGCCGCGCGCCGGGGAGAGTTAGTCAGCGCCGGCAAGCCGGATAATCTGCTACGAAGCCTGAATGAGGCTTGAGCGAGGCCCGCTTGAGGGAAGTCAAGTACACGTCCCGCTTCAAGCGCGACTACAAGCGGGAGCAGTCCGGGCCGCACGGTAAGAAACTGGATGCCCAGCTGATGGAGGCGGTGACACTGCTCGCGGCCGACGCCGCGCTGCCCCACCGGTATGTGGACCACCCGCTGTCGGGCGAATGGAACGATCACCGCGATTGCCACTTGAGGCCCGATTTCATCCTGATCTACCGCAAGCCGGACGAGGAGAGCCTTGAGCTCGTGCGCCTCGGTTCACACAGCGAACTAGGCTTGTGAGGCCGGAGCGCTGGCATTATTTGCCGGCCGCGCTTTCCAGATCCCGGCGCCTGACACACAAGTGGTTGTACCCTGATGCCGACTGTTCTCGCCGCAACCAGCGCTTGATGATTGAGCCGCCCTATCGCCCGCCGTAGTTCTCTTCGTAGTAGCTCTGGTACTGGCCCGATTTGACCCGGTCGATCCAGGCACGGTTCTCGCGATACCACTGAATGGTGCGAATGATGCCTTCCTCGAAGGGGACCTCGGCCTGCCAGCCGGAGGCCGCGGCGAGCTTGGCGGTGGTAATGGCGTAGCGGCGATCATGTCCTGGCCGGTCGGCGACGGGCGTCATGAGCGACTCGGGCTTGCCGAGTTGGGCCAGGATCAGGCTCACGACCTCGCGGTTGGGCAGGGCGCGCGAGCCGCCGATGTTATATATTTCACCCTCGCGGCCGTGATTCAAAGCGGCCCAGATGGCGTCGCAATGATCGTCCACGAACAGCCAGTCGCGCACCTGCAGGCCGTCGCCATAAATGGGCAGCGGCAGATCTTCCAGGGCGTTGGCGATCATCAGCGGAATCAGCTTTTCGGGGAACTGATAGGGGCCGTAATTATTGGAGGCGCGGGTGATAACGACGGGCGTCTTGAAGGTTGAGAAGTAGGACAGCGCGAGCAGATCCGAACCCGCCTTGGAAGCCGAATAGGGGCTGGAGGGCCGCAGCGGGAAGGATTCGTGGGCGGCGTGCGGCTCCTCGATCGAGCCATAGACCTCGTCCGTGGAGACGTGCAGAAAACGGGGCGTTTGCGCGGCCCGGGCGGCCTCGAGCAGGCAGAACGTGCCGCGCACGTTGGTTTCGACGAAAGCGCCGGGCCCGAGGATCGAGCGGTCGACGTGAGACTCGGCGGCGAAATGCACGATCGCGTCCGGCCGCTCGTCGTCGAGCAGCTTGTGCAGCAGGGCGGCGTCGCAGATATCGCCGTGCACAAAGCGGTAGCGCGGGTCGGTTTTGATTGCCGAGAGATTCTCCAGGTTACCGGCGTAGGTCAGCTTGTCGAGGTTCACCACACGCGCGGCCCAGTTGTGCGCCAGGGCCAGGCGGACGAAGGCGCTGCCGATGAATCCGGCGCCGCCGGTGACGAGCAGTTTCATGTCCGCGGCCGCTCCCGATGTGGGACTGGCGGCCAAGAGTCGCGCGGGCCCCAAGCGGGTTCAGTCATGCCGGCGGGCCTGGCCGTCCCGCGCCACCAGGTTGCTGGCGCGCAGGAGGGATTCGAAAGTACCGGCGTCGGTCCACCAGCCATCTAGGAAAGCGTAGGTCATTGTGCCTTCGCCGATGTAGGCGTTGTTGACGTCGGTGATCTCCAGTTCGCCGCGCGCGGAAGGCGTCAAGGCGCGCGCCTTTTCGAAGACGGTCCGGTCGAACATGTAGATGCCGGTGACGGCGTAATGCGATTTCGGCTGCTTGGGCTTTTCCTCGATGTGGACGATGCGGCCACCGGCAATCTCGGCCACGCCGAAGCGCTCGGGATCGGGGACTTCCTTGAGCAGGATTTTGGCGCCGCGCTCCTGCTGGCGGAACTCCTCGACGGCCAGGCCGATGCCCTTCTGAATGATGTTGTCGCCCAGGATCACGCAGATTTTCTGGCCTTCCGCGAAATCCTCGGCCAGCTTCAACGCGTCGGCGATGCCGCCCTCGCCTTCCTGATAGCTATAGCCGACTATGGAAAGTCCGAACTCGCGTCCGTTGCCCAGCAGTTGGAGAAAATCGCCGGCGTGATTGCCGCCAGTGACGATCAGGATGTCGCGAATGCCCGCGTCGACCAGGGTCTGGACCGGATAGTAGATCATGGGCCGGTCGTAGACCGGCAAGAGGTGCTTGTTCGTGATTTTGGTCAGCGGATAGAGGCGCGAACCCTTTCCGCCGGCCAGAACTACGCCCTTCACGGAGCCTCCATGAGAACCCTTCATGATACACTGCCGGAGTGAATCTCCACCGCTGGCAGGACATCCCCGAAGAGGCTCTGAACGCCAACCTCTCACGGCAGGTGGTGCATACCGCGCATCTGACCATCGCCCGGCTGTGGCTGAAAAAGGGCTGCATCGTGCCGCGGCATGCGCACGCCAACGAGCAGGTTTGCACGGTGGAGAGCGGGAAGCTGAGGTTCTTCATGGACGGCGCGGTGATCGACGTCGGTGCGAACGAATCGCTGGAGATTCCGCCGCATGCCGCCCATCAGGTGGAGGCGCTCGAGGACACAATCGCCTTGGACATCTTCACGCCGGCCCGCGAAGACTGGATCCGCGGCGACGACGCCTATTTGCGGCGGTAGGAGGCGAGGCGAATCCGTTGGATTCCCTTAGGCGTCACGGCCAGAATTGTATCCCGGCCGGCGCGAAACAGCGCCAGCACGGGTGCGCCGGTCCATAGCCGGGACATGGTCCAGGCGCGGCCGTCGTAACGGTACAGACGCAGGCCATCGTCGGCGCCCACCAACAGATCGGGCCAGGCACCGGGGCGGGGTTCGAGCACCAGCAGCGCGCGCGGATGGTTCGGGGCGGGCTCGATCAGGTGTGCCGGCCACTGCTGCCTCACATCAGCGGGCCGTTCGAGCCAGGCCAGCCGCGCCGGAGCACCTTCGCTCTCGGCCCAGATCAGATCCGGCTTGTTCCGGTCAGGCCGTGGGAACAGCGCCTGGCGGGCCAGCGCCGAGTCCGGATGGTCGAAGAAGGTATTCATGTTGAACAGCCGCCAGGGCAGGTCCCAGCGGCCCGGATTGCGCATCCAGTAGTTGCCGATGAAAAGATCGGTCAGGCCGTCGCCATCCACGTCGCCGGCCAGCAGGCCGCCTTGCCGCGACGCGGTGTAGATCGAGTACAGCTCGATGTAGGGCCACGGATCGTCGATCCGTTTCGGAAATTCGTAGAAGCGGACCTGGGCGTCGAAATGGGCCAGGACCACCCCGCGGCGGCCGTCGAATTCGAAGGCCAGGCAGTCGCGGAACTGGGTCTGCGACTCGATCACTCGCGACTCCCAGTGCGGTGCGCGCAGCCACACGAAGCGCCCGGGTTGCGGCGTCTCCTGGACCAGCAGGCCGTCGCGGCCATCGCCATCGACATCGGCCACGCACCCGCCCGGGCCGAAGTTGACGCCCTTCAGCAGGGTGACTGGAGCGCCGCCGCGCAGCGGCCACAGTTGCAGCTGGGTGCCCCAGGTGATGACGCCCGCGTGCGGCCGGCTGAGCAGCGCCGCGCCGCGGATTTCGGCCCGTGCGAGCGCCGGCACGAGGGCCAACAATACGGGAAACAGCAGCCACTGGCCGAAGCGGCACAACGGGATTGGTATGACGGGCCTCACGCGTTCCACCGCTCGGCGACGCGTCGCGGCCAGGCGGGCCAACCTAGGCCCGCGCGGCCGGCGGCGCCAAGAGTTGCGGGAAAGCGCTTCCATTTGATTGAGTTTCCAGTGTATGCTGATGCGCAGGGGGCTATCGACTGAGTCCTCAAGTTCGTATTCACTGGCTCAGGCGGGGAACCGCTTTCGGAGAACAACCGGAAGTGTACCCAGCAGGCCAATTCCCTAAGGAGATCCGTTCGGCTATCTACCGCAGCTAAGCCACGACCCACCGCATGTTTCCTTCCAGGTTTTCCCGACCGCGCGTCAAAGTCAGAGATAACGTCAATGAAGGCATCCGGGCCCGCGAGGTCCGCGCCGTCTTCCCCGACGGAACCGTCCAAATCATGCCGACGTACGATGCGATCCGGCGGGCCCAGGAGTTGGGCCTGGACCTGATCGTCGTGTCGCCGACGGCCGAACCGCCCGTCGCCAAGGCCATGGATTACGGCCAGTGGCAGTACGAGGTGAAGAAGAAGCAGCAGGAGGCCAAGAAGAAGCAGCACGTGATCCAGGTGAAGGAGCTGAAGTTCCGCCCCAACACCGACGATCACGACTACGACTTCAAGCTCAACCATGCGATCCGCTTCCTGGGCGAGGGCAACCGCGTCAAGGCAGTGGTCCAGTTTCGCGGGCGTGAGATCGCGCACACGGACCTGGGCCGCAAGCTGCTGATGCGCTTTGCCCAAGACCTGGCGGAGCACGGCGCCATGGAAGGCCTGCCCAAGCTGGAGGGGCGAAACGCTCACGTGCTGCTCAGCCCCGTGAAAAAAGAGGCGGTCAAGGACAAGAAGAAGCCGGCGCCCGGCGGCGCGCCTCAGCCCAAGCCGGCGAACCCGGTGATTCCGCCTAGCGGCGCGAGTCCAGTGCAATAGGCTGAAGTTCGGCCACAGTCGGCCGACGCCAAAGTCGCCGGCTGATCTGTCCTGGAATGGCGGGATTTCAATGCGGGTTTCGCCGAGTCTACTTGAGGGGCGTCAACCCCTCCTGGCCTAGGGCTTCATAGGCAGCGCTCATCGACTTGTCTTGACTCAGGCATGGGTGGGTCACGCGGGGCGGTTTGAACCATTCCCCGGCGGCGAAGAACTCTGTCTTGTCGAAACAGAATTGCCGTCCATGGGTTGCTACAGTCCGAGGGATGTCCAGGTCGAGCCGGTAGACCAGTTGGTCGTCGTTTCCGCGGGAGTCTTCCCGCGAGTCCGTGACGAACAGAACATCGAAACGACCATGGCTCAGGTCGAAGACATACAGCTCCGTCGCTACCTCACCGACCCCGCCGGAGTTTGATTCAAGCACCAAGTTGACGGCGCCGTCGCCGGTCAGGTCCAGGACATGAGCACCCGCCAGCGTCCAATGATGGACCGTATTCAGCGCGAAGTGGTCGCGCGCGTACCATTGGCCGTCCTTCCGAGCCAGGTGTGCCAGGAGGCCGACAGTGGGACACGACATGGCCGGATTTGCTCCGGCGAAATCGTACTGGAGAACGGCGAGCAACCCGGACTCGCCCTCGTTCGGCCAGGGAAAGAGCTTCAGGTGAACCCGTCGCGTGGTTGAGACCTTGAAGGTGATGATGTCGTCGGATGCGCAGCCCTCGCCCAGGGTTTTTGGCTTTCCTATGATCTTGTAGACGCCCTCGTTGGCGAAGAGGTCGGGGAAATCCAGCGGATTACCTTTGGTCTTCTGCTTCGTGGCGTGTCGTGGGGGTGCGCTCGAGTCCGCGTTTATCTCCATACCGGGGAACACTGCCTGCAGGGCTGCAAGTCGCGTCTGCGGATCCTTGACCTCTGCGGTTTCGGTCGCGGGAGGGGCGCCTGCAAAGAGAGTCGCCTGGGCAATGAAAAGCCAAAGTGCGTACCGGCACATGGGCAACACCACACAGATGCTACCAGGAGTCCGACCGGGGTGGTGCGGCGGATCTCAGTACCAGAGATACTTCTTCCACTGCTCGTCGCTGCGCGCCAGCAGGCGCATGAGCTGGCGGCTGGTGTGGACGCTGAACGGGCGCGGCAGCCGCTGCAGCTTCATGCCCGATTCCTCGGGCGTACGGTTGCCCTTGCGGTTGTTGCAGGGATTGCAGCAGGCGACGAGGTTCTCCCAGGTCGTTTCGCCGCCGCGGGAGCGCGGAATGACGTGGTCCAGGGTCAGTTCCCCGGAATTCAGCACGCGCTGGCAATACTGGCAGGTGTAGCGGTCGCGCATCAGAATGTTCTTGCGGGACAAGGCCCGCGTCTGGTGCGGGATGCGGCGGTATTCGAGCAGCCGGATGACGCTCGGCAGAGGGATGGTCTGGCGCGGGGAGTGGAACATGCCGGGGGCGTGCGCCTCGGCCGAGGCGACGCCCTTCAGGACCAGCACCAGCGCGCGGCGGGCGGCGCAGATATTGATCGGCTCGTAGCTCGCATTCAGCACGAGCACGGGCCGATGCAATCGCTCTGGCGTGAGGTTCATGCGGTCACTCCTGTGGCCCATCCGTGGGGCGTGGCGGACAAAATTCTGGGATCCGGCTGCCGGCCGGCGCGCGAAAGCGTCAGCACCGAGACACGAACGGCGCCGGCCCGTTTGAGCGCCCGGGCGCAGGCATTCACGGTGGAGCCGGTGGTGAGCACATCGTCGATCAGCAGCAGCGCAAGCCCGCGCACGGCGGCCGGATGCGGCACCTCGAAGGCATTGCGCACGTTGTCGCGGCGTTGCGCGTGGGTCAATCCGGCCTGGGCGGCGGTGGCCCTGCGGCGGCGCAGCTCGCGCCGCACCGGAACGCCGGTCCGGCGCGACAATTCGCGCGCCAGCAGTTCACTTTGGTTGAAGCCGCGACGCAGGCGCTTCCACCAATGCAGCGGCATCGGAACCAGCGCGTCGAAGCGATCCGTGCGGGGATAAGCCAGATCCAGCCATCGTCCGAACACCACGGCCAAAGGACGCATGTACGGGGAGTACTTGAACAAATGGATGAGCTGGCGGAGCCGGCCCTCGTGCAGGCCGTAGCTCCAACATTGGTCGTATTCCGTCGCGCCCAGGCGGCACAGCGCGCACAGGCCGTGCTGATCGAGCGGCGCGGGGTTGAGGAAAACGGCGCGGCAGCGCGCGCAGCAATACTCGGGCAGGAAGGGTTCGGGCGGCTCCAGGCAGGCGTCGCACACCGGGACGGGCCCGGCGCTGAGGAGTTCAGCGCCGCATATGGCGCAGTCGGCGGGAAACAGCAGCGCGAGAGAGCGTGCCCCGGCCTGTTTGAGCCAGGAAAGCCGAAACACGGTTTTCGCAGGGCGAAAACTCGAGAAGACGCACCTCCCTTCCCTAGATTGTACTCCACGCCCGGGGGCGCGGAATCCTGCCATGCTGGTGATTCACCGAGAATTGACAATGGCCGTCCTGCTGACCTGCCGCGAGATTGGCAAAGTACACGGATCCCAGGTTTTGTTTCAAGGCGTTTCGCTGGCCATCAACGATGGCGAAGTGCACGGCCTGGTGGGACCCAACGGCGCCGGTAAATCCACGCTGATGCGGATCATGGCGGGGCTGGAAGCGGCCGACTCGGGCGAGGTGGCGCTGCGCAAGGGCGTGCGCATGGTCTACGTGCCGCAGGAGCCCTCGTTCCCGCTGGAGGCCAGCGTGGGCGAAGTGGTCGAGGCGGCGGCGCGCGAGCCGGCGCAAGTGCCGGTGGCGCTGGGGCAGGCGGGCTTTTCGGACCCGGCCCAGAGCGTGGCCAGCCTCTCGGGGGGATGGCGCAAGCGGCTGGCGATCGCCGAGGCGCTGGTGCGCCAGCCGGACCTGCTGCTGCTGGACGAGCCGACAAATCATCTGGACCTGGAGGGCATCGAATGGCTCGAGGAGCTGCTGGCCGCCGCGCCGTGGGCCGCGGTCGTAGTCAGCCATGACCGCTATTTCTTGGAAAACACGGCCACGCACATGATGGAGCTGAAGCGCCAGTATCCCGGCGGCCTGCTGCGCTCGGCGGGCAGCTACAGCACGTTCGTGGAGCGGCGCGGCGAGTTTCTCCTGGCCCAGGCCAAGGAACGCGAGGCGCTGGCCACGCTGGTCCGCCGCGAGGTGGAATGGCTGCGGAGGGGCGCCAAGGCCCGCACCCGCAAGTCCAAGGCCCGCGTCGGCGAAGCGCTGCGCCTGGTCGGCAATCTGGCCGATCTGGACGAGCGCCGGGCCAGCTCCACCGCGCTGATCGAATTCACGGCCAGCGGACGCCGCACAAAGAAATTGATCGAACTGGAGCGGGTCGCGTTTGGATACCAGGCGCGGCTGTTGTTCCGCGACCTGGGATTGGCCCTCGGCCCGGGGCAGAGGCTAGGCCTCGCCGGGCCGAACGGCAGCGGCAAGACGACGCTGCTCAGAATCCTGAAGGGCGAACTGGCCCCGCGCAGCGGCGAGATCCGGCGCGCAGCCGCATTGAAGGCGCTGTATTTCGAGCAGGCGCGACAGCAGATCGATCCCGACCTGCCGCTGAAACGCGCGCTTGCGCCGGAGGGCGATTCGATCGTCTACCGCGGCCGCCCGATTCACGTCAACGGCTGGGCGCGGCGTTTCTTGTTTCGCGAGGAACAACTGGTCCAACCGGTCGGCAGCCTCTCCGGCGGCGAACGCGCGCGGGTGCACATCGCCCGGCTGATGCTCCAGGATGCCGACCTGTTGCTGCTCGACGAGCCGACCAACGACCTCGATATCCCGACCCTCGAAGTGCTTGAGGAGACGCTCGTCGAGTTCGCCGGCGCGCTGGTTCTGGTCACGCACGACCGGGCGCTGATGGATCGCGTTTGCAACGCCGTGCTGGGGCTGGATGGTAAGGGCGGCGTGGCGATCTACGCCGACCTGGCGCAGTGGGAGACCGATCTCGACCAGAAGCGGCGCGCCGCGGAGCCGGCCCGGGACACCAAACCGCCAGCGCGGAGCTCCGTCCAGAGCGTGAGGAAGAAACGCTCCTACATCGAGCAGCGCGAGTACGACGCCATCGAGGAGAAGATTGTCGCGGCCGAGGAGCGGCTCACGGCGGCGCAGGGCCGCCTGCAGGCGCCCGATGTGGTCAGCGATCCGCAAAAGATCGTCGAGGCCTATGCCGCATTGAACTCCGCGCAACAGGAAGTGGACGCTCTGTACGCCCGCTGGTCGGAGCTGGAAGCCAGACTCCAGACCAACTGAGATTTCATCGGCGAATGCGGCGCCTGTACGGGCTAGAGCAGCGCCGAGCGGAGTTCGTCCAGGTCCTTGCGCAGCGCTTCGACCTGCTCCTGAAGCCTCCTGGTTTCGCCCTCCAGTTCCTCGACGCGTTCCCGCAGGCCGGGCGGGGCAGCCGCCGCCGGAACAGAAACCGAGGCCGGCGTTTCGGGCGGCGGCGCGAACAGGTGGCGCCAGCGCGGCTCCTTGGCGCCCGGCGCGCGGCTCATCTGCGCGGCCAGCGGCTCCGGTTCGCGCGATGCCAGCTTGTTGAGCGCGTGTTGAACCGTATCGAGGTCGGCAAAGCTATGCAGGTTGGACGTGCGCCCGCGCAATTCGCCAACCGTCTGCGGCCCGCGCAGCAGCAGCACGGCGAGCAGGGCCAGTTCGGCGCTGGAAAGATTGAGCGCGTCGGAGAGCCGGTGCCGGAACTTGGTCACGCGGCTGCCCGCCTCGGAAACGAAGACCGCCAGGCCGAGGCCGCGTAGCGCTTCCAGCGCGCCGTGCACGGTGGCGTCCTCATAGGCCGCCACCGGATCGCGATTCGTCTTCTGATTGCAGGCGTTGGTCAGCGCGTTCAAGGAAAGCGGATAATATTCGGGCGTCGCCAGGTCCTTTTCGATCAGCGCGCCCAGCACGCGCTGCTCGACAGGGCCAAGTTCGTAGGGCACATCCCCGAGCATGGCACTCCATCCGGGCGGCGATCAAACGGCGCGCCGGCGCGCAGCATCCGCCGCGCAGCTTCCGCCGCGGACCATGTGGCTGGTACCATACGGGGAGTTGTACTATGCGGAAAAGGATCAGCGGGATCCGGGATCCGCGGAAATCTGCGTGGGGAGACCAAAGTGACGGTCGGGCTCAGCCATCCAAGTACAAGGATTGGAACAGCCGCCGGAGTCGGAACCGGGTTCCATTCGGGGCGATCTGTGCTGCCTCAAGGGCGAATTGTTCTACTGCGCTATTTCCAATCCCTGCTGGATGGGTTGCCGGTCGGCAGCCTGCTCCGCCGGCGGAGCGGGCGCGGCAGTCCTGTTGCCAGGCGCCGGAGTGCCGCTCAAGCCGGCTGGCCGGTCAAGCGGTTGCTGGATCGCAGTCTGAGGACGCTCGCGTCGTTCTGGCAGGCTGCTCCCGAGGCGCTGGCCCTGCTCGACGCCGAAGGCCGGATCGTCGGCGTCAACACCGCGTTCGAGACGCTGATCGGGCAATCCGAGGAGCAGCTCGAGGGTCGCCTGCTAGGCGAGGTTCTGGGGCGTCGCGATGGCTCACCGGAGAAGGGTCCGATCCACTTCCACGATCAGAGCCACAGTGACGAACCGCCGGAGCTGGTTGAATGCGAGGTGGCGGGCGGGCCGCTGTGGCTTGAGTTAAGCTATGGCCGCATCGACAATCCGCGGGCGCCCGCTCTCGTTCTGGCCGTGGTCCGCGACCTGACGCGGCGAATTCTGGCCGAGCGCGAGCTGCGGGCGACCAACGAACTGCTCTCCAACGCCACGCAATGGGCGCGGGAACTGGCCGCCAGCGCCGAGGTCGCCAGCGCCGCCAAGAGCCACTTTCTGGCCAGCGTCAGCCATGAGATCCGCACGCCGATGAACGGGATTCTGGGGATGACGGACCTGGCGTTGATGACGGAGCTGACCGCCGAGCAACGCGAGTACCTCGAGACGATCCGCTGCTCCGCCGAATCGCTGCTCGGCTTGTTGAACGACATCTTGGATTTCGCCAGGGCTGAAGCCGGCCGCATGGATCTGCGCCCCGCCCCATTCCGGCTGCGGGAGCAGCTCGACAAGTTCCTGCGGCCTCTAAAACACCACGCTCTCGAGAAGCGGATCAGTCTCGAGTGGGAGGTGAACGGCGACGTGCCGGACTCGCTGCTGGGCGACGCCGGGCGGCTGCGCCAAATCCTGATCAACCTGGTGGGCAACGCCATCAAGTTCACCGACTCCGGCGCCGTGGACCTGCGCGTTTCGCTGCACGGCGAGCACGGCGGCCATTTGCGCCTGCTGTTTGTCGTTTCCGACACTGGCGTGGGCATGGACCCGGCGCGGTGGCCCGAGATCTTCGAGC
Source organism: Bryobacteraceae bacterium (assembly GCA_052145115.1). GTDB lineage: Bacteria > Acidobacteriota > Terriglobia > Bryobacterales > Bryobacteraceae > CAIVVT01. Next base: position 38,666 of record JBKQPG010000035.1, read on the forward strand.
CTTTCAGGCAGCTCGATGCCAGCACCAAAGGCCGCCGCGGCGGCACCGGCCTGGGCGTTTCCATCTCCGACAAGCTGGCCGAGTTGATGGGCGGGCGGCTGTACTTCTCCAGCCAGCCGGGCGAGGGCAGCACTTTCGCTTTTTGCGCGGAGCTCGAACACGGCCCGGAGGTGAGCCCGACGGATGAGGACCTGGCGGCGGAACGGTTCACCCTCAGCGTCTGGCCGCAGCCGGCGCGGCACTGCCGCTGTCTGGTGGCCGAGGATAACCTCGTGAACCAAAAAATGGTTCTCAAAATGCTCCAGGTCGGGGGCCACGAAGTGCAGCTGGCCTCCAATGGGCGCGAGGCGGTGGAGCTGGCCACGGCGCAGGAGTTCGATGTAATCCTGATGGACATCCAGATGCCCGAAATGGACGGTCTCGAGGCCACGTTGGCATTGCGCGCGGGCGAAGACGACAACTCGCGGCATGTTCCCATCCTGGCCATGACGGCCCACGCCATGCCGGGCGACCGCGAGCGCTGCCTGCGGGCCGGAATGGATGCCTACCTCAGCAAGCCGGTCCGGATCGGCGACCTGCTGCGGGCGGTGGACCATTATGCCAATGCCTGGAGCTCGCCGTTTGAAACGGGTGCGGAACCAGCGCAAGTGAGCGACACTGGAAGGAGCAAGTGGATGGGCGAAGTTGATCACAGCGCGGCCCTGGCGCGGGTTGGTGGAGACGCCGATCTGCTCAAGGAACTGGTCGGCATGTTCATGGAGGAATACCCGAAGCTGCTGTCGCAAATCCGCGAGGGACTGGACCGGCAGGACGCCGCAGCAGTCACGAGCGCGGCGCACCAGCTAAAGGGCCTGCTGGCCCAATTCGGATCCGAGACGGGTCGCCAGGCCGCCTTCGCGGTCGAGCAACCGGCCCGCCAGGGCGATTTGGCCACGACGGGCGTGAACTGCCAGGTGCTGGAGGCGACCATGCGCCGCATTCACCCGGAGCTGGCCAAGATGGCAGGCTCCGAAGCTTGACGCGCCGCTGGCGTCGCGCCAGGATCGACGGGAAACGGTGTCGGATCGCAAGACTGTCAGCCAATTATGATGCCCCTCGAGCCCACGGAGGTCGTTTGCGCCCACAGCCCCGACTCCGACGACGCTTACATGTTCTACGCCCTGGCGACGCGCAAGATCCGCAGCCCGTCGATTCAGCTGCGGCACGTTCTGGAGGATATCGAGAGCCTGAACCGGAAAGCCATGGAAGGCGTGTATGGCCTGACGGCGATTTCCTACCATGCCTATCCCTACGTGGCGGATAAGTACGTCCTGATGGCCAGCGGATCGAGCATCGGAGACAACTACGGCCCGATGCTTGTCGCCGCCGCTCCCCTGAGCGTGGAAGAGCTGGCCGGAAAACGCGTCGCCGTGCCGGGCAAGCTGACCACCGCCTATCTCGCGTTGCGCATCCTGCAGCCGGACTTCGAAGCGGTGGTGGTCGGGTTCGATCACGTCCTCGAAGCGGTCCGCGAGAAGGTGGCCGACGCCGCCCTGGTGATTCACGAGGCCCAGTTGACTTACTCCAAGGGCGGATACCACCTCATCGCCGATCTGGGCAAATGGTTCCTCAATGAGTACGGCCTGCCGCTCCCTCTGGGCGCGAACGCGCTGCGCCGCGACCTCCCGCCCGAGGTCAGGAGCGAGTGCTGCCGGCTGATGCGGGAGAGCATCACCTACGCGCTTGAGAACCACGAGGAGGCGTTGAACTACGCTCTGCAGTTCGCCCGCGACCTCGAGCTGCCGCTGGCCGAGAAGTTCGTGGGCATGTACGTCAACCACTACACCGTCGACGCCGGCGAGGTAGTGCCCCGGGCCGCTCAGAAACTGCTCGACCTGGGTTTCGAGGCGGGCGTGATTCCGCACCGCGTCGAAGTGGAATTCGCGCGCTGAAAAGGCGCGGCCCGCGGCGCCGCCTTCCCTACAATGGGAGATAGACTATGCGGCTTCTGATCCTCCTCCTGACCATCGCCGTGTGCGCCTCCGCGCGCTCGGACTCTGACGAGAAGCTCAAGCTCAAAGCTATCAAGGACACGGCCCGGCAGGGTTCCACCGGCATCCCGGCGATTGCCGGCTACCTGCACGACCCGAGTTCAACGGTGCGCCGCGAGGCCGTCAAGGCGATGGTCGGCATCGGCGGTCTGAACAGCCTCGACCCGCTGGCCGCCGCCTGCCGCGACAACGACCCCGAGGTGCAACAGCGCGCCACCGACGGCCTGGTCAACTTCTACCTCCCCGGTTACGTCGGCAAAGGCTGGGAGGATTCGGTCAAACATATTGGCGCCGCCATCAGCAGCGTCTTCAGCCAGCCCAACGACCAGGTGATCGATCCCGATACGCCGGTGCGGCCGGAAATCGACGCGGAGCTTGCCGCGCTCATCCGCGGCGGGGCTTCGGTGGAGGCGCGCGCCAACGCGGCCCGCGCCGCCGGCATTCTGCGCGACCGGGCCGCCGTCCCGGCGCTCTCGGCGGCCCTCCAATCCAAGGACGACGATGTGATGATGTTCGAATCGCTGATCGCCTTGCAGAAGATTCGTGATCCCTCCTCCGGTTCCGCCGCAATCTTCCTGGTGCGCGATCTGGATGAGAAGCTGCAACTTGCGGCCATCGAAACCGTCGGCATCCTGCGCACCGCCGACGCGGTCCCGCATCTGCGGCGCGTGCTCGAGAACGGAAGCAAAAAAGCCCGCCCGGCGGCCCTGGCAGCCCTGGGCCAGATCGCCGATCCCTCGACCCGGCCGCTGTTTGCCCAGTACCTCAACGACAAGGACGAGCGGCTGCGCGCCGCGGCTGCCGAGGGCCTGGCGCGGGTCGGCCTGGCGGAGGACCGGCCGGCGGTCGAGGCGCTGTTTCAGACGGAGAAGAAAACATCGCTGCGGCTTTCGCTAGCCTTCGCCCTGGCCGGGCTGGGCGACGTCGACATGGCCACCGACGGGCCGCTGCGCTACCTCTCTTCGAATCTCACCAGCCGCGCCTGGAGAGGCGTGGCCGAGCCGTTCCTGGCCGAACTGGCGCGTAAGCCTCAGGTGCGCCAGGCGATCCATCAGATGCTCAAGGATCTGGGGGACAAGGACGAGCTCATCGGTCTGGCCCGGGTGCTCGCCATTTCCGGCGGCCCGGACTCCATCCCGCCGCTCGAGGAACTCTCCCGCAACCCCGATCCGGAGGTCAGCCGGGAAGCCCTGCGGGCTCTCCGTCTGGTCAGGTCACGGTCCTGATCCGCGTCCCACGGCCCGCATGAGCGCTGGCGCCCGCTCCGCCCGCGCCGCGGTGCGGAACCGGCCCCAACGCAATGCAGCCGGGACTCTGAGCCGCGGATAGGCGGGCGTCGGGCTTGAGTGGAGCCGGCAGAATCGGCGGCTGCTTCAGGGCGGTCAGGTAATTCATCAGCACGCCTCCAATGGGGCTGCCCAAGCCGGTCACGAAATCCCAACCCGGCCCCGCAAGGAGCGCCCCCCCGCCCACCGTGATGTCCTTGAAATACGTCGCGTAGCTGCGGCCGGCGAGGGAATACAGCTGTGGCAGCAACATATACAGCGCCGGGCTGGCGGTCTTGAAGTAAGTGGATGCCCGATACCCGTTCACGTCGGCGACAATCGCCGCAAACAATTGAGCTGACAGGCTGGTGCCGCCCAGGATAGACCAACCACCCTGGCGCGAAATGTAGACCTGCACGCCGCTGGCCGGGTCGCCGTCCAAAGCCACGTCGGGGGTGCCCCGCGTGGTGCACGAGGAAGGCAGCCAGCCGCTCTGGAAGGCGGGCTGGGGCGTGTAAAGGCTGCATCCGCCGCCCGATCCGCCATCGGCGTCGTTCCACGCCGTCTCGACCACGGGCAGAATGATAAAACCCTGGCTGTCGACGGCGAAACTCGTGCCGCCGACCGCAATCACATTCGGCGAACTCGCCGGATAGCTGATCGTGTCGCCTTTGTCGCCGGAGGCGGCCACGAACGTCACGCCCTCCTGGTAGAAAACCGTGGTGTCATATTGGCCTTGCCCGCACATCTCCGGGCCGCCCCAGCTCATCGCTACGACGGAGGCATGCAGTTTGGCGTAGCTGACCGCCGCGAACAGATCGGTATTGGACTCCGATTTGGCTTCCACCAGCAGGATATTGGAGGAGGGCGCCATGGCGTGCACCCACTGAGTGTCCAGGTTGATCTCCTGTTCCCACCCCGAATTGCGGATTGGGTAGACCTGCGTGCCGTTCTGGTCGACTTTGGTGAAGCAACCATTCGCGGTCGTGCAGGGCGGCAGACCATAGTTATTGCTGAAAAAGTTCAGATCGGATTCCGCATTCGGCGAATCGTAGGCATCCACGATCGCGATCGTAGTCGTGTATTCGATCAGCGAAAGCCCGTAGATGCTCTGCATCTGGCTGGGGGTCACATACGGCGTTCCGGTGGTGGTCGTCGTCTGGGGCGCCCCCAGATAGCGGCCCCGCGTCCACAGTGGCGGCCGCGCCTCCCAGCCTCCATTGCCGCGCACGCCGGAATGAATGGGGAAAACCCGTCGCGGCGGTCCTAGCGCCGGCTGCGCCGGCAGTACGGAGGCCGCCAGCGCCAGACACAGCAAACGCAGAGATTGCAAAAGTACTCCTTCGCGCAGCAAATCACGGCTCATCTGGACGCGCCGCACAAGCGCTCCCATCCGGGCCCTGCGGCTCACCACCCATCCTGCGAGCGACAGTTGGAAGCTAGTATGAATTAAGCCGAAATCCCGGTCAAGCGCCCGCGCCGGCTCAGCCGCCGGACCGGCTGTCCTCCGGCGGAGATACTCGTCACGGCGTCCGCTGGACCGCGCCGGGAGGCGCAGGCGCATCCAGTCCCGGCGTCGGCTCCGGGGCCTCCCGTTCCGCCTCGGCCAGCCGCTGCTGCAATTCGCGCTCGCGGGCCGCTTCCCTGGCGCGGCCCAATTGCTCGTAGACCTGCGCCAGGTGCAGGTGCGCCGCGGAGGCCTGCGGATCCAGCGCGATGCTCTTCTCGAGCTCCTCCAGCGCGGCCTTATATTGGCGCCTGCTTTGCAGGACGCAACCCGCCAGGTAGCGCGCCTCGGCCCCGTCCGCCTTCAACGCCAGCGACTTCCGGAGCAGAGCCAGCGCCTGGTCGGCCTGCGGCGCCGCCTCACCCGGCCGGGACTGCGCCAACAGCGCCTTGGCATTCAGCAGGTAGCCCTCGGCATCGGCCGGATTGGCGGCGTTGAATTCAGCAAATCGCCGAGCCACCTCCGGCCGCCGGTCGCCGGCGTGGTCCACAATCCGCCCCAGCAGAATGTAGGCCTGCCGGGCGTCCGGCACCTCCGCGATCACTTTCAGGAACTCATCCACCGCTTCGCCGAAGCGCCCCATGGCGGAGTAGCACAGCCCCAGTGCCAGCCCGATCTGCGGTCCCGGCCCGAAGATCTGCCGGGCGTTCACCAGGACCCCCACAGCGCTGGCGTAATCCCGCCGCAGGATGTACATCTGGGCCAGCCGGTAATGCGCCTCCTCGTCGTGCCGCCCCGGCCCCAGGGCCGCTTTCAGTTGCGCCGCCGCATTGTCCCAGTCGTGAACCGCGGTGTAGGCCTGGCCCAGAATCGTGCGCAGTTCCGGGCTGGCGTCGTTGGCCAGTCCCCGGCGGCCGGCCTCGATCGCCTGCTGTGGCAGCCCCGCTTCCAGGTACAGCGCCGCCGCCCGGCGCCACGCCGTTTGGTCCTGCGGCTTCTTCTCGGCGTAACGCGCCTCCAGCGCCGCCGCTTTTTTCAGGTCGGGTTGAAGCTCGATGAACAGTCTGGCCAGCTCGTCCAGCACGCGCGCATCGTCGCCGGCCAGCGCCTCGGCCTTGTCGGCCGCAGCCAGCGCCTGCGCGGCCTTTTTACGTTGGGCATACACTCGCGCCAGTTCTAGCCACGCCCGCGCGTTACTCGGCTCCCGCCGCGCCGCCTGCTCCAGGCGCGCCTGCGTCTTGGCCAGCTCGCTGCCGTCGAGAGTGTCCATTACCTGGCGCTGCGCGTCGGGCGGCTGGAGGGGTGCGAGCAGCACAATCGGCCACAGAAGCCAGGTCATCGCGCGGGATCGCTACGCTCCGGGTGCAACTGCTGTGTCACACACTATGATCCCACCCCACGCATCTTGTTTAGATTCCTGGCGCGCGTGTCGCCACCCGCTCTATAGATGCGCGCGAGGGGAAATGCTCCGCAGATCTGGTGGCCGAGGTGGGGGTCGAACCCACACGTTCAGTAAAGAACGCCAGATTTTGAGTCTGGTGCGTCTGCCAGTTCCGCCACTCGGCCGGGAACGGACTACCGTCAATTGTAACTGGCTGGCTCGCGTGGAAGAAAGCCCGCGCGCCGCGCTACCAGCGCAGCAGCACCAGTTCGGAGCAGAATGCCGGGCCCATCGCCGCCAGCAGGCCCCACGTCCCGGTCGGCGGCTTGCGGCGCAATTGAATCTCTTCGAGCACGCACAGGACCGAGGCCGATGAAAGGTTGCCCATCCGTCGCAGGCAATCCCACGACGGCTCCAGCGCCCCGGGGGGCAGTTCGAGCGCCGCCTGCGTCGCCTCCAGCACCTTCGGCCCGCCGGTGTGGATCACAAAGCAGCCGATGTCTGCGCGCTTCAGTCCGTGCTCACCCAGAAACGCGTCCACATCCGAGGCCAGGTGCGTCTCCACGACCTCCGGCACTTCTTTCGACAGCACAATCTTGAATCCCCGTTCGGAGATGTCCCAACCCATGACGTGCTCCGAATTCGGATAAAAGATCGATTTCGTGGCCAGGATTCGCGGGCCGCTCGCCGGGACATTGTCGCCGCTCACCAGCACCGCCGCCGCGCCGTCGCCGAACAGTCCCGTCGAGATCAGATTGGCCATCGAGAAGTCGTCCTGCTGCAGCGTCAGCGAACACAACTCCACCGAGATCACCGCCGCCGCCTGGTCCGGATAGGCCTTCACGTAGTCCGCCGCCCGGGCGATGCCCGCCGCTCCCGCCACGCACCCCAGCCCGAAGATCGGAATGCGCTTGATGTTCACCGGCAGCCCCATCCGGTTCATCAGCCGCGCCTCCACCGAGGGGCTGGCGATGCCTGTCACTGAAACGAAAAAGATCGCCCCCAGGCGGCTCGTTTCCAGCCCCGCCTGCTGCAGCGCCGCGCCCAAGCACTGCTCGCTCAGATTCACGGCCACGCGAATCCAGTGATTGTTGGCCGCGCCCCAGCTCTTCAGTCCCGGATACTCTTCAATCGGCAGCGCAATGTGCCGGGTCTCCACGCCCACGCGGTTGTGCAGCCGCTCGAAAAAGCGGGGATTGTCCAGCCGCTCGCCCCAATGCGCCAGAAACGCCCTGAGCAGGGTTTCCTGGTCGTACTCGTATTCTGGAAACGCGCTGGCTACGCCGGCAATTTTCATTTTTTGACTCGGATTCTATCGCAATCTGGACAGCTCTTCGGAATACAGGTGGTTGTGAGGATACTCTCGCGTCAGGTCCCGCAGAATGTTCCTGGCCGTGGCCGTGTCTTTGTCGCGCAACGCTGCCACGGCCACCAGCAGGCGCGCGAACGGCCGCAGGTAGTGGCCCTTTTCGGCCGTCAGCTTGACCCTGCGGACTCCCTCTTCCTTGTCGGTTTGGGCGCCCCCCAGCCGCAGCAGCCAGCGCAGCGGCATGGGCTTCTGGCTCAACATGTAATTCTCGACACCACTGGCTAGATAAGCATCATAGAAGCTCGGATCGACGCTCAGCAACCGCTCCGACATCATGCGGCCCTGCTTCATCAGCGACAGCGCGCTGAAATTGCGCTTTTCCACCAGACCCTCGTAATCCGAGCTGAGGCCCAGCGCCAGGAGATTGGCGAACATCGCGTTGGTGTCCTTCGGATTCGACGCCAGCCGCCGACCCGCAATTCTCTGTGCCGCGCCGACCTCCCCGTAAAACAGTGCCCGCGTGCCCGGCGCGGGCGCCAGCGCGCGGTGAACGCCGCGAAAGTTCTCGTCGTGAACGAAAAACTCGGATTGCAGAATACGCAACCGGTCAAACTCAGCGAACAGGTACGCCGCCGCCATCGACGCCGGACCCAGCGGATCGTCGGGGTGCGCTATCTTCCAGGCGGCAAAAGTCTGGTGGGCCTGGCCGAATTCCAGGTCGTACATCTGGTGATAGCCCGTTTCCAATGGGCTCTCTTGCGCCGGCTTTCTGTCGGTCCCCGCCGCTGCCGCGGCCTGCAGCAGGCCCAGCAGGACCGCCACGGCCGGCCGAACCCACGCCCGCCCTCTCCCGCCCCGGCGCCGCGCGCCGGCACTGGCCGGATGAAGTGGAATGCACGTGTCCCGCTGAGGCAATCCGGGGCTGCGCCCGGCGCGCCGCTCCCGGTCGTCAGCTCCGGCCAGACTGGTCGAATGCGTCAATGCGTCTCCGCGTTCCACTCCAGCCCCGCTGTGCGGAGGCTCTTCTGTCTGGTGATTCAATTTCAGCTTACCGTTAGACGCGGCCGCGCGGTGGAGCAGCCGCCGGCCCGCGCATCGCACCCGCAACTGCGGCTTCCAGGCTCCCCAGGACGAATTCCTAATTCGCACGGCGCTTCAGCAGCAGCGCCCAGTCCAGCCCGCCGGGCGCCTTCGGCAGCGTCCAAACTGGACCCTGCACCGTGCCGATCGGGATGATGTCGCCGGTGTACGCGCCGTACCAATGTGCTTCGTACGCGCCCGGCTCGAGCTGCAACGTCAGCGGCGCGCAAGCGGTCTTGAATTCGTAGGCATCGTTGCTGCCGCACATCGGACGATCGGGGATGTAGACGGCGTAGATCTCGCCCGGTTTGGCGAGGCAGAACGCGCGCGCGCCGCTCACCAGCTCGTCGTGCGGCTCGGTCTTCCACCATTCGAAGCTGGTGAAAAAATCGACCATGCGCGCGTAGCCTTTCAGCATCACCATGCTGTCGTCGCCGCGCCCGTTCACCCATCCGCCGCCGGTGTCAGGCCAGATGTTGACGCCGCGGCGCGCGGTTTCGCCGGCCGTGCCGTAGGCCCCGGCCATGGCGATCTCCCAGGCCATGTGGCGCAGCGTCTCGGCCGAGTCGCCCGGCGGCTCCGGGGCCCAGCGAGGGTAGTGGTCCTCGTAGCCGTATTCTTCGTTGGTCTGGGGGATGATGCGGCCCGTCTTTTTCTGGATCTCGCGCTCCTCGAGCATCAAGCTGTGCTGCTGCCGCGACCAGTCCTGGACGGATGTGAAGCCCATCCACGCCGACGCGCGGTCCTGGTGCACGCGGTGCACGGGGTGGCTGCTGGCCAGGTGATGCGCCTGGTCCCAGCCCACCAGCAGCGTGCCCATCTCGTGCGCCCATTTCTCGTCGCGGAAGCTGTCCATGTCGTCGCCCATGTCCCAGGTGATGTTGGAGAACGCGCCGAGGCGGGCCGCGGCGTAGCGCAGGTAGCGCCGCTCGTCCTCGCTGAAGGCCGCCAGGTGGACCCGTGCGTCGCTGATGTCCTGGATCACCGAGATGATCATGTCGCGCTCCCGCGCGAAGCGCAGCATGCGCTCGAATTTCTGCCAATACGCCACGTCGAAGCGCGTGTAGTCGATGCCCGGGTTCAGCAGGTCCTGGGGGTGATTCGCCGGCCACGGGCGAAGGAAGTACGTGAAGTTGTCCCCCGTCATGACCGGCTCGCCGTAAAAGGTGAACGAGCCGCCGGAGAGCAGCACCCGCATGCGGTTGATCTTGAGGTTGTGCAGCCGCTCGATGGCGTCCTGGATGATGCGCTCCTCATGCCAGCCCATCAGCCAGAACGAGGTCGTGCCGTTGAAGAAGTAATGCTCCCTGGTGCCCTCCCAGATGAAGTGCCACGGGCATTCCGGATCGACGCGGATCGGGCCGCGCCGCCGCCCGGGCGTGGCCTCGAACGTGCCATCCTGTTTGCTCTCGAAGCCGCCCTGTTTGTAAGAGATCGAGTAGTTGTAGTTGCCCGGCGACGACGCCATGAAGCGGATGCGGAACACGCTCCCATCGGGTGAATCGCAGAAGCCGTCCACCGCGACGCGCTCGCCGCCGTCCGCCTTTGCAAACCAGCCGCTCACCGTCGCAGCGGTGAACGGATTGGCCGCATCCGGCGCGCTGATGTTCAGAGTGATTTCGACGTAATCATAGGCTTCGACGTTCTTCGCGGGTTGCGAATACGTCACCCCGCCGGGCGCAGCCATTGCGGCCAGCCCCAGCGCCGCCACCAGCAGGCCAACGCGCAACGAACGGGACGAGTGCATCGCCAACCTCCAACCGGGAATAGAGCGCCCGCGCCGCCCGGGCGGCCTGGCACAACTCCTGAACTACTCTATCGCCACGCGCGCCGGACGGCTACACCCTCCGGCCGGAACACCCGGCGTTGACCCTTGCCGCATGGGTTGATACAACTAGAGCACTCCATCGAGGTGCTCCTATGAGATCCATCCCGCTCTTGACGGCGAGCATGATTCTGGCCGGTCTGGCGGTTCTGTCCCCCTCCGCCCCGGGCGCGCGCAATGACGCCTGGGAGGTGATCGGCCCCGGCGGCGGCGGCGCCCAGTTCCATCCCACCGTCAGCCCTCTCGACCCCAACGTGGTCTTCGTCAACTGCGACATGACCGGCTCCTACCTGACCAAGGACGGCGGGAAAAGCTGGCGCATGATCAACCTGCGCGGCGTGACACGGTTCTTCGTCTTCGATCCTTCCAACCCGAGCACCTTCTACATCTACAACACGGGCCTGTGGCGCAGCACCGACGGCGGCGCCACCTGGACGCTGGTCCATCCCAATCCGAAGACGGTGACGGGCATTGACATGCTGGACGATCACGCCGAGGCCGAGTTCCGCACCACCGGCGAGGCCGAGGCGATCACCGCCTTGGCCGTCGATCCCAAGAACTCGCAGTCGCTGTACGCAGTTTTCACTGCTAAAGATGGGCCGTCGCTGCGCCACTCCTCCGACGGCGGACTCAAGTGGACGCGCCTGGCCGGCGCTCTGCCGGCGGGCTCAAAGCAGGTCATCGTCGACAACGTGATCTCCCCGCTGCCCGCGGGCGCGGAGCACATCTACATCGATCCCGATTCCCCCGTTGCCCAGCGCACCATTTACGTGCTGGGCCGGGACCGCGTGGCCGTGGTCGAGGGCGGCGTGTTGCGCCAGGGAGTGGCCGCGCCGGAATCGTTCCTGGACGCCTCGGCGGGCTTCCCCGGCCACGCCGCCAAGGCGGTGATTTACGGAGTGTCGCGCGACGCCGTGTTCATCTCCCGGGACGGCGGCGCGAGTTGGGAACGCCGCGCGCCCGGCGGCCGGTTGCAGGCCGTGGCGGCGTCTTTGTTCCACCCCGGCGTGGCCTACGTCAGTTTCAACGGCAAGACCCGGATGCCGGCCCGGACCTTCGGCGTCGCCAAGACCGAGGACTTCGGCGCCACCTGGCGTGATGTGTGGAGCGAATCCGGCACGAAGTCGCCCGCCGTGGACGACGGCTGGATCAGCGCACGCTTCGGCCCCGGCTGGGGCGAGAATCCCATCGGCCTGGGCGTCTCGCCCACCCGCCCCGAGATCTGCTACGCCACCGACGACGGACGCACGCTGCACTCGCTCGATGGCGGCGCGACCTGGACCGCGGCCTACACGCGCCGCGTCCCCGGCGGCGGCTGGACCACCACCGGCCTGGACGTGACCACCAACTACGGCGTGCACTTCGATCCTTTCGATGCGCGGCACATGTTCATCGATTACACCGACATCGGCCTGTTCGCCAGCGACGACGGCGGCGCCAGTTGGCATACTGCCACCGAGAAGGGTGTGCCGCACCGCTACGTCAATACCACCTACTGGCTGGTCTTCGACCCCGCCGTGCGCGGCCGCATTTGGGCGGCGATGACCGACACGCACGACCTGCCGCGGACGAAGATGTGGCGGCGCTCCTCACCCTCCCGTTACCAGGGCGGCGTGGTGCGCAGCGACGACGGCGGCCGAAGCTGGCAGGTGCAGGCCAACGGCCTGCCGCCCATGGCGGCGACGCATATTGTCCTGGACGCGCGCAGCACGCCCGAGGCGCGCGTGCTGTATGTCGCCGGCGTCGGCCGCGGCGTGTACCGCTCGCGCGACGGCGGCCAGAGCTGGGAGGCGTGCAACAACGGCCTGCCGGCGCACGAGCCCATGGCCTGGCGGCTGGCGCAGGATCGCAACGGCGTGCTGTACGTGGTGCTGGCCCGGCGCAGCGAGGACGGCAGCATCGGCAACGACGGCGACGGCGCGCTGTACCGCTCGAAAAACTCCGGCGACAGTTGGGAGAAAGTGCCGCTGCCGGCGGGCGTCAACGGCCCCAACGGCCTGGCCATCGATCCCGATGATCCCGGCCGGCTCTATCTGGCGGCGTGGCGCCGTCACACCGAGGACGCCCAGGCCGGCGGCGGCATCTACCTCTCCACCGACGCCGGCGCGACGTGGCAACAGGTGCTGGCGCGCGACCAGCACGTCTACGACGTGACCATCGATCCGCGCGACAAGACGGCGCTGTACGCCTGCGGCTTCGAGTCCTCGGCCTGGCGCTCCACCGACCGCGGCCTGACGTGGCAGCGCATTCGCGGCTACAACTTCAAGTGGGGCCATCGTGTGATCCCCGACCCGCGCGACGCCTCGAAGATCTACATCACGACCTTCGGTGGCAGCGTCTGGCACGGCCCCGCAGCGGGCGATCCGAACTCCGCCGAGGACATCGTTACGCCCGTCGCGGCGTATTCGAAGTAATCCTGATTCAGCGGATCTCGATCCCGCTGACGTCGTACCAGCCGTCGTTCTGGCGGCCTTCGATGGCCAGCCGCACGGCGGGCAGGCCCGTGCGCGGGTCGAGCAAAGCGACGCGCACCCGATAGTTCCCCGGTGGCAGCGCGTCGTCCACATATACTGTGCTTTCGTACACCGAATCCCCGGGGAGCCATTTGCGCACATCCACCGGCAGAACCGTCCGCGCAGCATGCCCGGCCGAGCGCAGCTCCAGCGCCAGTTGGTACTCGCGGTAAACTGGCGCCACGCCCGCGTTGAACCACCACATCGAAATCGGCGCCATCGTGCCGGCGCGCGCCTGCGCGGGATGCTCGAAACGGCGCAGCGCGAAACGGTAGCCCATCTGCTTCTGAAACTCCTCGAAGGCCGCTTTCCACTCGGGCGGGATGGCGGTCGATTTGATGTTGACGGTGGAAACATGCCACCGCAGCGCCTGGTCGAAGATCGGCTTCAGCTCGAAGCCCCACTTCTTCCACGTTCCGGGCACGCCGCAGGCTTCCAGCGACACCGGCGCGTGGCGCCACACCTCCTGGGCGCCCGCCCGCGCCACCTGCTCGGGATAGAGGTCGAACATGTGCGCCCAGTTGGGGTGGCCCGGCCGGCCCATGTCGCCCCAGCAGTCCAGGCGCCAGCCCGCGCCGCGGCTCAGCGCGTAGGCCAGCGCATCGAGCTGATCGAAGTTCATCAGCAGCGGCGTGCGCGGGAAGGCCTCGAAGTAGACGTCGATCAGAGCCTTGTGAATCGGCCATTCAGGCAGGTATGGACCCCAGCCCTCGCCCCAGTATCCGGCGGTCGAGATGTCGACCGAATCGAGATACGGATGGCCGTCGTAGCGCTTGCCGGCCTCGCGCACCAGCGCGCTCCAGGCCGAGATGTAGAGCGGGTCGGAGGCGTCCGGCGACCAGATCTTGCCGTCCGCGTCCGAGGGCTTGTTGGCGCGCCGCGCGCCGGAGTTGCGGTACCACTCGGGCAGCGGACTGGACTGGTCGTAAGGCATCAGCCGGATGGCCAGCGCCTGGTTGTGTTTGCGCGCCTCCTCCAGGGCCGTGTCCAGGATCTCCCAGCGGTAGTGGCCGCGCTCGGGCTCGAGTTGATACCAGAACCAGCGCAGGTAGGCCACCGACGAAGCCGGGAAATCGACCGGCCCGGGCGCATCCGCCACGGCGGCCTCAGGCCCGACCTCGGACCAGCGCGTGCCCTCAAACAGCGTCTGGTGATTGTAACGCTGGAAAGTCTGGATGCCCATGTTGGGGTTCACCAGCACATCGTCGATCATCTTCGGGCGCGCGATGACGGTCGGCTGGGCGGATGCGACCGCTGCTACAACCGCGGCCAGCAGCGCAATTCGGATCGGCATAAGGACTCCTAGGCGATTTCGGGCACGCTGAACTCGGGCCGGTAGCGGCGCCGGAAATACGCGTTGGCCTCTTCGTCGCCCTTGCAGGAGAAGGTCTGCGGGTCGAAGTACAGCGTGCGGCCGACGCGGTAGGAGATGTTCGCCAGATGCAGCAGCATCGTCGAAATGGCGCCCTCCGTGATGGGCGCGTTCAGATCGGAGCGCTGGCGGCTGCGCACGGCGGTGATGAAATTGGCCCAGTTGTTGCCCTTGTCCGAACCCGATGGACCGCGGCTCTGCTCCTTGCCCAGGAAGCTCTGGTAGCGCCCGTGGTCCTCGTCCCAGATGGCGACGTAGCCCTTGGGGCCGTAGAAAACTGTGCCGACGGTATTGGGCTTGGAGCCGTCCTCGCCCATGCCGGCCTCATGATTCGTCATCCAGTGGCGCACCTCGAAGGTCAGCAGTTTTTTCATCCCGCCGGCGTCGAATTCGAAGCTGGCGGTGAGGACGTTGGGCGTCTCCTGGTCGTCGTCGAACATGACGTGGCCGCCGATGGCGCTGACCTTGGTGGGATAGGTGACGCCGAGACCCCAGCGCGCCACGTCGAGCTGGTGGATGCCCTGGTTGCCAAAGTCGCCGTTTCCGTAATCCCAGAACCAGTGCCAGTTGTAGTGGAAGCGGTTTTTCGTGAACGCGTGCAGCGGCGCGGGCCCGAGCCACAGATCGTAGTGCACGCCCGCGGGCACTGGCGACTCCGGCGCGTGGCCGATGGTGTCGCGCCACTTGAAGCACAGCCCGCGCGCCAGGTAGACGTCGCCGACCAGTCCGTCGTGGATCTTTTGGACGGCCTCGCGCGCGATGCCGGAGCGGCTGTTGGTGCCGTGCTGGACGATACGCCCGTATTTCTCCATCACCACCGCAATCTGGCGGGCTTCGAACATGTCGTGCGAGCAAGGCTTCTCGACGTAGACGTCCTTGCCAGCCTGACAGGCCCAGATGGTCTGCAGGGTGTGATGGTGATTGGGCGTGGCAATGGAGACCGCATCGATGCTCTTGTCCTCGATCAGCTTGCGGAAATCGGTGAACCCCGCGGGCCGCTTGCGCCCCAGCTTCTCGATGTCGTCGAGGCGCTCGTTAAGCACCGCTTCGTCGATGTCGCATACGGCGGCGATTTCAACGTTGGGCATATGGGCGTAATGCGCGATGTGCTCGTGACCCTGGGCGCGGACGCCCACGCAGGCCACGCGCACGGTGTCGTTGGGACTGGCCAGCAAGCTGGCGCGCGGCGCAGCACTCGCGGCGGCGGCGCCCATCAGGAAATAGCGGCGGTTCATCTCTTGCCTCCAGGGTTCGATTCCGCGTACTTGCGGTACATTTCGGCCAGGCGTTCGGCCGGGAGAACGCCATCGTAAAGGACGACGCGGTAACGGAAGGTGATCGACTGGCCTTCGGGGATGGTCCAGCTTCCGTCCTGGGTCTTATCTCGCGTGAAGGCGCGGCGGCCGAAGGGATTGGCGGCGAACAGGCCGTAGGCGCGGGCGTGCCAGGTGGTGGGATGGCGGAAGCTCGATGGGGCGTCGAAGACGGCGATGCCGACCTGCTGGCCGGAAACGCTGCCGGAATAGGCGACCCAATCGGCGCTCTGGCCCCAGATGGCGGGCTCGCCGCGGGCGCCGTTCGAGTTGATCATGTGGTCGTTGGGCGCGCTGAGTTCCTTACGCAGGCGGATCCCAAAGGTGCCCTCCTTGGTGTCGCCCAGCACCAGGGGACCGGCGCTGGCGCGCAGGACAAATTCGCAGTCGATGATGCGCGCCTGCGCATCGCCGGAGAATGCATAGCTCTGGGTCTCCTCGCCGATCACGCGCTGGTTCGGACCATCCAGGCGGAAGCGGGCGCTCAACCGGTTGGTGAAGGGCTCGATAGCGACGTTTTGCACCACCATGTGGCCGAAGGCCTGGCGCGCGTGGTCGTCGTAGTACCTGGCGAACGCCTGCTCGCCCCAGAAATCCAGGCCGTCGATATTGCCGTGGCCGAAGTACAGCGGGCGCTGGTGCGGCTCGAAGGAGGATTCCTTGGGGTTCGCCTTGCCGATGTCGTTGCCGACGGGGAAGTCGCGCGTGAGGATCACGCCCGAGGGCGTGCGCAGCGGCATCAGGTAGGGCTTGGCGACGGTAGTGGAGAAGTAATAGGTGGTGAAAAGCTCTCCGCCGATGAACACTTCGACCTGGTCCTGGCCGCGCTTGAGTTCGACGTTGGCCCCGGGCAGGGCAGTCGCCAGCAGAACAGCCAATGCGGCGAGTGGGGCAAGCCGGGCAGTGCCGGCCGCGCGCTGCTTAACGAATTGGGGCGTCCGCACGATTCCTCCAATCAATCGAATCGCAACCATTCTACTGCCCTTGGAAGGACGGGTCTAAGGACGTGCGCCGTGTCACAAATCGACCCGCCGCGCGCGCACGATTTGTCGGCGCAAGAGTTCCCGAATTGGCCGTCAGCCGGGAAGGGCGGGCACTCCTACCTGATGGGGACAACCCGTCAACTTGAACCGGTGTAGACTCGGATCATGAAGCCGGCGCACCGCTTGACTGCGATCATCGAGCGCGAGGACGACGGCTTCGTGGCATTGTGCCCTGAGCTCGATGTTGCCAGCCAGGGCGCGTCGATTGAAGAAGCGCGAGTCAATCTGATCGAGGCGCTAACGCTCTTCTTCGAAACGGCCGCCCCTTCCGAAGTCGCCCGCCGCCTTCACGACGAGGTTTTTGTCACTCAGGTCGAGGTGCCGGTTGGGTAAGCTCCGGGCTCTTTCGGGCTCGGAGGTTTGCCGGATTCTCGAACAACACGGATTCGCCGCAGTCCGGCTACAAGGCAGCCACCGAATCATGCAAAAGCGCTCCGAGGGAACGACAATCACCGTTCCTGCTCCTCTCCACGATCCGCTCCGGCGTGGAACCCTGCGGTGCATCATTCGGCAGTCGGAACTCCCCAAGTCGTTGTTTGAATCCGACAACTAGCCGAGCCTCCCGCCTCAATCCCTTGATCTTGAGGTTCTATCGAATCGCCATGGCTCTGGAGCCGGGGACTGCCTGCACCAGTTCCCCAGGAACTGCCTGACATTTCCCTTGTGGACACGCTCAGGCCGTCCCCACCAACCCGCCCCGCCTCGACCCCTCACCCCAGCCCTGCAAACCCGCCAATTCGACATTTCGACACGACACCACCCCCCCCTGTCGAATTGTCATACTTACTCACCCGGGCTCACGACCCAATCGAAACCGTCTTCTTCCATGTATCAATCTGATTCAACGGTTCTTATATATCATTTCTCGCCTTTCGGCCCGACCTTTCCCGGATCACCCTGCCGTCACACGCCGTATGACGAAATGCGACACTTTGCGACATAAGTGTCGCGCTTGGCTTTGATCCTCCAATTTCCCGCGAATGCCCCTCCCACGCTCCGCCAATCGCACTCCCGCCGCCCGCGCCGCCGCGCGGCGTCATTTCGCCCTTGGATGCGCCTTGTCGTAGACCTGCATCAGGTCCAGCAGCGAGAGCTGCGTGTAACGCTGCGTCGTCGACAGGCTGGCGTGGCCCAGCAGTTCCTGGATGGCGCGCAGGTCGGCGCCGGCGCGCAGCAGGTGGGTGGCGTAGGCGTGGCGCAGGCTGTGCGGGTGCAGCGAGGAATCGCCCAGCAGGGCGATGGCGTACATCTTCAGAATCCCGCTGGCGCCGCGCTCGGTCAGGCGGCGGCCGCGGTGGTTGAGGAAGACGGCCTGCTCCGGGCGCTCGCCGGACTGCACCGGGCGGACCTCCATCCAGGCGCGCAGCGCCGCCAGGCTCTGGGCCGGGATGGGCACCTGGCGCTCCTTCTTGCGCTTGCCGCGCACCCGCACCCAGCCTTCGCGCAAGTCGATGTCGCCGGCGTTCATCCCGACCAGCTCGCTGATGCGCACGCCGCAGCCGTAGAGCATCTCCATCAACGCGCGGTCGCGCTCCGGCATGGGGCGCTCGAGTTTGCCCGCTTCCGCGCCGTCGAGCAGAGCCACGGTCTGTTCCTCGGTAGGCACGTCGGGCAGATGACGGGGGATCTTGGGGGTCTGGACCAGCGCGGCGGGGTTCACCGCGATCAGGCCCTCGCGCAGACAGTGTTCGAGAAAGCCGCGCAAGGCCGAGAGTTTGCGGCGGATGGAGACGCGCTCCAGGTCGGCGGCGTACAGCGAGGCCATCCACTCGCGGATCAGCAGCACGTCGATTTCGGCTGGCGGCGGCGGCGTGCCGGCGCGAGCCAGGTAGTCATGGAATTGCCCGAGGTCGGATTCGTAGTTGCGCAGCGTGTGGACGGAGGCGTTCTGGCGGCGCAACTGGTCGAGGTATTCGCCCATGCGGCGCGCGAGTTCGTCGTCAGCCGGCAGTGGCATGGGCCTCCGCGGCTTCTCGCATGTATTCGTCCATGGCGGCCAGCGCACGCCGGCAGATTTCGGCGTGGCGACCCGGGCGGTCGTGGCGCAGGCGGCGCTTCCACTCCTCCTCCAGCCCCGGCAGCAGGTCGAAGGCGATATTGGCGGGCTGGTAATGGGTGGGGTCGGCGTGGGTGAGATAGTGCGTGAGTGACCCCAGGGCGGTGGCGCGCGGGAGCGGGCGCAAGGGCTCGCCGAGAGCCAACGCGGCCGCGAAACGGCCGGCCAGCAAGCCCGTCGCGATTGACTCCACGTAGCCCTCGACGCCCGAGATCTGGCCAGCGAAGAAGATGCGCGGGTCGGAGGTGAGCTGCAGGGCCGGCGTCAGCAAACGGGGCGCATTGATGTAAGTGTTGCGGTGCATCTGGCCGTAGCGCAGGAATTCGGCGTTTTCGAGACCGGGAATCATCCGCAAGACGCGCTTCTGCGCGGGGAAAGTCATGTGGTTCTGGAAGCCGACCAGGTTGTAGCTATCGGCGCGCTGCGTCTCCTGGCGGAGCTGCACAATGGCGTGGGCGCGGCGGCCTGCGGCGGGATCGACCAGGCCGACCGGCTTCATGGGACCGAAGCGCAGCGTATCGCGGCCGCGCCGGGCGAGCTCCTCGATGGGCAGGCAGGCCTCGAAAAACGGGACCTGGCCGTGGTGGATTTCCGCATCGTCCTCGATGTGCGGCGGGGCGCTCTCGGCGGCCAGAATGGCGTCGACGAAAACGGCGTATTGATCGCGCGTGAAGGGGCAATTCAGGTAGTCGTCGCCTCCGTCGATCGATTTGCCGTAGCGCGAGGCGGCAAAGACGCGCGAGCGGTCGATGGTCGCGGCGTCGACGATCGGGCTGATGGAGTCGTAGAAGTACAGCCGCTCGCTGCCGGTGCGGCGGCCAATATCGGCGGCGAGCGCGCCGGAGGTCAGCGGGCCGGTGGCGATGATGACAATCCCATCGGCGGGAATCTCGACGACCTCCTGACGGCGGATTTCGACGCCCGGCGCGCGTTCGAGCGCCGCCGTGATGGCCTCCGAGAAGAGGGCCCGGTCCACGGTGAGGGCATGGCCCCCTGGAACGCGGGCGGCCTCAGCCGCCCGCAGAGCCAAAGACCCGAGGCGGCGCAATTCGTGCTTCAGAAGCCAGGAGGCGGTGTTGGGACTGTCGCTTTTCAACGAGTTGGAACAGACCAACTCGGCGAAGCCGGCGCCGCGGTGGGCCTGGGTCTGGCGCGCCGGGCGCATCTCGTGGAGCACGCAGCCGAGGCCCGCGCGGCTGAGCTGCCAGGCGGCCTCGCTGCCAGCCAGACCAGCCCCGAGCACGTGGATTTTGGCGTCGGCGGGCAATGCACTTCCATTGTAGATGGACCGGAAAACAGGCGCGGATCCGCCGCGAAAACACCCTGCGCGAGCCGAAAAATGCGGCTTCTTACGGTGTTTCCCATCGTTTTCGGGGGTGTTTTTCGTCTCCGCAGCCCGCTTGCGGCGCTGGAACGGAGGCCCTTAACCCCATTCAGGAGGATTCCCTAGCGGCAATTGGCGCGGCGGCGGGGGGTGGGGCGGCAACTGGGGGAAACGTGGTATCGTCTCCGTATTGTGGGTTGACCACGGGACCGATTGATAACACCAGACTGGAGAAGATCATGCGCGCATTAAGACTGATGATTCCGGCGGCCATTCTGATGGCCGGCCTGTTCGTGGGGAGCAATCTTTCCTTCGCCAAGCCGGAGTATCAGAAGGCGAACAAGGGCACGACATGCAAGACGTGCCACGTCACGGCGGGCAAGAAGGACCTGAACGACGTAGGTAAGTGCTTCGCCGAGCACAAGCATGTGCTGGAAGGCTGCCAGGCTAAGAAGAGCTAGGGCGGCGACCTTACATTCGCTAACCGGCGGCCGGATTCCCTGGTCAAACCGGGCACAGGGGGCTCTGTCCACCCGGCAGAGAAAGACGGCGTGTGGATGGAGGGGGTCGCGCCTGGGGCAGGGGACAGCGGTCCGGGGGGTCCTGCTGGTCGCGCCGCAATCGAGCGCACCGCAGCCGGGCGTGTCTTCGCCGGCCGCAACCGGCGGGCGTGGGATGCGTCTAAAATCCTGACCGCGTGGGCCGGCTGAAGAATTCAGGCGGCGCGGAGGATCCCCATGCGACCTATTGGCGTCTACACAAGTGCGGACCCGGGCCCACAGGATTGCGCCGCTGGCGTGGGCCGCGCGGCGGGAGCGGAATAGGAGATTCTGGCACGTGCGCAGCGCGATGCGGCGGTTGGTCCAGACACTCGCGAGTGTGGCGATTGTGCTCAGCGCCGTGCGCGCGCAGAGCGTGGGGCCAGGCTCGATTGCCGGGAGAGTGGTAGACGCCACGACGGGCGCGCCGCTGCACCGGGCGCGGGTTGAAATCCATCCCGACGGACACAACGACATCCGGGGGATGGCGCCGACGGACGGCGACGGACGATTCACGCTACGCTCGCTGCCGGCGGGCCAGTACCGCATTCAAGTCTCGCGGCGTGGCTATGCGACGATGGCCTACGGCGCCAGCCGGCCGAACGGCCAGGGACGCGTGCTGGTGCTGGGCGCGGGCGAGCAGGTCACGGACGTGACCATCCGGTTGCCGCGGCTGGGCGTGATCTCAGGAACCGTGACGGGCGTGGACGGCGAACCGCTGGCGCAGGCGCAGGTGCAGGCGCTGCGGCGGCAGTTCGCGCGCGGCAAGCTGGGCTGGACGCCGTGGCGCTTCGCGCAGACCGACGACCAGGGCCGGTTCCGGCTGTTCGGCCTTACGCCGGGACCGTATCTGATCGCAGCCAACAAGCCCTCCGAATCGATTCCGACCTTGACTCCGACCCTGAATACCGGAGATCCGGCGGCCCCGCAGGACAATCGTCTGGCGTATGCCACCACCTACGCCCCGGGCACGCAGCGGCGCGACGAAGCACGGGTCATCGAATTGCAGCCGGGACAAACGCTCGAGGACGTGGAAATCCCGATGCAGGCCGTCCGGCCGGTCAAGCTGAGCGTGCAGGCACAATTGCCGGTGCAGATTCCCGCGCGGGATCAGGGCGAGGGTTCGCCCGAAGGGACGCCTCCGCCGCCGATCCGGAAGCGGGATCAGCCCATCGTCAACCTCCGTTTGCGGGATGCGCCGGGCAGTTCCGGCGGGGGGACCAACTGGGGGGGCGGGTTTGAAGCCGGGAGAACGTTCGAATACCAGAACCTGCAGCCAGGCCAGTATGAGCTGAGCGGGGAGGTGACCATCGACGGCCGATTGTACGTGGCGCGGCAGGGGGTCGACCTGAGCGGGGGCGATCTCGAGGTGACGCTCGACTTCACGCCGGCCATCGCACTGCGCGGCAGCCTGAGGCTGGAGGGGGCGGGCGCGGCCGCAGGCCGCCAGGTGCATTTGTATTCCGGCGACGGCATGAATCTGCCGGGCGCGAACGCGGAGGTGCAGCCGGACGGTTCGTTCGTCCTCGCGGACGTGCGCCCGGGAGTGTGGGATATTGGCGTGGACCCGCTGCCCAAGGACGGGTATTTGAAATCGATGAAGCTGGGCGACGAGGATGTCCTACACAAAGATATGCTGATCACGGCCGAGACCACGGCGCGGCTGGAGATCGTGTTGAGCGCGGCCGGCGCGGAGCTGAAGGGGCAGGTGGAGGGCGCGGGAGCGACGACGGTGCTGCTGGCTCCGCAGGGGGAGAACGCGGCCGTGCTGGCTTTCTATGCGGTAACAGGAGTGGACAACAAGGGGGAGTTCCACTTCCGGGGACGTACGCCGGGCATCTACAAGGTGTATGCCTTCGACGAAATGGATCAGGGCGCATGGATGGACCCGAACTTCCTGACCCCGTTCGCGGAGCAGGCGACCGACGTGGAACTGCGGGAAGGACCGAACCCGGACGTGAGCGTGCATGTGATCCATAACGCTGCAGCGGGCGCGGGGGAGTGAGGTGCGCGGATGAGCGGGATGAAGGTTGTCGTGGTCGTCGCGCAGCTGGCCGTTTTGGCAAACTCCCTGGCCGCGCAGGAGCAGGAGCAGCCGACGGGGTCGCTGAGCGGGCAGGTGGTAAACGCGCTGACGGGCGAGGCGGTAGGCGGGGCGCGAGTGACATTGCTATGCACGGGCCAGAACAGCAGTTACCGGGAGGCGGCCACGGACCGCGGGGGAATGTTTGCAGCGACGGGTCTGGCGGCCGGCAGTTGCACGATCTTCGCGAACCATCGCGACTACGCCGGCATCATGGAGATGGGGCAGCCCGCGGCTGCGGCCGAGGTGAGCGCGGGCCAGGCGACAACCGGCGTGCAGGTGAAGCTGATGCCCGGGGGCGCGATCAGCGGGCGGGTGATGAATGACGACGGCGAGCCGCTGCAGGGCTGCTTCATTCAGGTCTATTCGCCGCAGCACCTGGGGCACGGCACCAGCCTGCAGCCGCGCAACGGGGCCTCGACTGACGACCAGGGCGAGTTCCGCATCGCGCATATGACCGCGGACCGGTATGTGCTGCACGCGCAATGCCCCGAGTCGCTGCCGGTCGAGCGGCTGCTGGGGCCGTACGATGCGCGGCACGAGGAGCCCCGGGAGTCGTGGCTGCCAGTGTTCTATCCGAGCAGCACGACGGCCGCCGGCGCGACCATGCTGAGCGTGACGCCCGGAGCCGAGCTGCAGAACGTCGAGTTCAAGTTGAGAACGACGCCGGTGGTCACGGTGCGGGGCAGCGTGACGGGAGCGGCGGGTCCGGGCGTCAACGTGCAGCTCATTCCGGACGCCGCTACGGGCGATCCGTCGGCGGCGGTGAGCGGCGGGTACGACCAAAAGGAGGGCACGTTCCGCATCGATTTCGTGCCGCCGGGCTCCTACCGGCTCCAGGTCGTGAGCCGGTCAGGACAGCCGGATTCGCTGGCCATGGCGGAGCAACGCATCACCACGGGCACGAGCGATCCGGAGCCCGTGGTCGTGCAACTGCAAGCGGCGATCGCACTGCAAGGCGTCGTGCAGGACCCGCCGGGAACGGATACGGGCTCCATGACTAGCGGCGATCAGTTGGCGGTCGTTGCGCCGCCGATACGCCTGGGCGGCGGGTTCCAGCCGCAGCCGGGGCAAGCCCCGGCCAAGGGGTGGGTTCAATTCATACCGGAGACGGGCGACGCCTTCGGCGGCATGTTTCGGCAGGGCGAGGTCCACCAGGACGGGAGTTTCGAGGTAAACGGGCTGGCGGCGGGACGCTACCGGGTGCGCTATCAGCCGGCCATGACGCAGTCCTTCGTCGATTGGATGCAATACGGCGCGACCAGGCTGGAGGGCGATGAAATCGAAATCGGCGCGGCCGCGGCTGGCATGCTGAAGATCGTTCTAGCCGCCAAGGGTGCGCGGGTGCAGATCCACCTGGCGGGGGATTCCTCTTCCGGAACGACTTCGTGGAGCGTGGTCCTGGCGCCGGCCGGAAGAAGCTTCCTGCCGGGCGCCGGCATGCCCATGCTGCAGGGTCTCAGCGGGGCCGACCTGACCTACGACAACCTGGCTCCCGGCAAGTACTTCGTTTTCGGCGTGCAGCAAACCCCGGCCAACCTGGGATACAACGAACGCGTCTTCGAACTTCTTCAGCCGCGTCTCGAACCCGTGGACATCGGCGCCGGGACTACGACGAGCATCACGCCCAAACTGTTCACGAGCGACGATATCACGCGTCTGGCGCTGACCTATCTGCAGGGAGAAAACCAGTAAGCTGCGCGTCCCGGCGCGGGGATGCGCGCTCGGTTGCCGTGGCTGCGGGCGAGGCTACGCGGCGCCGCCCGGACCGCCTGCCGGCTCGGATCCGCCAAACGACTGCAGCGCGAGATAGTTGGGTCCGAAACGCTGGATGTGGTCGTGCTGCTTCTCGTACTGGTCGAAGTGACGCTCCTCGTCGCCCACCAAGCCTTCGAAGATCTGCTTGGAAGCGGCATCCTGCTGGGCGGCGCATTCCATGGCAGCCTTGTTGTAAGAAATGGCGCTTTCCTGCTCCATGGTCATGCCCTTCAGCAGCATGGCCTGGGCGTCGGTGATCGGCTCGACGGGACCGGCGGGCGCCATCTTGACGTCGCCTTTCAGGAACAGAATCCGCTCGGCCAGCAGTTCGACGTGGCCCATCTCCTCGATGGCCGTGCGCTTGAAGAGCGTGGCCAGCGGGTTGAAGCCCTGGTCGGAGAGATGGAAGTGGAAATACATGTACTGGTGGACGGCCTGGAGTTCATCGGCCACCGCCGTGTTCAGCAGATTGATGCTATGAGTTCTATTCATACCCGCGCCTCCGCAACCATGATGCCACGATCCAGGCCTGCGCGGCCGCGGGACCGCGCCACGGCGCGGCCGCTAAACTGGAGTCAGAGCGGTGAAATCCTTCTTAGCGCGCATTTTCCACAGCATCACGGGCGCGGCTCTGGAATTCCTCAAGGACTGGAAAGCCGTCGGCAGGTATGTGACCCAGCCGGAAGCTCACGTTTTTGCCTTCTCGATCGCGGCGAACGTGCTGCTGGCGTTCTATCCGTTTCTACTGGTGATGCTCTCCATCTCCAAACACGTTTTTCATTCGACGCCGGCCATCAACGCGATCTTCCTGGCGATTCAGGATTATTTTGCCGGTGGCACCGGGGCGTTTCTCGTAACCAACCTGAGCGCGAGTCTGAAGCAAGTCCGGCACATGGAATGGGTTTCCGTCCTGATGCTGCTGCTGCTGGCGAATGGCGTCTTCCTGCCGCTGGAGGTCGCGCTCAACCGGGCCTGGGGCGTGACCAAGGGACGCAACCTGGTGATGAACCAATTGGTCAGCACGGGTCTGATCTTCGCCTGCGGCGCGCTGGCGCTGTTGTCGGCCGTCGTGACGGCGTCGGCGCCGATGCTGTGGCAGATGATATTCGGCCCAACCGGCGACGCGCCAGAGTTGCTCACCACAGGGTTCCTGGCGCATGGACTGTTCAAATTGACATCCCTCCCGTTCACGATACTGATCGTCTTCCTGGTGTATTGGAAACTGCCCAACACGAAGGTGCCAGCGGCCCAGGTGTGGCCGCGCGCCGCGGTGATCGGCCTGCTGCTGGAGATGCTCAAGTGGGTGAATTTCTTCATCTGGCCGGCGCTGCTCCGCAAATTAGCGCGGGAGTACGACGTCTTCAAGCACTCCGTCACGATTCTGACGTGGAGCTTCCTGGCCGGGCTGATCGTGCTGGCCGGGGCGGACTGGTCGGCGCGGCGGGCGAAACGCGCGGAGGCCTCAGGAGCGTCTTACGACCCGGGCGATTCGCCGCCGCTGACGGCTCAAACGAGCATCCTCCCGGGCAGCGCCGGGGGAATCGGATAGAATAAACGGAAATCCGATACGCATTGATCTGAGAGGATTTATCTAAATGGCCGAGAACAGCAAAGACCTGAAGCCCTGGCAGGGCCAGCCCGCAAGCCGCCAGGCGCCAGGCGCCGCACAGGAGATGAGCAGGCGCGAGGCGGTCAAGACCGCGGTGGGCGTTGCGGCGCTGGCGGGCGCCGCGGGCAGCCTGGTGAAAGCAGCTCCGGCCATCCTGACGGCGCGGGGCGCCGCGAGCCCGGTGCCCTTCGGCATGGTCGGCACGGGCAGCCGGGGCAGCTACCTGCTGAAGCACCTGAAGTCCATAGACAGCGGGCAATGCGTTGCTATCTGCGACATTCAGGACGCGGCGCTGGACAAGGCGCAGCAGACCTACGGCGGCAATCCGAAACGCTACAAGGATTATCGCGAGCTGCTGGCGGACAAAAACGTCGAAGCGGTGTTCGTCACCGTGCCGCTGTTCCTGCACTTCCCGATCACCAGGGACGCGCTCGACGCCGACAAGCACGTCTTCTGCGAGAAGAGCCTCGTGTTCAAGCCTGAAGAGGTCCACGAGCTGCGCGCGCTGGTCGCGTCGAAGCCCAAGCAACTGCTCCAGACCGGCCTGCAACGCCGCTACAGCGCGATGTACCAGGCGGCGCGGCAGATGATCGAGAAGGGCATCCTGGGCGAGGTGAGCTACGTCCAGGCGCAGTGGCATCGCGATCCCGGCTGGAAGATGAAGAAGGACGTGCCGGAGCTGGGCAACTGGCGGCTGTTCCGCAAGTGGTCCGGGGGCGTGGTGGCGGAGCTGGCGTCGCACCAGATCGACGTCGCCGACTGGATGCTGGGCATGACGCCCGAGGCCGTGATGGGCCTGGGCACGCACGACTTCATGATGGACGGCCGCGACATCCTGGACAACGTGCAGTTGATCTACAAATACCCCAAGGGGCGGCGGCTGGTGTGGACCGGCGTCTCGACCAGCTCGCACTGGGCCGGCCTGGGCGGCCAGCGCACCGAGATGGGCGAGGTCATCTGCGGCACCCAGGGCAGCATCGAGATCACGCTCGGCGACGACATCCACAAGCCGATCGGCATGTGGTTCCGCGAGCCCGCGCCACCGGCGCAGGTGGAAGAGGCCAAGAACAAGAAGAAGGAAGAGGTGAAGGCCGGCGCGACGATGGTCTCCGCCGCCGGCTCGCGGCCGCTGCCGATCCTGCTGGACAAGGATCTCATCAAGGGCAACGAGAGCTTCCTCGAGAAGGAGATGAAGTTCGCCCGGCAGTGGCTGTATATGAAGGACATCATGCTGCCGCTCGAAGACATCAACCCGGTGGATACGGAGCTCGGGAGCTTCTTCGACGGCTGCCGCACGCTGAAGCGCCCCAAGGCCGACATCGAGGTCGGACTGAACGACTCGATCGCTGTGATCCTCTCCAACCTGGCGCTCGACGAAGGCCGCATGGTGGCCTTCAACGAGATCGAGAAGATGGGGCTGCCGGGGCAGAAACCCGTGAAACCGCCCAAGACAACTTAAGCCCGTATCGCACGCAGGTGAGACACAGCGGGCCCCCCACACCGCGTCTTTAACTATGGTCCAATAGTTGGCGACGGCTGCCGAGAAGACGACGAGGCTGAAAGGAGAGTGTGAGTGAGAACAACTCTGCTTGCTTTTGTCCTGGCGGTGCTGGTGGCGTTCCCGCCATTGCCTAGAATGTTGGCTGCCAGCGCTAAGAAGACGACGGCCACAGCGACGACGAAATCAAAACGCACCCAGAACACTGGAGGCGAATACAAGAACGGGAGCGGATCGAGCCACAAGGGCGGTAAATATAAGAACACGAGCACGAACGACCATTATCAGACTAAGAAGAATTCGCAGTGATCGCCGCCAGCCTCTTCTAAGATGTTTCAGGGGAGAGCCGGTGCCCACAACCCGCCAGAAGGGAAGGGTAGATGAGGAGATT
This sequence comes from Bryobacteraceae bacterium, assembly GCA_052145115.1. Lineage (GTDB taxonomy): Bacteria > Acidobacteriota > Terriglobia > Bryobacterales > Bryobacteraceae > CAIVVT01. The sequence goes on from JBKQPG010000035.1 coordinate 66,502, forward strand.
GTTGATTGCGGCGCTGGTCGCGGGCGCATGCAACTACATGGCCGGAAGTGATTTGTTATCAGATAAAGAGATCCAGAGTGCGATTGATTTGGGCCGGGCCACGGACGTTCGGGCGATCTGGAAGAGCATTCAAAAAAACCATCTAGTCCGGATCAACAGGCCGGCGGCCTTCGCGTTGGGCGACATTGTCGGGAAGAGGGCCATTTTCCTGAATGGCCGCGACCTTATCGCTTTGGCCGCGTCGGATACCTCGCGCCGCCACCACGTGCTGACAATTGCAGAAGTGAGACAGTGGCCTAGCCTGGGAGCAACGCACGTCCTTCTCATTGCTGAGGGAAGCGGCGACACGGACTTATCGATATGGCGGGCACCCGCCGTGCATATGACGATCACGGCAGACGGCCACGAGATTCAGCCATTATCAGAATCGATCACGGAGAGCAGCCAGACCGAGATCATCTCTGGCGAAAATGGGCTGGTATCACGAAGCGGAAACGTTGCAACCTATACACCGCTTTATCAGCCGCCCTTTGGCGAGCCGCATTTTTCGTGCACCTGGTTTTCGTTCAATATTCCACCCGGCGCGGAAAACCTCACCATCACCGTGATCTCTAAGGATGGCCGCGAGAAACGCGCGGACTTCAGTGCCTCGATGCTCCGCTAGTGCGAGAGAGGAGTCGCCCCATGAGGAAACCCCGCCCCGCACTTGTCGTTCCGTTCCACGGGGAAGCTGAACCCCCCGGACCAGATTCACGGGGGGGGCGACCTCGGCAGCAGCGGCCATTGCTACCGCTTTATGCTCCTGTCCGAGCGCAGCAGCGGCAGCAGATACTGCAGCACTGTCGCGGCCACGCGGCGCGTGCCCTCGGCGTTGGGATGCAGCGCGTCGGGCTGCATCAGGCGCGGGTCGGTGGCCACGCCTTCGAGCAGGAACGGGATGAGTGCGACCTTCTTCTCGCGCGCCAGGTCGCGAAAGACCTGTTCGAACCCCTGCACGTAGTCCGGGCCGTAATTGCGCGGCAGCGTCATACCGGCCAGCAGCACCTTCGCGCCGCCGTGGCGGAATTCGTCGATCATCTGGGCAAGGTTCGCGCGCGTCGCCGTCAGGGGCAGGCCGCGCAGGCCGTCGTTGGCGCCGAGCTCCAGGATCACGACCGCGGGCTTCAACTGTAGCACCTGCTTCACGCGGTCCAGGCCGCCGTCGGTGGTGTCGCCGCTAATTCCCTGGTTGACCACGCGGTAGCGCAGGCCGCGCCGGTCGAGGAGCTTTTGTAAATCGTCGGGATAACTCTGGCCGGGTTCGAGCCCGTGGCCCGCCGTCAGGCTGTCGCCGAAGGCCACGATCACCGGCCGCGTGTCGGCGGCCGGAAGGGCGATTGCGGAACCGCCGCCCAGCGCCGCCGCGAATGCGGCCGTGAATAAACGTCGCCAGAGCATCCCCTGCCATCATAAAAGGAGAAGCCTCCCGAACATGAATCCCCGTACGCCCGAGCTGCCGCCGATTCTCGAATTGAGCGGCGTCACGAAATGGATCGACACCGGCGCGCACCGCGTCGACATCCTGCGCGGCATCGACCTCCAGGTGCGGCGCGGCGAATATGTGGCCGTGATGGGCGCCTCGGGCTGCGGCAAGAGCACCCTGCTGGGCCTGCTCGCCGGGCTCGACGGTCCCAGCGCGGGCAGCATCAAAATTGACGGCGAGGAGATTTCGGGACTCGATGAGAACCGGCTGGCGGAGCTGCGTGGCCGCAAGATCGGCTTCGTCTTCCAGAGCTACCAGTTGATTCCGACGCTGACCGCTGAGGAAAATGTTTTGCTGCCGGCCGAATTGGCCGGGGAGCTGGGCGCCGCGGCGTACCAGCGCGCGCGTCATCTACTGGACATCGTCGGCCTGAGCGCGCGGCGCGAGCATTATCCAGTGCAGTTGTCGGGGGGCGAGCAGCAGCGCGTGGCGCTGGCGCGGGCCTTCATGCGCCGCCCGCCGCTGCTGCTGGCCGACGAGCCCACCGGCAACCTGGACTCGACAAACGGGCAACAGGTGCTCGATCTGCTCCTCAGCCTCAACCGCCAGGAGGGCGCGACGCTGGTGCTGGTGACGCACGATCCCGAACTGGCGGGCCACGCCTCGCGCATTCTGACCATGCGCGACGGGCTGATCGTTTCCGACGAAATGCGGGCCGGCGAGACGAAGGCATGAGATTCGCCGCTCCATGGTTGCTGGCCGGGCGGATCGCCCGCCGCGAGGCACGGGCCTCCGCTCCAAAATTCCTGTTCGCCATTCTGGGCGTGGCCGCGGGCGTGGGAGCTCTGACCGGAGTGCGCGGCTTCGCCGACGCGTTCCAGGAAGAGCTGCGTCGCCAGGCGCGCACCCTGATGGCCGCCGACGTGAGCGTGCGCCAGTTCATGGCGCTGACGCCCGCTCAAGCTGAGTGCCTCGACGGCTACGTGCGGCGCGGCGTGCAACTCACCCGCATCACCGAGACCGTTTCCATGATGGGCGCCGCGGGCGGAGTGCCGGTGCTGGTTTCCGTGAAGGCCGTCGACCCGGCGGTGTATCCCTTCTACGGCCAGGTGGTACTCGATCCGAATAGGCCATTGAAGGACGCGCTCGACGCGCAAAGCCTGGCCGTTTCCGACGACCTGCTGGTGCGGCTGAACGTGCAGACGGGCTCGACGGTCAAGCTGGGCGCGGCCGAATTCCGCCTCGCCGGCACGGTGGTCCGCGAACCGGACCGCATGACCGGCAGCCTGAACATCGGGCCGCGCGTGCTGATCAGCCGCGCCGGCCTGGAGCGCACCGGCCTGCTGACCTTCGGCAGCCGGGCCTCGCAGCGCTTCCTGTTCCGGTTGCCGCCGCCGGGCTCGCCCGGGGGTGTGAATCTGGACGCCATGCGGGACGATCTGAAGCGCGTCTTCCCCGAAGCGATGATCGCCGATTACCGCGAGTCCCACCCGGCCATCCGGCGCGCGCTGGAGCGCTCGGCGACGTTCCTCAGCCTGGTCAGCCTGATCGCGCTGGTGGTCGGCGCGCTGGGCGTGGCGACCGCGATTCATGCGCACATGCAGCAGCGCCTGGACTCGATCGCGATCATGAAATGCCTGGGCGCGCGCAGTTCGCAGATCATCGTCATCTACACGCTCCAGGCCGCGCTGCTGGGGCTCGCCGGCGGCCTCGCCGGGATTGCCGTAGGCTTCGGCGTGCAGCGCCTGATGCCGCTCCTGCTGGCCAGGTTCTTTCTCTTTGAACACGCCCTCGCCTGGAGCCCGGCCTTCGCCCTGCAGGGTATCGGCGTGGGTTTGCTGGTCTCGCTGCTGTTCACCATTCCACCGCTGCTTTCGATTCGCGACGTGAAGCCGGCGCTGATCTTCCGGCGCGAGATGGCCGAGGTTCGGCCCACGCTGGCCGTGCGCCTGCACCGCGCCGCGCCGGCCTTTCTCGCCGGGCTGGTGATTCTCGCGGGCCTAGGTCTCATCGCCGGCTGGCTGGCCGAGTCGCTACAGATGGGCGCGTACTTCGTGGGAGGCATCGTGGTCAGCCTGCTGGCGCTGGCCGCCGCGGCGTGGGCGCTGCTGCGCGCGTTGCGCTGGCTGGTGCAGAAGGCGCCGGTACGCTGGCCGGTCGAGTGGCGGCAGGGCATGGCCAACCTGTATCGCCCCGGCAATCACGCCCCGTCCGTGCTGGTCGCGCTGGGCCTCGGCGTGACCTTCACGCTGAGCGTCTACCTGCTGCAGAAATCGATTATCCACGAGGTGTCGCGCGCCGCGCCGCCGGGCGCGCCCAACGTCATCCTGATCAACATCACCGAACGCGAGCACGAGGGCCTGCGGAAACTGCTCGAAGGCTGGCCCGGACTCAAGGGCAAGCCGGCCATCGAGCCGCTCGTGGCCGTGCGGCTGGTGGCCATTGACGGCCGGCCAGTCAAGGACCTGAAGCTGGAGGGCTTTGCGCGCCGTTTCCAATCCACGCGCGAGGTCACCTGGGCCGATGCGCCGCCCGCGGATCTGCGCGCGCTGGGCGGCGCGTGGTGGAAAGCGGGCGAGGCGTCGCCGCAAGTCGCCGTCGTCGAGGAGATGGCCACGGCGCTGAAACTGAAGCCCGGCCAGCGCCTCACGTGGACCGCCATCGGCCGCGAATTCGAGACTCCGATTGCCGCCGTGTTCCGCCAGCGCGCGGTGCGCGCCGGCCAGCAGGTCGAGATGCTCTTCAACCGGCCGGCCCTGGCCGGCCTGCCGGTGCAGTACATCGGGCTGGTGCGGCTGCCGGGCAACCAGGTCGCAGCGCTGCAGAGGAAGGCCTATGAGCTGTTCCCGACCGTGACGGTCATCAATAGCGCCGATTTGCTCAACCTGGTGCAGGAGGTGATCGACCAGGTGGCGCTGGTCATCCGTTTCATCGCCGCCTTTGCCATTCTCGCCGGGGCCATCATTCTCGCCTCCACCGTCGCCGGCACGCGTTTCCGCCGCATCCGCGAAACGGCCGTGCTGAAGACCCTGGGCGCCAGGCGCCTGCGGCTGGCCGGCATCTTCTCGGTCGAGTTCCTGATCCTGGGCCTCGTTGCAGGCGCGCTGGGGAGCGTGCTGGCGACGCTGTTTTCGCGGCTGCTGCTCAATCGTCTGCTGGACGCCGAGTTCCAGGTCGAATGGCCGCCCCTGCTCATCACTACCGCGCTGGCGGCGCTGCTCGCCGTAGGCGCGGGCTGGCTGGCCAGCCTGCGGATCCTGTCGCAGAAGCCGCTGGAGGTGCTGCGCGATGAATAGCCGGCAGCGGATGAACGGGGTGCCGGACCCCGCCCAAACCCGCGTCTGGAGCCCTTCCCCGGACCCGGATGCCGCCGAACGCCTGTAAAATCGGCCTTCCGGTGGTCAGAAACGCGAAAAAAGCTGAAAAAACGGGCCTTTAAGGGCATTCTCCCCTTGCTATCGCGCGCGCGCATCCCGTATTATTGAGACCGGACGTACTTCCGACAAAAGCGGAAGTTCTTGTTTAAATCGATCTGTTCGCGTGTTGTTTGGGCGGTTCGCCGGCCTGGACGGGCGCGGACCGAGCCAGTGGGAGAAACAGCGAAGGAGACGTTATGGCCGAAGTTAAGAAGATGACCCAAACTCAACTCATTACTGAACTCGCCGAAGCCGCTCAGATTTCCAAGAAGCAGGCCAAAGCATTCCTCGACAAACTCGCCGACCTGGCGAAGAACGAGACCAAAAAGAACGCCCTGTTCGTGCTGCCCGGCATCGGCCGGCTCGTCCGCCAGGAGCGCAAGGCGCGCATCGGGCGCAACCCCGCCACCGGTGAGAAGATCAAGATCGCGGCCAAGAAGGTGGTCAAGTTCCGTGTCGCCAAGGTCCTGAAGGACGCCATCGTTCCGCCCAAAAAGCCGAAGGCCTAGACGCGTCCTTCGCATTGCCCGCACCGGAAGTTGAAATGCAAAGCCCCGCGGCTTGCGCCGCGGGGCTCTAATGACTTGCGGGAGCGGAACGGTGCCAAAACTCAGAACGAGCGATCAGACCTTTTTCCCTGGATCTTGCTGGGAAGAGCTGCTCTGATCGCCCTTGAACACGTCCTTGAAACTCTTGATCCCTTCGCCCAGACCCTTGCCCAGGTCGGGGATCTTCTTCGAACCGAACACAATCAACAGGATGATCACGATGACGACCCACTTCATGCGGCTAGTCCTGTCGTGTGTGCGGCCTCAGCCATGAGATCAAACCTGATCCTCCCATAGTTTAGAGTCCGTCAGCGCCGCGCGTCAAGCAATCCTTTTGCCGCCGGACTGCGTCGGTCGCGAATTGAGAAAGGCTGCGCGCGCCGGCCACTGCCTCCAATAGGGCCATGCGCGACCCTCTTGTTCTACCTTTCTTCGCCTTCGCGGCGGGCGTTGTTGCCGCCCGGGTAGGCGGAATCGCGCCGCGCGAGGCGGCCGGGGCATGCGTCGCCTTCGCCCTGCTCGCGCTGCTCAGCCGAATCTACTGCCGGCGCCGCTTCCTGGCGGTTCCGATTCTGGCCCTCCTGGCCGGACTGGGCGCCCTCGATCTGGGGCTTCAGACGCACAACCCGCCCATTCCCGCGCCGCTGGAGCCAGGCGGCGTACAGGCCATACAGGGCTGCCTGATGCAAAACGGCGATTACCGCGACGGCCTGCTGCGGCTGCGGCTGGCGCTACGGCCTGGCGCCGGCGTCTACGCCACCGTGGCGCCCGAGCGGGATACACCCCTGCCGCCGCTTCCACTGGCCGGGACGCGGGTCGCGCTGGAGGGGAAGGTTCGGGCCCCGCGCGCCTATCGCAATCCCGGCTCGTTCGACTTCGGGGATTACCTGGCGCGCCAGGACATCTTCTGGACCCTTTCGGCCAAGGCCTCCGCCTACCGCGTTTTGCCGGGGAGTTGCGGTCCGGCCTGGCGCGCGCTGCTGGGGCGCGTGCGGCAAAACGGCCTGGACGCCCTGGACCGCCTGTACGCCGGCGACGACTACGCGCGCGGCATGATGCGCGGCCTGCTGCTGGGCGACAGTTCGGGCATCCGCGACGTGTGGACCCGGGACTGGCGCCGCACCGGCACCTATCATGCACTGGTGATCTCGGGCAGCCAGATCACCTTCGTCACCATGCTGGCATTGCTATGGCTGCGGGTGGCGCGGACCGGGGAGCGGCAGTTGCTGGTGCTGGCCGCCGCGCTGGGCTGGGGCTACGCCCTGCTGTGCGGGGGCAACGCGCCCGTGCTGCGCGCCGCGGCGGGCTTCACGCTGTACGCCTGTTCGCGGCTGCTGTACCGCCGGACGCGGTTGGTCAACCTGCTGGCCGCCGCAGCGCTGGCCTTTCTGATCTGCGCACCCGACGAGTTGTTTGACGCCAGTTTCCAGTTGACATTCCTGTCGGTGGCGGCCGTCGGCGCCATGGCGGATCCGTTGACGCGGCGCTGGCTGACGCCCTGGCGCACGGCCTTCACGACGCTGGCCCGGAAGAACGTCGAACCGCACCTGGAGCCGCGGGCGGCTTCCATTCGCGCGGAGTTGCTGCTCGTGGGGGCAACCATTGCGGCGCTGCTGCGCTGCCCCGCCGCGTGGACCGTGCGCGTCCTCGCGGCCGTTGGCGTCCTGGTTCTGCGCTGCCTGCAGTTGATGCTGCTTTCGGCCTGCGTGCAGTGGATGCTTGCCATCCCGATGATCATCTACTTCCACCGCCTCTCGATTTCCGGATTGACGGCCAATATCATCGTCATCCCGCTGGTCTCGCTGGCCATTCCGTTCGGCTTCGCGGCCATCGCCACGCACTGGCATTTCCTGGCCGTGATCGCGCTGTGGATGCTGCGAGGCGCGCAATGGACCGCCACGCTGCACGCCCGGTGGGAGCCCAAGTTGCGCGTACCGGACCCGCCGCTGGCCGCTCTGGTTCTGTTTTTCGCCCTCCTGGCCTGCTTCTGCGCCGCCTTGAAGCGCCACTCGGGATGGACGTTGCCCGCCGCCGCGGCCTCACTCTCAGTGCTGGCGCTGATCGTCGTGCATCCCTTCCCCTCCGACCTCAAGCCGGGCGTGCTGGAGGTGGCAATGATCGACGTCGGCCAGGGCGACAGCATTCTGCTCGGGCTGCCCTCAGGCGGGGCAGCGCTGGTCGACACCGGCGGCATCCTGAGCTTCGGCAAGGCGCGGCCGCGCGACTCGGGCTTCGACATTGGCGAGGATGTCGTTTCGCCTTACCTATGGCGGCGCGGCCTGAGCCGCCTGGATGTGCTGATGATCAGCCACGCCCACGCCGATCATGCCGGCGGCGCTCCGGCCATTATCGAGAACTTTCACCCGCGCGAGGTGTGGGGCGCTTTTGACCTGGACGATCGCGACTGGCGGCGGCTGGAGGGGCTGGCGCGCGCCGCCGGCTGCCGCGTGCGCAGCCTGCATCGCGGCGGCGTCTTCGACTCGGGCGGCCTGCATTGGGAGGTGCTCGCTCCGCTGCCCAATATGCGCAAGCGCGACCTCAATGAGGCTTCGCTGGTGGTGCGCGCGGCCTACGGACGTCACTCGCTGTTGCTGACCGGCGACATGGACCGGCGCACCGAAGCGCTGCTGCTGGAGGCCGGCTACAACCAGCGCGTGGACATCCTCAAAGTGGCGCACCATGGCAGCAAGAACGCCTCGCTGCCGCGCTTTCTGGACGTGCTGAAGCCCGGGCTGGCGATGGTCTCGGCGGGTTTCGAGAACAATTACGGCCACCCCAATCCGGTGACCCTGGAGTCGCTCGGGCAGCGCCACGCGGTGCTGCTGCGGACCGATTTGCAGGGCCTGGTCGTGGCGCGCAGCAACGCGCGGTATCTCGAAGTGGAGGGACATCCCGAAGGCTTTGCCCTGCCGCCGGTCTGGGAAGACTACTAAGCGCGCAATCCCCGCCGCGTGTCGCGGGAGCGGGGAAAACAACACCACGACAGCGTGCATTCACCGTATCGAGTGAACCCGGATTCATCGAATTCAACGGAGGATTGAAGATCGACAGCCCGGTGCTGAACGTCGTTCGGCACGAGTAAACCGGACTCAGGCGGAGTCACGGCTAGAGAGCCAGGAGCGGACGGCGTCTTCGAGTGAGCCGTTGACAGGCATTTGGACGGCCGGGACGCCGGCGCGACGGGCGGCTTCGAGGTCGGAGGGGGAGTCGCCGACGAGGACGCAATCGCGGGGGACGAGAGCGGGGAAATCGCGGAAGGCCTGGAGCAGGAGGCCGGGGGCGGGCTTGCGGCAGTCGCACTGGCCGCGGTCGTGGGGGCAGAAATAGACGGCGTCGAGGGACAGTCCCGCGGCCGCCAGAAGGCGCTCCATCTTGGCGTGGATCGCGGCGAGTCCCTCCAGGCTCAGCCGTCTCAGCGCCACGGCGCGCTGATTGGTGACCACGATCAGCCGGAACCCGCGCAGGGCGAGCAGCGCCAGTCCGGGCAGCGCCCCAGGCAGCAGCTCAAACTCGTCCGGTGACGTAATGTGGGCGCCTTCCAGGGCCTTGCGGTTGATGACACCGTCGCGATCGAGAAACGCTGCGCGGTGCTGCTGATTGGGGCTCTCAGCGGGCATGAAGGACCATTCTAGTGGGGCGGCATCGAGGCGCGCGATGCGATGCGCCATCACCCGCGGCGCGAATGGATGTGCCTAGGGTTTCCGCCGTGCCATAATTTCGTAAACCGGCTTGTTGTCCGCGAAGACCCGCCACTCCAGCACCAGGCCACCGCTAATCACCGCCTCCCAGGCGGCCGGTGTGCGCCACGCAACGCCGTCGATGGTTCCGCCCGCCTCGCCCACAGCCAATACCATCCCGCGTGCCGCGACGCACTCTCGGACCTGCATCCAATAGTCCGGGCAGATCGCGAAATAGCCCCGCCAGCCGGCCTGCATCGCGGCAGCGCCCTGCATGCGATGGCCCCCCGAATCGACAAACAGATGGTCCGGCGCCATGAGCGCCGCCAGCGCCGCGACACCGTGGCCGTTGATTGCGTCGACGAAGCGTTGAAACGTAGCAGCCGGACTCCGGGCGCCGGTTCGGGCGGGCATGGGTTCATTTTCACACGCAAACGAGGGCCGAGCGCGCATGCCTCCCGGGCGCCGCGATAGGCGTTCCACCGCATCGGCGCGGGCCGCGCGGCGGCGAGGACCTACAATGAGTAGAAGATGTCCACCATTGCACCGGGACCCGCTAGTGCCGAGAGGATCGCCCGCTACGAACCGGTGATCGGGCTCGAGGTGCATTGCCAACTCTCGACGCGGACGAAGATCTTCTGCGCTTGTCCAACGGGGTTCGGAGCGGCGCCGAACACGAACGTCTGCCCGGTGTGCCTGGGGCTCCCCGGGGCGCTGCCGGTGCTGAACATGCATGCGGTGGAACTGGCGATCCAGGCGGGACTGTCGCTGAATTGCGGGATTCCCGAGAAATCGGTTTTCGCGCGCAAGAATTACTTCTACCCGGACCTGCCGAAGGGCTACCAGATTTCACAGTACGACCGGCCGCTGGCCGAGCACGGATGGCTGGAAGTCGAGGCCGAGGGCCACAGCCGGCGCATCGGCATCACGCGGGTACACATGGAGGACGACGCGGGCAAGAGCATCCACGACGGGATGCGGGACAGCGACGAGTACACCTACGTCGATCTGAACCGCTGCGGGACGCCGTTGATCGAGATCGTCTCGGATCCCGATATGCGCACCCCGGAGGAGGCGTTCCAATACCTGACCGCGATGAAACAGGTGCTGCAATACGTGGGCGTGTCGACGTGCGACATGGAGAAGGGCCACCTGCGTTGCGACGCCAACGTCAGCGTGCGGCCGCGGGGACAGGAGAAGCTGGGAACGAAGGCGGAGGTCAAGAACCTCAATTCGTTCCGCTTTCTCAAACAGGCGCTGGAGTTCGAAATCGGGCGCCAGGTGGCGCTCATCGAGTCGGGCGGGCGGGTGAAGCAGGAGACGCGGCTGTACAACGTGGAGGCGGGCGAGACGTTCGCCATGCGCAGCAAGGAGGAAGCGCACGACTACCGCTACTTCCCCGAGCCGGACCTGCTGCCGCTGGAGATTTCGCGCCACTGGCTGGCGCGGATTCGCGACGCCATGCCCGAGCTGCCGGCGGCGCGGCGCAAACGGTTCGTCGAGGGTTACGGGCTGAGCGAATACGACGCGCAGGTGCTGACTGCGACGCGCGCGCTGGCGGATTTCTATGAGCAGGCGGCGCAGGCGTCGGGCGATCCGAAGCTGGCCGCGAATTGGACCACGGGCGACCTGGCGGCGCTGCTGCGGGCGGACCACAAAGAGATCGAGGAGTCGCCAGTCAGCGCCGCGAACCTGGGCGAACTGGTGGCGTTGGTCGTCCGCGGAGAGCTGACGGGCAAGCTGGCCAAAGAAGTTCTGGCGAAGATGTATCAGACGGGCGAGGCGGCGCGCGTGATCGTCGAGCGCGAGGGCCTGAAGGCGATTTCCGATACGGGCGAGCTGGAACAGATCATCGACCGGGTGATCGCCGCGAATCCGAAACAGGTGGAGCAGTATCGCGGAGGAAAGACGACGGTGATGGCGTTCTTCATCGGCCAGGTGATGAAGGCCACGCGCGGGCAGGCCGACCCGCCGGCGGCGAATGAGATTCTCAAACGCAAGCTGGGGTAATCTTGGCGTGCGGCCCGGGCGCATCCTGACGTGGCTGGCCGTGCTGGCCGCGGCGGGTGCGGCGCCGGCTGTGGGGCCGGCATCAGTCCCGGAGATTCACTGGCAGTTCGGGCCGCGGACGCTGACTCTGGCCGGGCTGGGCGCGCTGAGCCTGCCGCGAGGGATGGTCTCGGCCGACCGGGCCGAAACGCGCCGGTTCCTGGAAGCGACGGGCAATCCGCCGGCGGGCGACGAACTGGCCGTGGCCGCGCCGGCGAACCTGGACTGGTTCCTGGTTTTCAGCTTTGAGCCGTATCACAACCTGGGCCTCGACAAGGCGCAACCCACGGTCGAGGAGATCGTCGCGGCGCTGAAGCGCGGTAACTGGGAGGCCAACCAGGCGCGGCGCAAAGCAGGCCGCGAGACGCTGGACCTGCTGGGCTGGCGCGACAAGCCATGGTACGACGCCAAGACGTTCCGGCTGGAGTGGAGCGTGGACACGCAGGAAGCCGGCGGGCGAAAGGATGCCAACCGGTTCTGGCTGTACCTGACGCGTGGGGGCGTGCTCAGCGTGGAGCTGGTCAGCGAAGCTGCACGCTTCGACGCCGCCAGCCGGCAGGCGCGGGAGCTGCTGGGCCATCTGGGGATTGTCGAACAGGAGGAGTACGACGATCCGAACGCGCACGACTGGATCTCAGTGACGCTGGGGATCATCGCCGTGCTGCTGCCGGCGGCCGGATTTGTGGTGCTGTATCTGCTACAGCGCCGTAGCAGGCGCGGCGCGGCGCGGACTCCGCAACGCTGAACAGTCAGGCCTGTTGCTCAAACACAGGCGCTGCCTCAGTAGCGCCAGCTCTTCAGATCCGCGCCAACGGGGGCCGTCTGTTCCATGCGCGCGACGATCTTCGGCACGTACATGGTGTTGTAGCGCAGGCGGCTGATGGCGTTGGGTTGGGTGGGGTCGCCGTTCCAGCAGTGCTCGGCGCGGGCGCCGTAGGTCACTTCGGCGTCGGCGGGAGGATTCGAAGCCTGTTTGAGGAAGTCGTCCATCAGATAGACGGCATTGTTGAGGTAATAGGTGTCAGCCTCGCCGACGTAGATATGCAGCTTGCCGCGCACCTTCGGCCCGAGCGTCGCCCAATTGGTCTCGAGCTGATAGCGCAGGTCGTACTTCTTCCACGCTTCGGCGACGCTGTGATCGATCTCGCCCGTCAGCTTGTCCCACAGCCGCATGGGGTAGCCGTCGGGAGCGGCGGGTGAAAAGACGGCCTCCCAGATGTCCCACTGCCCGCCGGAGCGCGTTTTCGTGCCCAGGGCGAGCTCCAGGTAGTTGGTGCTTTCCGCCGTGGCGCTGATCTGGCCGAGGTAGTTGCGCATGGCCGGACGTGGCACCCGCATGTGTGGGCCTTCGACGAAATAGGCGTTCCTGTCTGTGTAGATATCGATGACGGTATAGGCGCGGAAATCGATCGGGTCGGGGCAGGCGCAGAAGGCGCCGTTGAACTCATCGGGATAGAAGAGCTGGACGGCCAGTGCCTCCCAGCCGCCGGTCGAGCCGCCGTAGGTGAAGCGGGCCCAGCCCTGCCCGAGGCCGCGGAAGCGGCGTTCGATCTCCGGGATCAGCTCGTACATGATGGCGTCGCCGTAGGGGCCGACGTTGGCCGAATTCACCGCGTAGCTGTCGTCGTAGTACGGGTTGGCGTGCTGGATTTCGACGATCAGCAGGCGCGGGAAGCCCGGACCGGTCCACTTCTTGTAGAAGTCGTAGGCCTCCTGCTGGACGATCTTGTTGTAGCCGCTGAGGTGGAAGCGCTCGCTGTAGTCGGGCTTCAGGTTCGGGTCAGGCGGCTCGGTGCGGAAGCCGTCGAAGTCGGCCGGAAAGTGGCCGTGATTGATGATCAGCGGGTAATGCGCCTCGGGATGCTGGTCAAAGCCTTCGGGCACCAGGACGTTTGCGCCCAGGTACATGTCCGTGCCGTAGAATTTGGAGAGTCGCTCGCTGCGGATGCGCAGGTGCCGGACGTATTTCGTGTCTTGGGGCGGGGCAATCGGGAGGATCTCCTGGTCGAGCGTGAGCGTGACCGGAGCGCCGCTCGGGCCGATGTGCAGCTTCAGGGGCTGGCTGTAGATGTTACCGGGCTTGGATTGCCATTGCTGGCCCTCGCCGCGGTCGGGCGGGAGCTTGACAACGCGGCCGTCGGCGAGGTGGAAGGTCTCATAGCGGTTGAGCAGGGCCTGCACGGTATACTCGCCGGGCGTCAATTGCGAGAGCGACCGGATGGGGTAGCCGAAGGCGTTGTCGCCGATCTTCATGAGCGTTCCCGGCTTCCAGTTCTCGACGTCGAGGCCGAAGACAAGCTGCGTATTGAAGGAATCGGTGATCTGAAGGCGCGGCTCGGCCGAGGGGTCGGTGGAGAGCAGGAGCAGCAACCGCCCGTCCAGCGGGCGTTCGCTGCGGGCCGGGGGAAAGACAATCGTGAAATCGGTGGCCAGGGCCAGACCGGAGGCCAGCATCATTGCCAGTATCAATCGTCTCATCCAGAGTATCTCCCGTTCCTCACAGGCTACCGCAGCGCCCGTGCGCATTGGCGCCTATTCGCTCGACGAGGCCGGGCGCGGGTCGGATAATACAGAGAAGGTGGCGCGTTCCACAATGCCTCAGTCGAGCGGCCGCGTGAAGCCGGCGTCCTGGTTGCGGGCGCTGGCGCGCGTGCCGATGGGCCTTTACCGGCACGGGGCGCTGGGCTACGCCAAGGGCGCGGCGTATTCGGCGCTGTTGAGCTTCTTCCCGGTATTCGCGGTCACGATCGCGGCGCTGTTTGAAGCGCACGAGGCCGAGGTGGCGCGACGCATCGCCCGCCTGCTGTACGAGTTTTCGCCGCCGGAGGTGGAGCAGCTTCTGCGCTCCTGGTTTACCGAACGCATCCGGCATCCGCAGTCGCTGCGGGCCGTCGCGGTGCTGCTTTCGCTGTGGGCCGCCTCGGGCGTCATGGCGACCCTGATCGAGGCCTTCCAGGAGACCTATGAGCGGCGCGACACGCGGGGTGCGGTGCGCCAGCGGGTCCTCGAAATCGCACTGGTGCTGATGAGCCTCCTGCCGGCGGTGGGGGCCACGGCCCTGATTCTGCTCGGCGACAACGCGGAGAATGAAGTGCTGCGCTGGCTGGGCGTGCTGGGAACGGGTGAGATCCTGCGGCCGGGCGTGCTCCTGGTCGGGCGGCTGGTGCGCTACGCGGTGGCGTTGTCCACGGTGTGGCTGGTGACGGCGATGCTGTACTGGCTGGGACCGGACGTCAAGAGCCGCCGCAAGCTGCTGCCGGGTGCGTTCCTGGCCACAATCCTGTGGTTGGCGCTGACGCAGTCGTTTGCCTGGTACGTGCGCAACTTCGGCAACTACAACGTGCTGTACGGCTCGGTCGGAGCGGTGATCGCGTTCCTGGTATGGATGTACCTGCTGGCGCTGGTGGCGATGATTGGATGCGAGTTCAACGCGGCGCTGGATCGCGGCGCGGGGAAGAGTTAGGGACGATCTCCGGCGCGCCTTCTAAACTGGAAGCATGAGCTTCCGCCTGGGCATCGACTACCAGCCGCGCGGGGACCAGGGTGAGGCCATCGAGCAACTGGTGCGCGGCGTGCTCGAAGGCGAACAACACCAGGTGCTGCTGGGCGTCACGGGCTCGGGCAAGACGTTCACAATGGGCAAGGTGATCGAGGCCCTGCAGCGGCCGGCGCTGATCATGGCGCACAACAAGATCCTGGCGGCGCAGCTCTACCAGGAATTTAAGAACTTCTTCCCGCACAACGCCGTGGAGTACTTCGTCAGCTACTACGACTACTACCAGCCCGAGGCCTACGTGCCGGCCGCGGACCTGTACATCGAAAAGGAAGCGACGATCAACGAGGAGCTGGACAAGCTGCGGTTGTCGGCCACGCGGTCACTGTTTGAGCGGCGCGATTGCGTGATCGTATCGTCGGTCTCGTGCATCTACGGCCTGGGCTCGCCAGAGGCGTATTACGGCATGCTGCTGATGCTCGAGAAGGGCCAGAAGCTGCGCCGCGAGCAGATCACCGGGCGCCTGGTGGAGATCCTCTACGACCGCAACGACGGCGACTTCCGGCGAGGCAGCTTCCGCGTGCGCGGCGACGTCATCGAGATCTTTCCGACATACGACGACTGGGCTTACCGCGTCGAGCTGTGGGGCGACGAGATCGACACATTGGCGCAGATCGACCCGCTCACCGGCCAGGTGCGGCAGACCTATCTGCGGCTGCCGATTTACCCCAAGACGCATTACGTGATGAGCAACGATACCAAGGAGCAGGCGATGGCCTCGATCGAGGCCGAGCTCGAGTGGTGGCACAAGGAGCTGGGAAAGCAGGGCAAGGCGGTGGAGGCGCAGCGGGTGTGGCAGCGCACGCGCTTCGACCTGGAGATGATGCGCACAGTGGGCTACTGCCACGGGATCGAGAATTACTCGCGGCATTTCACCCAGCGGCTGCCGGGAGAGCCGCCGCCGACGCTGCTGGATTACCTGCCGTCGGACGCGATTGTGTTCATTGACGAGTCGCACCAGACGGTGCCGCAGATCGGCGGGATGTACCACGGCGACCGCAACCGCAAAGAGACGCTGGTGAACTACGGCTTCCGCATGCCGTCGGCGCTGGACAACCGGCCGCTGACCTTCGAGGAGTTCGAGAACCGCGTGCACCAGACGATCTACGTGTCGGCGACGCCGGGGCCGTTCGAGCTGACGAAGACGGCGGGCGTGGTGGTGGAGCAGATCATCCGGCCGACGGGGCTAGTCGATCCGCCTGTGGAAGTCCGGCCGATCCGCGGGCAGGTGGACGACCTGCTGGGCGAGATCCGCAAGCGGGCGGAGCGCAACGAGCGCGTGCTGATCACGACCCTTACAAAGCGCATGTCGGAGGATTTGCAGGAGTACTACTCGGAGTTGGGCGTCAAGTGCAGCTACATGCACTCCGAGGTGTCGACGCTCGACCGCGTCAAGATCCTGCGCGACCTGCGGCGGGGGGAGATCGACGTGCTGATCGGCGTGAACCTGTTGCGCGAGGGCCTGGACCTGCCGGAGGTCACGCTGGTGGCGGTGCTGGACGCCGACAAGGAGGGGTTCCTGCGCTCGACCGGATCGCTGATTCAGACCATCGGCCGCGCGGCGCGCAACATCCACGGCATGGCGATTCTGTACGCCGACGTGATGACGGATTCGATGCGCCGCGCCATCGCCGAGACCGACCGCCGGCGGCGCGCACAGGTAGCCTACAACGAAGAGCACGGGATCACGCCGGAGTCGATCGTCAAGCCGATCGATTCGAACCTGATCGCGATCACGGAAGCCGACTATGTGACGCCGGAAATCGAGGAGCAGGAGCCGGAGCTGCAGAAGTTGACGCCCGAACAGAGGGCCGCATCTCTGGACGAACTGGAGCGCAAGATGCGCGAGGCGGCCAAGAACTTCGAGTTCGAAAAGGCCGCGCAGTTGCGCGACCGGTTGAAGGCGTTGCGCGAGCCGAAGCCCTTTGGCGTAGGGCCGGGCGCGGGCGGCGCCGCTAGCGCGTGAGGGGCAATGGTCGGGCTTTCCCGGGCAGGGATGGGTAGCACGAGGCGGCCGATCGGCGCGACCGGCCGCGCATTGCCGGCATCAGTAATAGGTAGATAAGATTGAAAGACATTCCCCTCTGGAGCCCCATGCTGAAAATGCGCGATGCCACGCCCGAGGACTCGAATCCCCAAGAGACCCAGGAGTGGGTGGAGGCGCTGGACCAGGTGATTGAGGAGGGCGGCCCGGAACGGGCTCGCTACCTGCTGGAGCGGCTGGCGATTGAGGCGTCGAAGAAGGGCGCGCCGGCGGTGCTGGGCGCGAATACGCCGTACGTCAATACGATTCCGGTGGAGGAACAGGTTCCCTACCCCGGCGACAGGGAACTGGAGCGGCGCATCAAGAGCCTGGTGCGCTGGAACGCGGTGGCGATGGTGGTCCGCGCCAACAAGTACGACGACGGCATCGGCGGGCACATTTCGACTTACGCCTCGGCGGCGACGCTGGTCGAAGTCGGCATGAACCACTTCTTTCGGGCGCGCATCGGGGACCAGCCGGGTGATTTGGTTTACTTCCAGGGCCACGCCTCGCCGGGGATATACTCACGCGCCTTCCTGGAAGGGCGGCTGACCGAAGAGAACCTGAAGAACTTCCGCCACGAACTGCGGGAATCGCCGGGGCTCAGCTCGTATCCGCATCCCTGGCTGATGCCGGATTTCTGGCAGTTCCCGACGGTGTCGATGGGACTGGCGCCGATCAACTCGATTTACCAGGCGCGGTTCATGCGCTACCTGGAGCACCGCGGCCTGCTGCCGGCGACCGACCGCAAGGTGTGGGCGTTTCTGGGCGACGGGGAGATGGATGAGCCGGAATCGCGCGGGGCGCTGCAGATGGCGGCCAACGAGAAGCTGGACAACCTGGTCTTCGTGATCAACTGCAACCTGCAGCGGCTGGACGGGCCGGTGCGCGGCAACGGCAACATCATGCAGGAGCTGGAGGCCCAGTTTCGCGGTGCGGGCTGGAATGTGATCAAGGTGGTGTGGGGCAGCGACTGGGATCCGCTGTTCCAGGCCGAACGGAACGGCGCGCTGACGCGCCGGCTGCAGGAACTGGTGGATGGCGAGCTGCAGGCCATGACCGTGCGCGGCGGGGCGTATGTGCGCGAAGCGCTGTGCGGCAAAGACGCCGGGCTGCGGGAGCTGGTCGCCAATTACTCGGACGAGCAACTGGGCATGCTGCGGCGCGGCGGGCACGATCCGGTGAAGGTCTACAACGCGTACTTGCGGGCGGCGCGCCACACCGGGCAGCCGACCGTCATCCTGGCCAAGACGGTGAAGGGCTACGGCATGGGGGAGGCGGGCGAAGGGCGCAACACGACGCACCAGCAGAAGAAGCTGAATGAGGCCGAGCTGCTGCGGCTGCGCGAGCGATTCCGCATTCCGATCCCGGAAGACACGGTGCACACGGTGTCCTTCTATCGGCCGCCGGAGGATTGGCCCGAGATGCAGTACCTGAAAGCGCGGCGCAAGGCGCTGGGCGGGGCGCTGCCGGCGCGGATCCAAGCGGTGGTTCCGCTCAACGTCCCCCAGCTGAGCGAGTTCGCCGAGTCGCTGAAGGGCTCGGGCGGGCGGCCGGTGTCGACGACCATGGCCTTCGTGGCAATCCTCAAGACGCTCCTAAAGAACAAGGAGCTGGGCCACAGGGTGGTGCCGATCATCCCCGACGAGGCGCGCACGTTCGGCATGGAATCGTTGTTCCGGCAGATTTCGATCTATGCGCCCGAGGGGCAGCTCTATAAGCCCGTGGACAGCGAGCAGTTCCTGTATTACAAAGAAGCGCCGGACGGCCAGATTCTGGAAGAGGGCATCACGGAGGCGGGCGGGCTGGCGGACTTCACGGCGGCGGCGACGGCGTATGCCAACTACGGCCTGCCGATGATCCCATTCTTCATCTACTACTCGATGTTTGGCTTCCAGCGGGTGGGCGACTTCATCTGGGCGCTGGGCGACTCGCGCGGGCGGGGCTTTCTGCTGGGCGCGACGGCGGGGCGGACCACGCTGAACGGCGAGGGATTGCAGCATGAGGACGGGCACAGCCACGTGCTGGCCTCGACCGTGCCGAACTGCGTGGCCTACGATCCGGCCTACGCCTATGAAATCGCGGTGATCCTGAGGGACGGATTGCGGCGCATGTTCCAGGACAACGAGGACGTCTTCTACTACCTGACGCTGGGCAACGAGAACTACCCTCAGCCGCCGATGCCGCCCGAAGAGGGCACGGTCGAGGGGATTCTGAAGGGCATTTACCGGGTCAGCCAGAGCGCGCAGGGAACGGCGCGGGCGCAACTTTGGGGCAGCGCGTCGATGCTGAACGAGGCGCTGCGGGCGCAGCGGCTGCTGTGGGAGCGCTACCAGATTCCGGCCGATGTGTGGAACGTGACCAGCTACAACGAGCTGCGTCGCGAGGCGCTGAGCGTGGAACGCTGGAACCGGCTGCATCCGGCCGAGCCGGCGCGCAAGCCGTATATCCAACAGGCGATGGAAGCGACGCAGGGCCCCATCACGGCGGCCAGCGATTACATGAAGGTGCAGGCCGACCAACTGGCGCCCTGGCTGAGCGGGCGGCTGGTGGCGCTGGGGACCGATGGATTCGGGCGCAGCGACAGCCGGCCGTACCTGCGGCGGTTCTTCGAGGTCGATGCGGAGTCGATTGCGGCGTCGGCGCTGGCGCAACTGGCGCGCTGGGGGCAATTCGACGCCCAGAAGGCGCGCCAGGCGCTGTACGATCTGGGGATCGATCCGGACAAGAAGGAAGCGGCGAAGAACTGAGGCGCCGCGCGACGGCCCCGCCGCGGCGTGGATGGGCCATCATTGCGGATGGAGGCGGTTGTGCTGCAGATCACCGACAACCAGGTGCGCGAGCTGCTGCCGATGGGCGAATGCGTGGCCCGGATGAGGGAGTGCTTCGCCGCGCTGGGGCGCGGAGAAGCGGTGAATGTCCCCCGGCGCCGGCTGTTCCTGCCCACCGGCACGGTGATGCACCAACTGGCCGGGGCCTGGGGCGGCTACCTGGGGACCAAGATCTACACCACCAACGCGCAGCGCGGCGCGATGTATTTCCACCTGCTGCTGTACGACGCGGCGAGCGCCGAGCCGCTGGCGCTGATCGAGGCCAATCACCTGGGGCAGATCCGCACTGGCGCGGCGTCGGGCGTGGCGACGGAGCTGCTGGCCGCGGCGGCGGTGAGCGAGGTGGCGCTGATCGGCGCGGGCTTTCAGGCCTGGACTCAACTCGAGGCCGTGCTGAACGTGCGGCCGGCGCGGGTGGCGCGGGTGTACAGCCGGAAGGGGGAGAAGCGGGAGAGCTTCGCGGCGCGCGCGCGCGCGGCTTTCGGCGTCGAGGTGACGGCCGCGGCGACGGCGGAAGCATGTGTACGCGGGGCGCAGGTGGTGATCACGTCGACTTACGCCAAGGAGCCGGTGCTGGCGAGCGAATGGGTGGAAACGCAGGCGCACGTCAATGCGACGGGCTCAAACCAGGCCGGCCGGCGGGAGATCCCGGCGGAACTCGTGCGGCGCGCCGGGCTCATCGCGGTGGACTCGATCGAGCAGGCCAGGATTGAGGCCGGGGATCTGCTGCTGGCAGTGCCGCAGGGCGAGTGGGGCGGGCTGCCGCTGGTGGAACTGAGCCGGATCGCGGCCGACCCCGGGTTCCGGCGGCCGGACGGCGTGACGATCTTCAAGTCGCTGGGCCTGGGGGTGCAGGACGTGGCGGCGGCGGCGCTGGTTTATGAGAAGCTGACCGGGAAAGCGGCCTGAGCAACGGACCGACCGTTAATATAAACATATTAGATACGAATGGCGCGGCGGGTACCCCGGCGCGTGGAAGGTGGCTGAATGCATTTTGGCGAAACAAAGCCAATTTGATGTTATTTCCTGTCGTTTCAATTCATTGCAGCTCAGCATTGCCTTTCCTTCATTTTGTCCGCCGCGACTTGGGGCGCGGCGGGAGCGAAGCTGGCATCGCAAGGATCGCGCCGAGGCCGGTGGAAGGCCGCAGATCGTTTTCGTAGGTCATTGCAGGACCAGGAGATCGAGGAGTGAAAACGGAGTGATCGGGTTATGCCGCCGAGGCCGTGGAAGCATGCCGGCGTGAACAGGCCCTAGACGAAAGCCCGCCAGCGAAGCATGGACCACCGCCGGCGGGCGGGAAGTGGTGCTCGAAGGATCTTAGTTTTTCGCCCAACGCTTGCGGAACAACAGGCCCAGGCCGACGAGCGAGGCGCCAATCAAGCCGAAGGTGCCGGGTTCGGGGGCGTTACCGTTGAAAAAGTAAACTTCTTCGATGCCGAAACGCTGCGCCGATTCGTTTGAATCCGGGACCCAGTAGGGGTACATGTCCGCGTCCGCCTCGGTCCAGGCGCCGCTGGTGACGGCGTTCTGGGCGGCCGTGACCCAGGGCTGGGCCGCCGGATCCTCGACGAACGGAGTCGGGTTCAGCGAGGAAGGAAGCTCCAGTTGCCAGATGGCCATGGAAATGGGGCCGCTTTCGGAGACCGGGGCGTTGTAGCCGCCGATGTTGTTCATTTGGTTCATCAGCCACGAGACTTCTTCCTGAGCCAGGTTATTCCCTGGCAGCACCAGGCTTCCGGAATAAGCTTGGCCAACATACGTGTCGATGTTGATGTCGAAGCAGGCCACGTATAGCAGCGAGTCCTGGCCGTAGATGCCTCCAGAGATGGTGGCCATGTAGGGCGACGTGTATTCGTTGTAGGTCGTACCACCCACGGTATAGCTGTAAGTCTTGTAAGCGCCCGGGAAATTGGGGTCCAGCACGATGGTGATGTTGCCGGCACGGGCCAGGCCCATGAGAGCCAAGGCGAGAGCCAGCAGACTCAGAACGCGCCACAGGATGTTCATCCGGGCGGAGGAAGACTCTGCCGCGGCCAGCGCCGCGGTATGCGATCTGCCGATCAGGGAGTGATGCACAGCGGGTTGCCAAGCCGCTCTCTCTCGGGGAATGAAACAGGTTTCCATAGTTCTCGCTTTCGATCTCTCTGCTGCAAATTGTGTGAGGCAATTAGTAGCGGGAGCGAGCGAATCACAATCCGGGCTGCACCTGCCCGGTATTGTCCGCCCCGTCCAACGGCCCCGTCCACATTCAGGCTAGCGAATTAGAATGCATTGGCATTAGTACTTTAGGCTCAAACTCGGATGCCTTAGTAATGGTGACTGGTCGATGAGAATATACGCCTAGGCACAGGAACTGTATGGCCGAAGACCCGCTTCTCGGACCCTTTGCAGTGCGGCTAACAACACGGGTGAACCGGCACCAGCTTCAGCCGCCGGCCGATGGCGGAACGCGGGGTCATGGGAACGGGCCAACGGCGAATTCGGGTGGCGGCCGGCCGGAGGAACCGGACGGGGCCGCTTCAAACCTGTTGATGATCCCTTTGGCGTAATCTAAACAATTGATTTGCAATAAGTTGTTTATGGCAAATCGGCACTCGTGACGATCCTGCCTGGGGTGCGCGAACGGCGCCCGGGAGTCCGCTGGGGGCCTGGCTGGAGGATTCGCGAGTGGCTGTCAAATCGATGCCAGAGCTACGCAGAACTCCCCAGCAGAGCAGGATGGAATGACCCGAACACCGCGACAGATATCAGTACTCGAATAAAACCTATCAAGTATAGATAACTAAGAATGAAGTGCGGACATAGACATAGTAGTTTGTCCGATCCAGTTTGAGTGACAGGACACAAGACTACAGATTGACAGGAACAAGTTCATGCCGGGAGAGCGCAGGAAATGGGATGGAGACGGGCGGGCGGTTGCACGGTGGTATGGGCAGCGACCCGCGGCACTCGGCTAGCCGGGGTAGCGTTCGCGCCACGTGCGGAGCTCCCCGGCGAGGCGGTCGCGGGCATCCACGAAGGAGGGGTTGGCGTAGTCGTTGGTGCGCTCGCCGCGATCGTTGCGCAGATCGAAGAATTCGTCGGTCCCGAGGGTTTCGGGACGCAGGATGAGCTTGAAGCGGTTGTCGCGCACCATGGCCGCGGCGCGCATTTCGCCGTAGACGAGATCGGGCCAGGGATGACGCTTGGGGAGCGGCTTGCCGGTTGCCAGGGTCAGATAGCTGCGGCCAGAGAGGTTGCGGCCGGATGGCGGCGCAATGGAGAGGGCTTCGCAGACCGTGGGAAAGAGATCGGCGAGGCTCACCAGTTCGGTCCGGCTGGATTGCGTCGGGAAACGCCCAGGCCAGCTCAGAATGAGGGGCGTGCGGATCGATTCGTCAAAGAAATTGGGCGGGTCAGAGGCGTAACCGGCGCCCCATAGGCCGTGGCGGCCGAGGAGCTGGCCGGTGACGCTGGTGAAAATGACCAGGGTGGTTTCGAACAGCCCATGCCGATAAAGCGAGTCCTGGAGGGCGCCGACCTGTTCGTCCAGGGCGGAGATGGCGGCGGCGGCGCGGCGGATGGAGCCGAGAGGATCGGCCAGCATCTGCTTGCCCTCCAGGGCCGAGGCGGAGGCCGGCTGGGTGCCGAGTGTCTGGAAGCTCGCGTTTTTGTAAAGATCCGCGTACTTGGGCGCCAGGGCGTCGTAGGAGGGTCCCGCGGCGGGGTAAGAGACGACCAGGAAGAACGGAGCGGAGGAAGACTGCCGGTCGAGGAATGCGCTGGCGTGGCGGGTGAGAACGGCCGGCGTGGGACCGGATTCGGTGCTGGGCTGGCCGTTCAGGAACAGGGACGGGCCGGTGGACACGGCGGGGGCCGGCAGCGTGGCGGTTGCGGAGAAGCCGTGGCCGGGGCGCTCGTCGCCGCCGAGGTCCCAACGGCCGACGAAAGCGCAACGGTAGCCGGCCATGGAGAGCAGGTCGGAGAGCAACACCTCCGAGGCGAAGGAGGGCGGGAGCGCGGACTGGCCGCGCTCGGGATCCTGGCGCGGCGCGGAGGTCAAATAGTCGGCGATGCCGTGCTGCCGCGGGAGGCGGCCGGTGAGCAGCGTGGCACGGCTGGCCGAGGGCGCGGGCGTGCAAAGGAAATGGTCCAGGAAACGAGTTCCGGAAGCGGCCAGGTGGTCGATATGGGGGGTCTTGATCTCCACGTTGCCGTAGCAGCCGAGCATCCACGCGGCGAGATCCTCGGCCACGATCAGCACGAGGTTGGAACGCGCGGAGGCAGGGCCTTTTTGCGCGCGCAGGGCGGGGGCCAGAAGGGGCGCGGCGGTAGAGCCAAGAAAAGCCCGTCGAGTGCAGTTCATGCGGGTTGGATCTCCAATCATCCAGACTACAGGACGTCGGCGAAGCCATGCTTCAAGCGCCGGAAAAAGAGGCCGCCGAGGACAAACACGGCGGCCGAGAGCGCAGCCGACAAGGCCAGGTCGCGCCAGTCGGGCAATTGACCAATCAGCATGCACTGGCGATAGGCGCGAACGACGGCCGAGAGGGGATTCCAGCGCACCGCGGCGCGGGCCCAGGCGGGGAAGCTGGACTCATCCAAGAGAATGGGCGTACACCAGAACCAGACATTGAGCAGCACCATGACGAATTGGGCCGTGTCGCGGAGATAGACCTGCAGGCTGGCGGCGATCCAACTGACGCCCACCGAGAGCAGGGCCACGATGAAGACCAGCAGCGGCAGGAAGACGATGGTCCAGGGCTGGCGGTGCTCAGTGAGCAGGACGGCGGCCACGGCGATGAGGATGGTGAGGGCGTTACTGATGAGCGATGAGAGAAAAATGGTGACGGGCAGAACCTCGGCCGGGAAGATCGTCTTGGTGAGCAGCGTGGCATGGTCGACCAGGCAGCCGGAGGAGCGTTGCACGGCTTCGGAAAAAAGCAGCCACGGCAGGTAGCCGCACAGCAGATAGACGGCGAAGCTTTTGTGGGCGGCCCAGGGCGGCGTGGGGACGTGCAGCACGGTCTGGAAGACGAAGACCCAGATGAGCAGCATGACCAGGGGGTGGATCAGGGTCCAGAGCCAGCCGGCGACGGAGCCGACGAAGCGCTGCTCGAAGTCGCGGCGGACGAGCTGTTCGATGAGGTTGCGACGCTGGACCAGAACCCGCAGGAACAGGCTGCCGGGGAGATGGAATCCGCTCCCACGCTGCGTCGGGACGGTGGATGAGTGGGCCAAACCAAGATTCTAGCAGCGGGCGGGAGCGGACCTTGGCTGTAATGAAGGTTGATATATTGAAACCATGCCGCAAGGGTACCTGCCGCTGTTCGTATTTCTGGTCGTGGCGCTGCTGTTTCCCGTAGTGCTGTTGTGGGCGGCGGCGCTGGTCCGGCCGTCGAACCCGGGCCAAGTCAAAATGGAAGCCTACGAATGCGGCATCCAGGCCGCGTCGGACTCGCGCGGCCGCTACACAGTGCGGTTTTACATCATCGCGATTCTGTTCGTGATCTTCGACGTGGAGACGGTGTTCCTGTTCCCCTGGGCGGTGCGTTACCGGCAATTGGGCTGGTTCGGAGTCGGGGAAGTGAGCGTGTTCCTGGCGATCCTGATTGTCGGCTACATTTGGGCCTGGAAAAAGGGCGCGCTCGAGTGGGTGTGAGGGACTCCTCCCAACTGGCGCCAGTTCGCCGGGCTGAGCAGGCGCGTGCCGCCAGCCGGCGGCGAGGCATCATCGCATGACCGAGCGTCTTTACTACAACGACTCCCGCTTGTGCGCCTTCGAAGCGACCCTCATTGGCGCGGAAGATGGCGGGCGGCGGATCTATCTCGACCGCACGGCGTTCTATCCCGACTCGGGCGGGCAGCCGGGCGATTTCGGGACGTTGAACCAGGTCCGGTTGGCGGAGGTCATCGACGAAGGGGAACGCATCGCGCACGTCGTGGAGACGCCGCTCGAGGCCGAGCGCGTGGCCGGTGTGATCGACTGGGAGCGGCGTTTCGACCACATGCAGCAGCACAGCGGCCAGCACGTGTTATCGGCGGCATTCGAAGCGCTGTATGGGGTGCGGACGGTCAGCTTCCACCTGGGCGCGGAGTCCAGCACCATCGACCTGGAGACCGCTGCGCTGACGCGGGAGCAGGCGCGCGCGGTGGAGCGGCGGGCCAGCGAAATCGTGCTGGAGGGCCGCGCGGTGGGCGTCGTGTACGAAGACGCGGCCACGGCTACGGGTTTGCGCAAGGCGGCGCAGCGGGAAGGCACGCTGCGCATCATCACGATTGACGGCCTGGACCGCTCGGCGTGCGGCGGCACGCACGTGCGGACGACCAGCGAAATCGGGCCGGTGCAGATCCGCAAGCTGGACCGGATCCGCGGCAATGTGCGGGTGGAGTTCCTGTGCGGATGGAGAGCGTTGCGGCGCAGCCGGGCCGATTTCGAGGCGCTGGCCGCGGCGGCAGGACGATTGGGCGCGGGGCTGGATGAGGTTCCGCAGTTGGTCGAGAACCTGCGCGAACAGGCCAAGGAATCAGAAAAGGCGCGCCACAGGCTGGCCGTGGAGCTGGCGCTGCGCCGCGGGGCGGAGCTGTTTGCCGCGGCGCAGGAAGACGCGCACGGGGTGCGGCGGCACGTCGAGCGGGCCGGCGATGGGCTGACCGACGAAGTGCGCGCGCTGGCGCAGGGGTTCACGGCAGTTGGACGGGGGATTTTCATCGGCCTGTGCGAGAACCCTCCGGCGGTGCTGTATGCGGCCTCCGCGGAGAGCGGCATCCATGCCGGCAATCGGCTCAAGGAAGCGCTGGGAGCGCAGGGCGGACGGGGCGGCGGGAATGCGCAACTAGCGCAGGGCAGCCTGCCCACGGTGGAGGCGCTCCAAGCGCTACTGACGGCGCTTTAGTCCGGATGTTGCACCACGCTCGCAGCGCGGCGCGGACCTCAACCGCCGTGCAGCGGCGCGAGGGAGATCAACGTCAGGCCGATGACGTAGAGCACCAGCATGGCCACCAGCCGGCCGACCACGGCGGGCTTGGCGCCCTTGAATTCACGCCACACCAGCAAGCCCCATAGAGCGCTGATGAGCGTGGCGCCCTGGCCGAGAGCGTAACTGATGGCGGGCCCGACATTGACGTGGGCAGGCGCGCTGGCGGCGACGAAGTTGGAGATGGTTCCCACCGTCCAGATCAGGCCGCCCAGCAGACCCCACAGGTGGTACGACCGGCGCAGCTTGAAATAATCCGCGAAGCGGACCTCATCTCCCTCGACGGGCACCTTCATGAACAAGATGCTGTACACCGGCGTCGTCAGGAGAACACCGACACCAAAGCAAAAGGCCGCCGTGTAGGGCGAGAGGCTGTACTCGACCGCGCCGCCCTTGCTGAGTTCGACCAGCGGGTAAAAACCGGCCATCAGGATGCCGCTGGCCAGACTCAGTGCAATGCCTTTGAAAGGCGAGACGCGGGGCCTGTTCAGCACCGGTTTCGACGCCGTCCGCGGACCCGGTGCGGCCGGCCCCGGCGCGGCGACTCGCTTGTAGGCGGCATGCGCCATGGCGCTGACGATGATGGCCAGCAGCACAAAACCCACGCCCGTAAACAGCAGCGCCGCGTTGCCGGCGGGGTGAATGATGTAGTTGAGCACCACCCCGCCGATCAGCGCCAGGCCGATGGCGATGGGGAACGCGATGGCCATGCCCGCCACGGCGATGGCGGCCACCAGCAGCATGTTGGCGAGGTTGAATACGCCGCCTCCCAACAACGCATAAGCGATGTTCGTCTTGCTGGTGCTCTGGAGGTTATCGAGAAACAGCAGTTGCTGCCCTTGGTAACCGGGGACGTTGACGTCCACCATGCCGAAGCTCAGCGCGGCGATCGTGGCCGCGGCGAAAACGGCGATGGCGTAGTCGAAATAGAACAGCTCGAAACGGCAGCCCTTGGCAAGCTTGGTCGTATTGGCCCAGGAGCCCCAGCACAGCATGCTCAGGATGGTCAACGCCAGCGTGCTCGTATAGGTGTCTGGAATCATAACTCGCAATTCCTCGTGTTACGCCGGGACAGCCCCGACTGAGAGTAATATATCAGCGATGCACCGGGTTTCGAGCCCGGATGATCGCCGCGAGGTTTCCATGAGAGCTACAGTGAGTGCAATGATTCTGGCTTGCGCCCTGGTATGCGCGGCCACGGCGCAAAAGAAACCCTTTGAAATCAATGCTCAAACGCCTGAGGGGGCACTCCTCCAGACAGCCGGCCAGGAGAACGACGAGGCCAAGAAAACAGCCCTGTACGAACAATTCCTTCAAAAGTATCCCAAGCACGACGGCGTGCCGATGGCCGCGACGACGCTGCAGGCGATCTACGCCAAGGCCGGAAACTTCGACAAGGTGATGCAGATGGCCGACCTGGCGCTGGCCGTCGATCCGTCGAGCGTCACCGCCGGCTACGCTGCGCTGCAGGCCGCGGAACAGAAGAAGGACGATGCGGGCATCCGGACCTGGGCCGAAAAAACAGTGGAAGCGGCGAAGAAAAGCCTGGCGACGCCGAAACCGAGCGATGAGTACGAGGCCGAGGAGTGGGCCAAGGAGCAGGACTACGCCAAACAACTGATTGTGCGCTGCGAGTACTCGCTGGCCACGGCCGCGATCCAGGCGCAGGACCCGAAAGCGAAAGCGGATTTGGGCGAAGCGCTGCTGCAGATGAATCCGCAGAGCCCGTACATGGCCGGGGCCGCGCCGCATTATCTGTATGGCCTTATGCAAAGCGGGCGCGGCGCCGACGCGTCGGCAGCGGCCGAGAAACTGCTGACGCTCGACAAGACCAACGCCGACTGGATGGCCGTGGTAGCCGAATACAATCTTTCCGCCAAGAACTTCGAAAAGGCCAGCGCCTATGCCTTGATGATGGTCGGGGCACTGAAGAACAAGGCCGCGCCGGAGGGCACGGACGCCGCCACGTGGGAGAAGACCAGGACGGCCAAGATGGCGCGTGCCTACTTTATCGCCGGCGACGCCGCTTACGAACAAAAGAAGTGGGACGACGCGGACACGCAACTGCGCGCCGGGCTGCCGCTGATGCAGGATAACAAGGACCTGCTCGCGCCGGCGTATTTCTATCTCGGATTCGCCAATCACGAGCTGGCCCGGACGGCCAAGCCCGCCTCCAGAAGGGCGATCCTGGCCGATGCCAAGAAGTTCACCAGCGCCTGCGCGGCGATCGTGGGGCCGCTGCAGACTGCCTGCCAGAAGAACCTCGAAGGATTGCAGGCCGGCCGGTGAATATCCTGGTTCCCAACCTCGGTTCCACGTCGCTGAAGTATCAGGTGCTGGAGATGCCGGCGGAGCTCGTGCTCCAGCGCAGCCGCGTCGAGCGCGTCACCGACTATGACGCCGCCGTGCTGCAGATCCACAGGGAAACGGTGGGCGTGGATGCGGTGGCTTTCAAGGCCGTGCATGCCGGACCGCGCTTTCGCGGGACGTTCCCGATCGACTCGGAAGTGCTCGCCGAGATGGAGCGGTTTCTGGACGCAGCGCCGATCCATAACGATGTCTACCTGAGGGCCATTCGCGCCTTCCAAAGGGAGTGGCCGCAGGTGCCGCTGGTGGCCGCTTTCGAAACCGAATTCCACAGCACCATGCCGCAGTATGCTCGGGCTTACGGCGTGCCGCGGGCGTGGCGGGTTGAGGATGGCATCCTGCGCTACGGCTTCCACGGCGCGTCGCACGAGTTCATCGCGGGGCGGGTGCCGGAGTTCCTGGGGCGCGCGCAAGCGGGGCTGAAGCTGATCAGTTGCCACCTCGGCGGCAGCTCATCGATCTGCGCCATCCGCGACGGCGCGTCGATTGATGTGACGATGGGCTTCTCGGCGCAATCGGGGATCGAGAACGCGACGCGAAACGGCGACCTGGACGTCTTCGCCGTGCTGGCCATGATCGACCGGCACGGCTGGAGCACGGCAGAAGTGCGGCGCCAGCTGGCGCGCGAGAGCGGGCTGGCCGGCATCTCGGGCGTGCCCGGCGGGGACGTGCGGGACATCGAAGCGGCTGAAGCGGCGGGGTCCGAGGATGCACGGCTGGCACTCGAAGTCCTGGCCTACGAGGTGCGCAAGACCATCGGCGCCTACGCCGCGGCGCTGGGGGGCTTGGACGCGGTCGCATTCACGGGCGGCATCGGCGAGAAGTCGGCGCGGCTGCGCGCGCTGGCCTGCGCGGGGCTGGAGTTTTTAGGCATCGAAATCGACGAGCGCCGAAATCTCGAGGGCCAGGGCGACCGCGTCATCTCGCCGGATCACGCGCGGGTGAGCGCGCTGGTGCTCGAAACCAACGAGGAAGTGGTCGTGGCGCGGCGGGCGATGCGGGTACTGCAGCGTGGATGAAGCGCCTCGGGCGGGCTGCCTCGACATGCCGGCGGAGTTCGGCTCGATCCACTGCTCGGATATGCCACTAATTGTTCTGCGGCTTAACCGTCATTCCGACCAGCGCGAACTTATGCTTCTTCTTGTTTGAGTCCACAACGATAAACCAATTTCCGTCGCGGTAGAACTGAATATAGCCGTTGACGGGTAGGATGACCGTGGACCTCCCCGCTTCGCTCCATTCCAGCCGATCGGTATCCGTTTCCACTACGACGACGTTCGACCTGCGGTAGATCGGAACCGCAATTGCGGCCGTACCAATCGGAGCGGCATAGGCACCCGCCTGATAGGAGCCGACCTTCTGGTAGATCACCTTGGCTCTTTGCCAGTTGTGCGGTTTTTCCGCGGCGCATATGAGCGCCGCACCGACAAAGAAAAGTAGGGCAGTGCGAAACGAGTTCACTGGTCGATCCTACTCCCGGGGCCGAGCGGACTCAAGGGGCTGCCCCCTGGCGACCGCATCATCTCCCCGGATCACGCGCCGGTGAGCGCGCTGGTGCTCGAAACCAACGAGGAAGTGGTCGTGGCGCGGCGGGCGCTGCGGGTGCTCGCGGCGCGCTAACGAGCGCGTTTCAGGCCGACGGCCGATCCGCAGGATCGCGGGCCGCAACGAGCGACTTGGAGAGTCCCAACAACCTCTCGCGGATGACGCGGGCGTCGGGGAAAAGGCGCCGCAGGTCGCGCGCGGAGAGCAATCTCACCGTGCTCAGGTAGTGGTCGAGATAGTAGCGGCGCTGGTCCTCGCGCGCCCGGGCGACAAACCGCCAGACCGAAAAGCGCGGGACGATGGCGCGCTGCAGGCGGCGCGGCAGGAAGTGCACGAAGGGTGTCCAGAGGTGTTGTTCGACGGGGAACCAGCGATTAGGGGTCTGGACCCAGTAGCGCTTGCCGACGCGGCGGATTTCATTAGCGAACTGCAACTGGCTGGCCTCGTCGCCGACGTGCTCGATGACGGAGTTGGTGAAAGCGAGGTCGAAGGAGTGGTCGGCGAAGGGCAGGCGCCGGCCGTCGCCGAAGACCACGGCCGCGCCCGGCGCGGCCGGCTCGCCCTCGGCGCTGCGCGGCGTGTTGAGCAGGACCAGGCGCGGGCGCACGGGACACAGCGCCCAGATGTCGGGCGTGCCGCCGACGTCGAGCACGAGCCAATCGGCACGCAACGGGAACGCCGCTGCGAGGCGCTGCATGCGCCGCCTCCGGAACCTTTGCCTGAGCCTGGCGAGCAACCCGAGGAGCACGTACTCATCTTGCCAGAGAGCCCTCGCCTGGCATAGGGCAAGGAGAAACGCCGGCTCAGTGTCCGGACGAAGCCCCGCCGGGCGCCGGATCGAGTTGCAGGCGGCCGCTGGAGCCTTCAGGCAGCGGCGCAAGCAACTGTTCCTTGCGGTAGATCAGCGTCGAGGTGTTGTAACTCGCCAGTTCGAAGCCGTGACCGTGCGTGATGGCGTCGGTCGGGCAGGCCTCCACGCAGTAGCCGCAGAAGATGCAGCGGCTGTAGTCGATGTTGTAGACCGCGGCGTAGCGCTCGCCGCCGCTGCTGCGCGCCCGCTCGGTATTGTCCGCGGCCTCGATGTAGATGCACTGCACCGGGCACGCGGCCGAACACAGGAAGCACGCCACGCATTTTTCAAGGCCGTTATCGTCGCGCTGCAGCACATGCAGGCCGCGATAGCGCGGTTGGAGCTTGGGCGGCGCGTCGGGATAATCGTCCGTCACGATGGGGTTCATCATCTCCCTCACCGTCACGCCCATGCCCTTGGCGATCGCCGCGGCGCCCGCCAGGATTTCGTTGATGTTCGGCATACCCCTTTAAGCTGCTCTCGGCCGCCGCGCCGGGCTCTCCGCTGTCCGTACGATGTGCATACTTTCTGATGCCGGCCGCCGTTTCATGGATTCGGCCTTGGCCGCGCTGGGCTCCGCCCGGGAGCCTAGTTCTTGGAGCTTCAACCCGCCTTCAGGGCGGGGACCATATCCGTCTTGTAAAAAATCGGCCGGCCGGCTCGCGCCGCCAGACGCTCGAGCTGCAGCTTGTCGAAGCCCACCGCACTCCACGAGATCCGGCGGTCCGGTTCGATCAGGAAAATGGACGGCACCGTCGATATGCCGAAGGCATTGCTAGCCGGATAGCCGTCCTCCTCACGATCGAAAAGCGCTGCCATGAGGAGACCGAATTCGTTCATGAAGCGTTCGGTCGCGTCCGGCTCATCCTGCGATACCGGAACGATCTGTAGTTTGCCCCCGGCCAGACGGCCGAGGAATGGCAGCGCGAGCTGACACACCGGGCACGACACCTTGAAAAAAGCCAGCACAACCGGGCCAGTCCCCAGCAAGCTGTCGAGCTGGCGCCGCACGCCGTCAGCGTCGGTGAGCATCACCGCGGGCGCGGTGGCGCCGGTTGCGAGTGGTCCTGGTGCACCCATCCCCATATGCCCGGCATTTTACCAAAACAGCCCGCAGACCAGTGACGCGTCCCTGCACTGGATGGAACATGCGCCCGCGGCGCCGGCGCTGCGATGCTCAGCTCTGCGGCAACGGCTGCGGCGGCATCGAGCCTTTTGCCTGGTCGGCCTCGGCGCGATGCCGCTGGACAAAATCGAGGATGTCGAAGTGTTGGACTCGGCGATCGGCGAAGCAACTGTTCACCGCGTCGATCTCAAATTCATAGATTTCGAAGACCGTCGAGAGCTTGGTCAGGATCATCAGCTCCAACCCGCGGCGATTCAGGCCGAAGATCGGAAACTTGCCCCCCAACTGCATGGCCCTGGAGTGGGCCATGACGAGGCAGCCCAATCCGCTGGAATCAATGTAGGAGGTGTCGCGACAATCGAGGACCAGGGCGGTGGTGCCCGTCGCCAGGCTCAATTGCAACTGCGCTCGCAGCCGCTCGCGCAGCTTCTCCAGGGGATCGCCCAGGACCAGGCGCCCCTTCAAGGCCAGGATCGGGATGCCATCCCGTTCACGTTGCTCGATGATAAAGCTCATAACATAGCCTCGGCCGGCCCAATGCCCTATTGTACGGGAACTCGTACGACGTTGAGACTCGCGCCGCCTGGCGCGCTTCGCGCCGGGGCGCGTCTTCAGCCCATACAGGCTCCCGGCCGCGGCCAAGACAAGACCGCATGGACCGTGGCGCCTCCCGCCCTGCGCATCCATACGATCCTCACGCTGGAGGCGCCGGCCCAAGGGCGTGATATAGTGAAAAAGTTCCCGCAAGGGCTCGTAGCTCAGTTGGTTAGAGCGCTACCTTGACACGGTAGAGGTCGCAGATTCGAGTTCTGCCGGGCCCACCACTGTTTTCAAAGACTTACAACGATTTTTCCGTGAAATCCTCCGTCGGCGAGGTCCGTTTGAGGTCCAAACTCATCTCGGATGCCAACTGATTCTGGTAGCCATCCGCCCAGACACGGTTACCTCTGCATCACCCTGATTCAAAAGAAGTTGGTGCCCATGGTAGGCATGGGGATCATTTTTTAGCCTGTCGTTGTGCTACGACAACGGTGATCTCCTTATCAGGAGTACCGGCCCCACGCACCTCCGTGCGTGCGGCCTTCGCTTACGTTTGTCTGTTGACGAATGAAATCGCGAGCACGTATTCAGGGGACAAGGGGCCGCTTCGCGCCAAGCGTCGCGGCAAACGCAATCTATGACGACCTCACCAACGCCGACCGAGATCCAGACTTGGCCGATAGACCGTCTGGTTTTCTACGCGCGCAACCCGCGCAAGAACGACGCGGCAGTCGATCGGATGTGCAGCAGCATCCGGGAGTTCGGGTTCAAGATCCCGGTGCTGGCGCGCAGCGACGGTGAGGTGGTCG
>JBKQPG010000036.1:0-9410 GCA_052145115.1 Bryobacteraceae bacterium
GCTCCACCAGCCGAAACCGCTCTTCCATCACATCGCTCACTTTCCAGGGCATCGCTTTGCAGCTTGCCCTAAATCTGTTACCGATGTGCTTAGAAACTTCTGTCACCTATGTGGTCGGTTCGTACCCTGCGCCGTGTGGACAGAGCTGTCTGTCCCCGGTTTTTGAACAGCCCTTCGAACTTCCTTCCCGCGAAAAATGCCCCTAAGCACCCCGGAACTCCTTCATCAGATCCGTGAATTCGTCGAACAGGTAGCGCGAATCATGCGGTCCCGGCGCCGCCTCGGGGTGGTATTGCACGCAGAAGATGGGCTCGCTGCGGTGCCGCAGCCCCTCCACCGTCTGATCGTTGAGATTGATGTGCGTCAGCTCGACCTCGCTGTCTTTGAGTGAATCCGGATCGACGCAGAAGCCGTGGTTCTGCACCGTGATCTCCACCTTGCCAGTGCGCGTGTTCAGCACCGGATGGTTGATCCCCCGGTGCCCGAATTTCAGCTTGAATGTCCGTCCCCCCAGCGCCAGGCCGATGATCTGGTGCCCCAGGCAGATGCCGAACACCGGCGTCCGCCCGATCAACCTTCTCACCTGCTCGGCCTGGTACGTCAGCGGCTCGGGATCTCCCGGACCATTGGACAGGAACACGCCGTCCGGCTTCAGCTCCAACACCTCTTCGGCCGCCGTGCCCGCCGGCACCACCGTCAGCCGGCAGCCCGCGCTGGCCAGCCTTCGCAGGATATTGCGTTTGATGCCATAGTCGAACGCCACCACGTGAAATCGCCCCGGCTCGGCGTTACTCACGCGCTCCGAAGGCGAGCAGCCGGAAGCCGCTTCGCTCCATTTGTACGGCTGTGCGGTGGAGACGCGCGTCGCCAGGTCCAGCCCGGCCATCGACGGGCTCTGCCGCGCCATCTCGACCAGTTCTTCCGCCGTGTCGCCGGCCGTGGACAGCGCGCCCCTCATCACGCCGCCGCTTCTCAGCTTGCGTACGATCGCGCGCGTGTCCAGCTCCGAGATCACCGGCACGCCCTGCCGCGCCAGGTAGGCGTCGGCCGGCTCTTCCGAGCGCCAGTTGCTGGCCTGCTCGGACCACTCGCGCACCACGAGTCCCTCGATCCAGGCGTGCGCCGCCTCGTCGTCGCCGGGGTTGGTGCCGTAGTTGCCGACCTGCGGATTCGTCAGGATGACGATCTGCCCGGAATACGATGGATCGGTGAAAACTTCCTGATACCCGGTGATCGCGGTGTTGAAAACAACTTCACCGGTGCGCACAGTCCGTGCGCCATACGCGCGACCCTGATAAACGCTTCCGTCCTCCAGGGCCAGGATGGCTGTCTGCGGCAACGCAACTCCTTCCGGGGATTTCTAACCATTTCAACACGCCCGCGGAGTTTTCGGAAGTGGGTCGGCGGGCGGGCTCGCCGTCGCTCGGCTATCCGGCGCCGGCTTTGCGGAGCGAAGTTCACCCTTTGCGTTCCAATGGACCTCCGCACGGACCAGGCGCGGACTTGGCCGGGTCCAGTGTTCTACAATCGGGCGGGACTCGTTCACGCTATGAAACCCGCGCTGCTGAGCGCTCTGTGTTTCACTACCTTGACCGCCCAGCCTTTGCCCGTTGTGCGGATGCAAATGGACCCGGAGCAGATCTTCCACAGCCTCCGTAATAAGAAGCCGGTGATGCCCGAGGCGGACTGTCGTGCCCTCGACTTGTGGGAGTGCCACCCGGACGATCCGACACGCGTAACGGACATCTCCCTGCGCTGGGTCCATTTGGACGACGGTCCTGAGCTCGAGGCAGTCCTCGTCACGGCGGCTCCGTCTTCGTTCAGCGGGTACGCGGCTTTCGTTTTTCACAAGCAGGGCGGCTGGAATCTGGTGGGCTCGTTCTTCTCCAGATCTGATGACGGGAGTGGCTTGATCCGCGTCGACAGGCTTACCGCGGATTCGCCGCCGCTCCTCTTGTGCTACCGCTACCTCGGTGGCAGCTCCGGGCCGCTGTTCATGACCGAGTTTTTTCAGCTCAGGGAAGGCGAGCTTTGGCCGGTCATGCAGGTCGAGAATTACAACGAGTGGCCGTATGGCGACCCAGGCGTCATCAAACAGCGCGTCTTCACCTCCAAGATCGAACCCAGCCGACTAGTGTTCCACACGATTCGTGAGAAGCCGCCGGGGAAGACCGTCCAAAACAAGTGCGAGGTCTTGCGGTGGAGTGCCGAAAAGCACACGTTTGTCCCGGTGAAGGAAGAGCAGGATCAGTTCTGTGATCCGCATACCGGGAAACCCATCGCGGGGAAATCGTATCCGACTGGAATAACCACGTTTCCGTAGTGGGCTGTCTTTCCCGCGCCAGTGGGCATCTGATATGCCACTCCGACGGAAACCTGAGGCGCAATCCGGGGATACAAGCCGGGGAAGTACACTGAATCACCGGACTTCTCTTTTCAGCCGGCCGCCCAGATGCGGGTCCAATGAGAGTGAACTATCCCCGATTCCTCTTCCCGCCGCCCGCCCGCGCGTAGCTCAGCCCGAGCCCCGTCGCCACCACCACCGTCGCGCCGATCACGTTGTCCCAGAGGAACCCAATGTACATGAGCGGCTCTCCGTTTGCATCATGATGCCATGGTATTTGATGCTATGATGCAGGTATGAGGACGACCATCACCCTCGAACCCGACGTGCAGGCGCTCCTCCAAACCGCCATGAAGGAGCGCGGGATCTCTTTCAAGGCGGCGCTCAATTCAGCCGTCAGAGCGGGCCTGACCCAGGGCAAGCGGAGGCGCACCCGTTTCGCCCAGAGTTCCGCGTCTCTCGGCGCCGAGCAACTCTTCCGGTGGGACAAGGCCCTCGCCGCCGCGGCCGCCATGGAAGATGAGGAATTGGCTCGCAAGCTCTCGCTGCGAAAATGATCATTGTCGACGCCAATCTGCTGATCTACGCCGTCAACCGCGACGCCCCATTGCACGCCAAGGCCAAGGCGTGGCTCGAAGCCGCGATTTCAGGCACGGAGACAATCGGACTCTCCTGGACTGTCCTCCTGGCGTTCCTGCGCCTGACAACCCGTGCCGGGCTCTTTCAGCGGCCATTGCCCGTCGAAACCGCATTCGACCTGGTGGATGCCTGGCTACAGCACCCGTTGGTCACCGTGGTCGAACCGACGGCTCGTCACCTGACGACCCTAAGAGATCTGGTAGCGCCGCTCGGGACCGGCGGCAATCTCACCTCGGATGCTCACCTGGCCGCGCTCGCGATCGAGCACAACGCCCAACTCTGCTCCACCGACAACGATTTCGCGCGCTTTGCCAGACTCCGCTGGCGCAATCCTCTTGTCTGACTCGCATCTGCGCGTGTCGCTTCGCCCTCAGTTCGTCTTCGCAACTCCCGCCCGCGCGTAGCTCAGCGCCACCCCCGTCGCCACCACCACCGTCGCCCCGATGACGTTGTACCACAGGAACCCGATGCCCGTGAACAGCCGCGCCGAGAAGATCGCCGCCTCCCCGGTCAGCACGCCCCAGAACGCCCCTCGCCCGTCCACTCTCTTGAAGAAGAACGCCAGCGCGAACACCCCCAGCAGCCCGCCGTAGAACAGCGAGCCGACCAGGTTCACCGTCTCGATCAGCGCTCCGACGCCCTTCAAGTATTGCGCCGTGACCACCGCGTACAGGCCCC
Organism: Bryobacteraceae bacterium; assembly: GCA_052145115.1. Classification (GTDB taxonomy): domain Bacteria; phylum Acidobacteriota; class Terriglobia; order Bryobacterales; family Bryobacteraceae; genus CAIVVT01. The sequence goes on from JBKQPG010000036.1 coordinate 3,662, forward strand.
AGAACGCCGTTGCCACGCGCGAGACGACGAGGTAATGCGCGTCCCCGCCCGTGCCGTGCACGAAGCGCTTATAAATGTCGATCACGGTCACGGTGGCCAGCGAGTTGATCTCCGCGCTGATGGTGCTCATCGCCGCCGCGAAGATCGCCGCGATCAGCAGCCCAACAAGCCCCACCGGCATGTAGCGCGTGACGAAGGTCAGGAAGATATAGTTCGTGTCGGCGCCTTCGACGCCCGTATCCCGCGCCACCACCGCCGCGGCCTCGGCCCGCGCCGCGTCCAGCCGCTGCTGGGCCTCACCGAAACCCGCCTGCGCCGGTGCCATGGCGGCTTCCTTGCGCGCCTCCCAGGCGTCGTAGAAGCGTTTCTCGGCGGCCCGGCCCGCGCTGCCGTGCCGCACCTGCTCCCAGGCCCGCACGTGGAAAATGGCCGGCGGCTTTTCGAAGACGAAGAACACGAACACCATGGCCCCGATGAACAGGATGGCGAACTGCATCGGGATCTTCGCCACTGCGTTGAACAGCAGGCTCAGGCGGCTCTGGGTGATGCTGCGACCGGTGAGGTAGCGCTGCACCTGGCTCTGGTCGCAGCCGAAGTAGGCCAGCGACAGGAACAGCCCGCCGATCAGGCCGCTCCACACGTTGTAGCGGTCGTCCAGGTTGAACTTCCAGACCACCGGATTCAGCTTGTGCGCCGCGCCGGCGATGGCCAGCGCATCGGAGAAATGCACCCCCGGCGGCAGCAGCAGCACCGCCGTCAGAAATGCCGCCACCAGGCCCACGCTCAGGATGATCATGTGCAGGAATTCCGACCACGTGATGGCCGTGATGCCGCCCTTGACCGTGTAAATGACGATGATCAGCCCGAACGCGGTCGTCGTCGCCCACTCCGGCCAGCCCAGAATCACCGTCATCACCACCGCCGGCGCGGCCAGCGACACGCCCACGCCCAATCCGCGCTGGATCAGGAACACGCCCGCCACCAGCGCGCGGGTCCGGGCGTCGAAGCGCTGCTCCAGGTATTCGTAGGCCGTGTAGACCTTGGTGCGGTGATAGATCGGCACCGCCACGGCGCAAATCAAGATCATCGCCAGCGGCAGGCCGAAATAGAACTGCACGAAGCGCATGCCGTCGACGTAGCTTTGCCCGGTGGTGGAGATGAACGTGATGGCGCTGGCCTGCGTGGCCATGATCGACAGCGCCATGGCGTACCACGGCATCTGCTTGTTGGCCAGCATGTAGCGCTGGGTGGTCTGCTTGCCGCGGGCGCGCCACAGGCCGTACAGGACCACCGTGGCCAGCGCCAGCGCCATCACGGCCCAGTCGGCGGGTCTCACTTGTTGAAGCTCCGCGTGAACAGCGTGAACAGCGCGATCAGCGCCGCCAGGTACAGCGCCACCGCGGCGTAGACATTGCGCCACGAGCCAAGAAACGGCGGCGGCTCGTCGATTGCCTTCTTCGATTCAGACTCGCGCCTCGCGTCCGGCCGTGGCATGTCGCTCTTTAGAGCGTACATCGTGCTGCGGCGTGCAGCCTGTCCAAGGGTTGGAAATCACGGCCGCCGCGGCAGGTTCAGGCGGTCCCGTTGCGGCCGGCCGCGCGGCGCGGGCGGCTCAGGAAGTAAGTCGCAACGCCGGCCAGAATCAGCAGCCCGCCGAGCTGCAGGGCGTTGATGGGGCCCACCGGCTCGGCCTGGTTGCGGATAACCGACAGGACGATCAGCAGCAGCGGCGGAATGGCGATGCCGATGGCTCCGGCCAGGCCGCCGGGGACGCGGAAGGGGCGCGGCAGGTGCGGCTCTCGAATGCGCAGCGCCACCAGCGCCGCGAATTCCAGTCCGATGCTCAGGCCGGTCAGCAACACGTCGAGCATGATCAGCTTCACGAACGTAAGCTGCAGGCACAACGCCCAGCCGGCGGCGCAGGCCAGAATGGAGACCCATGGCGCGCCCGTCCGGGGGCTGCGCCAGGCGAGCGCGCGGGGCAGATATCCGTCCTCGGCCAGCACCGCCGGCAGCCGCGAAAGGGCCATGGTGAGCGCGTTCTGGGTGCCGGCCGCGCTGAGCATCCCGGCGGCGGTGATGGTGGCCGCGAGCAGCGCCGCGCCCCCGTGGCCCTGCAGCACCTGGCGCGCCACGTCGGCCCATCCGCCGGTGGACCAGGCGCCCGGCGCGACGCCCGTCGTGGCCACCGCCGCGACCGGCAGCACGTAGGTCAGGGTGACCAACGCGATCGCACCGGCCAGCGCCAGGGAGTAGGTCCGCTGCGGGCGTTCCACTTCGCCGGCGATGGTCGAAGAATTGTCCCAACCCATGTAATTCCACATCGCCACCATGGCGGCGCCCAGAAAGTCAAAGGCCGGCGCGGGCGCGGCGGCGGCGCGGGAACGGAACACGAGCGCGCACACGGAAAGAACGGCGAACGGCGCCAGCAGCAACAGGCCCATGAAGACCGCGCTCACGCCTACGCTGCGGACGCCCAGCAGATTCCACACGGCACAAACCGCGACCAGGGCGACGCCGATCCACACTCCGCGCCCGCCGGCTACTGCCGACGGCACGAAGTGGCCCAGATAAGCGACGAACAGCGTGGGGTAGATCGCCATGTCGAAGATGCTGCCGGCCAGGGACAGCCAGGCTTCCTGGAAACCCCAGAAGCGCCCCAGTCCGCGCGTCGCCCAGACGTAGTAGCCGCCCTCCTGGGGTAACGCGCTGGTAAGTTCGCTCACCATAAGCGCCGTCGGCGCGGCCCAGATCAGGGCCGTGGCGAGCAGAATCAGAATCGCGCCGCCGTAGCCCGAGCGCGCGACGATATCCTCGAGCCCAAACGGCCCGCCCGCGACGATGAAATAGATGGACGCGATCAGCGGCAGCAGCGTGAGCTTGCGCATTGACGGCTGGATTCCGTTTGTGACGCCAGACCCCACGGACGCCCCCTCCAACCTCATCATCCGGAGGCGATCGCCGCCATCCGATCGCGCGGCTTGAATGGCCTAGCCTAGCACCTGCCGGCCGGGGACAAAGGCGCACTGGGATTTCAGCCGCTCCGTGGCCGGCGCGCAGGCGGGCTCTTGAGACCAGAGGCAGAGCTTAGCGACTTAGAACTTGTAGTTCAGCTCGACAAAGCCGTACGGGCTGGAGGGCCCGTCGGGATAGATCTTGTGCAGGACGGCCTTTCCAACGGCGTAGCCGTAGTAGAATCCGGTGGCGAAGTGGGCGTTGAAGGCGTAATCGGCGCTCAGGTCCCACACATTCGCCAGGCTGCGCGCGCCGCCGGCGTTGCGGCCGGTAAAGCCGAAGGTCCAGGGCTGGAAGGCGCCGCCTCCGAGATACCACAGGTCGTACGGGGAGGCCAGGCGCAGGGAGTGAGCATCGCTGCGCAGCGTGAGTCGCTTGCCCGGGCGGAAGACCAGCTCCGCGGCGGCGTCTTCCAGGTTCATCATGTTGTAGAAGGGATAGCGGGCGTAGACGCGCGGCGTCGGCAGGAGCTGGAAAAACGTCCCATGCACTCCGTCGGAGGCATTCTTGTCGCCGCTCCCGAAGGTGTAGCCGGCGCGCAGCCACGGACGCAGGCGGGTCAGAATGTGCGGCTGCCAGCCGATCTCAGCGTCATAAGCTCCCGCGCGATCGGCCTGGCGGCCCCAGGCTCCGGTCTGGAATGCGCCCCAGAACGTGAAATCGACCGGGCCGGAGGGCGTCTTGGTGACATTGATGAAATGCCCGCCGTAGGTCTCGATGCGGATGTTGTCCATGTCCGCCAGGCGCACGGCCGCCGGCCGGTTGTCGGTCTTCAGCACGTGCCGGAAGTCATCGTAGTAGATCCCGAACAGCCGCCATTCCGACGAGGATCTCTTGCCCGGAAGCTGGCCGGTCAACCCGATGTAGCTGACTGACGTCCGCAGGTTGCCCCAGCCATCGACCTGAAAGACGCCGCGCGTCGGCAGAGCGCTCATCACGGTCAGATTCAAGGCGCCGCCTTGGGCCGTGTACTGGGCTCCGTCGAAACTCCGCTCCACATCGGCAAACCCGAAGTTCCCGATCAGCCGCTGGTCGACATGGTCTCGTTTGAGCGCCGCCAGGGTCGGGTCCTGGGGAGCTACTTCGGCGCCGTCGAAGAACTCAAATCGCCCGGCGCGGAGCGACTCGCCGTCGTGGTCGAACAAGCGCTTGAAGCGCACAAAGCCCTGCTTCGGAAAGATCATCGCCGCGTCGGTGCTGTTGTGATTGGCCGAGTAATAGTTGGCTCCCAGGCCCGATTGAAGCTGCGGTGCGGGCGCGAGGGCGTTGGTGGGCAGGTCCAGCAGGACGGGGACGGCAAATTCCAGTTGCCAATCGAAGTTGCCCAGAACCTGGCTCAGGCTCAGCCGGATGAGGGAGTCCGAGATGGTGTAGCGGCCGTTGGCGGAGTCTTCGAACCAGTCCCAGGCCTCGAGACGCGTCCGCACGCTACCGGAAAAGACCACGCTGCCCCAGTGGATCTCGTCCGCGGGAGCGCTCGAAGTTTGATTCGACGCGGAGTCCGCTTCACTAGGAGCAGCGGCGCCGGCCGGATTGGAATCCGCCGGCTGCGCGCCGGCGATCCACAACGGAAGAACTGCGAGCAATAGTGCCCTGATAAGGAATCGTCCCATGTGACCTTACAAACCCCTTCGCCTGTGTTCATCCCGACATTGCGCCACCCGCGCTGCGGCATGGGCGCCGGGCGATGCGGCAAATCCGCGCACAGCGGCTTACCGAAGCCCGTCCCAGTGCCGCCAGACCAGTCTTCCAAGTCGACGGTAAGGGCTCAGTTGCGAGATCCACCCGTGGGCGGAGTGAAACTGACCTGATGAAAGACCGCCTGAAGCATCCCAGTGCTAACACAATACGAGGAAATCACTTAGCGAATCAATACTATAAATGTTGTATTTCGAGCCTGAATTTTCTCCCCGCGCCGACTCGTGTCGCTGGGGGCAGGGGTGGTTGGTCGGAGCGAGGGCGTCGAGAGCAGCGCCGGGGCGGGCTCAGGGGGTGGCGGCATGGAGGACGGGTGGGGCGTTGATTCCGCAGCAACGTTTGAACTTGAGCTTCGAGCCGCAGGGGCAGGGGGCGTTGCGGGCCACCGTCGCCAACGCCACTGGCGTGGCTTCAGGCTTTGGCGCCTGCGCTGCCGGAGATTCGAGCAGCGCCTGGGCGGGGGGTGGCGGCGGGGGTGGAGCGCTGGGGAGAGGGTCGGCTGTGCCCTCTTCCGCTCTGCCGCCTGCGCTCTGGGAGCTACCGCGGCCAGGTGGAGCTACGGCGGGCGAACCGGGTGGAAGGAGGGCGAGGCGCTCACGGGCGGCGTGGAGGGTGGCAAGGAGCTCGGCGCGCTCGGCGGCGCTGATGGTGGGCTCCGATGAGCCGGGCGAGGGCGGGGGTGGAGCGCTGGGGAGAGGGCCGGGTGGGCCCTCCTCCGCTGTGCCGCCTCCGCTGTGCGGGCTACCGCGGCCAGGTTGAGCTAGGGCGGGCAAGGGCGCGTCAGGAGGGCGTTCGAGGGCTGGGAAGAGGGCGCTGGCGGGGCGGGACTGGACGAGCCTGAGGGCGGTCTGGATGGCGCGGAGGCGCAGGTCGGCGGGGGTGGCGGGGTCGGTGATGAGGGCCTGGAGCGAGGCGCGGGCGAGGGCGGCGAGGTCGGAATCGGCCTCGGATTGGCGGCGGCAGAGGGCGGCATAGGCGGCTTGGAAGTCCTCGCAGTGGCTGAGCCAGCGGTGGAGGGTGGAGCGGTGGACGCCGG